>JBCBMY010000002.1:0-428089 GCA_039822045.1 Pseudomonadota bacterium | reverse complement strand
GAGAAACACCAGCGCCCGCACACGAGAAACACTCTGGCGGGCCGTCGGAACGATACTCGATCGCTTCTCAGCACAAGACTGTGCAAACTACTTCAAGAACGCAGGATACGCTTCCGTCAAAACCTGAAACGCTCTAGGGCTCTCTCCGGTGTGCCCCGGCAGCCTTGTCGCGCGTGAGAGCGCCTCTCCGGGCTCCTCGCTGTCATGTCAAGCCTAGGCGGGGCACGCTCCACCGGCGCGGGGCCTATTCGGCCGCGCGCAGGGGTTCTTCGGGCGAGGACTCAGGCGGCGTGGGCTCTGGCTGGATCGGCGTTGCGTCGTGGGTGGTCACGGCGGCCGGGCGATCTGGTTCTGCGACCTCGTCCATACCGACCGCAGGAGCAAGGGCGGGACGGCTCGCCGGCGCCGGCAGACTGAAGAACTCTGGTTCGAACACCAGCGTCGGGTTCTTGGCCTGGCGGGCGGCGCGGGTGAGGGCGACATCGCGGCCGATGGCGCTGTCGTCCCCCATCGCGAGATGGCTCACGCCGCGCGACAGCCGGTAGGCGCCTTCGCCCGCCCACACCCGCAGAGCCAGCAGAGAGGGCGTCAGCACCAGTGTCAGAACCGTCGCGATGCCCAGACCGAACACAACCGCCGTCGCAAGCTGCTTCCACCAGAGCGCCGTCGGGCTGTCGACCGAATAGCCGCCCCCGAAGAAGTCGAGGCTGAGGCCGAACATCATAGGCGCGAGGCCCGCCATCGTGGTGATCGTGGTCAGCAGAACGGGCCGGATCCGCGCCTCGGCGGTGCGGATGATCGCCTCGATCTTGGGCATGAAGCGACTGAATTCCTGATAGGTGTCGATCAGCACAATGTTGTTGTTCACCACGATCCCCGCGAGCGCGACGATCCCGGTGCCGGTCATGATGATCGAGAAGGGCTGTTCCATCACCATCATGCCGATCAGCACGCCTGTGGTGGACAGGACCACGGCCACAAGCACCAGCACGGCGTTGTAGAACGAGTTGAACTGCGCCAGCAGGATGATGAACATCAGGCCCAGCGCGGCACCGAAGGCCGATTGCAGAAACGCCTGGCTTTCGGCCTGCTCTTCCTGATCGCCCGTCCATTCCCAATCGAGCACGCCCAGGGGCTGCTCCGCCTCCAGCCAGGCTGTCAGCGTCTCGATCCGCTCCGTTGGGGTCAGGGGAATTGCGCTGAGATCGCCCGCGGCAACCTCTGCGGCCCAGGCCCCGCCAGGCTCGGTCTCGCTGACCGGCACAACATCCATGCTCTCGCCGCTCGCATTGACGAGCTTCACGAGGTTCGGCGCGACATCCGCTTTCACATCATAGTAGCGCGACTGGTCGACGCGGTCGATCCGGGGCAGGGCCGGCACTGGCGTGCGGGTGACGAAGTTTGACAGGGGCACCAGGCCGTCGGACGTGCGCACCTTCAGCGTGTCGAGCGTCGACAGCACACGGTCCTCTTCCGGCAGGCGAACGCGGATCTCGATCTCTTCCTCGGAGGTCGGCACGCGCATCGTGTCGAGATAGATCCCGCGGGTGACGAGCTGTACCATACCGCCCACGGTCGCGACGTCGGCGCTATAGCGGCCCGCCTGCTCGACATCGACATCGATCTCCCAGTCGATCCGGGGCAGGGGCAGCGTGTCTTCAACGTCGACGAGGCCCGGGGTTTCGTCGAACTGCGCGCGGGCGACGGCCACTGCGGCCTGAAGCTCGTCGAAATCCTCGCCCTTGATGCGCAGATGCACGGGCTTGCCCTGCGCCGGGCCCTGCGCGAGCTCCGACACCTCGGTGAAGATCCCTGGGATCTCGTCAAGACGCGCCTGCAGCGCATCCATCACCGCGTTGCCGTCGAAGGCGGGGTCGATGATTTCGCGCTCCAGCACCTCGATGCCGAAGATCTCGACGGGCTCGGTCACGCGGGGGCGCTCGTCCCACGGCACCATCTCGATCTGCACCTGGCCGATCGAGTCACGCGGGCCCGAGGAGCCGCCCGTGTTCGCGTTGAGGCCGCCGTCGCCGGCAAACGCAAAGGCCGAACGGATGCCGGGCTGGGTCATGATGACGTCTTCGACCTGGCGCACCAGCGCATCCTTGTCGGCCAGGCCCAGGTTGCCGCGGGCCCGGACATAGACGATGGCCTGCTCGGGTTCGGTCTCAACGAAGAACTCGACGCCGCGATTGTTCTGCCCGAATGACGAGAACACCGTGATGACAAACAGCACGACGCCCACGATCACGACCACCGGCATGATCGGGTTGCCGGCGATCGCGGTGATGATCCAGCCGAACGGCGAGCGACGATAGCCGGCGCGCACCTTCTTCTCGCGCCGGGGCAGCTTGGCGGCGTCCACGGTGATCGAGGTCGCCACACATCCCGCAGCGAAGAGCACCGCGCCGAACAGCGTGCCCAGGGTGCCCGGCGCGTCCTCTGGAAGGATGTAGGCCGGGTTCAGCACCTGCATGGCGCCGAGGAAAATCAGATACATCGAGGGCGGAACAAGGACGGCCCGCGCGAACCAGGGCAGGGCCGCGCGCAGGGCATCGGCCGAGCGGCCGAAGGCGCGCGTCATCCGGCCTGTCACACCGCCCATGACCGGCAGATAGATCAGCGCGACAACCAGCGAGGCCGAGAGCACGAAGATCAGCGTCACGGGGAGCATCCCCATGAACTCCCCCGGCACGCCGGGCCAGAACAGCATCGGCAGGAAGGCACAAAGCGTTGTCGCGGTCGACGACACGATGGGCCAGAACATCCGCTGCGCCGCCTCGACATAGGCATGCATTGGCCCCGAGCCTTCACGGATGCGCTTGTCGGCATATTCCACGACCACGATGGCTCCATCGACGAGCATGCCGACGGCGAGGATCAGGCCGAACATCACGATGTTAGAGATCGGCACGCCCATGGCCGCGAGCAGCGCAAAACACAGAAGGAACGAGGTCGGAATCGCGAAGCCCACGAGCAGCGACGGCCGCGGCCCGAGCGAGGCGAGCGCCACAATCATCACAAGCGCGATCGCGGTCAGAACCGAGCCCACGAGCTGGTCGACCATCGCGCGCACCTCGCCCGAGGTGTCCATCGAGGTCGAGACGATAACCGCCTGCTGCAGCTCCTCGGGCCAGGTCGCCTGTTCCTCGGCCACGATCTCGCGCACCAGCTGAGCCGTATCGATCAGGTTGAAGCCCTTGCGCTTGACCACCTGCAGCGCAACCGAGGTGTCGCCGTTGAAGCGGGCTGTGCCCTCGCGATCCTCGAACGTCAGGTTGATCGTGGCCAGGTCGCCGAGCGTCACCACGCTGTCGCCGTTCACCTTGATCGGCAGCTGGTAGATGTCGCGCGTCTGGTCGAACGACGACGGGATCTTGACGGCAAAGGCGCCCGACGAGGTTTCAACCTCGCCCGCCGCGATAAGCTGGTTGTTGTTGACCACGGCGTCGATCAGTTCGCCCGCGGTGACGTTGTAGGCTTCAAGCCGGAGCGGGTCGATCACGACCTCGACCATCTCGTCGCGGTGACCGGCGAGCTGGGCCTCAAGCACGGCGTCGAGGCTTTCGAGCCGGTCCTGAAGGTCGTTGGCAAGCTGCACCAGCGTGCGCTCGGGCAGGGGGCCCGACAGCGACACGATGATGATCGGAAACTCGGAGAAGTTGAACTCGTCGACGGTGTAGCTGTCGGCGCCAGCGGGGAACTTCGCCTCGGCCTTGTCCATCGCCGCGCGCACCTCGGCCAGCGTGGCGGCCTTGTCCCACCCGAACTCGAACTCCAGGACAAGGTTGGCATAGCCTTCCACGGCCGTGCCTTGCATGGAATCGAGGCCGTCGAGATCGGCCATCTCGGTTTCCATGGGCTTGACGAGGAGCTTCTCGGCATCTTCGGCCGAGATCCCGGGGAATGGCACGGAAATGAAGATGGCCGGAATTTCGATATCCGGCTCACCCTCCTTGGGGAGGTTCACATAGGCCGCGCCACCGATGATCAGCGACAGCGCGATGAAGGCAAGGATCATGCGGGCGCGGTCGGCCGCCCACTGCACCACTCCCGTCATTGTGTGGCCTCCGGCATGTCTTGTCGCAGGGTGACGTCGATCGCCACCCCGTCGGTCACGTACTCCTGACCGACAACAATAACGCGGGCATGGTCCGGAAGCCCTGTGGCATAGACCCCCGTCGGCGTGTCGCGCAGGATCTGAACGGGCGTGAAGGCCACGACGTCGCCCCCGGTCTCATCCTCGACCGCGATCCGCACGCCCAGCGTGCCGGCATCGTTGAGCGTCAGCGCGGCAGCCGGCAGCATGTGGGCCGATGCGCCGGCCGAGGCGATGGCGATCTCGGCGGTTTGCCCGTCGCGGATGGCGAGGTCGGGGTTGGACACGCGCACCTCGGTCTGGAACGTGCGGGTCTGGGGATCGGCCGAGCGGGCGACATAGGTGACCTGGCCCGTGATCTGTGCCCCGGAGATGAGGCGCGCGGTGGCGGGCGCGTCGATTGTCACCCGGTCGACCGAGGCTTCAGGCACAAAGCCCACCAGCATGATCGGGTCGAGCTGCAGCACCGTGGCGCAGACCTGGCCGGTCTGCATCAGCGAGCCGAGCTCGGCCGTGTCGGTGTCGAGAATGCCGGCAAAGGGCGCGCGGATCGTCAGGCGTTCGATGTCCTTGTCAGTCGCCGCGAGTGCGGCCGCGGCGCTTTCGACCGAACTCTGTGCGCTTTCCAGGCCCGTGCGCGCGGCTTCGACCTGGGCGCGGGCCGACGAAACCGAGGCCGCGGTCGCCGCGACGCGCGTTTCGGCGGCAAAGCCCGACTGCGAGAGCGAGCGCGCGGCCCGGTCGTTGATCTCGGCCTCGGCCAGCCGGCTTTCGGCTTCTGCGAGGCGGGCGGCCGACTCGGGCAAGCTTGCGCGGGCCTCGCGCAGCCGCGCCTCGGCCTCGGCGCGCGCCGTATCCCGTGTCCCGGGGTCGATCTGGCACAGGATGTCGCCGGCCTCGATGCGCGCGCCCTTGCGCAGCGGATCGCCGACCACGAGGCCCGATGTCTCGGCCCGCACCTCGACCTGACGATGCGCCTCGGTGCGCCCGCGGAGCACGACGGCGGTGTCGATCTCGCTGGCGATGCTTTCAAGCGCGACGACGGCGATGCGCCGTTCGGCCGCCTCTGCACTGGTCTGCCCATCGGACCCATCGGCATCGGCCAATGGTGCCTCTGCCGCTGCGTTGCTGACGTCGGTCTCGCTGGTGTCAATCTCGCCGGCGACGGTCGCGTTGGCGCCAGCTTCGGGTTCGGCGGCCTCGGCCGGGGCGCGGCCCGCGAAATTCAGCAGGGCCTCGCGCTGAAGCACGACCATATAAAGGGCTGCGGCCACCACGATGGCCATCAAGATCGAGACGAGCCGCATCACGCGAACCTCTTGTAAATCAGCGCCGTGCCGCACGTGCGGTCACGGAATACGCCGCTCAATACCATATGTATCTGAACAGACCAGTTTAGATTAGGTGCGAACCGGCCGGTTTCCAAGTGCATGGTCGCACAGCGCGCCCCGATCGGGTGCGATTGAGCCAAATTGCGCCATTACGACGGGCCGAGGGAGGGTTCGTCGGGACCGCGCGCCGGCGACCGAGGCGCCCATGGCCCCCGATCAGCGTGTCTTGCCCCGCGTGACCCCGCGCATCCTGGAAGGCGCAGGGCTGGCCTTGGCGGAGGGGATGCGCTAGTGGCTTCGGTCAGAATGGAGACGGGCGGTGGGGCCGCACCGCGGGTGAGGGCATGAGCGAGAGCGACAGCTTCATCAATGAGGTGAACGAAGAGGTCCGGCGTGACCGCTTCAATACTGCGCTGCGTCGCTATGGCTGGATCGGCGCTCTGCTGGTCGTCTTGATAGTCGGCGGGGCGGCCTGGAACGAGTGGCGCAAGGCCCGCATCGAGACGTCGGCCCAGGAGCTGGGCGACCAGCTGATCGCGGCACTGGAACAAGACGACCCGGTGGCACGGCGCGATGCGCTCGACGCGGTCCCGCTTGAGGGGCCTGCTGCGCCGGCGGTGGCCCTTTTGGCCTCGGCCGAGCGGCTGGCCGCGGAGGACCCCGCGGGCGCCGCGCAATTGCTGGAGGCGTTGGCCGGGCGTACCGATCTGTCGGCGGTCTATTCCGATTTGGCCGCACTGAAGCTCGTGATGCTCGGCGATGACGGCGTTGACCCGACCACGCGCGCGCAGCTTCTGGATCGCTTGGCGCAGCCCGGCGCGCCCTATGCGCTGTTGGCGCGGGAATTGCAGGTGCTCGATCTCGTTGCCGCCGGCGACGACGACCGGGCGGTCGAGGAGGCGCTTGCGCTGATGAGCGAGGCCGGCCTTACGCAGGGCATGCGGCAGCGGCTGGCGCAGCTGGTCGTGGCCCTCGGCGGCAGCCTCGAAGCGGGATGAAACGGGACGGCGTGCGGCCCGGTTTCCGGCTGGCCTGCCGGAGGGCCTCGGCGGGCGACTGGGTGGAGATGCAGGACGGATCGGAGGCAGAGCGGGAGGCGGACGTGAAGCGCGCAGCGGTGCTCGCGCCGGGCGGTGCCCGCCATATCGGCGCGTGGGCGCGGCTGACCCTGCTGGGTGCGGCGCTCATCGGGCTTGCCGCCTGCGAGCCTGAGATCATCGTGCCCGGCGAGCGGTTCGATGTGCGCACGCCGATCGAGGCCACACGCCCGGCCGAAAGCGGCGCACCCGTTTTGGCGCCCCGCGGCTCCGAGGCCCTGGTGAACCGGGCCGTTCCGATTTCGCTGCCTCGGCCGGTCAATCACGCCGCGTGGACCCACCGCAACGGCAACGCCCAGCACCGCATCACCCATCCCGCGCTCAGCCGGTCGCCGCAACGGATCTTCTCGGTCGATATCGGGCAGGGCGACCGGCGCGGCGCCACGATCACCGCCGAGCCCGTGGTGGCGAACGGCCGCATCTTCACAATGGACAGCAGCGCGCTCGTCACCGCGGTTAGCACGGCCGGCGCGACGCTCTGGCAGCGCAACCTCGTCCCGCCGACCGACCGGCCCGAGGATGCCAGCGGCGGCGGCCTGGCCTATGGCGACGGCACCCTCTTCGTGACAACGGGCTTTGGCCGACTTCACGCCCTCGATGCCGCATCGGGAGCCGTGCGCTGGACGCAGGAGTTCAACGCGCCGCTGACTGGGGCGCCCACCGTGTCCGGCAACCTCGTCTACATCGCGACCCGCGACAGCCGGGCGCTTGCCCTCCGCACCGATACCGGGCGCATCGAATGGCAATTGCCCGCAACGCCCACCCCATCGTCCTACGCCGGCGGGGCGGGGCCGGCGATCTCGGGAGACCTGGTGATCTTTCCCTTCGGCTCGGCCGAGCTGGTCGCCACGCTGCGCCGGGGCGGGCTGCGCATCTGGTCAACCTCGGTGGCCGGCCGGCGGCAGGGGCGCGCCTATGCGGGGTTCAGCGACATCACAGGCGACCCGGTGGTCATGGGCAGCACAATCTATGCCGGCTCGCCCGCCGGGCGTATCGTGGCGATCGATGCCGCCTCGGGTGAAACGCTGTGGGCGGCGACCGAGGGAGCGATGAGCCCGGTCTGGCCCGTCGGCGGCGCGCTTTTTTCAGTCAGCGACCGGGGTCAGCTGGTGCGCCTCGATGCCAGCGACGGCTCCGTGGTCTGGGCGGTCGACCTGCCCTTCTTCAAGAACGAACGCATCCGGCGCCGCGAGGCCGTGTTCGACCATTATGGCCCCGTGCTGGCCGGTGGACGGCTGCTCGTGGCCTCCGAGGACGGGGTGATCCGGGGCTATGACCCCACGAATGGGCGGCTCGTCGGCACCACGCCGATCGACGGGGGCGCAACGACAAGCCCGGTGATCGTGAACGGCACGATGTATGTTGTGTCGAGGCGCGGCGAACTCGTCGCGTTCCGCTAGGCCGGCCCGACGGCACGTTCCCCCGCCCGCTCTGCCGGGGCTAGACGGATGAAGGTTCGTGAGGGTCACCCAACCTGGCAGGCAGCGCAGTGGGCGCGACGGGCGCCTTGCATTCAGGGCCTTCCTGTGGGCCCGCGGAGATGCTAAGGCCCGCGCCTCGCATCTGGCCGCGCGGCCACCCCGCAACATCGTCGTGATCCAATGAGCTTCTCCGTGGCCCTTGTGGGCCGGCCCAATGTGGGCAAGTCGACCCTGTTCAACCGCCTCGTGGGGCGCCGTCTGGCGCTGGTCGACGACCAGCCCGGCGTCACCCGCGATCTGCGCGAGGGCGAGGCGCAACTGGGCGATCTGCGCTTCACGGTGATCGACACGGCCGGTTTGGAGGAGGCGGCCGACGACAGCCTGCAGGGGCGCATGCGCAAGCTCACCGAGCGCGCCGTCGGCGAGGCCGATATCTGCCTCTTTCTGCTCGACGCCCGCGCAGGGGTGACGGCGGCCGACGAGGTGTTTGCCGAGATCCTGCGCCGCCATGCCCGCCATGTCATTCTTGCCGCCAACAAGGCCGAGGGGGCAGCGGGGGAGGGCGGTGTGCTCGAGGCCTGGGGTCTGGGCCTCGGCGAGCCGATCCCCTTGTCGGCCGAGCATGGCGAGGGTCTCCCCGATCTCTATAGTCGCCTCTTGCCCCTCTCCGAGCAATTCGAGGCCCGCGCTGCGGCCGAGGCGCCCGAGACCGAGGTCGAGATCGACGACACGGAGGGCGACGAGATCGCGCCGGAGTTGCGCATCACGCCTGAGAAGCCCCTTCAGGTCGCCGTTGTGGGCCGGCCGAACGCCGGCAAGTCGACGCTCATCAATCGCATCCTGGGTCAGGACCGGCTCTTGACCGGCCCCGAGGCCGGCATCACGCGCGACGCCATTGCCCTGCGCCTCGACTGGGACGGCGTGCCCATGCGCATCTTCGACACCGCGGGCATGCGCAAGAAGGCCAAGGTGCAGGAAAAGCTCGAGAAACTCTCGGTCTCAGACGGCCTGCGCGCGGTGAAGTTCGCCGAGGTCGTGGTGGTGCTGCTCGACGCCGATATTCCTTTCGAGACACAGGATCTGCGTATCGCCGATCTGGCCGAGCGCGAAGGGCGCGCGGTTGTAGTTGCCGTCAACAAGTGGGACCTGGAAGACGACAAGTCGGCCAAGCTCGCGGGCCTGAAGGAGGCGTTCGAGCGCCTCTTGCCGCAGCTCCGCGGAGCGCCGCTCGTGACCGTCTCGGCCAAGACGGGGCGGGGCCTCGACCGGCTTCACGCGGCGATCCTGAAGGCACACGACGTGTGGAACCGGCGCGTCCCGACCGCCCGGCTGAACCAGTGGCTGCAGGGTATGGTCGAGGCACACCCGCCACCCGCCCCGGGCGGCCGCCGCATCCGCCTGCGCTACATGACGCAAGCCAAGACGCGCCCGCCCGGATTTGTCGTCATGGCGTCGAACCCCAAGGAACTGAGCGACGCGTATAAACGCTATCTGGTCAACGGGTTACGCGCCGACTTTGACATGCCCGGCACGCCGATCCGCCTGACGTTCCGCAGCCAGAGCGACAAGAATCCCTACAAGGGCAAGAAGAAGTCAACCCCGTCGCGCCTGCGCAAGCATCTGGGCAAGCCGCTGGGAAAGCAGACGGGCAAGGGCTAGGGGCCAGACCGACCCACGCTCCTTGGCGGTTGACCTGTCGCCCAGACAACCTTTCTCTGTTGCCAGGCTGGGCCGAGGGAGCGCGCAATGTCCGACATCGCCATTTTCTGCGACGGGAGTTGGAATTCGCCGGACCAGCCGTTTCCCACGAGCGTGTTCCGCCTGCACCAAGCGCTCAAGGCGCAAGCGACGGACGGGATCAAGCTGTTCTACGATCCGGGCGTTGGTGTGCGCGAGCCCGACGATCCGGAATATACGTGGTGGGAGGAGTTTTCCGGTGGGGCGCTGGGCGCGGGGCTCACCAAGAACATCGCCGATTGCTATCGCGCGCTGATCGATCTTTACGCCCCGGGCGACCGCATCCACATTTTCGGGTTCTCCCGCGGAGCCTATACGGCGCGCTCTCTCGCGGGGCTTCTGCGCAATTGCGGCCTGCCGTCAACGCCGGACCATGTCGACGCTGCGCTTGCCTGGTATCGGCGGCGCGACCCGGCTTCGCACCCGGGAAGCGCGTCCAGCCACGCGTTTCGCGCCCAGATCTCGCCGCGCGTCCACACCAGCTCCGAGGAGGCCGCCTGGCGCAGGGCGCAGGGCATCGACACAGGCGATCCGATGCATCTGGCCTACCTGGGGATTTACGACACCGTCGGCGCCCACGGGATTGCGGGCGTCCTTGGCCAGTTCCGGCGCGTCGCCCCCGGCGGGCATGGTTTTCACGACCACGATCTTTCGAGCCTCGTGAGGTCCGGTCGCCACGCCATGGCGCTCGACGAAACACGGGTGCTCTACCGCCCGACACCCTGGGCCAACCTCGCGCGCTTGAATGCCGACGCCCTGGAGGCCGGCGCGGCCACGCCGCCCTATCTGCAGCAATGGTTCCCGGGCTCACACAGCAAGGTGGGCGGCTCGGGCGAGGACCGGCAGATCTCGAACCGCGTGCTCGACTGGGTCTTTGCAGGCTCCGTCGCGGCCGGCCTGCCTGCGGCGCCCCTGACCGACCCGGATCTGGCGCTGGCCGACGGCGATCATTTGGGCCCGCTCCACAACCCCTCGAGCGGGTTCGACATCACCGGCCTTCTGCGGTTTGGCCGCCGCGGGCCGGCTCCCTTCGACGAGGACGCGCTGCACCCGGTCGCGCAGCGGCGCGTCGCCGACGACGCGTCCTACCGCCCGGCAAGCCTGCGGCGCCTTCTGCTCTCACGTCGCTGAGGTCTGGCAGACTTAGGCGGTCGCGCGCCCGTTATGGTGGCGCGCGCCGCGTGTTTGGCCGATGGCTAGCTCCTCTGTCAGGCCAGCGTGCCCTCCGCGGTGATCTCGGTCTTGCCGCCGACATAGGGCACCAGGGCCTCGGGCAGGGCGACCGAGCCGTCCTCGCGCTGGCCGTTTTCGAGCACGGCGATCAGGCAGCGCCCGACAGCCAGTCCCGACCCGTTAAGAGTATGAACGAACTCAGGTTTTCCGCCGCCCTCGGGCCGGAACCGGGCGTTCATCCGGCGCGCCTGGAAGTCGCCGCAGACGGAGCAGGAGCTGATCTCGCGATACTTCCCCTGGCCCGGCAGCCAGACCTCGATGTCATGGGTCCGCCGTGCGCCAAAACCCATATCGCCGGTGCAGAGCACGACCGTGCGGTAGGGCAGGCCGAGACGCTCGAGCACGGTTTCGGCGCAGCGCGTCATCCGGTCGAGCTCGGCGCTGGACTGCTCGGGATGGGTGACCGACACCATCTCGACCTTCTCGAACTGGTGCTGGCGCAGCATGCCGGCCGTATCGCGCCCCGCGCTCCCCGCCTCGGACCGGAAGCAGAGCGAGTGCGCCGTGTAACGCCTTGGAAGATAAGCCTCTTCCACGATGTGACCGGCGACGATGTTGGTCAGCGTCACCTCCGATGTGGGGATCAGCCACCAGCCGTTCGTGGTCTGATAGCTGTCCTCACCGAACTTCGGCAGCTGGCCCGTGCCGTACATCGCCTCTTCGCGGACGAGGACCGGGGCGTTGACTTCGGTTAGGCCATGCTCGGTTGTGTGGAGGTCGAGCATGAACTGTGCCAGGGCGCGGTGGAGGCGGGCGATGGCGCCGGAGAGGAGGACGAAGCGGGAGCCCGAGAGCTTGGCCGCCGTCTCGAAATCCATGCCGTCCTGCACGCCCGAGAGCTCATAATGCTCTTTGGGATCAAAGGCATAGTTGGGCGGCGTGCCCCAGCGGTGGATCTCGACATTGTCGTCTTCGTCCGCGCCGTCGGGCACGTCCTCCAGCGGCGCATTTGGTAGCGTCATCAAGAGGTTAGTGAGCGCGT
Organism: Pseudomonadota bacterium; assembly: GCA_039822045.1. GTDB lineage: Bacteria > Pseudomonadota > Alphaproteobacteria > Rhodobacterales > Rhodobacteraceae > HLUCCA09. The sequence continues at coordinate 416,189 of JBCBMY010000002.1, read as the reverse complement.
CGTCCTGTGCGCTGGCCTCGGCCTCAAGTGCTGCGATCTCGTCTTTCTTGGCGCCGACGAGGGCGCGGAGCCGTTCGAACTCGGCCTCGTCGCCCCGCGCCTTGGCGGCGCCGACCTCCTTGGAGGCGGCGTTCCTCTCGGCCTGCGCGGCCCCGGCGGCGGCGATCTTTTCGCGACGCACCCGATCGATTTCAAGGACTTGGCGCGACACGTCCGAGAGCCCGCGACGGGCCATCGTGGCGTCGAATGCGTGCGGATTGTCTCGGATCAGCTTGATGTCGTGCATGGGTCCTTTTCCCTTCTCGGCCCGGGATCGGGCCGCGCCGTCATAGTCCCCAAGGGGCCCGGACGGAAGGGCGGAAACCGCATATGAATTTCATATGACTTGCATATGACTCCCGTATGATAACCATATGAATACCATATGAGCATCATATGACTTTCATATGAGTCCCCGTTCGGTGCGTTAGTCCAGCAGTGAGTATCCGATGCGCTCCCGATGCGCGCGCCAGTGCTCGAAAAACTCCGACAATCTGAGCTTCTCGTGCGCGTGCCAATTTCCGGGAGGATCTATCGGAAGCGTCACGCTGCCATCTCCGAAGGTGCCTCGCAGCAGTTCCGCCAGACCAGCCTTCCCACCCTCATCAAGATTGAGGACCATAAAGTCGACCTCCCTTAGGCCGGCACCTCTGAGAGTGGCAGGGCTGAGGGAGGTCGACGCATCGAAAGTCGCCCAGCGGAGGTCCGCCCCCTTCATCTCCGCCCGGCAGAAGTCCGTCCCCTTAAACTTCACCCCGCTTAGGTTCGCCTCCTTCATCTCCGCCTCCTGGAGGTTCACACCATTCATCTCCGCCCCTCGGAGGTTCACTCTCTTCATCTTCGCCCCGCTTAGGTTCGCCTCCTTCATTTCCGCCCAGCAGAGGTCCGAGTCGCCCATCTCAGCCCGGCTGAGGTCCGCCCCCTCCATCTCCGCCCAGCAGAGGTCCGCCCTCTTCATCTCTGCACCGCGGAGGTTCACCCTCTTCATCCTCGCCCCGCTGAGGTTCCCCCCCCCAATCTTCGCCTCGCTGAGGTCCGCCCCCTCCATCTGCGCCCCGCTGAGGTTCGCCCCCTCCATCTCCGCCCCGCTGAGGTCCGCCCCCTCCATCTCCGCCCCGCTGAGATCCACCCCCTCCATCTGCGTCCCCCTGAGGTCCGCCCCCGCGATCTGCGCCCCGCTGAGGTACGCCCTCTCCATCTGCGCTCCTCTTAGGTCCACACCCTCCATCTGCGCCCCGCTGAGGTCCGCCCCCTCCATCTCCGCCCCGCTGAGATCCACCCTCTTCATCTGCGCCCCGCTGAGGTCCGCCCCCGCCATCTGCGCCCCGCTGAGGTCCACCCCGGCGAAATTGAGCCTCGCCAGATCAAACCGTTGGAGGTTGGCGCCGCGAAGATCGAGCTTCAGGGCTTCTTGGACGACGCTCGGCAGGTCCTTGAGTCGGCCCAGCACCTGCGCCGCGCGCTGTCGGTCAGGCCTCTTGACCGCCAAGGTCTTCACCCAATCACGGACACTTGCGCCGTCAGGGCACCGCGCCGGAGGGTCTTCCACGGTCGTTTCGCGCACATAGATCGACAGGGTTGCGGCGATGCGGGGGGCTTCGGCCGGCAATTCCTCTGCCAGCCCCAGCAAGCGGTCGATGGCGGCATTGCGGGTGACGATGTCGGGGACGTCGCGGGCCAGCCGCTCCCACTCCGTGATCGTGACGTCCTTGGCTTTCGCCGGGATCTGCGGTGTCGTATCCGCCGTTTCCAGGAGCGCGCAGTGGCGGCCGTTGCTGTCGGTGTAGGCGATGGAGCGCGCCAGCACCGTCTCGGTGTACCGCGCTGCAAGGTCCTTCATCGCGTCGTTCAGCCGGTCATTGTCGAGCCGGTTTTCCGCCGTCCGGGTTTGCCGTGACGTGAAGAAGATACGAAGGAGTGTGAAGGGCAGGGCGACGAGGGCGCCAAGGGCGGCGGTGATGGCGGCGAATGTGATGAGGTAAAGACGGTAGTCGCCTGCGCTGTCTGCCGGCGGTTTGAAGGCGAGGGAGAGCGGCACCCAGACGAACCCGACGAGGACGACGGTGAGCAGGGTCAGCCAGATCGCGCCGAAGAGAACGCCGATCCCGACGAGCCATTGCGGGATTTGCGGATAGCTCGATCGCTCGAGCAAGGCATTGAGACGCGCGGTGAGGTCGGGGAGCCAGCCGCCTTTCCCCTGGCTTCGGCGATAAAAGACGATGACGCCTGCGAAGAGGCCGAGCAGGATCAGGATTGGCAGGGCGGTGAACCAGCCGAGGGACAACTGCAGACCGTCTCTCGACACTTCAAATAGCGACGTCAAATGCATGCTCCGGTTATGCACCGGCAGCGTAGCGAGGGCGGCGCGTGCCGGGAAGTGGCTAGTCGGGGCCGAGCCACGCGTCGGGGCGGGCGGCGAGGCTTTGGGCGCGGTTGCCGGCGGAGACGACGCCGACGGTGCGCCAGCCGTCGGGGCTGTGGGCGAGGACCGGGGCGCCGGAGGTGCCGAACGTCACGGGGCAGTCGGTGGCGAAGGCGCGGGGGCTCGTGCGGGTGACGGTGCAGCCGGAATGGCGGGTGGCGATGTGCGGGCGGTCGTGCCGGTAGCCGAGGATCGTCAGCGGCGTGCCCGGGGGCAGGGGGGCAACGGGGATCGGGGCGATGGCCCTCAGCGGGGTGGCGAGGCGGAGGAGTGCGAGGTCGTCCGCGACCGGCAGGGTGCCGCCCGCCGCGCCGCCCAGGAACCCCGGCGCGATGTCGAGCGCGGCGCCGCGGGCGTCGGCCGCCGCCTCGCCCGCGCGCCAGCCGGCCACGAACACGATGTCGGCCGGCGGGGCCGGGCCGCCCGTGGGCCCCAGCACGCAATGGGCGGCGGTCAGCACAAGGTCGGGGGCGATGAGCGTGCCGGAACACATCCGTCGGCTCTTGTAGCCCGCGATGTTGACCCGCCCGATGGCGTTCCAGGCGGGCTGCTCGCTAAGGGGCAGGATCTCGGGCGCGGCGGGGCCCGGCGCGGTGGGGCCCGGCATGGGGGATTGCGCCGGGACCGGGGCGGCGAGCGCCGACAGGGCCGCGATCAGCCCTGCCGTGCGGGCCAGGCGCCATAGGGCCCGGCCCGGGGAGCCGCAGGGTGCGGCCCGTTCAGGGGCAGCGCAGGAAGATGGTTTGGGCGCCGGCGCTGGTGTCGCGCCCGCTCCAGGTGTCGTTGAGATACCACGAGACGTAGTCACGCCAGTTCACCCTGCCTTTGCTCACCGGCGAGGGGTCGTAGACCTTCACCTGGTGTGTGCCGCCCATCTTGCGGATGCCGGCGATAACGGTGATGTGGCCGACGCCGTTGACCCAGAGCGGACCGTAGCGGCTGAGCCAGTGATGGACCAGATCGGCCTGCGGGGTCATCGGCGGCACGGTCTTGAGCCCGAGCCGCTTGGCCATGGCGATGAGGCCCACGTTCGTGATGCCGTTGTTGCTGTCGCGGATCTTCTGGCATTCCGCGTCGAGCTCGGGCGGGACGAGATGCGCGAGGCTCTGCTGCGCCTTGTCCATCCGCCATTGCAGGAGCATGCGCGCGCTCGCGTACCAGCAGCTCATCGACTTCTGTTGCGGGATGAGGGTCATCCCCTTCACTTCGTAGGTCATCGTTACCGTCCTTTGGTGCAATCAGACGGCCCGTTCTAGCATCCCGGGGCCCCGGTTCAGAGCGAAGACAGCCCTGCGCGAGCCCCGCGTGAACCCAGCATGAGCGCCCGGTGCGGCTTGCGCTCGCGGTCCCCCGACCATAGGTTGCGCGGCAATGCAGCAGGGCCGTGCTCAGAGGTGCACGCACGACCCAAACAAGATCCGAAAGGACCGACATGTTCGCCACGCCTGCCTATGCCCAGGCTGCCGGAGCGGGAGGCGCGGGGGGCGCCTTCATCCAGTTCCTGCCGCTGATCCTGATCTTTGCGATCATGTATTTCCTGCTGATCCGTCCGCAGCAGAAGAAGATGAAAGACCACCAGGCGATGGTGGAGGCGCTGCGCCGGGGCGATCAGGTGGTGACGCAGGGCGGGCTGATCGGGAAGGTGGCCAAGGTCAAGGACGACAACGAAATCGAGGTGGAGATCTCGGACGGCGTGCGGGTGCGGGTGGTGCGCAGCACGGTGGCGCAGGTCCTGTCGAAAACCGAACCCGCGGAGAACTGATCCCCCCATGCTCCAGATCACGACCTGGAACCGCACTCTGATCTGGGCCGTGGTGCTGACGGGCCTGCTGCTCGCGCTGCCGAACACGTTCTATACACGGGTCGAGCAGCACAACGACGCCGTCATCGCGATCGAACAGGGGGTGCAGGGGCCCGAGATTGAGGCGGCGGCGGGCCTCTGGCCGTCCTGGATGCCGTCGGGCCTTGTCAATCTCGGCCTCGATCTGCGCGGCGGCGCGTATCTGTTGGCCGAGGTGAAGGTCGAAGACGTGCATGCCGACCGGATGGACGCGTTTTGGCCTGAGGTGCGGGATGCTCTGCGCGTCGAGCGCGAGCGGGTGGGGGCGATCCGCCGGATCGAGAGCGCGCCGGACGAGCTGCGCGTGCGCATCGAAAACCCCGAGGCGATGGACCGGGCGCTTGAGGTCACGCGGGCGCTGAGCCAGCCGATCTTCTCGATCACCGGGGCGGGGCAGACCGACATCGTGGTCTCAAGCGACGGCGACATCCTGACGGTGCGCTTCTCGGATGCCGAGATCGCCGCCATGGATGACCGGACGATCCAGCAGAGCCTTGAGATCATCCGCCGCCGCGTCGACGAGGTGGGCACGCGCGAGCCGACGATCCAGCGTCAGGGAGAGCGGCGGATCGTGATCCAGGTGCCCGGCATCGGCTCGGCGGATGAGCTCAAGGCGCTGATCGGAACGACCGCGAAGCTCACCTTCAACCCCGTCGTGTCGCAGACCTCGGATCCGGATGCGCGCGCCGGCGCGCGCGAAGTGATCTATCCCTCGCTCGACGAGCCGGGCATCCTCTATGTCATCGAGGCGACGCCCGTCGTGACGGGCGAGGAACTGACCGACGCGCAGCCGAGCTTCGACCAGAACGGGCAGCCGGCCGTCAACTTCCGCTTCAACCCGTCGGGGGCGCGGAAGTTCGGCGACTACACGCTGCAAAACATCGGGTCGCCCTTTGCCATCGTGCTCGACGAAGAGGTGATCTCGGCCCCAGTGATCCAGGACCATATTCCGGGCGGCTCGGGCATCATCACGGGGCAGTTCAGCATCGAGGAATCGAGCCAGCTTGCGGTTCTTCTTCGCGCCGGTGCGCTGCCCGCCGAGATGACCTTTCTTCAGGAGCGGACGATCGGGCCAGAGCTCGGCGCCGACTCGATCGAGGCCGGGCGCATCGCGACCGTCGTGGCCTTCGCGGCGGTGCTCGTCTTCATGTTCCTGAGCTATGGCCTCTTCGGGCTGTTCGCGAACGTGGCGCTGATCATCAATATCGCGCTGATCTTTGGGCTTTTGTCGCTTATTGGCGGCACGCTGACCTTGCCGGGCATTGCGGGCATCGTGCTGACGGTCGGGATGGCGGTGGATGCCAATGTGCTGGTTTTCGAGCGCATACGCGAGGAGCTCAAAACGGCGAAGGGCCCTGCGCGCGCCATCGATCTGGGCTATGAGAAAGCGCTGTCGGCGATCATCGACGCCAACATCACCACGTTCATCACGGCCGTGATCCTCTTCACCATGGGCTCGGGCCCCGTGCGCGGCTTTGCCATCACGCTGGGGCTGGGGATCCTGACCTCTGTCTTCACCGCGATCTATGTCACGCGGCTTCTGATCGTGATGTGGTTCGAGCGGCGCCGGCCCAAGACCATCGAGGTGTGAGATGCGGCTGAAGCTGGTTCCCAAGGAAACGAATTTCGACTTCTTCGCCCGCTGGAAGATGTGGCTGGGGATCTCGGGCCTGTTGATCCTGATCGGCTTCGGCTCGTTCATGATCCAGGGCCTGAATTACGGCATCGACTTCCTGGGCGGCACGACGATCCGGACCGAGAGCCCTCAGCCCGTGGATGTGGGCGCGTATCGGGGGGCGCTGTCTGAGCTGGGCTTGGGCGATGTGTCGATCACGGAAGTGTTCGACCCGACCTTCGGGCCCGATCAGAACGTGGCGCAGATCCGGATCCAGGCCCAGGAGGGTGAGGAGGCGGTCAGCCCCGCGGTGATCCAGTCGATCGAAGCGGCGCTGGAGGGCATCGACCCCTCCATCACCTTTCCATCCGTCGAGTCGGTCGGGCCCGAAGTGTCGGGCGAGCTGATCTGGACGGCGGTGATCGCGGTGACGCTCGCGATTGCGGCAGTGCTGTTCTATATCTGGCTGCGCTTTGAGTGGCAGTTCGCGGTGGGCGCGGTCGCCGCACTGGTCCACGACGTGGTGCTGACGCTTGGGATCTTTTCGGAGCTGCAGATCCGGTTCGACCTGGCGATCATCGCGGCGATCCTGACCATCGTGGGCTATTCGCTGAACGACACCGTGGTCGTGTTCGACCGGGTGCGCGAGAACCTGCGGAAATACAAGCAGGCGCCCCTGAAGGACGTGATGAACCGCTCGATCAACGAGACGCTGAGCCGGACCTTCATGACCTCGGTCACCACGCTTCTGGCGCTCATCTCGCTCTATGTGCTGGGGGGCGACGTGATCCGCGGCTTCGTGTTCGCGATGATCTGGGGCGTGATCGTGGGCACCTATTCGTCGATCTTCGTGGCCTCGGCGATCCTGCTCTATCTGGGGGTCAAGCGCGACTGGTCGAAGCCCGATGCGGGCGCGGGCACGCAGTTCGGCGCCAAGATCGACACCTGAGCCCGGAATGGCGGACGCCCTCGCCCCCGTCCTGGCGCTGACGGGGGGCGCCGGGGCTCTCGCACTGCTGATGGCCGTGATGGCCGCGGCGGGGCTGGTGCGCGGCTTCACCGGGTTTGGCACGGCACTGATCTTCATGCCGGTGGCGGGCGGGTTGATCGACCCCGGGATCGCCGTTCTGGTCCTGGTGATTTCGGGGATCGCGGTGTGGCCCGTCCTGTTGCCCCGCGCATGGGGGCAGGGCGCGCGCGGCGAAATCGCCGTCATGGGCGTCGCGGCCATCGTGTTGGCGCCGGCGGGCGTCGCGCTGCTCGACATCGTCTCGCAGGACGCCCTGCGCTGGGTCATCGCGGCGGTGGCCGGGGTGACTCTGGCGGCGCTCGTCTCGGGCTGGCGCTACCGGCAGCGGGTCGGCTGGCCGGGGCTTGCAGGCGTCGGCGCGGCGGCCGGGCTGATCGGCGGGGCGACGGGGATCGGCGGGCCGCCGGCGATCCTGTTTTACCTCGCGGGACCCTCGGGCGCCGACCGTGTGCGTGCCAACACGATCCTCTTTCTGTGCATGCTCGACATCGTCATCCTGACGAACCTGGCGATCCAGCGCGAGATCACGGGCGCGCAGCTGGCCCTCTGCGCGCTCCTCGCTTTGCCCTATTGCACCACGACGCTCATTGGACAGGGGCTGTTTCACCCCGAGCGCGAGCGGGCGTTCCGCGCAGTGGCCTATGTCCTGATCGCCCTGGCCGTTACGGCGGGCCTGCCGATCTGGGGGTGAGGGCGCGGGGCCATCGGCCCTCTCGCTGTCGTTCGGGCCGTGCCCGTCTTGCCGGCGGCGGCGCCGTGGGATAGCTCACCCCCATGCGCATGACCGAGATGACCTTTCCCGACGCGAAACCCGTCGAGGGCTATGGCCCCGGCTTCTTTCGTATCGGGGGCGACGTCATCGAGGGGCCGATGCTGGCCGGCCCCGACGGACCGGCGCCCTGGGGCGGTCTTGCCGATGTGGATGCGCTGCGCGCGCTTACGGGCCGGGTCGACGTGCTCTTTGTCGGCACCGGCGCCGAGATTGCCCCGATCCCCGAGGACCTGCGGGCAGAGCTCGAGGCGGCCGGGATCGGCGTCGAGCAGATGGCCTCGCCCACCGCCTGCCGGAGCTACAACGTGACCCTGTCGGAAGGGCGCCGCGTCGCGCTTGCGGTCCTGCCGGTCTAGCCTCCGATGAGGGTTCGGGCTGCGCCTCAATCCAGCCCGAGGCGGTCGAGTACAAACCTGGCGCGGTCGGCCACGGACACTTTCGGCAAGTCATGGACGGTGTGGCCGAGGGCGCGCAGGGCGACGCCGAGGCGCGCGTACTCGGCCTCGGCCTCGGCCAGCCCGTGCTGCCGATCCTCGTCCTGCACGAAGATCTCGGGCCACGGCGGGGCGAGAAAGACCGCGCGCGCATAGGGAGAGGGGCCGCCCAGAACCTCCGCCAACGACCGGCCGGTCAGATGGGCCAGGCCCGACGCGGCGTCGATCGCGCCGCGGTCGAAGAAGACTGTCCCCGGGAGCCCCTCGGCGCGGGCGAGATCGGCCCGGGCCACGTCGAGCGCGCGGGCGGCAAAGGCCGTTGCGTCGACCCAGGGGAGGGCGGCGCCCGATCCCGCGCGCTCCTCGGCCACGATCCGGCGGCCGGGCTCGACCACGACCGCGTGGCCCCGGCTTGCGAGTTCGGCCAGGAGCGTGGATTTGCCGCCCCCCGAACAGCCGGTGATGAGAACGAAGCGCGACGGCACGGGACCTCTCACGCGGCCGGAGGACTCTGTTGCTCCCGCCGGAGCGCCGGCGGAGGGAGGTCGAGGTTCGCGGCCGCCGTGTCGGCCCGCCACGCCCGTAAAGGCGTCCGGATCGGGGGTGCGTGGTCAGGGGACATGCCGCTTCGTGGCTCCTTCGCGGGACTGCCGAGCCAGACCCCGTTGCGGCCCTCGAATCGCTCCGTGCGCTCGGGCGGAAGGTGGTCGCTGAGCGCCGACCGGCGCTGTCCGCGCGGGATATGGCGACGGAAAGAGAGAGTTTGGCCGACAGAACCAGCACGGGCCCCGTGCGCCTCGCCGCCCGTTCTGGGCTTGGCCGAAACCGGTTTGCAGCTCTGACGGACCACCATTGTGCGAATGCCCTCCCTCCGGGACCGCGGCCATTTGGTAACGCCCCCTTAACCAGTTTCGGGGCATGGGGGAAATGCAGAACATTTGAACTTGATCTGACACGCTTCGCTGGGCATCTTGAGAACAAGAGGTGAACAAGAAGCAGTCAAACGCCCCGGGGTCGCCGTTGTGGCCGGTGCCGGGGCCCGCTAACAAGGAGCCTGAACATGGCGACAGGGACCCTTTTGGACATGGTGGACCGCAAGAGCGCGGACAAGCAGAAAGCGCTCGATTCCGCGCTCGCACAGATCGAGCGTCAATTCGGCAAGGGCTCGATCATGAAGCTCGGCGCCGACAATCCGGTGGCCGAGATCGAGGCAACCTCGACCGGCTCGCTGGGGCTCGACATCGCGCTGGGAATCGGCGGCCTGCCGAAAGGGCGGATCATCGAAATCTATGGGCCCGAAAGCTCGGGCAAGACGACGCTGACCCTGCACGCTGTGGCCGAGGAGCAGAAGAAGGGCGGGGTGTGCGCCTTTGTCGATGCCGAGCACGCGCTCGACCCGATGTATGCGCGCAAGCTGGGCGTCGATCTTGACGAACTCCTGATCTCGCAGCCCGACACGGGCGAGCAGGCGCTGGAGATCACCGATACGCTGGTGCGCTCGGGCGCGGTCAGCCTTGTGGTGGTCGATTCGGTTGCCGCGCTGACGCCCAAGAGCGAGCTTGAGGGCGATATGGGCGACAGCTCGGTCGGCGTGCATGCCCGCCTGATGAGCCAGGCCATGCGCAAGCTGACCGGCTCGATCAGCCGTTCGAACTGCATGGTGATCTTCATCAATCAGATCCGGATGAAGATCGGCGTGATGTTCGGCTCGCCCGAGACGACGACGGGCGGCAACGCGCTGAAATTCTACTCCTCCGTCCGTCTCGACATCCGCCGGATCGGCGCGATCAAGGATCGCGACGAGGTGGTGGGCAACGCGACCCGCGTGAAGGTGGTCAAGAACAAGGTGGCGCCGCCATTCAAGCAGGTCGAGTTCGACATCATGTATGGCGAGGGGATCTCGAAAATCGGCGAGCTGATCGATCTTGGCGTCAAGGCCGGCGTGGTCGAGAAATCCGGCGCCTGGTACAGCTATGGCGACGAGCGCATCGGGCAGGGCCGCGAGAACGCCAAGCAGTTCCTCAAGGACAACCGCGACGTGGCGCTGGCGATCGAGGACAAGATCCGTGCCGCCCATGGGCTCGATTTCGACATGGGCCCCGAGGACCAGGACGGCGACGACGATGGTGTCGTTGAGGCCTGACACCGCCGTCCGAGACTGATACAGAGAGCGTTCCGCGGGCCTCCGGGCCGGCAGGATGGGGCCCAGAACGGGCCAGTGAGGGGCCGCGCGCAGTGCGTGGCCCCTTTCCGCCTGAATTGGGCCGGATTGCGATAGCATTGTTGTGAGAAATCTATAATTCTAGAAACGTCGAAATGAAAACAAGAAAGGAGGTCAGGATGACCTGTCTCGACGCATGGCGAAAACGCCGAAAACGGGCGCGCGACCGCGCTGAACTGATGCAGATGGACGATACGCTGTTGGCCGACCTTGGGATCGCGCGGCACGAGATCGACAGCTATCTTGACGGGACGGTGCCGCGCCGAGGCGCTGCACAGAACGGGCCGCGGCCCGACCGGACGCCGATCCTGCGGGTGATCGAAGGCGGGGCCACGGGCCTGCCGCTTGCGCCCCGCAAGGTGGCCTGCTGCTGATCGGAGCAGCCCTGCGCCTGGGTCGGCCGATCTGACGACCCACCAGCCGGTGTCGACAGGCGCGCAAGGGCGCGGTGCGCACCGGCCTCCCCCTTTTGACCAACGGCCGCGACCCCTGGCACGGGCCGCATGCGCCGTTGGGTCTGGCGGGCCCGCACCCTGTGGACAGGGGGGGCGACCACGTCTATCTCTCGGCGGCCTAACCGCTGCCCGATCAGAGGACGCCTCCGATGACCCAGAGCCCGACGTTGAGCCTCGCCGATATTCGCGCGACCTTCCTCGACTATTTCGCGCGCCAGGGCCATGCGGTGGTCGACAGCTCGCCCTTGGTGCCGCGCAACGACCCGACGCTGATGTTCGCCAATTCCGGCATGGTTCAGTTCAAGAACCTGTTCACCGGCGTGGAGAGCCGCGACTACAGGCGCGCGACGACGGCGCAGAAATGTGTCCGCGCCGGCGGCAAGCACAACGATCTGGACAATGTCGGCTATACGGCGCGGCACCACACCTTCTTTGAGATGCTCGGCAACTTCTCGTTCGGCGACTATTTCAAGGAGGATGCGATCCCCTTTGCCTGGGAGGTGGTGACCAAGGAGCTGGGCATCGATGCGTCCAAGCTCATCGTCACGATCTACCACACCGACGACGAGGCCGCCGAGATCTGGAAAAAGGTCGCCGGCCTGCCGGATGAACGGATCATCCGGATCGCGACCGACGACAATTTCTGGATGATGGGCCCGACCGGCCCCTGCGGCCCGTCATCCGAGATCTTCTATGACCATGGCGACCATATCTGGGGCGGTCCCCCGGGCTCGCCCGAGGAGGATGGCGACCGGTTCGTCGAGATCTGGAATCTCGTCTTCATGCAGTACGAGCAGTTCGAGGATGGCTCGCGGCGGGAGCTCGCCGCCCAGTCGATCGACACCGGCATGGGGATCGAGCGGGTCGCGGCGCTGTTGCAGGGGACGAACGACAATTACGCCACCGACCTCATGCGCGCGCTGATCGAGGCCTCGGCCAACGCTTCCTCGAGCGATCCGGACGGGCCGGGGCGCACCCATCACCGGGTGATCGCCGATCATCTGCGCTCGTGCTCGTTCCTGATCGCCGACGGCATCCTGCCCTCGGGCGACGGGCGGGGCTATGTGCTGCGGCGGATCATGCGGCGCGCGATGCGGCATGCCCATCTCCTCGGGGTCGAGGAGCCGCTGATGTATCGTCTTGTGCCGGAGCTCGTGCGCCAGATGGGCGAGGCCTATCCCGAGCTTGGCCAGGCGCAGCCCCTGATCACCGAGACGCTGAAAAGCGAGGAGACGCGGTTCCGCCAGACGCTCGACCGCGGTCTGAAGCTGTTGGACGACGAGTTGGGTCAACTGCCCGACGGCGCCGTGCTGCCCGGTGAAACGGCGTTCAAGCTCTACGACACCTATGGGTTCCCGCTCGACCTTACACAGGACGCGATGCGCGAGAAGGGGCGGGGCGTCGACACAGACGGGTTCGACGCCGCGATGGCCGCGCAGAAGGCGAAGGCGCGCGCGGCGTGGTCGGGCTCGGGCGAGGCCGCGGATGCCGCGATCTGGTTCGAACTGGCAGACGCCCACGGCGCGACCGATTTTCTGGGCTATGACACCGAGGTGGCTGAGGGGCAGATCCTGGCCGTCGTGAAGGACGGGCAGGCGGTGAATGCGGCCGCCCCGGGCGACGCCGTGACCATCGTGCTGAACCAGACGCCATTCTATGGCGAGGCCGGCGGCCAGGTGGGCGATACCGGCGAGCTCGTCGCGGACGACGGTCGCGCGCGCATCACCGACGTCAAGCGTGTGGCGGGCCTCTTTCTGCATATGGCCGAGGTCACCGAGGGCCGCATTGTGCCCGGTGAAGGCGCGCGGCTGGAGGTGGACCACGGGCGGCGCGGCGCGATCCGGGCCAACCACTCGGCGACGCACCTGCTGCACGAGGCGCTGCGCACGCGGCTGGGGGACCATGTGGCCCAGCGGGGCTCGCTCAACGCGCCCGACCGGCTGCGCTTTGACTTCTCCCATGGCGCCGCGCTCACCCGCGACGACCTGTCGGCCGTCGAGCAGGAGGTCAACGCCTTCATCCGCCAGAACACGCCTGTCGTGACGCGGATCATGACGCCCGACGATGCGCGGGCGATCGGGGCGCAGGCGCTCTTTGGCGAGAAATACGGCGAGGAGGTGCGCGTCGTCTCGATGGGTCGGGCATCGACGGGCAAGGGCGCCGATGGCGACACCTGGTCGATCGAGCTCTGCGGCGGCACCCATGTCGGCCAGACCGGCGATATCGGCCTCTTCGTGACGGTGGCCGAGGGCGCCTCGTCGGCCGGTGTGCGGCGGGTGGAAGCGCTGACGGGCGAGGCCGCCCGCGCGTATCTCGCCGAGCAGGTCGAGCGGCTGTCGCAGGTGGCTGGCGCGCTCAAGGCCCCGCCCGCCGAGGCGGCCGACCGGGTGCGCGCGCTGATCGACGAGCGCAAGGCCCTTACGGCCGAAGTCGCCGACCTCCGCCGCCAGCTTGCCATGGCCGGCGGCGGCGAGGCCGTGGCGCCCGAGGCCCGTCAGGTGGCCGGCACGCCCTTTCTGGTGCAGGTGCTGCAGGGCGTGACGGGCAAGGACCTGCCGGGCCTCATCGACGCGCATAAGGACAGGCTCGGCTCGGGCGCGATCCTGCTGATCGCGGATGCCGATGGGAAGGCCGCCGTAGCCGCCGGTGTCACGTCGGATCTGGTCGAGCGGGTCTCGGCCGTCGATCTGGTGCGCGCCGCGGTGGCCGAGCTCGGCGGCAAGGGCGGCGGCGGCCGGGCCGATATGGCCCAGGGCGGCGGCCGCGACGCGGGCAATGCCCCGGCGGCCATCGCCGCGGCGGAGAAGGTGCTGGAGGGAGGCGTATGACAAAATCGGCTTACTGGATCGCCCATGTGACGGTCACGAACGAAGAGGCCTATGGGCGCTATGCGGCGCTCGCGGGCCCGGCCCTGGCGGCCCATGGCGGCGAGTTTCTGGCCCGCGGCGGCCGTTATGTCTCGCTCGAGGGAACGGACCGCGCGCGCAACGTGGTGGCGCGGTTTCCCTCGCTCGAGGCGGCGGAAGCCTGCTATCACTCCGACGCCTATCAGGAGGCGCTGTCGCACGCCAAGGGTGCCTCGGAGCGCGACCTGATGATCGTCGAAGGCGTGTGATCCCGCTCGCCGAGCTCACCGCCCGTCATGCGCAGGACGGGCAGGTGGCGGCGATCCTGATCCGACCCGAACGCCTTGCCCCGCCGGAGCGCGTCACCGAAGCATGGCTCGCTGAGGCCGGGCTGCAGGGCGACCATGCGCGCCGGGGCAAACGCGCGCTCACGCTGATCCAGGCCGAGCATCTGCCAGTCGTCGCCGCGCTCTCCGGACAGGCCGACGTTGCGCCCGAGGTGCTGCGGCGCAATCTCGTGATCTCCGGCATCAATCTCGGCGCGCTGCGCGGGCAAAGGGTGCGGATTGGCCCCGAGGCCGAGGTCGAGATCACCGGGCCCTGCGCGCCGTGCTCCCGCATGGAGACCGCTTTGGGCCACGGCGGCTATACGGCCCTTCGGGGCGGCCATGGCGGCTGGTGCGCCAGGGTCATCGCGCCGGGGCCGATCAGGCATGGAGACAGCGTCGCGCCGACCCCGGGACGCTAGCGAAGGACCTAAAGCAGGCTAGCTGGCCGCGCGCGCCTGACGCTTGCGTTCGTGGGGGTCGAGGAAGCGCTTGCGCAGGCGGACGGCGTTGGGCGTCACTTCCACCAGTTCGTCGTCATCGATATAGGCGATGGCTTCCTCCAGCGACATGCGGACGGGCGTGGTTAGCGTGACGGCATCGTCCTTGCCCGAGGCGCGCACATTGGTCAGCTTCTTGCCCTTCAGCGGGTTCACCTCGAGGTCGTTCTCGCGGGAATGCTCGCCGATGATCATGCCCTGATAGACATCCTCGCCCGCGCCGATGAAGAGGCGGCCGCGCTCCTCGAGGTTCCACAGCGCATAGGCGACCGACTGGCCCGGCTCCATCGAGATCAGCACGCCGGCACGCCGCCCGGGGATCGCGCCCTTGTGGGGTGCCCAGGAATGGAACACGCGGTTCAGCACCCCCGTGCCGCGCGTGTCGGTCAGGAACTCGCCGTGATAGCCGATGAGCCCGCGCGAGGGGACATGAGCGATGATGCGGGTTTTGCCGCCCTGCTGGCGCATGTCCTTCATCTCGCCCTTGCGCACGCCGGTGAGCTTCTCGATGACGGCACCGGAATAGGCGTCGTCCACGTCGATCGTCACTTCCTCAATGGGCTCGACCTGGCGCCCGTCTTCCTCGCGCATCAGAACGCGGGGGCGCGAGATCGACAATTCGAACCCCTCGCGGCGCATGTTCTCGATCAGAACGCCCATCTGAAGCTCGCCCCGGCCGGCCACGTCGAAGGCCTCGCCGCCCGGCGTGTCGGTCACGCGGATGGCCACGTTGACCTCGGCCTCGCGCAGGAGCCGCTCACGAATGACGCGGCTCTGCACCTTCTTGCCGTCGCGGCCCGCCAGCGGGCTGTCATTGATGCCGAACGTCACCGAAATCGTCGGCGGGTCGATCGGCTGGGCGGGCAGGGGCTCGTCGACGGCGAGCGCACAGATCGTGTCGGCCACGGTGGCCTTCGCCATGCCCGCGAGGGTGACGATGTCGCCCGACGTGCCCTCGTCGATTTCCTGCATGGCAAGACCGCGAAAGGCCTGCACCTTGGTCACGCGAAACTGCTCGATCTTCTGGCCGACGCGCGACAGGGCCTGGACGGTCTGGCCCACCTTGACGCGCCCCGACTCGATCCGCCCGGTCAGGATGCGCCCGATGAACGGATCGGCACCGAGCGTGGTGACGAGCATGCGGAAATCGTCGTCGGCGCGGGCCAGCTGCCGCGGGGCCGGCACATGGTTCACAATCAGTCGAAACAGGGCGGCGAGGTCGTCGCGCGGCCCGTCGAGCTCGGCATCGGCCCAGCCCGAGCGGCCCGAAGCATAGAGATGGGGGAAGTCGAGCTGGTCCTCGTCGGCATCGAGGCCCGAGAACAGATCGAACACCTCGTCGAGCGCGCGATCTGGTTCGGCATCGGGCTTGTCGACCTTGTTCAGCACCACGATCGGGCGGAGGCCCAGAGCCAGCGCCTTGGAGGTCACGAACTTGGTCTGCGGCATCGGGCCTTCGGCGGCATCGACCAGCAGAACCACGCCGTCGACCATGCTGAGGATGCGCTCAACCTCGCCGCCGAAATCGGCGTGGCCGGGCGTGTCGACGATGTTGATCCGCGTGCCCTGCCACTCGACCGACGTCGCCTTGGCCAGAATGGTGATGCCGCGCTCACGCTCCAGATCGTTGCTGTCCATCGCGCGCTCGGCCACGGCCTGGCCCTTGCGGAAGGCGCCGGACTGCTTCAGCAACTCGTCGACAAGCGTGGTTTTGCCGTGGTCGACATGGGCGATGATGGCGATGTTGCGCAGGTCCATGGGGCCGCTCCGAATGAGTTGCGGCCTGCTATCGCGGCGCCGCGCAAAGTGCCAGAGACGAAACGCGTCGCGGGTACGCGAGACGCGCTCTGCCCGTCATCTTGATCGAAATACTCCGGGGGCCGCAGGCGGGGGCAGCGCCCCCTCCGCCCACTCAATCCTTGCCGCGATAGGGCTCGACGTATTGCAGCGCCATATCCCAGGGAAAAAAGATCCAGGTGTCCTGGCTCACCTCGGTGATGAAGGTGTCGACCATCGGCCGCCCCTTGGGCTTGGCATAGACCGTGGCAAAATGCGCCTTGGGATACATCTCGCGCACAAGCTCCAGCGTCTTGCCGGTGTCGACCAGGTCGTCGACGATCAAGACGCCCGCGCCGTCGCCCATCAGCGTGCCGTCGGGCGCCTTCAGCACCAGCGCGTCGGCCTGGGTCTGGTGGTCGTAGGACTTCACCGAGATCGTGTCGACGGTGCGGATGTCGAGCTCGCGGCTCACGATCATCGCCGGCGCCATGCCGCCGCGGGTGATCGCGACGACGGCGCGCCAGCCGCCCTCGGGCCCCGCGCTCTCCAGGCGCCAGGCGAGCGCGCGGGCGTCGCGGTGGATCTGGTCCCAGCTGATGTGAAAGCCCTTCTCGTGGGGCAGCCGGTCGGACGGGCGTTCGGTCATATCTGCTACCTCCCGATGAGCAGTCGGACGCCGAGCGCGCCGAGGATGGCGCCGGCGGCCCGGTCGAGCACGGGCTTGAGGCGCAGATAGCCCGTGCGCGCGGCCGGGGTCGACAGGGCCACCGCCAGCGCCGCATAGACCACGACTTCCAGAACGAAATGGTTGAGCGCAACCGCGAGGCGTGCACCAAGCGTCAGATCGGCAGGGAAGATCACCACCAGAACGGCCGCGGCGAAGAGCACCGACTTGGGATTGGCCGCGTTGACCAGCATCCCCTGGACCACATGCGCATGGCCGGGCCGCAGGGGCGCATCGGCGAGCGGCGTCCGGGCATCCCGCCAGAGCGTCCACGCGATCCAGATCAGATAGGCCGCACCGATGATCCGAACGGTGGCAACGGCCCAGGGAAAGATCGCAAACAACGCGTCGAGGCCCAAAAGCGCCGCGAGGGTCCAGCCGGCGGCGACCAGAGCCAGGCCGAGCCCCGTGGCGATCCCGGCGCGTTGTCCGCCCGTCAGGCTGGCCCGCACCGCGATCAAAAGCGCCGGGCCCGGAGCGGCCATGGCCGCCAGGAGCGCGCCGTTGAAGGTCAGGAGATCCGCCGTCTCCAGCCCACCCATCATGCGCTGCCGCCTGGCGTTCCGATATCGGGCGCGTCCACGGCCTTCATCCCCACGGCATGATAGCCCGCATCCACATGATGCACCTCGCCGGTCACGCCGCGTCCGAGGTCGGAGGCCAGATAGAGGGCCGCGCCGCCGACATCGTCGATCGACACCGTGCGGCGCAGGGGGGCGTTCAACTCGTTCCATTTCAGGATGTAGCGGAAATCGCCAATGCCCGAGGCCGCGAGCGTTTTGATCGGGCCGGCGGAGATCGCGTTGACCCGGATCCCGTCCTTGCCGAGATCCTCGGCCAGATACCGCACCGACGCCTCGAGCGCAGCCTTGGCGACGCCCATGACATTATAGTGCGGCATCACCTTCTCGGCGCCGTAATAGCTCAGCGTCAGGCAGGCGCCCCCGTCGGTCATCAGGGCGGCGGCGCGCTGGCAGCAGGCGGTGAAGGAATAGACCGAGATATCCATCGACATCGCGAAATTGGCACGGCTGGTATCGACATAGCGACCGCGGAGCTCGGCCTTGTCGGAAAACCCGATGGCGTGAACGTAGAAATCCAGACCGCCCCAATCGGCACGCAGCCCCTCGAACACCGCATCGATCGAGGCTTCGTCGGAGACATCGCAATCGTAAAGACGCGTGATGCCAAGCTGATCGGCGAGGGGGGTCACGCGCTTGCGGAAGGCATCGCCTTGATAGGTGAGCGCGAGCTCGGCCCCCGCCCCGTGGAGCGCTTTCGCGATCCCCCAGGCGATGGATTTGTCATTGGCGAGGCCCATGATAAGTCCCCGCTTGCCCGCCATGAGTTGCGCCGTCATGCACCTCGGTCCCGCTAGCCCTCGATGGGTCCCTTTAGGACAAGCGGGAAGGGGGGTGCAAGGCGACGCTGGCCGCGGGCGGAATGCGGCCGTGCCGCCCACCGCGGGCGGAGCGCCGTCCGCATGGAGAATGGAGAGCATGAGCGAACGACCCGGCCCCTTTGTGGGCGACGATCCGTTCCGCCTGGCGCGCGCCTGGATGCGCGAGGCGGAGGCGACCGAACCGAATGACCCCAACGCGATCGCGCTCGCAACGGTCGACGCCGATGGCCTGCCCAATGCGCGTATGGTGCTCCTCAAGGAGATCGAGGCGCCCGGCGAGGCGCGGGGCGCCTTCGTGTTCTACACCAACTACGACAGCGCCAAGGGCCAGGAGATCGCCGCCTCGGGCAAAGCCGCGTTCGTGCTGCACTGGAAAAGCCTCCGGCGACAGATCCGCGTGCGCGGGCTGGCCGAGCGGGAAGACGGGCCGCAGGCCGACGCTTACTATGCGACCCGCTCGCTCGGCTCGCGCCTCGGCGCCTGGGCCTCGGCCCAATCCCGGCCGCTGTCGTCGCGCGCCGCGCTAATGGCCGAAGTGGCGAAAGTGACGGCAACGAAGGGGCCGATGCCGGCCCGTCCGCCATTCTGGGGCGGCATTCGCATTCGTCCCGTCGAGATGGAATTCTGGGCCGACGGGGCAAATCGGCTGCATGACAGATTTCGCTGGACCACCGAGACGGCTGGCGGTGCCCCTGGGGGATGGGCAATAACCCGCCTGTCGCCATAAATTGGCCATGTGGCCGGTGTGTAACATCGTCGCCGGGCCGCGTGCCCGAAAACATCAACGCACACTGGCCTGTGCGCCGTTTTGGCCAGCTCCTCCGGCGCGGTCCTGACCCCCTCCGCGCCGTGTCGAAAGGCGTGCGCGCAGGCCACAGGTGACGTAAGGTTATGTTCCGACGGCATTGCGGCGGCTTCGGGGCTGTTGGTAATGCCGCATCGACTGAATCAACGCCTTACGTGGCGAATGGAATACCGATGGTTTCCTTAAAATAATGAGGGCTTGTATTTCGGGTTCGCGCGGTGATTAATATCCCCGCGCGGAACTTTCCGAAGTGCACTCTTTTTTAACTATATGTTTTGCCGATGTTTTTCTTACTGTAGAGTTATCAAGCAACAGAGGCGAAGCAGGTAGGTGAAAAGGTGACCGGCAGGGAGGAGCGCGCAATCGAACACGACGACCGCGATCTGGAGCGCGTGAGCGGGCGTGTGAAGTGGTTCGACCCGGGGAAGGGTTACGGCTTTGTCGTATCCGACGCGGGAGGGCCGGATATCCTCCTGCACGCCAATGTCTTGCGCAATTTTGGGCAAAGCTCGGTGGCCGACGAGGCGCGGGTGGATATTTCCGTTCAGCGCACCGCGCGGGGCCGTCAGGCTGTCGAGGTATTCGATATCGTGCCTCCAGATGGCGCGTCGTCCGGCGCGTTCGAGGAAATGGATTCGGTCGAGCCCGAGCGGTTGGCCGATCTGCCGCTCGAGCCGGCACGGGTCAAGTGGTTCGACAAGTCGAAGGGATTCGGCTTTGCCAACGTGTTTGGCCGCGCCGAAGACGTATTTCTGCATATCGAAGTGCTGCGCCGTTCGGGGCTGGCCGATTTGCAGCCGGGCGAGGCCATTGCGTTGCGCGTGGTCGATGGCAGCCGCGGGCGCATGGCGCTGCAGGTGGCGGCCTGGGAACGGGCACTGACAAAGGACTGAGCAACCGAGGTGGGGCACATGGCGCGACGCTTGGTGAACCTGGGCAGGGGCCGTGTCGCCGCCATGGCGGTGCGGCGTGCTTTTGGACTGTCGCTTCTGCTGGCTCTCGCACTCGGACTGGGACTGGGACTGGGACTGGGATCGGCGGCCGCGGCGACCTGCGATCCGTCGCGCGTCGACCTGCGGGGCGACTGGGGGCAGGCCGCCTTCAACGTGTCGGTGGCCGACGATCCGCAGGAGCGGTCGCGCGGGCTGATGTTTGTTGAGGAGATGGCGCGCTCGACCGGCATGCTGTTTGTCTACGAGGCGCCGCAGGTCGCGAGCTTTTGGATGCGCAACACGCTGATTCCCCTCGATATGATCTTTGCCGGGCCCGACGGGGTGGTGCGTCACGTCCACTCCAATGCGATCCCCGGTGACGAGACGCCGATCCTCGGGGGCGACGACATCCTCGTCGTGCTCGAGATCAATGGCGGGCTGGCCGAACAGTTCGGCATCGATCCCGGCACCGAACTGCGCCATCCCGCCTTGGGCGACGCGGCCGCCTGGCCCTGCAACTAGGCTGCTCCGACCAGCCGGGGGCAAGGCCGCACCGCCGGGCGTAAACGGCCGACGCTTAGCCGGCGCCGGTTTCGCTGGACATTGCCGACCGGACGGGCGCTTCTGCCGCGACAGCAGGGAGGGCGGCCATGGCCTATGCATTCATCGGATTGGGCAGTCTCGGCGGGGCGCTCGCCGCAAATCTGGCGCGCAGCGGCGCCGAGGTTGTCGTCCATGATCGTGAGCGAGGCCGGGCCGCCCCGGCCGAGGCCGCGGGCGCCCGGTGGGCCGAGAGCTGCGCTGAGGCGACTGCGGGCGCGACGGGCCTCATCACCTGCCTGCCGTCGCCCGCTGTCTCGGAGGCGGTGCTGGCCGAGGCGCTGCCGGCGCTCGCCCCCGGCGCTGTCTGGATCGAAATGTCGACCGTGGGGCGCGACGAGATGCTGCGCCTGGCCGCCATCGCCGCGCAGTCCGGCGTGCGGACGCTGGAATGCCCGGTCACCGGTGGCGTCCACCTGGCCGGCCGCGGCGAGATCACGGTTCTGGTTGGTGGCGACGCCGACCTGATGGAGGCCCATCGCCCCGCGCTTGAGGCGATGGGTGACCCGATCCTCCACCTCGGGCCGCTCGGCGCGGCCTCGGTGATCAAGGTCATCACCAACATGATGGCATTCATCCACCTCTTGGCGTGCGGCGAGGGCCTGATGCTGGCGCGTCGGGCGGGCGTCGATCTGGCCGCGGCCTGGCAAGCGATCGCGGCCTCGTCGGGCTCGTCCTTTGTGCATGAAACCGAGGGCCAGCTGATCCTGAACGGCAGCTACGACGTGGCCTTCACCATGGACCTCGCGCTGAAAGATCTGGGCTTTGCCATGGGCTTTGCGCGCGATCTTGATGTGCCGCTGGCGCTGGCCGCTGTCACCGAACAGACGTTTCTGAAGGCCCGCGCGGCCTATGGCGGGCAGGCGCAGTCGCCCCAGGTGGTGAAGCTTCTGGAGGACGCGCTCGGCACCGACCTGCGGGCGGCCGGGTTCCCGGCGCGCCTGGAGTAGCGTCAGGGCGCGGCGGGTCTTGCGCGCCGGAGCGAAATCGCTCAATGGGGGCGGGTCGGGGCGTGGCGCAGCCTGGTAGCGCGACGGTTTTGGGTACCGTAGGTCGTAGGTTCGAATCCTGCCGCCCCGACCAGGTCAGCTCACTCCGCCCGGGCCAGGTGTCCCGAGGCTCAGATCGACAGGCGCCGCGCGCGGGCGCCGCCGCGTCGGGCCGGTTTCGGCAGGCCGAGATCGAGCGGTGCCGGCGGCAGCTGCGCCGAGCGCGCCAGCAGGCGCCGGAACGCCGCCGTCGCGGGCGAGATGTCGGCCGTCGAGCGCGCCGCTTCGAACGCCTCCAGCGCGGCATCGGCATAGCTGACCCGGCCCGGCAGCCCGGCAAGCCACTCGACATAGGCCATGCGCGCCCAGGCCTCTGCCAGGCCGGGATCGCCGGGCGCCATCAAGAGCTTGCTCAGGAGCGTGTCGATCGAGGGGGCGGTTCCCGCGGCGGGCAGGGGGATCGGGCCGGGCGCGTGGGCGGCCGATGCGGGTGGAGAGCGGCGCCGGCGCCGCGAATTGGGGGACGAGGGCGAGCCCTCGGTCTTGCGCGTCATCTCTATCTCCTCTCCGGGCACCCCGCCCGGGCTTAAGGCTATCCTGACGACGGCAGGTCTCCTGACTTGCGGGTCGCTGCGTGTCCGGCCCTTCCCGAGCCGCTGGGGCTCAGTGGTGCTGCCGGGACGCTCTCCGCCTACAGTTGCGGGGGCAGTTGCGGACTTGCGCCTGACCCTCGGCCCGGCGCGCACCGCATTCCCTTTTCATCGCCAGGGGCAGTGCTGCCCATGGCGAACCGTCGCAGATAATGTGTCTGGCGCGGACCGGGCTGTCAAACACTCGTTGGCCCCGCGTGCCGCTGGGCGCCTTGCCGCCTCCGGCGCCGGCGGGGCACCCGTTTGGGTGCGGCCGTGCTTGCCTGGCCCGGGGCAGACCCCTAGTGCATCCTCATAAGTTGAACGAGAGGCGGAGAGCAGAGCATGACGGACACCGCACATGGCCGCATCCCAGGGGCCTCGGAGCACAAAAGGCGGGCCCAAGGCGCGGCGACGGGTGGCGCAGGGGCCGTTACCAGGCGACGGCTGGGCCTGGGCCTGATGGCGCTTGGTGCCACGGCGGGGCTGGCTGGGTGCGGCGGCGTGCCCGGCGGAGGCGGTGGCGGCGTGACGCGCGACCCGGCCTTTCAGCCCGTGCCGAATGCCGGATGGGACGCCTGGGTGGCCGGGTACAAGCGGCGTGCGGCGTCCCGCGGCATCTCGCCCGCCGTGATCGACGCGGCCTTCCGGGGAGCGGGCTATCTGCCCGGCGTGGTGGAGCGCGACCGCAATCAGACCGAGTTTACCCGGTCGCTTCAGGATTACCTTGCCATCGCAGCCTCGGACAAACGGGTGAGTGACGGGCGGTCGAACTTCCGCCGTTACGGCAACGTGCTGGGGCAGATCGAAAGCCGTTACGGCGTCGAGGCCAACGTCGTCACGGCGATCTGGGGGCTTGAGAGCTCTTACGGCGACCGGCGCGGCGATATCCCGGTCGTCTCGGCGGTCTCGACGCTGGCCTATGACGGCCGGCGCGGGGCGTTCTTTGAGGATCAGCTGACCGCCGCGCTCCGCATCCTGCAGAACGGCGACATCACGCCCGAGAGGATGACGGGCAGTTGGGCCGGTGCGATGGGGCACACGCAGTTCATCCCGACCTCCTATCTGGCCTTCGCGGTGGACTTTACCGGAGACGGGCGGCGCGACATCTGGTCGGAGGACCCGTCGGACGCGCTCGCCTCTGCGGCACGCTACCTGCAGCGGTCGGGTTGGACGCGGGGGCAGCCCTGGGGCGTTGAAGTGCGCCTGCCGGCCGGGTTTTCGGGCCCATTCGGGCGCGGATCGACGCGCAGCCCATCGGCCTGGGCCTCGGCCGGCGTGCGCGACATGGAGGGCGGGCGGGTGCCGGACTATGGCGCGGCCTCGATCATCGCCCCGTCGGGGCGGGGCGGGCCGGCGTTCATGACCTTTCGCAACTTCACCGTCATCACCCGCTACAACAACTCCGAAAGCTACGTGATCGGCGTCGGGCACCTGTCGGACCGAATCGTTGGGGGCGCGCCGATTCGCGGGGCCTTCCCGCCCGACCGCTATGCTCTGACGCTGGAGGACCGGAAGGACCTGCAGCGCGGGCTGACGCGCGCGGGCTTCGATGCGGGCGATCCGGACGGG
Source organism: Pseudomonadota bacterium (assembly GCA_039822045.1). GTDB lineage: Bacteria > Pseudomonadota > Alphaproteobacteria > Rhodobacterales > Rhodobacteraceae > HLUCCA09. The sequence goes on along the minus strand of JBCBMY010000002.1, from coordinate 392,257 downwards.
GTGATCGGCTCGACGACCACCGCAGCAATCGAAGGCTATCAGCGGGCGAACGGCCTGGCGGTGACGGGCGAGCCCTCGCAGGCCCTGCTGGCCCGGCTGAGATAGGGCCCATGGCCCGCGCCGGTGATCGGCGCGGGCGCGTGGCACACAACACTACATCTAGTGCGCGCCTCTTGGCACGGACGGCGCCGGGATTATAGGCGCGGTTCCGCCCGCGCGGCACGAACGTTGCGTCGGTTTGCGACCTCGCAACACCCCTTTCAGGATCACCAGCTGAGGTGGCGCGTCAGCTTGCCGGCCCAACCTGTTGTGGTGTCTTGGCTTTTCCACAGGCTTATCCCCATCCGACTCGCACCGGGAATGCATCGCCCCTGCGTCAAGGGCAAAAATGCTGTGGATGATCTGAAAAATCCGTTGACGAGTTGTGACCCCCTACGCCAGATTGTGTCGAGCGGGGGCAGAGACACTAGATGTTGCGTTCCCGGGGGACAAAGACAAAGACCAAGAGAAGCGCAGCACGGCGCGGGCACCGGGAGAGACGTCTCGGGCTCTGGCAGGCTTCTTGTCCCATCGTTCAACAGGCGGGCAAACCGCCAAGTCCAATCAAGCGGCAGGCAGGGCCGCGCAAAACGGGGCACGACACGATGAGGATCGAACGCAAATTCACCGAGACCGGCGCCGACGCCTATGCCGGGATTCCCTTTGCCACGACGGCGTCGGAGATTCGCAATCCCGACGGCACGGTCGTGTTCCGCCTCGACGAGATCGATGTGCCGGCGACCTGGAGCCAGGTCGCGTCCGACGTCATCGCCCAGAAGTATTTCCGCAAGGCGGGCGTGCCGGCGCGGCTGAAGCCGGTCAAGGAAAAGGGCGTGCCCGATTTCCTGTGGCGCTCGGTTGCCGACGATAAGGCACTGGCGGCCCTTCCGGAGGAGGAGCGGTATGGTGGCGAGACGTCGGCGCGGCAGGTGTTCGACCGGCTCGCGGGCGCCTGGGCCTATTGGGGCTGGAAGGGCGGCTATTTCACCTGCGAGGACGACGCGCGCGCCTACTTTGACGAGATGCGCCACATGCTGGCCACCCAGCGCGCGGCACCGAACTCGCCGCAATGGTTCAATACCGGGCTGCACTGGGCCTATGGGATCGACGGGCCGAGCCAGGGACACTTCTATGTCGATTGCCGCACCGGCAAGCTGACGAAGTCGAACAGCGCCTACGAGCACCCGCAGCCCCATGCCTGCTTCATCCAGTCCGTCGCCGACGATCTGGTGAACGAAGGCGGCATCATGGACCTCTGGGTTCGCGAGGCGCGGCTCTTCAAGTACGGCTCGGGCACCGGCACCAACTTCTCGTCGCTGCGCGCCGAGGGCGAGGCGCTGTCGGGCGGCGGCAAGTCGTCGGGCCTGATGGGCTTTCTCAAGATCGGCGACCGGGCGGCGGGCGCGATCAAATCGGGCGGCACCACGCGGCGGGCGGCCAAGATGGTGATCTGCGACGCCGACCATCCCGACATCGAAGACTTCATCAACTGGAAGGTCGTCGAAGAGCAGAAGGTGGCCTCGATCGTTGCCGGCTCGAAGATGCACGAGGAGAAGCTGAACGCGATCTTCGCGGCGATCCGGGGCTGGGAGGGCGACCTGGCGGACGCAACGGACCCCAAGAAGAACAATGGCCTGAAGGATGCTGTTAAGGCGGCCAAGGCGGTGGCGATCCCCGAGACCTATGTCAAGCGCGTGCTCGACTATGCGCGCCAGGGCTATGCCTCGATCGAATTCCCGACCTACGACACCGACTGGGACAGCGAAGCCTATGCCTCGGTCTCGGGGCAGAACTCCAACAACTCGGTGCGGGTGACCGATGCGTTCCTGCAGGCGGTGAAGGACGACACCGATTGGGAGCTGATCCGCCGGACCGACGGCAAGATCGCCAAGACCATCAAGGCGCGCGATCTGTGGGAGCAGATCGGCCACGCTGCCTGGGCCTGTGCCGATCCCGGCATCCAGTTCCACGACACGGTGAATGCGTGGCACACCTGCCCGGAAGACGGCGAGATCCGCGCTTCGAACCCGTGTTCGGAGTACATGTTCCTCGACGACACGGCCTGCAACCTGGCGTCGATGAACCTGCTGACCTTCCTCAAGGACGGCGAATTCCAGGCCGAAGACTATGTGCACGCCACGCGGCTCTGGACCCTGACGCTCGAAATCAGCGTGACGATGGCGCAGTTCCCGTCGAAGGAGATTGCCCAGCTCAGCTACGATTTCCGGACCCTGGGCCTTGGCTACGCCAATATCGGCGGCCTCCTGATGAACATGGGCTATTCCTATGACAGCGACGAGGGCCGGGCGCTTTGCGGGGCGCTGACCGCGATCATGACCGGCGTCGCCTATGCCACCTCGGCCGAGATTGCCGGCGAGCTGGGCCCCTTCGCGGGCTACGAACGGAACGAGGCGCACATGCTGCGGGTGATGCGCAATCATGGCCGCGCCGCCCATGGCGAGACCAAGGGATATGAGCAGCTGGCCGTGCCGCCGGTGCCGCTCGACATCGCCAATGTGCCGGACCGGCGGCTGGCCGAACTTGCCGGCACGGCGTGGGACGAAGCGCTCGCCCTCGGCACGCGCAACGGCTTCCGCAACGCCCAGGCCACGGTGATCGCGCCCACCGGCACCATCGGCCTTGTGATGGATTGCGACACCACGGGCATCGAGCCGGACTTTGCGCTTGTGAAGTTCAAGAAGCTCGCCGGTGGCGGCTACTTCAAGATCATCAACCGCTCGGTGCCGGCCGCGCTCGAAAAGCTCGGCTATACCGAAGCGCAGATCCAGGAGATCGTGGCCTATGCGGTGGGCCATGGCTCGCTCGGTAATGCCCCGGGCATCAACCATACGGCGCTGATCGGACACGGGTTCGGGAAGGCCGAGATCGACAAGGTCGAGGCGGCGCTGCCGTCGGCCTTCGACATTCGCTTCGTCTTTAACCAGTGGACGCTGGGCGCGGAGTTCTGCACCGACGTCCTCGGCATCCCTGCCGAGCGCCTGTCGGACCCGACCTTCGATCTGCTGGCCCATCTGGGCTTTTCCAAGAAGCAGATCGAGGCAGCGAACGATCATGTCTGCGGGACGATGACGCTCGAGGGCGCGCCGTTCCTCAGCCCCGAGCATTATGCGATCTTCGACTGCGCCAACCCGTGCGGCAAGAAGGGCAAGCGGTTCCTTCCGGTCGACAGCCACATTCACATGATGGCAGCGGCACAAAGCTTCATCTCGGGGGCGATCAGCAAGACGATCAACATGCCCAACGATGCGGCCGTCGAGGATTGCAAGCGGGCCTATGAGCTGAGCTGGTCGCTCGGGGTTAAGGCAAACGCGCTCTATCGCGACGGCTCCAAGCTGTCGCAGCCGCTGGCCGCTGCACTCGTCGAGGAGGATGACGAGGCCGCCGAGGTGCTGGAAACCGGCACGCCGACCGAGAAGGCGCAGGTGATCGCCGAGAAGATCGTCGAAAAGGTGGTCATCAAGGAGGTCGTCCGCAGCCATCGCGAGAAGCTGCCCGAGCGTCGCCGCGGCTATACGCAAAAGGCCACGGTCGGCGGCCACAAGGTCTATCTGCGGACCGGCGAGTATGGCGACGGATCGCTCGGCGAGATCTTCATCGACATGCACAAGGAAGGCGCGGGCTTCCGGGCGATGATGAACAACTTCGCCATCGCGGTGTCCATCGGCCTGCAATACGGGGTGCCGCTCGACCGCTTCGTCGACCAGTTCACGTTCACCCGGTTCGAGCCGGCGGGGATGGTGCAGGGCAACGAGGCGATCAAGAACGCGACCTCGATCCTCGACTACATCTTCCGCGAACTGGCCGTCAGCTATCTCGACCGTACGGATCTGGCCCATGTGAAGCCCGATGGGCCGACCTTTGACGAGCTCGGCCGGGGCGAAGACGAGGGCAAGCGGAACTTCAACGAGGTGCCCGACAGCTCGGGCAGCTCGCCCTTCGAGGTGCTGAAGAAGGTGGCGAGCGCCGGCTATACCCGTGGGCGTGTGCCGACCGAGCTGGTGGTGCTGCAGGGCGGCGGCGGCGAAGTGTCGTTCGCCGGGCCGGCCGACCCCGCGGCCGCGCTCGAGGCGATTGTGGGCGATACCTCGATGGAGCTGTCGATCGAGACCACCGAAACCCGTCTGGAGACGACGGTCGACGCCCGAACCAAGGCCAAGATGCAGGGCTATGAAGGCGATCCGTGCGGCGAATGCGGCAACTACACGCTCGTCCGCAACGGCACCTGCATGAAGTGCAACACCTGCGGCGCCACGTCGGGCTGCAGCTAAGGGGCACCCCCCGCGCTCCGGCCCCGCCGTGATCCCCAAAATCGGGGGCCGGAGCGCACGAGACAGGCGGGCCCGCCGGGGCCCCGGGTCAAGCCCGGGGCAGGGCACCGCGACAAGATGGAGACGTGGTTGGACTCCGCAGGTTTCCCAAGGGACGCCCGCTCCATCCAACTCGGTCGGTCACGCCGTGATCGATTGTGGTTCCGGGGCGGGTGCGCTCGCCCTAGACGCCGGTCAGGCCGCAGGCAGAAACACCGAGCGGTACAAATAGTGAGCCGGATCGGCGAAACTCAGGGGGGCTTCGGCCCCCCTTTTTCCTTGGGCCAAGGGCGCGACCCGCCGTACGCCGCGCGGCGGCAGATACCGGATTTTGCCCAGCCGCCGCACCGCCAGCGCCGCATTCGCGCCCAGATCCGCGGGCACAAATTAACCTATGAGTGTAACGAGTTCCGACCCCTGCGCGCGCCCGCCGCGCGACCTGGTGCCCGCCCTTCTCTACATTGTGGGCGCGCTCGTGGTCGCGACGATCGGACAGCTCTCGTGGTGGGCCACAGGCCTCGGCCCGGGAGCGGCCTGGACGGCGTACCTGCCGACCTTCGCCACGATGGTCTGGGTTGTGGATATCGGCCTGGTGCTTGTGGCGACGGGCGCCCTTCTGTGGCTGCGCGGCGCGCTGCGACGGCCTCTCATTTTCCATGCGTTCCTGCTGATGGCGCTTCTCGATCTCGCGCTGCCCCAGATGCTGATGGCGGTTTAGACCGCCGTTCGGGTCAGCCGCCCGCTACCGCTGTCGTGTCTTTTCCCTCAGGGCGTTCGTGCTACCCTCTTGGAAGGCAACGTCTGGGAGAGATCGATGGCAGCATGGCGGGGGCTCGGGGCCCTTTATGGAACGGTTGCGTTGGTGCTTGCGCCAGCCGCTTGGGCGGACACGATCGTGAGCCATGGCTATGCGCCGTTCGGCGCGCTCGGCTATCCGCCCGACTTTCCCCATTTCGCCTATGTCAATCCCGAGGCGCCCAAGGGCGGGACGATCAGCTTTCGCGGCACCGGCGCCTCCCGCACCTTTGACAGCCTGAACGCGTTCATCCTGGCCGGCGAGCCCGCGCAGGGCCTGGACCGGCTCTACGACACGCTGCTCGCGCGCGCCTTCGACGAACCCGATGCCGCCTATGGCCTCTTGGCCGAGAGCATCGAGTATCCCGAGGACAAGGCGTGGGTCGTCTTTCGCCTGCGGCCCGAGGCGCGGTTCAACGACGGCCATCCGGTGACCGCCGAGGATGTGGCCTTCACGCTCGAGACGCTCGCCGAAGACGGATTGCCGCCCTACCGCCTGCTGCTGGAGGATGTCGACCGCGTCGAGGTGCAGGACGACCATACGGTCCGAATCGTGTTCGCGGCGGATGCAAACACGCGCGATCTGCCGGGCGAGATCGGCCAGCTTCCGATTCTGCCCGCGCATTACTATGCCGAGGTCGACTTCACCCGGTCCACGATCGAGCCGCCCCTTGGCTCGGGGCCCTATGTCATCGACCGTGCCGACCCCGGTCGGCAGGTGCGCTATTGCCGGGCCGAGAACTACTGGGCGGTGGACCTGCCGGTGAATGTCGGCAAGGACAATTTTGAATGCGTCGTCTACGAGTATTTCGCCGACAACACGGCCGCGTTCGAGGCGCTCAAATCCGGCGAATATCTGTTCCACGAAGAGTTCACCTCGGCGATCTGGGCCACGGGCTATGACTTCCCGGCGCTCGATTCCGGATGGGTCACGCGTGAGGTGATCGGCGACGACCGGCCCTCGGGCACCCAAGGCTTCTGGTTCAACCTGCGCCGCCCTCAGTTCCAGGATCCGCGGGTGCGCGAGGCGATCGGGCTGATGTTCAACTTCGAATGGTCCAACGCGACCCTGTTCTACGACCTCTACGGACGGACCGACTCGTTTTGGGAGAATTCCGCGATGGAGGCCGCTGGCCTGCCCGAAGGCCCGGAATTGGACCTTCTGCATGAGTTCCGCGACCAACTGCCCGAGAGCGTCTTCAATGAGCCGGCCTTTGTGCCGTCGGTGCTCGATGCAGGTCAGCTCGCGGACAGGCGCGCCGTACGCCAGGCCTCGCGTCTTCTGGAGGAGGCGGGCTGGTCTGTCGATGGCTCGGGCATGCGCGTCAATGCCAGCGGCGAGCGCCTGTCGCTGGAGTTCATGTCCGCCTCCCCCGCGTTTGCGCGCGTAGTGAACCCGTTTATCGACAATCTCCGCCGGATCGGCGTGGACGCGACCTACAACCAGATCGACGCCGCGCAGTACCAGCAGCGCCAGGAGAATTTCGACTACGATGTCGTGGTGGCGCGCTTTGTGATGGCACAGACGCCCTCGACCGAACTGCGCAACCTTTTCGGGTCGGCCTCGGCCGCTGCGCCGGGCAGCTTCAACCTTGCGGGGCTTGAGGACCCGGTCGTTGACGCGCTGATCGACCGCGTGGTCGCGGCTGCGAGCCGCGAGGAGATGGAGGTGGCCGTGCGCGCGCTCGACCGCATCCTGCGCGACCGCCACATCTGGGTGCCGAACTGGACCAAGGCATCGCACTGGATCGCCTATTGGGACGTGTTCGAGAAACCGGCCGAGAAGCCGCCCTTCGACAGGGGTGTGGATTACTGGTGGTTCGCCCCTGAAAAGCGCGCCGCGCTCCTGGCCGAGGGCGCCTTGCGCTGAGCCCGGGGCGGGGCAGGGCCAGAGCGTGGTCTGGGCCGTGGTTCTGGGGGCGGCCGGGCGGGCCTTTATGGTCCGGCGAGTGGGACAAGCAGGATGGTGGCGCAAACCGGCCGCCGCCGGGCTGGCGCGGCCCTTTTGCCGCTCAGGGCGCTTTCCCCGATTATCTTGACAAAAATACTCCCGCTGGAGGCGCCCGAACCCGCGTCGTGCGCCGAGGCGTGGGCAGGGCGGGGGCTGGGCGGGGCAGGGCGCCGCAGGGTCCGCTTCGCCGCATGGACCGGCGGGGGGAATCGGGCGAACGCTCGGGGCACAGGAGACGCCCATGCCCCCGACCGATCCCCGTGCCCTGCCGCTGGCCAAGCTGATCGACCTGCCGCCGCTCTGGCTGATCCTCTTCATTGCATTGGCGCGGCTGCAGGCGGTGCGTTGGCCGATCTGGCCGGTCGACCTGCCGCTTGTCGACCTGATTGCCGGCGTGATGGTGGGCGCCGGCGTTTTGCTTGCGGTGCTTGCCATCCTCGAGATGCGCAAATCGCAGACCACCATCGTGCCCCATCTCGAGCCCGGGGCGCTTGTCACCAGCGGCGTGTTCTCGCGCTCGCGCAACCCGATCTATCTGGGCGACGCCCTGATCCTTTGCGGTCTCATCCTGTTCTGGAAGGCGTGGCCGAGCCTCGTTCTCGTGCCGCTCTTCATGTGGCTGATCACCGACCGGTTCATACGCCCCGAAGAGGCGCGGCTGCGCGCGCGGTTCGGCGCGCGCTTCGACAGCTGGGCGCAGCGCGTGCGCCGCTGGGTCTAGCGCCGGGCCGCCTGGCCTGCGCCGCGCCGTAAGCGTCTGATCCGCAAGGAAATGTGTGCCGAAGTATACCGGCACGTCGCGGTGCTATCGGTAACATCCCCTGTCATCCCCTGCGGCATGGTGCTACATGCGCCCGGGATAATGTCGACTTGGGCCGCACATCCGCGCGGCCCTTCGCCTGCAAGGGGGATGGATACGTGAAGATTGGATCTCCGACCGAGGTGCTGGAGGACGAGGCGCGCGTGGCGCTGACACCCGACAGCGCCCGCCAGCTTCAGAAGCTCGGCCACGAGGCGCTGGTTCAGGCGGGCGCCGGGATGAAGGCGGGGTTCACCGACGCCGCTTACGCCGAAGCCGGGGTCGAGGTGGTGGCCGATGCCGCCGCGCTCTATGCCGCCTCCGACGTCATCGCCAAGGTCAGGCCCCCCACCGAGGCCGAAGTCGACTTGCTCGCCGACGGGCAGACGCTGATCTCGTTCTTCTATCCGGCCGCCAACGAAGACCTGATGAAGCGCGCCGCCGACCGGGGCGCGACCGTCGTGGCGATGGACATGGTGCCGCGGATCTCCCGCGCCCAGAAGATGGACGCGCTGTCGTCGATGGCCAACATCGCGGGCTACCGCGCCGTGATCGAGGCGGGGAACAACTTTGGCCGCTTCTTCACCGGCCAGGTGACCGCCGCCGGCAAGGTTCCGCCGGCCAAGGTGCTGGTCGTCGGCGCCGGCGTGGCCGGCCTTGCCGCCATCGGCACGTCGACCTCGCTCGGGGCCATCACGCTTGCGTTCGACGTCCGCCCCGAGGTGGCCGAACAGATCGAATCGATGGGCGCCGAGTTCGTCTTTCTGGAGTTCGAGGAGAGCGCGCAGGACGGGGCCGCCACCGGTGGCTATGCCGCGCCGTCCTCCCCGGAGTTCCGCGACGCCCAGCTCGCCAAGTTCCGCGAGCTGGCGCCCGAGGTCGACATCGTCATCACCACCGCGCTCATCCCCAACCGCGACGCGCCGATCCTCTGGACGAAGGACATGGTCGAGGCGATGAAGCCCGGCTCGGTGATCGTCGACCTCGCGGCAGAGCGCGGCGGCAACTGCGAACTGACCGTCAAGGACGAGAAGATCGTCACCGAAAACGGTGTGACGATTGTGGGCTACACCGACTTCCCCAGCCGGATGGCCACGCAATCCTCGACGCTCTACGCCACCAACATCCGCCACATGATGACGGATCTGACGCCCGAGAAGGACGGCGTCGTCAACCACGACATGGAGGACGACGTGATCCGCGGCGCAACCGTTGCCTACGCCAAAGAGGTGACGTTCCCGCCGCCGCCGCCCAAGGTGCAGGCCATCGCGGCGCAGCCCAAGAAGGAGCCGCCGAAGGAGCTGACGGCCGAGGAAAAGCGCGCCCAGGAAGCGGCCGCGTTCCAGGCCCAGACCCGTCAGCAGGTGACGCTGCTTGCAGTCGGCGCCGCGCTGGTGCTCGCGGTCGGGGCGATCCCGGGGATGCCCGCAAGCTTCATGCAGCATTTCATCGTGTTCGTCCTATCCGTCTTCGTGGGCTTCCAGGTGATCTGGAACGTGGCGCATTCCCTGCACACCCCGCTCATGGCCGTCACCAACGCGATCTCGTCGATCATCATCCTGGGCGCGCTGATCCAGATCGGGTCGACAAGCGTCCTCATCACCATACTTGCCGCCGCGGGCATCTTCATGGCCGGCGTCAACATCTTCGGCGGCTTCCTCGTGACACGGCGCATGCTCGCCATGTTCCAGAAGTCGTAAGGGGCCGAGCGCAATGGAAAACGCATTCACGATTGCGGCCTATGTCGTCGCGGGCATCCTCTTCATCCTGAGCTTGGGTGGCCTTTCTGGGCAGGAAAGCGCCAAGCGGGCGGTCTGGTACGGGATCGTCGGGATGGCGATTGCCGTGCTGGCCACACTCTTCGGGCCGGGCTCGGGGCTTTGGCTCGCCTCCCTGGTGCTGATCGCCGGCGGCGCGGCGGTGGGGTATCAGCTCGCCACGCGGGTCGAGATGACCCAGATGCCCGAGCTGGTGGCGATCATGCACTCGCTCGTCGGCCTCGCGGCGGTCTTCGTCGGCTTCAACGCCGATCTGATGATCAACTATATCGGCGGCATCTATGAGGCCGAGGGCCTTATGATGGGTGCGGTGGGAGATGACGGCATCACCGCCATCGGCCTGCCGAAGGAGGTTTATGACGGCCTCTCGTCCTTCGGCCAACTCATCGCCAAGAAGTCGAGCGTCGAGATCGGCATCCTCCGGGTCGAGCTGGTGCTCGGCATCTGGATCGGTGCGGTGACCTTCACCGGCTCGGTCATCGCCTATGCCAAGCTCGCAGGCTCCTCGTCCAGACTGCCGTTCCAGGTGGATACCGGGGCCAAGAAGCTGCCCGGCGGGCACATGTTGAACGCCGCCGCGGCGGCGCTCTCGGTGATCCTGCTTTTCGTCTATCTCAGCGGTGGCGGCTCGTGGGCGCTGGTGCTCTTGACGCTTGCGGGCCTCTTCATCGGCTATCACCTGATCATGGGGATCGGCGGCGCGGACATGCCCGTGGTCGTCTCGATGCTCAACAGCTACTCGGGCTGGGCGGCCGCGGCCATTGGCTTTTCCCTCGGAAACGACCTTCTGATCGTGGTGGGCGCGCTTGTCGGCTCCTCCGGTGCCATCCTGTCCTATATCATGTGTAAGGCGATGAACCGGTCCTTCGTCAGCGTGATCCTCGGCGGCTTCGGCGGCCCGGCGGGCGAGCAGATGGCGGTGGAGGGCGAGATGATCGCCACCAATGCCGACGACGTGGCGGGCACGCTCGAGGAGGCCGACAGCGTCATCATCATCCCCGGATACGGCATGGCCGTGGCTCAGGCGCAACAGAACGTGGCGGAACTGACCCGTCGTCTGCGCGCCAAGGGCAAGGAGGTGCGCTTTGCCATCCATCCCGTGGCGGGCCGCCTGCCGGGGCACATGAACGTGCTTCTGGCCGAGGCCAAGGTGCCCTACGACATCGTACTGGAGATGGACGAGATCAATGACGACTTCCCCGATACGGATGTCGCCATCGTCATTGGCTCCAACGACATCGTAAACCCCGCCGCGCAGGACGACCCCAACAGCCCCATCGCCGGCATGCCGGTGCTGGAAGTGTGGAAGGCCAAGCAGGTCTACGTGTCCAAGCGGGGGCAGGGCACGGGCTATTCCGGCATCGAGAACCCGCTGTTCTTCAAGGACAATACGCGGATGTTCTATGGCGATGCCAAGAAGAGCCTCGACGAGCTTCTCGGCCGGATCACCTGAGCCGGACGATCTGAGGCGCATGGCTGGCGGGCGCGCGGGCGCCCGCCCCGCAGGGCCGTGATCGGCCGCTGGGTGGCGTGCCGGGTCGCAAGGAAAGTGCACGGGCGCCCCTGAGCGTCCGTGCCGACCGTTTCCCTGTCGCACACCTTCTTCGACCGGGCATGCGAACGACCGCACCATTTCCCGTTGCCCTCTCCAGCGCGTCGCCACGCTGCGCTCGGCGAAAATGATCTGGATCAAGGTGAGGGGACGCCTTCACTGCGAGCTTTCGTGCGAAATGTGCAATAGACGTACTGTTGTAACGCTTGATTTCCGACTATAACTATCAGGAAAGTTCCCGACTCAATTAATCAGATATGCCACGTGAAGCCCTCTCCCTCCTGTCACCCGCGCCCGAAGGCCCTAGGCCAAGGCTTGCGCCGCCGCCCTGCAGACCGGTTGCAGAGCTCGGAGACGGTGTGGTTTTCCTGGAGCAGTTGCGTCAGGCGGCCCGCCTCGCCCGCAACGGCCGCAACCTGACGCTCAGCGACTCGCGCCGGCTTCTGAGCTGCCCCGGCGCGGCCTCGGGCGCCCTGGAATTGGTCGTGCGGGTCATGGGCGAGGTTCTGGGCCGGCGCCCCGTGTTTCATGGCCCCGGCGCCGCGATGGCGTCGTTCGACGAGGCCTGGCTCGTCCGGCTGCACACGGCGTTGATGGAGCGCGACGTCGACAGCGTGGCTTTGCTGGTGGGGCGTCGCGTGCCCCGAGCGTTGCGGCGCAGCTTTCTGGATCTGCTGCGCGCAGTGGATCCACACGGCACATCCGTGCCGGACGAGGCGGGCTGACCCAAAAAAGTTTCGATTCGCTCTGGAATCGTCCGACTTTCAGATTAGAATAATTCCAAGCTAGCCGCCGCCAGCCGCGTTGCCGCTCGTACAGTGGTGAACATAATTCGACAGAAAGGACGATCCCAGTGACTAGCACTGCCGCAGATCTCAGCCCTGACGCCTCCTCACAAATCCAAGAGGCCCTAAACCAGTGCGTCGCGGAAACCGTCGTGACAACCATGCTGGCGCAAAACTTCCACTGGAACGTAACAGGCATGGGGTTTGGCCCGCTTCACGCGCTGTTCCAGGAGATCTATGAGGACCATTTCGAGGGTCAGGACGAGTTGGCGGAGCGGATCAAGGCACTCGGCGGCCATGCGGAGGGCACGCTTGCCGGCATGCTCGAGCGGTCGAAAGTGTCCGAGCATGCGGGTACGGCGACCGACAAGGAGATGATCGCCAAGCTCCTTGAGGCGCAGCAGACCGTCGCCGCCACGCTGGCCCAGACCGGCGAGATGTCGGCCGACCATGGCGATACGCTGACCGAGGATCTGTGCATCTCTCGCGGCACGGCGCATGAGAAGTTTGCCTGGATGCTCCGCGCGCATCTGGAGTGACCGGCGCTCTCCCGATCGCGGCAGGTGGCGACCGGCCCCGGGATGCCCACCGACCACAGACCGCATCTCGCGTGCGCCTGGCGTGAATATGCCGGGCGCACGCGGGAATTCCCCCCGCATGTTACGTGCGGTGTGGGCCGCTTCGTAGAAAAAGCTCAGATTTTCGGCTAGCTTGACCTTCCGTCAGCGCCACGCGTCGCGCCGCTTTATCGGGTGCGCGGATCCGCATGCGCGTCTGGCACTGTGTGTTCTTTTCCCATGGTCGGGAGGCCGAAGTGCATTCAAATCAGATCGTCCCGCGGGTGCAGGGCCTGCGCCTGTCCTCATTGCTCGACATCTCGAACGTGGGCCCGAACCGAAACGCCAATCTCTATCTGAAGGCGCGGATTTACTTGCGGCGCCATGTGCCGGGCCCGAACGAGACCATTCAGGGCGTCCCCGTCGAGCCCTGGGAGGATCGCGATTGGACACGGTTCCACACGCGGTTCAAGCCGGTGATCGAGCAGGGCTTCAACAACAAGTTCTGGCTGATCCCCGACGGGTTCTGGGGCGCCGACCACCCGTCGAACGAAATGCCGCAGCGCCGGCCGAACATCCGCTGCTGCCTGACCGTTGAGCTTGCGCCGCGCCCCGAAGTGGCCGACTCGATCTTCGTGTGCGTGCGGATCGCCGACGGGCAGCGCCAGAATTGGCGCTCCAACATGACGACCAATGCGACGATGTCGGCCGTTCATCAGTTTCTCGGGCTGTCGGATCGCGACGGCCTGCTCTGCCAGCACGATCTCGACCTGGTGGAGATGGGCTATGACCGGATGGTGATGTCGCCCGAGGCGCAGGCCCGGATCCCCGAGGGCGGAACCGTGCACATGATCGTCGCGCTGCACGAGTTCGGCCATTTCCTGGGGCTCGATCATGTTTGCGGCCATGGCAACGACCGCGAGCCCTATGGCGTGACCCCCTACCAGCAGCGCAGCCTGATGGGCCGTGGCAACGAGGTGCGCGCCGCCCATTCCTGGCCCTGGCGCCGGCGACTGCGCGATCACCTAATCGACTACCGGCCAAACTTCAGGGTGTCGATGACACGGGTTCTGCCGCGGGCGCTCACGCAGACCGAGATCGATCACCATGACTTCTTGATGCAGCAGCGGCGGATGGACCCGACCCGCCCTTCCGCCGGGGTGCCACTGCCCGACGGGGGCGTGCCGCTGCGCTAGCGACGCGGCGTTGCACGGTCTCCAGGCACACCGCCCGCCGGGCGATTGCCGTGTCGCTGCGTGGGAGCTTGGCGGCCCGTCCGGAGGCGCGGCTTACGCTGCGCTGCTCGGCCGGAACGGCGGCTTTACCCCTTTCTTCAGGCACCGGCGCAGATAGGCCGGGCCCCAGGCGCGATACTTCCCCAGCGCTGCCTGTTGCGCGCGGAGCATGCCAAGAAAGGCGGCGCGATGGGCGTCCTTTTTGAGGGACTTGAACATCTTCTTCTGCAACTTGGTCATCGAACATCCGATGCAATGCAGATCGTCACCCGGGGCAAGGCCCGGTCGGCGAAATTTGCAGACGTCGATGCAAGGCGAAGGTACCTTTGCGCCCATCGTCCCTCCAGTGTTTACTTGGTCAGAATCAGCTTTCCTGCTCGTGTGATCCGCAGCGTATAGGCGACGCCATCCAGCACCATGAGTGCTGTGGTCCCACCCTCCATCAGGGCGCGCACGTCGTGGGCCGGCATATCGGCATAGGGCGGGGTCGTCAGCGTCGGCTGAGGCCTATCCATGCTCCGAAAATCTCCGTCCATTCGAGCCTCCATCGCTCGGGCGGGAGACGTCCCGCCGCTCTCGATCTGTTTAGCTCCCCTTGCGGTGGCTTTCTAAATCCTGAGTGATTTACTTTGGAATGTAAAGGGGCGGGGACTGGCTTTTGCCGACGGCGCTGCAAAGTGTGCGCAGTGGGCAAGCACCGGCGCACGGGCCGCCCATGGCTTGGGCAGGGGCGGGGCGGCCCGCCCTCTCACGCGCCGGCATGCACCCCCGCTCGGGATCGTCACTTGGGCGGGGTGGCGCATGTTTACAGGTGGCGGGGCCGGCGCTATCTGCGCAGCATGAGTGACGTCGCGCGCCCGAGCTATCGCATGTCCGACGCCGGGCCGGGCCCGACCCGCGCGGCGATGGAGGACCATCCGCAGCGCTACGAGCTTGCCAACGAACTGCATGCGCGGCCGTTTCCGGCGATTGAGGCGCCGTGCCACGCGGTCTATCTGGCGATCAAACAGCCCAAGGACGCCGCCCAGCGAGACCGCGAGCAAGACCGTGCGCATCTTCTGGAGCTGCTCGACCGGTTCGGCGCGACGCACCCCAAGCCTGGCGCCACGCATTATTTCGGGGATCTCGGCAAGCACTTCATCAAGTGGGAGTGCCATACCGAGTTCGTCACCTATACGGTGTTCACCAGCGGGGTCGCCGAGCACCCGTTCGACCCCAAAGCGTTTGATGTCCTTCCGGCCGACTGGCTCGCCCGTGCGCCAGGCTCCCGCATCACATCGGCGCTGATCCGCGTCGAGGTGCTGCCGGCGAGCCGGGACGGCGAGGTGCTGCAGCGCGTGGCCGACTGGTTTGTGACCGAGAGCCTGGCGGTGTCCAAGGTGGTCGACGACGCAGCCATCATGGCGGGCGATTTCCGGATCGACACCGGCGGGCATATGCGCTTTGCCGTCTTCGCCCGGCCCGAAATCGGCGGGCAGCGCGTGGGCCGGATCGTGCAGCGGCTGACCGAGATCGAGACCTACAAGGCGATGTCGATGCTGGGCTACCGGCGGGCGCGCGACATGTCGAGCCGCATGGGCGAGCTTGACCGCGATCTGACGGCGCTTTTGTCCAACATGACAAAGTCGCTTGGCGCGCCCGAGGATGCGTTGAGCAACCTGTTGCGCGTCGCCTCCGAAATGGAATCGCTGCGGGCAAAGAGCACGTTCCGGTTCGGCGCCACCGCCGCCTACGAGGCGCTCGTGCTCGACCGGATCAAGGTGCTGCGCGAGACCCGGTTCCAGGGGCGCCAGACCTTTCAGGAGTTCATGGCGCGCCGCTTCGACCCCGCGATGCGGACGGTGAAGAGCACCGAGGGGCGGCTGTCGGCCATGGCCGAGCGGGCGATCCGCGCAGGCGATCTTCTGCGCACCCGGGTCGATGTGGAACGCCAGGCGCAGAACCAGGCACTTCTGGCCTCGATGGACCGGCGGGCGGACCTGCAATTGCGCCTGCAGCGCACGGTCGAGGGCCTGTCGGTGGTGGCGATCAGCTACTATGCGGTGAACCTTGCCACCTATGTCGCCTATCCCGCAGTCGAGCCGCTTGGCATGACCAAGGGGGCGGCCACCGCGTTTCTGACGCCGCTCGTTGTGGGGGCGGTCTGGCTTCTTGTCCGACGTCTGCGCAATGAGCTTGACCACTAGCGCGCATGGCGGAGCGCCCCTGCCAGACCCCGCCGATCGCTCGACCAAGGGTTGAAGCCCGGGCCGCTCCGGTCCAAGTCTGACGGACCGACTGTTCACAGGATCACCCGATGCCCATCAAGAACCGCTTTGCCGAGCTTCACCCCGAAATCACCGCATGGCGCCGCGATATCCACGCCCATCCCGAACTGGGGTTCGAGACGCACCGCACGGCGGCGACCGTGGCCGAAAAGCTCCGTGCCTTCGGTGTCGACGAGGTGGTCGAGGGGGTGGGCCAGACCGGCGTGGTTGGGGTGATCCGCGGGCGCAGCACCGGGTCGGGCCGCGTTGTGGGCCTCAGGGCCGATATGGATGCGCTGCCGATGACCGAGACAACGGGGGCCGCCTATGCCTCGGGCACGCCCGGCGCGATGCATGCCTGCGGCCATGACGGGCATACGGCCATGCTCCTCGGCGCAGCGCAGTACCTGGCCGAGACCCGCCATTTCGACGGCACGGCCGTGGTGATCTTTCAGCCCGCCGAAGAGGGCGAAGGCGGCGGTCGCGCAATGGTCGAAGACGGGCTGATGGAGCGGTTTGGCATCCACGAAGTTTACGGCATGCACAACTGGCCCGGCCAGCCCGTGGGCAGCTTTGCGATCCGACCCGGCCCCTTCTTCGCCGCCGCCGACCTTTTCACGATCGATGTGCAGGGGCGGGGCGGGCATGCCGCCAAGCCGCAGGAAGCGATCGACACCACGGTTCTGGCCGCGCACATCGTTTTGGCGCTCCAGTCCATCGTGTCGCGCAACGCCGATCCGGTGCATTCGGTTGTTGTGTCGGTGACGAGCTTTGAGACGGAATCGAAGGCGCACAACGTGATCCCCGAGCGCGTGACGCTGAAGGGGACGGTGCGCACCCTCGACCCGGAGCAGCGCGACCTCGCCGAAACCCGCCTGAGCGAGATCGCCAGGGGCACGGCGACCGCCTTCGGCGGCGCGGCGGAGGTGCGCTATGTCCGCAATTATCCCGTCACGGTGAACGACCCCGACTATACCGAGTTTGCCCGTGATGCGGCGGCGGCGGTGGCGGGCCACTGCGCCCATGCCCCGGTGACGATGGGGGGCGAGGATTTCTCGTTCATGCTCAAAGAGCGCCCGGGCGCCTACATCCTCGTGGGCAACGGCGACACGGCGCGGGTTCACAACCCCAGCTACGATTTCAACGACGAAGCGATCCCGGCCGGCTGCTCCTATTGGGCCGAGATCGTCGAACGGCGGATGCCTGCGGCCTGAGGGTTTTCCCGGCTTGGTGCGCCGCGCGCTGGTCCATGTCGGCCTGCCGAAGGCGGGGTCGACGGCGCTGCAGCGCTTCGTCGCGGCGAACCGGGTCAAGCTGGCCGCGCGCGGGCTGGCAAGCGATCCGCCGCAGATCGACCGGTGGAGCCAGCTTGAGTTTGGCCTCGCCGCCTGTCAGCGCGCGGGCGTTCTGGTGCCCGATGCCATGCTGCGGGCCCGGCTTGGCCTGAGCGACCTGACGGCCCAGGCGGCGCGCGTGGCGCCGTTGGAGGCGGCCCGTCCCGCGCGCCCTGGCCTGACCCTGATCTCAAGCGAGCATATCGCGGCGTGGCTGACCACGCCGCCCCTGCGCGCAGCACTCGACGCGTGGCTCGGTGCGCGGTTCGACCGTGTGGCGTACCTGATCGTGCTGCGCCCGCAGGCCGCGTTCGTTCTCTCGTCGTGGTCGGAATCGATCCGGCGCGGTTCCTCCCGCCCGCTCGAGGCGTTCGCTGCAGGCTTTGACGAGATCGACGTGGCCGCCACGGCGCGGGACTGGGCAGAGCAGTTCGGCCCGCGGATGCATGGGGCGATGCTGCCCGACCGTCCGGGCGATCTGGAGCGCGGATTTTGTCGTTGGCTCGGGATCGATATGGCCGGCCTGACGGTGCCGCCGCCCGCGAATCCCGCGCTCAGTGCCCCTGCTGCCGAGCTGCTCCGCCGGGCCAACGCGATGCTCGGCCCCGATATCGCTCGCCCGGCCTGGAAACGGGCCGCCTTTGCCGCCCTGCGCGCGCCGGTGTCCCGCGCCCTCGCCGGGGCCGCGCCCCTGGCCCTTGACGCGGCCCAAACGTCCGATCTGGCGGCGCGCTATCCCGACCCGATTCCGGTGCCGCAGGGCCGCGATGTGCTGGTCGATCTCTCTGCAGTCTTTGGCTGAGATCGAGCTTTTCCGCCTTGCGTCCCATGCCCGTTTCCGGCCCCCTTCCCGCAGCCAGCGCCACAGGCTAGGGGAGGGGCATGGCGACCGTCGTCTGCATCAAGTGGGGCACGCTGTTCGGGCCCGAATATGTCAATCGCCTCTATTCCGGCGCGCGGCGGAACCTGTCGGGCGAGACGCGGTTTCTGTGCATGACCGAGCATGCCGACGGGCTGCATCCCGGCATCGAGGTGCTCGATCTGCCCGACGAACCGTTCCGCGGCGAGATGGACGACGCGCTCGCCAAGGCGAACCGGCAGGGCGCCATGCGCAAGGTCAGCCTGTTTCGCCCCGGCGCAATCCCCGACCTCGACGGTCCGGTTCTGGGGTTCGATCTGGACGTGGTGATCACCGGCAGCCTCGACGACATCCTGGCCTTCGCCCCGGGCACCGTCGCGATGCGCGCCGATTGGGTCGAGGCGCGGCGGGGCCGACCCACGGGGCACGGGTCGGTCTTCCGCTACGATCCGGCCCGGCATCCCTGGCTCTATGAGACGCTCGAGGCCGACCCGGTGGGCGAGGTCGCCCGCGCCCGCGGGTCGGAGCAGCGGTACACCTCGACGCTGGCGCAGCGGAAATGCGCCTTCGCCTATCTGCCGCCCGAGCAGGTGGTGAGCTTCAAGCACGACTGCCTGCGCTGGCCGCCGGTGGCCTATCTGGCCGAGCCGCACCTGCCGCGCCAGGCCCGTGTCGTGTGCTTCCATGGGCGCCCCAAGATGGAGGACGCGGTGGACGGGTGGCATGGCAATCTGTTCCGGCATGCGCGCCCCTGCACCTGGTTGCGCGACCACTGGATCGCCCGCGCCCGCGCGGATTTGGGGGCTGACTGGGCCTAGCACGCCGAATGCGCGGGGCGGTCCGCCCGGCCTTGTTCGTGTGGCCCAAGCCCTCGCGCACATCGCCGGGCCGCGGCCCTTCGATGTGCTGCGCGGGTTTTCGTCTGAAGAGCACGTCGTGCTTTCGGGCCGCCCTGTCCCACGAGACGGCCGGGTGGCTCAGCCGCCCGTGTGGCTCATGTGGCGGGTCATCTGGCCGTCGACCTTCTGGCGGGAATAGTCGAAATCGTGGCCCTTGGGCTTGCGGGCGATGGCGCCGCGGATGGCGGCATCGAGGATCTCGTCACTCTCCGAGGCGCGCAGGGGTGCCCGCAAGTCGGCCATGTCTTCCTGGCCGAGGCACATATAAAGCTCGCCCGTGCACGTCATCCGCACCCGGTTGCAGCTTTCGCAGAAATTGTGGGTCAGCGGCGTGATGAAGCCGATCTTCTGGCCGGTCTCCTCCAGCCGGACATAGCGCGCGGGCCCGCCGGAGCGCTCGGCCAGATCGGTCAGCCGGAAGCGCGTGCCGAGCTGGGCGCGCAGGTCCTTCAGCGACCAGTACTGGTCGAGCCGGTCTTCGCCGCCGAGATCGCCCATCGGCATGACCTCGATGAAGGTCAGGTCCATGTCGCGCGCGGCGCACCATTCCTGCAGGGTGAACAGCTCGCTTTCGTTG
This sequence comes from Pseudomonadota bacterium, assembly GCA_039822045.1. Classification (GTDB taxonomy): domain Bacteria; phylum Pseudomonadota; class Alphaproteobacteria; order Rhodobacterales; family Rhodobacteraceae; genus HLUCCA09. The sequence goes on along the minus strand of JBCBMY010000002.1, from coordinate 372,523 downwards.
AACCCCTTCAGGGCCACGGTGTTGATCTTCACCCGCAGGCCCGCGGCCTGTGCCGCGTCGATCCCCTTCAGCACCTGGGGCAGGCGGCCCCAGCGGGTCACGGCGGCAAACTTCTCTTCATCCAGCGTGTCGAGCGAAACATTGATCCGCCGCACGCCAGCATTCGCAAGATCCTGCGCAAAGCGCGAAAGCTGCGAGCCGTTGGTCGTGAGTGTCAGTTCCTTCAGCGCGCCGCTCGCCAAATGCCGCGACATGCCCTCGAAATAGGTCATGATCCCGCGGCGCACGAGCGGCTCGCCCCCGGTGATCCGCAGTTTCTGCACCCCGAGCCGCACGAAGGCCGACGACATGCGGTCAAGCTCTTCCAGCGTCAGCAGTTCCTTCTTGGGCAGGAACGTCATGTTCTCGGCCATGCAATAGACACAGCGGAAGTCGCATCGGTCGGTGACCGACACCCGCAGATATGTGATCGGCCGGGCGAACGGGTCGATGAGCGGGGCGTCTGCCGTCTGGGTGCGCATGTGGGTCATGGGGTGAGACGCTACAATCGGGGGCGGATTGCGGCAAGAGGCGGGGGCGCGCGATTGCGTGACCAGGCGCCGCGGGTCTAGAAGGGCGGGGCGGCAGGCGAGCGGTTGGCCGGAGGATCGGCGGAGACGCAGGAGGCGAGCCATGGGGCGCGAACAGACCAAGAGACGCGCGACGGCGGAGTGGGCCGGCCGGATCGCCCATGCGCTGCGCGCGGCGCCGGTGCTGGCGCCCCTGGCCCTTGCGGGCTGCGCGCAACTCGGTCTGCCCCAGCTCGCCCCACGCTCGGTGGCGCCTGCGGATCCCGGCGCGCCGATCGAAACCGTGGCGAACCTGCCGGAAGGGGCGGATCCAAGCCCCGGCACCGCGGCCAGCGCCCCCCCGCCCCGGGCCCGCACGGTGGAAGAGTTCGACACCACGAGCGCGGCCGAGCGTGCAGCGGCGGCGTCAGATGTGCCCTCCAGCGCGCCGGAGGAGGTGCTGGGCACCTCGATCGCCACGCTGGGCGACCCGACCTTGCCGGGCTTCTGGGCCGAGACGCCGCTGGTTCAGGCGGTGCGGCCGGGGCGGCTGACCGATCCGGCCACGGGAAACAGCGTGCAGGTGGAGCTGCGCCCCGCGGGCGATGCCGGCACCCGTGTGTCGCTGCCGGCGCTGCGGGTGCTCGAGGTGCCGCTTACGGCGCTTCCCGAACTGACGGTGATTGGTCTGTGACTTCGGGCTAAGTGCCTGACGATGCGGGGATGGCGCTGAGCCAATTTGCCGGGATCAGCCCAGCCGCCCGCTCTGCTCCAGTTCGACAGGCATCGGCAGACCCAGGGCCTCGGGGCTCAAGGGATCGACGATGGACGCTGCGTCGGGAAATTCGCGGCCGGCGTGGAATGCGCCCGGCGCCGCCACGGTTCTGATGCCGGCGCGCAGGGCGCTGCCTGCGCTTTCGGGGCTGTCTTCGATCGCCACGGCGCGCCCGGCCGGCAGACCCAGGCGCGCGAGCGCCTTGCACCAGACCTCGGGGCTGGGCTTGGGGCAGGCGACGTCGGCGGCCGACATCACGAGATCGAAGGCGCCGAGGGCCAGCGGCGGATGGCTGGCATCGAGGAGCCGCTCGATGGTCTCGATCGCCGTCGTGCTGACGAGCCCCAGAAGCATCCCGGCATCGCGCGCCGCCGACATCGTGTCGGCAACCCCCCGGCGCAGGGGAAGGTCGAGGCTGTCGACCATGGCGCTGAAAATCTGTGTCTTCCGGCGGTGGAGCGCCGCGGCATCAACCTCGCGCCCGTAGAGCGCCGCCTGCTGCTCGATCCGGGCGCGGCCCCCGGGTCGGGTCAGCATCGCCCTATAGGTTGTGCTGTCCCAGTCCCACGGCAGACCGGCCTCGTGGAACGCCGCGTTGAAGGCCCGACGTTGCAGATCCGATGTCTCGACAAGAGTGCCGATAGATCCAAAGAGGACCGCCGCTGTCCCGCCGGCATCTGCGTTCATTCGAGCCTCCCACCCGATTTATCACGCTCAACGATTTATTTGATCGGAAGGTTCCAACAGGTCCACATAAATTTCACTCAACAGTTACACTTTTTGCAAGATTCCGCGGCTGATCGACGTCGGTGCCCTTCGCGACGGCGGTGTGATAGGCCAGAAGCTGCGCCGGGATGGCGTAGAGAAGCGGCGCAAGAGCGGGGGCCACCGCCGGCATGGCAAGGGTGCGCCAGACGCCGGTGCCGGCATCCTCGATCCCGGCCGTGTCGGACACCAGAAGCACACGGCCCCCCCGCGCCATGACCTCTTGCATGTTCGAGACCGTCTTGTCGAAAAGCGCGTCGCGCGGCGCCATGACGACCACCGGGACGGCAGCATCGACCAGCGCGATGGGCCCGTGCTTCAGTTCGCCCGATGCATACCCTTCGGCATGGATATAGCTGATTTCCTTGAGCTTAAGAGCGCCCTCCATCGCCATCGGGAACATCGCGCCGCGCCCCAGAAACAGGATGTCGCGGGCCTTGGCCAGATCGCGCGCGACATCGGCCACGTCCTCTGACCGGGCGAGCGCGAGGCTGATCAGCCCGGGCAGGGTTTGCACGGCGTCGAGATGGGCGCGGGCCAGATCGGGGGCAAGCTCGCCCCGATCCGTCGCCGCCTTGACCGCGAGCAGGAACAGAACCGCAAGCTGACAGGTAAAGGCCTTGGTCGAGGCGACGCCGATCTCGGTGCCCGCATGGATCGGCAGGACAAGGCCCGCCTCGCGGGCAATCGAGCTTTCCGGCACATTGACGATGGCCACAAGGCTCGCCGCCTTGCCGGCGCTATAGCGCAGCGCGGCCAGCGTGTCGGCCGTCTCGCCCGACTGGCTGACGAAGAGGGCCAGGGTGCGGTCGGGCACCGGCGGTTCGCGGTATCGGTACTCCGAGGCGATATCGACGTCGACGGGAATGCGCGCGATCTGCTCGAACCAGAATTTCGCGACCGCGCAGGCATAATGCGCCGTACCACACGCCACCATCGTGATCCGGTCGAACTGGGTGAAGTCGATGCCCGGTTCAGGCAGGCGCACGTCGGCGCCGACATAGTGGGCCAGCGTGTCGGCAAGCACCGAGGGCTGCTCGGCGATCTCCTTGGCCATGAAGTGGCGATGCCCGCCCTTCTCGACCTGGCCCATATCCAGGCTGACCGTTTTGACTGGGCGCGTGACGGGCTCGCCGTCCGTATTGCGGATGTCGACAGTGTCGCGCGTGAGAACCGCCCAGTCGCCGTCTTCGAGATAGGTGATCTGGTTGGTCAGGGGCGCCAGCGCGACGGCGTCGGAGCCGACGAACACCTCACCCGCGCCGTGCCCGATGGCCAGCGGCGGGCCGCGCCGGGCGGCGATGATCAGGTCGTCTTCGCCCTCAAACAGAAACGCCAGGGCGAAGGCCCCTTCAAGCCGGCTCAGCGTGGCCCCGGCCGCCTCCACCGGGCTCATGCCGCGGTTCATATAGTGCTGGGTCAGGAGCGCGACGGTTTCGGTGTCGGTGTCGGTCTCGAACCCCAGGTTCGCCGCGCGAAGTTCGTCGCGCAACGCCTGGAAATTCTCGATGATTCCGTTGTGGACCACCGCCACCCGACCCGCCTTGTGCGGATGCGCGTTGCCGACGGTGGGTGCGCCATGCGTGGCCCACCGCGTATGCCCGATCCCGGCCTTACCCGGCAGCGGCTCGTGCACCAACAGGTCCGACAGGTTCACGAGCTTGCCGACGGCGCGGCGCCGGTCGAGCTGTCCGTCGCGCACCGTCGCGATGCCGGCACTGTCATAGCCGCGATATTCCAGCCGCTTCAGCGCCTCGACCAGAAGCGGCGCCGCTTCGTGACTGCCCAGTACTCCAATAATACCGCACATCAGGTCTGCCTCCTGCTTTTCTGTTGTTTTGCCAGCCTCAACCGCTCCATCAGCCGGCGCGCGAGCCCCGGCTTTACCACCTGGCGCGCGCGGCCCACTGCCAGTGCGCCGTCTTCGACATCCGAGGTGATGACAGAGCCCGACGCGGTCAGGGCCTCGGCGCCCACGCGCACGGGCGCGACGAGCATCGTGTCGGAGCCGATGAAGGCCCCGTCGCCGATCTCGGTGCGATGCTTGAACACACCGTCATAATTGCACGTCACCGTGCCCGCGCCGACATTCACGTGCGCCCCGATCGCGGCATCGCCGATATAGCTCAGATGGTTGACCTTGGAGTGCGGCCCGATCTCGGCGGCCTTCACCTCGACGAAGTTGCCGATGCGCACATCTTCGGCCAGCTCCGCGCCCGGACGCAGGCGGGCATAGGGGCCGACGATGGACCGGGCCGAGACATGGGCCCCCTCAAGATGGCTGAAGGCGCGGATCCGGGCCGAGGTTTCGACCGTCACGCCCGGCCCGAACACCACGTTCGGTTCGACCTCGACATCGCGACCGAGCACCGTGTCCCAGGCGAAAAACACGGTGTCGGGCGCGGTCAGGGTCACGCCGGTCTCGAGCGCCTCGGTGCGTGCCCGGGCCTGAAAGGCGGCCTCGGCATGGGCAAGGTCGGCCCGTGAGTTCACGCCCAGCGTCTCGGCTTCGGGGCAGGTGACAAGGCCGCAGGACAGGCCGCGCGCGCGGGCGAGGCCCACGACCTCGGTCAGGTAGTACTCGCCCGCCGCATTGTCGTTGCTGAGCGCCCCAACAAGCTCTGCCAGGAGCGGTGTCCGACACGCGATCACGCCGGAGTTACAGAGGGTTATGGCACGCTCTTCATCGCTCGCATCCTTCCACTCCACGATGCGTTCGAGCGCGCCATCCGCGCCCTGCACCAGCCGGCCATAGCGCGCCGGATCGGCCGCCTCGAAGCCCAGAACGACCACGGCGTGGCGGTCTGCGGCGGCGGCCATCGCGGCGAGCGTTTCGGGGCGAACGAAGGGCGTGTCGCCGAAGAGCACGAGCGTCATGCCCTCGGAGCCCTCAAGCGCCGGCAGCACCTGCGCCACCGCATGGCCGGTCCCGAGCCGCTCGGCCTGCTCGGCGATCTGAGCCTCCGGCACCAGCTCGGTGGCCGACGCGGAAACGGCCTCGCCGCCATGGCCCGTGACCACGACAATGCGCTCGGGCTCCAGCGTCAGCCCCGCCCGCAGCGCATGGTGGAGAAGCGGCGCATGGCCCACCTCGTGCAGCACCTTCGGCCGATCCGACAGCATGCGCTTGCCCTGACCGGCCGCCAGAATGACCAGTGATACGCCCATTGCCCCGCCCGCTCTTTTCTTCCCTCGCCGTCCGTAATACGCGTCAGGCGCAGTGTCGCAAGGGCCCGACCCTTCACTTGCGGTGTCAGAACGTTTCACGGCCCGGCGGACCGGGGCCACAGGCCGGGGGGCGCCGATGCGCTGTGTCATTTTCGATCTCGACGGCACGCTGGCCGACACCTCGGCCGACCTCATCGCCGCTGCCAATGCCTGTTTCCGCGCCATGGGCGAGGGCGATCAGCTCGACCCTGCGGGCGACGCTGCGACGGCCTTTGCCGGGGGGCGGGCGATGCTGCGGCTCGGGCTCGACCGGCTTGGCCGGCGCGACGAGGCGGTGGTCGACGCGCAATACCCTCACCTCCTGGCCGCCTACGAGGCCGAGATCGACCGGCACACGCAGCTCTATCCCGGTGCGATGGCGGCCGTCGACGCGCTCAAGGCGGCGGGGTTCGCCACGGCGATCTGCACCAACAAGCCCGAGGGGCTTGCGCGCCTCCTGCTGACCCGATTGGGCGTCATCGGCGCGTTCGGCGGCCTTGTGGGCGCCGACACGCTGCCCGTCCGCAAGCCGAGTCCTCAACCTTTCCACGAGGCCGTTGCCCGTGCCGGCGGCACGTCGGGCCGCGCCCTCCTCGTCGGCGACACGGTGACCGACCGCGACACCGCGCGCGCGGCCGGTGCGCCAGTGGTGCTGGTGACCTTCGGGCCGGACGGCGAGGGGGTGGCCGATCTCACCCCCGATGCGCTCTTGCCGCATTACGACGCTCTGCCAGAGATCGCGGGCCGGCTCCTCCCATAACGCGCACGCCGCGCGCTGGCGCGCGTGACCGGATTGACGCGGCCCGCCCGGCGCCCCAGAGTCCGGCCATGCCAATCGCGAGGACGAGCATGGACAAACCCCGCTTCTCGGGCAGCTTCACCCAGCAGCAACCGATCCCCGAGGCCGGCATCGCGGCGGCCGTCGAGGTGATGCGCTCCGGCCGCCTCCACCGCTACAATCTCGAAGCGGGTGAGAGCGGCGAGGTTGCCCTCCTGGAGGAGGAATTCGCCGCCTTCACCGGCGCGCGCCACTGCCTCGCCGTCGCATCGGGGGGCTATGCCATGGGCTGTGCTCTGCGCGCGCTCGGGGTTGCCCCGGGTGAGCCCGTCCTCTCGAACGCCTTCACCCTCGCGCCCGTGCCCGGAGCCATTGCGAGCGTCGGGGCGCGGCCTGTCTTCGTCGAGGTCGCCGAGGATCTGACCATCGATCTGGCCCATCTCGAGGCCCAGGCCCGAGCCACGCCCGAGGCCCGCGTTCTGCTCCTGAGCCACATGCGCGGTCACAGCCCCGACATGGTCGCCCTGATGGACCTGTCGCAGGCCCTGGGCCTGACCGTGATCGAGGATTGCGCGCACACCATGGGGGCGACCTGGGCCGGAGTGCAAAGCGGGCGGCATGGCGCCATCGGCTGTTACTCGACCCAGACCTACAAACATATGAATTCGGGCGAGGGCGGGCTGATCGTCACCGACGATGCCGAGCTTGCCGCGCGCATGATCCTGCTCTCGGGGAGCTACATGCTCTATGCGCGCAATGGCACTGCGCCGGCGCCGGATGTGTTCGCCACGCTGACCCATAACATGCCCAACGTCTCGGGCCGGATGGACCACCTCCGCGCCGCGATCCTCCGGCCCCAACTCGCGCGCCTGGCCGAGAATTGTGCCGCCTGGACAGCGCGCTACCAGGCCGTCGAGCGGGGCCTGGCGGGCATCCCGGGTCTGCACCTCATCGATCGGCCCCAGGCCGAGGGCTTCGTGGGCTCGTCGTTCCAGTTCCGGCTGCCGGGCTGGGATCCGGCGCAGATCGAGGGGCTCGTTGCCGCCTGTGCCGCGCGCGGGGTCGAGCTAAAGTGGTTCGGGGCCGATCAGCCCAAGGGCTTCACCTCGCGCTACAGCCACTGGGGGTATGCCGACCCGCCCGTTCTGCCACAGACCGACCGGGTGCTTGCCGGCCTGCTCGACATGCGTCTGCCGCTCACCTTCAGCCTCGACGATTGCGCGCTCATTGCCCGGATCATCGCCGAAGAGGTGCGCCAGGGCTCGCACGGTCTGGCGGCCGAGTAGGTCGTCGCGCGCCACAGGCGCGCCCTGCCGGCAGGGCTGTCGGCCGCGCGCCTCGGCGCAACTTCGCGCATGTCGTGGACGGCCATCGGCGCGAAACTTGGCCAGCGGCGGCAAAACTCTGCATCGAGGCCACGCCGCCGATCAGGCGCTATTGGATAGCACGGCGCCGCATGGTTCGGTCGCCTGACGCTGAACCGACCCACCAAGCCGGAGTCTCGACGCATGCGCCGCTCTAGTCCCCTCCGCCGCATTCCGGCCCTGCGCAAGGTGCGCACGGCCCTGGCCGCCGCCCTCACAGTTGGTCTGTCGCTTGTCGCGGCGCCGTCGCTCGCAGCCCCGGGCCAGACCATGGCGGCGCAGATCGCCGCCGCCGAGGCCGCTGCCGCGCAATATGCCGATCTGCGGGCCGCGCGCCGTGCGGGGTGGCGTCCCTTTGGCGGCGAGGCCGCCCTGATGGGCCGCCACTACAATCATCCCCGTGGCCCCGATTATGTGCATGGCGACCGCATCGACTTCGCCAAGCCGTCGAACCTCGTCTATGCCAAGATCGGTGGGCGCGACCGGCTCGTGGCCCTGGCCTATGTCGTCCGCATCGCTCCGGGTGAGCCCTTGCCGGACGGGTTCGCCGGCCGGCAGGACATCTGGCACGTCCACAACGGCACACGGTTTCTGAGCGCCATTCGCGAGACCAAGCCGCTCGCCGGCGCCGTCGCGGGCCGCTGGTTCACCGATCAGATCGTGCAGAAAGACGGGCGCACCAATCTTGCGATGGTCCATCTCTGGCTGATCCCCAACCCCAAGGGCCGCTTCGCCAGCCACAATCCGACGCTCGCCTATCTCGATCTGGGGCTACCCCCGCAGCGGGCCCGCGATATGGACACCGCCCGCGGGCTCGCGCTGATCCCGCGCCGCGGTTGTGACACTGCGCTTGACGCCGAGCTTTGGCTTTCGGGCGCGTCCGGCTCCAAGGCCCGCCAGATCAAGAGCATCTGCCGGTCCATCGCTTCCGATCTGCGAAACGGCGGCCAATCCCTGTCGGCGCTCGAGGCCAGCGCGCGCGCGGGCTGGCAGCGGTTGGAGATGACCCGCGATCTGAGCCTGACCCCGGCCGAGCGTCGCCGGATGGGCGCGTTCGTCGAAGACGGCCCCGGGATCTGCCGCTGACGTTCAGCTCCGATTGCGGCGCCTCAACCGGGCCCGGTGCGCGCTTGCCGATTGACCCGCCTTCCTCCCTCCGCGTAGGATTTGAACAAGCGTTCAATAAAGCGCAGCGACCGAGCGCAAAAGGGCGGCCCGGCCGCCGCCCGCGTGAGGAAGGGAGGCCCGCGCATGTTCATGGCGTCGATGCGATTCGACCTGGGCGACGAGGTGGAGGCGCTGCGCGAGACCGTCCATCGCTGGGCCCAGGAGCGCGTCCGCCCGATGGCCGCCGAGATCGACCGGAGCAACGCCTTTCCCGCTGACCTGTGGCGCGAGATGGGCGAGCTTGGCCTTCTGGGGATCACGGTCGACGAGGCCTATGGCGGGGCCGATATGGGCTATCTCGCCCACACGATCGCCGTTGAGGAGATTGCGCGCGCCTCGGCCTCGGTGTCGCTGTCTTACGGCGCGCATTCGAACCTGTGCGTCAACCAGATCCAGCTGAACGGCACCGACGCGCAAAAGGCCAAGTATCTGCCCAAACTGGTCTCGGGCGAGCATGTGGGCGCGCTCGCGATGTCGGAGTCGGGCGCGGGCTCCGACGTGGTCGGGATGAAGCTCGCTGCCGAGAAGCGCAACGACCATTACCGCCTGAACGGCACGAAATACTGGATCACCAACGGCCCCGATGCCGACACGCTCGTGGTCTATGCCAAGACCGACGAAGAGGCCGGCTCCCGCGGGATCACGGCGTTCCTGATCGAGCGTGAGATGACCGGGTTCTCGACCTCGGTCCATTTCGACAAGCTCGGGATGCGAGGCTCGAACACTGCCGAGCTGGTGTTCGAGGATGTCGAGGTGCCCTTCGAGAACGTACTGGGCGAGGAGGGGCGCGGCGTCGCCGTTCTCATGTCCGGGCTCGACTACGAACGCGTGGTGCTCGCGGGCATCGGCACGGGCATCATGGCGGCCTGCCTGGACGAAATTATGCCGTATCTGCGCGACCGCAAGCAGTTTGGCCAGCCCATCGGCTCGTTCCAGCTGATGCAGGCCAAGATCGCCGACATGTACACGGCGATGAACTCCGCCCGCGCCTATGTCTACGAGGTCGCGCGCGCCTGCGACCGGGGCACGGTGACACGGCAGGACGCGGCCGCCTGCGTGCTCTATTCCTCGGAAGAGGCGATGAAGCAGGCGCATCAGGCCGTGCAGGCGATGGGGGGCGCGGGCTTTCTGAACGACACGGCCGTCAGCCGGCTGTTCCGCGACGCCAAGCTGATGGAGATCGGCGCGGGCACGTCCGAGATCCGCCGCATGCTGGTCGGCCGCGAGTTGATGGCGACCATGTGATGCTGCCGAGAGCCGCCTCTTATCAGAGCCTTGTGGACGGCTTTTCATGGGATATCCCAGCGCGCCTGAACATGGCACACGAGGTGTGCGATGCATGGGCCGAGGCCGAGCCCGACCGGATCTGTCTGATCGAACCCGACGGCGCGCGCATCAGCTATGCCGAGCTGCGCGCCATGGCCGATATGCTGGCGACGCATCTGGCCGAATGCGGGGTGGAGCGCGGCGACCGGGTTGGCGTGTTGCGGGCTCAGTCGCCCTGGACGGCCGCCGCCCACATCGCGATCTGGAAGCTCGGGGCCATATCGCTCCCGCTCTTCACGCTCTTCGGCCCTCAAGCCCTGCAGGATCGTCTGCAGGACGCGGGCGCCGTTGCCGTTATTGCCGATCCCGAAAGTTCACGCGCTGTGCGAGCTTTGAGGGATAAGCTTCCGGATATTAGGAACATCATTGTTCCGGACGCGATGCCGCTTGATGCTGGATCCGTTGCGCCAATGGCGCCGGCCGATACCGGGCCCGAAGACCCGGCCGTTCTGATCTACACCTCCGGCACAACCGGCGGCCCGAAGGGCGCGCTGCATGGCCATCGCGTTCTTCGTGGGCATCTGCCCGGCGTCGAGCTGTCCCACGATTTCCTGGGGCACGAGGGCGATCGACTCTGGACGCCGGCTGATTGGGCCTGGATCGGCGGCCTTTTCGATGTGCTGATGCCGGGCCTGGCGCTCGGTGTGCCGGTTGTGTCCGCTCGCATGCGCCGGTTTACGCCCGAAGAGTGCGTGAAGATCGTGCGCCAATGCGCTGTCAAGAATGTATTTTTTCCGCCGACTGCGCTCCGCGCGCTGAAAGCGGCGAATGTCACGCTTCCGGGGCTGCGCACGGTCGCCTCGGGCGGTGAGCCGCTCGGGGCCGAGATGCGCACCTGGGGGCAGCGCGCCCTCGGGGTCACCATCAACGAGTTCTACGGGCAGACCGAGTGCAACATGACCGTCAGTGCCTGCGGTGCGCTCTTCGACACGCCGCCCGGTGCCATCGGACGCCCCGTGCCCGGGCACGAGGTTGCGGTGATCGACGCGGCCGGACGGCCCGCGACCGGGGAGGGCGACATCGCGGTTCGTCGCGGGTCGGCCTCTATGTTCCTGGGATATTGGAGAAATCCGGCGGCGACGGCCGCCAAGTTCCGCGGTGGGTGGATGCTCACCGGGGATCGCGGCGTGCTGGAGGACGGCGCCGTGCGCTTCGTCGGGCGCGAGGACGATGTCATCACCTCCGCCGGCTACCGCATCGGCCCGGGCGAGGTTGAGGACTGTCTCTTGACCCATTCCGCCGTGGCCAGCGTGGGCGTGGTTGGCGCCCCCGATCCCGACCGGACCGAGGTGGTCACGGCCTTTATCGTGCTGAAGCCCGGCCATAGGGGCGATCCTGCGCTGGTCAAGACCTTGCAATCCCACGTGAAAACCCAACTTGCCGCACATGAGTATCCACGCCGCATCCATTTCGTGGAGACGCTGCCGATGACCGTGACGGGAAAGGTGATCCGGCGAGAGCTTCGTGCGCGGGCGGCCGAACTGGAGGGCGCCGCATGAGCGACAATCTGGACGGGCAGAAGAGCACGGCCGTCGACGAGGCGCTTGAGGCGCAGAAAAGCTATGAAAACCAGAGGTCTACGCGTTTCGGCAAGGGTGCGGAGCGGCTGACGGCGCCGATCGGCGGCGCCATTGGGCGGATCGTGCCGCCGGAAGCGGTGCGCGCCGCGCTCCGGGCAGCAGACAATGTCGCCGGCGCCACGTTGCCAGACATGTTCGAGCATGATCCCAACGACTTGCCGGCGTGCGAGGCTGCCGCGCTGACGGTTCAGGCCTGGGCCGCGGGCTCGAACGCCGCCACCGGCGCCGCCTCCGGTTGGTTCGGGGCCGCAGGTGTGACGGCCGATATCCCGGCCACTATCGGGCTGGCCGCCCGCAATGTCCGCGCCACGGGTCTTGCCTTTGGGTTTACCGGCGGCGATGCTGAGGAGGCGGCCTTTCGGCTGATGGTGCTTGAGCTTGCGACTGTGCAGGCCGATGAGGGGCGCGCCGAGACGATCAACGAGATCAACAGGCTGGCGGGCTTTCTTCGCACACCCGAGGGGCGGCTCGTTCTCGAGAAGGGCGGCGAGTGGCTGTCGGAGAAGGTGGTCGAACGCGTCGCGCGCCAGCTTGGGGTCAACCTCGCCGGGCGCAAGGCAGGCCAGATGGTGCCCATCGTGGGCGGCGCCGTCGCGGCGGTGGTGAATGCAAGTTTCCAGACCGATGTGAGCCGGGCCGCGCGCTACGCCTATCGCCAGCGCTGGCTGATGGCGCGCCGGGTGATCGCCGCGCCCGATACGGAGCGCGAGGCCACATGAAGATCGCAAGCCAGATCTCTGTAAATACAGAGGATTTTGGCGCCAATCGCGCCGCCCACGAGGCGGCGCTCATGGCCGTGGCTGAGGTCGCCGCCGCAGCGGCGGACGGAGGCGGTGCGCGCGCCCGTCAGCGGCATGTGGAGCGCGGAAAAATGCTGCCCCGTCAGCGCGTTGCCGAGCTCCTCGACCCCGGGTCCGCATTTCTTGAGATCGGCGCAACCGCCGCCCATGGCATGTACGATAGCGCCGCGCCGGCCGCGGGCGTCATCGCCGGCGTCGGACGGGTTGCGAACCGCGATGTCATGGTGGTGTGCAACGACGCGACCGTGAAGGGCGGCACGTACTACCCGATGACGGTCAAGAAGCATCTTCGAGCGCAGGAAATTGCCTCCGAGAACCGCCTTCCCTGCATCTATCTCGTTGATTCCGGGGGGGCGAACCTGCCGAACCAGGACGAGGTGTTCCCCGACCGCGATCATTTCGGGCGGATCTTCTACAATCAGGCGCAGATGAGCGCCCAGGGCATCGCACAGATTGCCGTGGTCATGGGGTCATGCACGGCCGGCGGCGCCTATGTGCCGGCGATGTCCGACGTCACGATCATCGTGAAGGAACAGGGCACGATCTTCCTTGCCGGGCCGCCGCTTGTGCAGGCCGCAACGGGAGAAGTGGTGTCGGCAGAGGATCTTGGCGGCGGAGACGTCCATACCCGCCTGTCGGGCGTGGCCGACCGGTTGGCCGAGGACGACGCCCATGCGCTGGCGCTCGCGCGGCAGGCGGTGGCCTCGCTCGGCCCCGCATCCGATCCGCAGGCCGGCTGGCAAAGCCCCGAGGGCCCGGCCTACGACCCCGATGAGCTGCTGGGCATTGTGCCGGCCGATGCGCGCCAACCCTATGATATCCATGAGGTGATTGCGCGCATCGTCGACGGCTCGCGGCTCGACGCGTTCAAGCCCCGCTTCGGCGAGACCCTGGTGACGGGCTTTGCCCATATCTGCGGCTGCCCGGTGGGGATCGTGGCCAACAACGGCGTGCTGTTCTCGGAGGCCGCGCAGAAGGGCGCGCACTTCGTCGAGCTCTGCTCGCAGCGCCGTATCCCGCTGGTTTTTCTGCAGAACATCACCGGCTTCATGGTGGGCAAGCAGTACGAGAACGAGGGCATTGCCCGCCACGGCGCCAAGATGGTGACCGCCGTCGCCACGACCGCCGTGCCGAAGATCACCGTGCTTGTCGGCGGCTCGTTCGGGGCGGGAAATTATGGCATGGCCGGACGGGCCTACGGGCCGCGCTTCCTGTGGACATGGCCCAATGCGCGGATTGCCGTGATGGGGGGCGCGCAGGCCGCGGGCGTCCTGGCCACCGTGCGCCGCGCGGCCATCGAAAAGGGGGGCGGCACATGGGCGCCCGAGGACGAGGCCGCATTCCGCAGGCCCACCGAAGAGATGTTCGAGCGTCAGTCTCACCCGCTCTATGCCTCGGCCCGCCTTTGGGATGACGGGATCGTGGATCCGCGGCGCACGCGACAGGTGCTGGGCCTGAGCCTCCGCGCGGCCCTGAATGCCCCCATCCCCGAGACACGTTTCGGCGTGTTTCGGATGTAGCCAGGGGGCACGGGGGGCAGGGCCATGAGTGACAGACGGCGAAGATTGGCGCAGCGTGAACGGCGGACCGGGTGGATCACGGCCAGCCTCTATCTGTTCTTTTTCGCGCTTCTCGCCGTGGTCGCCGGGCCTGTCCTGGCCGACCGGCTGATGGGGGCGCTCAAGGCGGGCGGCGAGTGCCGTATCCTGCGGGTGGTCGACGCCGACACCTATCGCCTCGATTGCGAGGTGATTGGCCGGCAGCAGGCGCAGCTTTTGGGTGCCAATGCGCCGGCGACCCGCGAGGTGGGCTGTCGCGCCGAGTACCTGGCGGGCATGCGGGCCAAATGGGCGGCGCGGCGCATGCTCTGGGGCGCCGACGAGATCGTGGCGCGCATCGACGGGTTCGGCTGGGACGACCGGACGCTCGTCATCCTGCGCCTCGATGGCGAAGGCATGGCCAGCCGCCTGGTGGAGCAGGGCCACGCCATGCAGGATGCCGGCTATTCCACGCAAGGCTGGTGCGCGGGCGAGCTTGACGGGCGCATGCAGGATGGCTGAGCCCCGCGTTGCCCCCGGGCCAAACGGCCCAAGCCCGGCCGGCGGGGGCGCCTGAGATGGATATGCGCGACATGCTGGGCCGCGTGGGCACATTCGAGCTTCCGACCCTCGGGCGCGAGGTCGAGATTCCGGTCTACATGGTCCACAGCAGCGACGACCCCGAGGACTACTTCTTCCTCGTCGATTTCGAAGATTTCGTCGAGCGGTCGCGCGGGGGCATCTTCCTGCGTCCCGTTCTGCGGATCTTCGCAGGGCGGTCCGATTTCAGCCGGGCGCAGTTCGCGCGCGCCTTTCGGGCGGTCTTTGCCACCGAGTTCGACCGCATGCGCGCCGAGCTTGCGGCCGGCAAGGGGCGGCGCGGCTGGCTCGACTGGGACATCGGCGCGACCGCCATCATGGGTGCGGTCGGCGGTCTGGTCGCGAACCTCGTTTTGGCGGTCGCGCTGCAGGCGGGGCGCAGCATCTTCGGGCAGGTCCGGCTGCCGCGAGTCCTGCGGGGCAAATCGGCCGAGGCGCGGCTTTCCGACGAGATCGAGCGCACAACGCGCCAGGTTGAAACGGCGCTCGAGCGGATCGAGGTGACGCTCCATCCCGAGCTTTACGACCATGCGTTCCGCGGGGTCGACCGGCCGCCGATCCTGCCGCTCGATCGCGATGCCTGGCCGCTGCCCGATTATGTGCGGACCCACTTGGGCGACGGGGAGAGCGGATCATGGTGGTGAGGCGGCCGATCGACACGCTTCTGATCGCGAACCGGGGCGAGATCGCGGCCCGCATCGGGCGCACGGCCCGGGCCCTCGGCCTGCGCACCGTGGCCGTCTATTCCGAGGCCGACCGCGGCGCGCTCCATGTGGCCGAGGCCGACGCGGCGGTGTGCATCGGCCCCGCGCCGGCCTCCGAGAGCTATCTGTCCGTTGAGCGGGTGATCGACGCGGCGCGCGTCACCGGGGCCGACGCGATCCATCCGGGCTATGGCTTCCTGTCGGAGAACCCGGATTTCGTGGATGCGGTCGACGCGGCCGGCCTCGTGTTCGTCGGCCCGCCGGCCAGCGCAATCCGGGCGATGGGTCTGAAGGACGCCGCAAAGCGGGCCATGGCTGAGGCCGGCGTCCCGGTCGTGCCCGGCTACCACGGCACGGCGCAGGACGAGGCCACGCTTGCCGCAGAGGCCGAGAAAGCCGGCTATCCCGTGCTGATCAAGGCGGTCGCGGGTGGGGGCGGCAAGGGCATGCGCCGGGTGGCCGCGCCGGGCGACTTCGCCGCGGCGCTGGCGAGCTGCCGGGCCGAGGCGCGCGCGGCCTTTGGCAATGATGCGGTGCTCGTCGAGAAATGGGTCGACAGCCCCCGCCATGTCGAGGTGCAGGTGTTCGCCGATGCCCACGGCACCGTCGTGCATCTCTACGAGCGCGACTGCTCGCTGCAGCGCCGCCATCAGAAGGTGATCGAGGAGGCGCCCGCGCCGGGCATGACCGACGAGGTGCGGGCCGCCATGGGTGCCGCCGCCGTGCGGGCGGCCCAGGCCATCGGCTATGTCGGGGCGGGCACGGTGGAGTTCATCGCTGACGGGGCGGGCGGGCTGAAGCCCCACGGGTTCTGGTTCATGGAGATGAACACGCGCCTCCAGGTCGAGCATCCGGTGACCGAGGCGATCACGGGCCTCGACCTCGTCGAGTGGCAGCTGCGTGTGGCCGCGGGCGAAGAGCTGCCCCTGGCGCAAGACGAGATCCCGCTGGATGGCCACGCAATGGAAGCGCGCCTTTATGCCGAGGATGCCGCGGCCGGCTTCCTGCCCGCCACAGGGCGCCTTGCCCACCTGCGCGTCCCGGCCGGGGTGCGCGTCGATTCGGGCGTGCGCGCCGGCGACGAGATCAGCCCCCACTACGACCCGATGATTGCCAAGGTGATCGCCCATGGGCCGGACCGGCCGACCGCCCGCGCGCGCCTCGAGCGTGCCCTGCGCGAGACCGAGGTCGCGGGAACCACCACCAACGTGGCGTTTCTCGCGCGCCTTGTCGCCGAGCCGGGGTTTGCCGCCGGCGACGTGGATACCGGCCTGATTGACCGCAACCTGGCCGCGCTTACCACCGATCCGGCGCCTTCCGCTCGCGCCGTTGCCAGCGCAGCGCTCGAGGTCGCGGGCCTCACCGCGCCATCGCCCGACCCCTTTGCTGGCTTCACCCTCTGGGCGCCGCTTTCGCAGACCGTTGCGCTGATCCACGGCGCCGACCCGGTGGACGTCACTCTTTCCCAGACCGGACCCAATCACGCGTCCCTCACCACAGGCGGCACGACGCTTGATGCCGAACGGCGGAGCGGCGCCTGGTGGATCGACGGGGCGCCCGGGCCACGCGCGGTGCGCCATGCCTCGCCCCAAGGTGCCCAGGTGACGGTGTTCGACGGCGCGCCGTTCACCTTCGATGTGCCCGACCCGCTCGACCGGGGCTCCGAGTCCACCGCGTCGGGCGATGCCGTCCTGGCGCCGATGCCGGGCCTTGTGCGCTCGGTCCATGTTGCGGCGGGCCAGAGCGTGCGGCAGGGCCAGCGCCTGACCGTTCTCGAAGCGATGAAGATGGAGCACGCGCTGACGGCGCCGCGCGACGGTGTGGTCGAGGCGGTGCTCGTGGCCGAAGGCGCGCAGGTGGCGGCGGGCGACGCGCTTGTCCACCTGGTGACCGAGGCAGAGGAGGCGGCCGAATGATCATCCTGCACCATGTGCCCCAGACCCGATCGATGCGCGTTCTGTGGCTCTTGCACGAGCTTGGTATCCCGCACGAGGTCGTGGTTCACCCGTTCGACAAGTCTCTCCGCCGGCCGGAGTTTCTCGCCAAGAGCCCCGCGGGCCGCGTGCCTGCGCTCGAGATCGACGGCGAGACGCTGTTCGAATCGGGCGCGATGATCGAGGTCCTGTGCGAGCGCTTCCCGGAGGCGGGGCTCGGCCGGGCGCCCGATCACCGCGAGCGCGCCGCCTGGCTGCAATGGCTGCACTTTGCCGAAACCGTCAGCCAGCACTCCGCGGCGCTCACCCAGCAGCATGTCGCGCTCTATGACGATTCGATGCGCTCGCCGATTCTGATGAAGCTTGAGGCTAAGCGGCTGGAGAAGTGCTTTGCCGCGATCGACGCTCGGATCGCGGGGGACTGGCTGCTCGCTGGCGGCTTCTCGGCGGTGGATGTGGCGGTGGGGCAGGCGGTTTACATGTCGCGCCATTTCGTGGCGACCGAGCCGTTGGCGCGTCTCCACGCCTGGGTTGGCCGCAGCGAAGCGCGGCCCGCTTTTCGGGCCGCGCTGCCGAAGCCGGGCGAGAGGGGTCTTTATACGCAGGACTTCTATCCGCCCTGGCCCATGGCGCGGGAGGGGGCGTGACCGGCCGCGTCGACATCGTCGAGGTCGGCCCGCGCGACGGCCTGCAGAATGAGCCGCGCGAGATCCCGGTGGCCGACAAGGTTGCGCTGATCAACATGCTAAGCCGGGCGGGCTTTGCCCGGATCGAGTGCGCCAGTTTCGTCAGCCCGAAATGGGTGCCGCAAATGGCCGGGTCCGACGCCGTGCTGGCCGAGATCACCCGGGCGCCCAGCACCCGCTATGCCGCGTTGACGCCCAACATGAAGGGGCTCGAGCGGGCTATTGCGGCGGGCGCCGACGAGGTGGCGGTGTTTGTGTCGGCCACCGAGGGCTTCAGCCGGGCCAACCTGAACGCTTCGATCGATGAGAGCTTTGCCCGCGCGGGGCCCGTTGCCGCCGCCGCCCGGGCCGCCGGCCTGCCTGTGCGCGGCTACGTCTCGGTCGTGGCCGTCTGCCCGTTCGAGGGGGCAGTCCAGCCGGCGCAAGTGGCCGCCGTGGCCGAGCGGCTGGCCGATCTCGGGGTTTACGAGGTGAGCCTTGGCGAAACGCTCGGCCGCGCCACACCGGCACAGATCGACGCAATGCTGCGCGCCGTCACGGCGCGGATTGAGCCCGCGCGGCTGGCGGGGCATTTCCACGACACATCGGGCAAGGCGCTGGCCAATATCGACGTCGCGCTCGAACATGGGCTCCGGGTGTTCGACGCCGCCGTCGGCGGGCTCGGCGGATGCCCCTATGCGCCGGGGGCGGCCGGCAATGTTGCAACCGAGGCCGTGGCGGCGCATCTGGCCGCGATGGGCTGGCAGACCGGTCTCGACGAGGCCGTGCTGGCCGAGGCCGCCAGGATGGCCCAGGCAATGCGCGGGGCGCGGCAGGAGGATCGGGTGTGACGCGGCTTGAGATCGAAACGGACGCGCGCGGCGTTGCAACGGTGTGTTTGGCCCGGCCCGACAAGCACAACGCCATGGACGCGGCGATGATTGCCGATCTGGCAGAGGCGTTTGGTGGCCTCGGCAGCGATGCGGCCGTGCGCGTCGTGGTTCTGACTGGGCAGGGGGCGAGCTTCTGTGCCGGGGGCGACCTGGGCTGGATGCGCGCCCAGATCGCGGCCGATGCCGCCATGCGCGCCGCCGCGGCGCGCGCGCTGGCCGACATGCTGCGCACCGTCGATGCATGCCCCAAACCGGTGATCGGCCGAGCGCAGGGCAATGCGTTTGGTGGCGGCGTCGGGCTGCTTTCCGTCTGCGACGTCGCCATCGGCGTGACCGGCATGCGGCTCGGCCTGACGGAAACGCGTCTCGGGCTCATCCCCGCCACCATCGGCCCCTATGTCATCGCGCGGATCGGGCAGGGGCGGGCGCGGCGGGTCTTTATGTCATCGCGCCTCTTCGGCGCCGACGACGCGGTCGCCCTCGGCCTTTTGGCCCGTGCCGTGGCACCGGAGGCGCTCGATGCCGCGGTCGAGGCCGAGGTCACGCCCTATCTGTCGACGGCGCCAGGCGCCGTGGCCGAGGCCAAGGCCCTGGCCCGCAGCCTCGGCGGCGCGCCGGATGAGGCGCAGATCGCTGAGAGCGTCGCCGCGCTTGTTTGCCGCTGGGAGAGCGCTGAGGCACAGGCCGGAGTGTCGGCCTTCCTCGACAAAGAGCGCGCGCCCTGGGTTGCGGAGTGAGCGCCGATGGCGTTGCTCGGAGGCAAACGGCGCCGCCGCAGGCGACGGCGCTCCCGCAGGAAAGAGGGCGCACCCCTCCCGCTTGACCATACGCTCGCTTCCGCTGGGTCCGCGGGCGACGACCCGAGCGCCCCTGCCGGTCCCCAGGTCAGGAGCGATGTCGACACGATCTATCAAGAGGAGCGCGCCCGCCGCCGCCGCATGGCCCAGCGCGCGCGCCGCCTGCGGCTCTGGTCGTGGTGGGTCGTCGTGGTGGTGGCGCTGGGGTTTCTCGTGGCCGATGTCGCCCAGACCACCCGCTGCACCCTGCCATTGCCCATGGAATATGCCCGCATCCGCGTGATCTGGCACGCCGACTGGGCGGTGTCGCTCGCCTTGACCCTGCCGCTGACCCTGTTCTGCATCAGCCGCCTGCGCGAGGTGTGGCTGGCACGTGCCACCATCGCCGCCTACGCGGTCTGGAAGGGCGCGGTGCTGCTGCGCGACCGCATCGCCGTTCCGGCCTGCCCCGACGGGTGGACCGACGCGCGGTTCGACCGCTATGGCGAGTGGGTCCTGTCCCTCGGCTCGGCCACCGCGTTCGTTCTCTTCATCACGCTTCTGTGGATCGCGGCCCATGCCCGACGCCGGGTGAGCTGACCTACGGCCGCAGGGGGCGACCATAGAGTGAGGCGCGCTGCCGCGGCCGGCCCGGTTGACCGGCTCCGGGCTCGCGCGTATCCCGGTTGGCGCAATCCATGGAGAGACCGGATGGACGATCTGCTGCGCGACTACCTGCCGATCATCGTGTTCCTGGGGCTTGCGCTTGTTCTCGGCCTCGTCCTTCTGCTGGCCGCCGCCCTTGTCGCCGTGAAAAATCCCGATCCGGAGAAGGTCTCGGCCTACGAGTGCGGCTTCAACGCCTTCGACGACGCGCGCATGAAGTTCGACGTGCGGTTCTACCTCGTCTCCATCCTCTTCATCATCTTCGATCTCGAGGTCGCCTTCCTCTTCCCCTGGGCGGTGGCCTTCGGCGAGATCTCGATGGCCGCGTTCTGGTCGATGATGGTGTTCCTCGTCGTCCTGACCGTGGGCTTTGCTTACGAGTGGAAAAAGGGCGCGATGGACTGGGAGTGACCTGTCCGCGCCCGCGCAAGCGGCCCTCTTGATCCGACTTCTTTCTGCAAATTGGACGTAGGATGCCCGGTTTTTGGGCGCCTGTGCGGAATGGTTCCCATTTCGCAAATCAGCCCCCGGCGTGCCGCATTCCCGCCACGATCTCGGACGAACGATGCCCAAGAGACGGCCAATATGACGGAGAGAAGGCGCGTGACCCTTGGGATTGCATTCTATCGCCTTATTCGCCTTCGTCGGCTGATCGTTTTTGCGGCCGTGCCGCCGGTTCTCGTCCTGCTTGTCCTGGCGCTCGTGAAGGGGCAGGCGGCATTCTATCTCTTACCCCTGGCTGTGGGTCTTCCGTTTCTCCACGCCCTGCGCTTTCCCACCGCGTGGATAGAGACCCTTTCGGTGTCGATTACGCTGGCCATTGCCCTTGTGGTTGCGGGCACCGTGCGGGCGGGCCTGGGCCTGGACGAGCTTGCGCTGCGCCTTTTGGCGCTTGGCGCGCTGGCTGCGGTGATCTTCGTCATCATCTCGCTTCTTCTGCCGGTGGTGCTGTCGCGCGGTGAAGAGGTGCCCGTCATCGGGCGGGCCAGCCGCCGGGTGCGCCTGACGCCCGATGAGGCGCGCGCGCGTCTGTCGCTCTATCCCGGCCGGTCGGATGGCCAGGTGACATGCGGCGACCTGCAGGAGGACGGGGTGTTCGACGTGACGCTGCACCCCCTTGGCACGCCCGACGCGGCCTTCGACCTGCAGTTCTATGCGGTGATCCTCGAGGATGCCGCGGGAACGCTCGACATTATGGCGGTCGAGGAGGAGACGAAAGAAACCACGCGCACCCGCTCGACCTTCACCCCCGCCCGCCGCGGCACCCGGGTCGACATTTGCGAGACCGGCGCGATGATGCCGTGGGGCCTGGCCCTGGGCTACTGGTTGCAGGATCATATGGCCGACAGCCTGGCCGACGAGGTCGCCCGCGCCGAGGGCCGCCGGTCGCGCGCCAACATCACCGCGCCACCCGAGACCTTTCTGTCGCGGTTCTCCTTTCGCCGGGGCGCGCGGAGGGCCGGCGGACAGGTCGAGACCTGAGGCCTGCGCCCAACGCTCGCGACGGCGTCTTCCGCCTTCAACCTTGGCCCGGGCACCAAGCCCATATAGGGCGCGCGCGCCATGGCCCGGACCCGCGCGGTTGCCCGCAGGATCGGTTGTCGCGTTGAACTCTGCCCCTGCCTTCGCTACGTCGGAGTGTATGACGGCGGGGTCTGGCCCCGCGCGCGAGCCAAGGGAGCCGCCATGACGGTCGCCACCAACGCCTACGACGCCGGACCCGACAAGGAACAGGTACCGCCGCTTCTGTCGCGCGAGCTTGAGGATCGGGGCTTCCTCGTGACCTCGACCGCCGATGTCATCAACTGGGCGCGCACCGGTTCGCTCCACTGGATGACGTTCGGGCTGGCCTGCTGCGCGGTCGAGATGATGCACACCTCGATGCCGCGCTACGACCTTGAGCGCTTCGGCACCGCACCCCGCGCCTCGCCCCGCCAGTCCGATCTGATGATCGTCGCCGGCACGCTGACCAACAAGATGGCGCCGGCGCTCCGCAAGGTCTATGACCAGATGCCCGAGCCGCGTTACGTGATCTCGATGGGATCGTGCGCCAATGGCGGCGGCTATTACCATTACAGCTATTCGGTGGTGCGGGGCTGCGACCGCGTGGTGCCGGTTGACGTCTATGTGCCCGGCTGTCCGCCGACGGCCGAGGCGCTGCTCTACGGCATCCTGCAGCTGCAGAAAAAGATCCGCCGGACGGGAACGATCGTGCGATGAGCCACGCGGAGGCTCAGGCGGGCCAAGGCGTCGGCAAATGGGACGCCTCGATTGCCCGGGCCGACTTCCTGGCCCGCATGCTGCCGCCGGATCTCATGGCGCCGTTCTTCACCGCCAACGATGCCCAAGCGACGTTCCACGACGAGATCCTGCGGGAGGCCAAGACATGACCGAAGCGCTCACCCTTCTGGGCCGCCATATCGAGGATAAGCGCCCCGATTGCGTGTCGGGCTGGCATATCGACCGGGACGAACTGACGGTCGATGTGGTTGTTCCGTCGATCCCCGGCTTTGTCGAGTTCATCAAGGCCGACACGACCTGCCGCTTCACGACGCTGATCGACATCACCGCCGTCGACCATCCCGAGCGCGAAAAGCGCTTCGACATCGTCTATCACTTTCTGTCGATGCACCAGAACCAGCGCCTGCGCGTAAAGGCGCCGGTGCGCGAGGGCGGCATCGTGCCGTCGATCGTCGAGACCTATCCGGCTGCCAACTGGTTCGAGCGCGAGGTGTTCGACATGTTCGGCATCCTGTTTTCCGGCCACCCCGACCTGCGCCGCATCCTCACCGATTACGGCTTTCGGGGCTATCCGCTGCGCAAGGACTTTCCCACCACGGGCTATACCGAGGTGCGCTATGACGAGGTGCAAAAGCGCGTCGTCTATGAGCCCGTGAACCTGGTGCAGGAATACCGGCAGTTCGACTTCATGAGCCCCTGGGAAGGCGCCGAGTATATCCTTCCGGGCGATGACAAAACCGACAAGGCCGGCTGAACTCCGCCCTCTCCCGCCCCGCGACCGATGCGCGATGCCCTCTGAGGGGCAGCCCCGTGCGGGAGGCCCTTGACGGGACCCGCCGAACATTGGATGCCGCGCCGAACGAGCGAGGCCGCGGGCAGAGGTAGAGCGATGATTGGTGGATTGAGGGGCATCGGGCAAAACCTGCGCGACACCGCGCGCGAACAGAAAGATCCGGAGATCGAGGGCCAGGAGGCAGACGAGGATACGCTCGCCGTCGACGGCCCGGAAGACGAGGACGACGAGGTCGAGGCACGCCCGCGCGGCCGGGGCCCGCGCCGTCCGCCCGCCGGCAAGTCGATGCTCTTTTGCGTCGGAGCTCAGAAGGCCGGAACCACTTGGCTCTCGGCCCGCATCGGCCAGCATCCCGACTGCCACTTCGCCCACTACAAGGAGATGCACTTCTTCGACGCGGTCTATGGCGATGTGAAGCCGATGATCCGCTGGCAGGTGCGGATTCTGCGCAACCGCGTCGAACGGCTGCACACGGCGCCGCGGCCGAATTTCCGGCGCAAGCTGGATGCCGTGCAGGCCGCCGCCGAGATGCTCGATATGTACCGTCCCGGCCCGGCCGGCGAGCGCGCCTATGTCCGCCTCCTGACCCGGGGCTCGGGCGATGCGCGGTATCTGTGCGACTTCACGCCCGACTATGCTTACATGACCCGCGACGTGTTCGAGACGATGGCCGCGTTCGGCGAGCGGCCGCGGTTCATCTTCATCCTGCGCGATCCGGTCTCGCGGTTCTGGAGCCAGATCCGCATGCGCATCGGCCGGATGAATCTCGAAGAGGACGCCCGCGCGCCCACTGCCCGCCGGATGGTCGAAGAGTGGCTGGGGGATGGGCCGCTCTCGAGGCGCCAGCACAACCACTATGCCCACACGCTCAGCATGCTGGAGGCCTGCGTGCCCGAGGCCGACCGGCTTGAGATCTTCATGGAGGATCTCTTCACCCAGGCCGGCCTCGACCGGATCGCCGCGTTCCTCGGCATCGCGCCGTTCGAGGCCGATTTCGCGCCGGAGCATGTCGGCGATCCGCTGGATCTGCCCGACGATCTGCGCAGCCGGATCCGCGGCAGCCTCGACGACACCTATGCCTTTTGCCGCGCGCGTTACGGCGACGGCCTGCCGGCCCGCTGGGCGACCAACGGCTGAGAAACGGCTGAGATCTTGCCACCGGTGCCCGGTAATGAGACACATTTGGCAATGACAGAAACGACCGCGCACCGCTTTCCCGCTGCCGTGCCACCCGCCGATCGGCCCAAAGTACCGGTCGGTAAGCGCATGCTCTTCTGCGTCGGCGCCCAGAAAGCGGGCACCACATGGCTCTCGAAGAACCTCAGCGAGCATCCCGACTGCCATTTCTATCCGTTCGAGAAAGAGCTGCATTATTTCGACACGGCCTACGGCGCGAACCCGGGGATGAAGACGTGGCGGCTCAAGCAGGTCCGGCGCCTGTTTGACCAGCTCGACGAGGCCGAGGGCGCCGCCTATGCCGACCTCGTGCACCGTCTGCAGGGCAATCTGGATCTTCTTAAGATCTTCCGTGAGGGACAGCTCGGCGCCCAGGCCTGGATGTTCCACCTGCAACGCGGATCGGGCGACGCGCGGTATCTGTGCGACTTCACGCCCGACTATGCCTATTGCCCGTTCGAAGCCTTCGAGGACATGGCGAGCTACCACGCGCCCGATGGCGCGCGGCCCAAGTTCGTGTTTCTCATGCGCGACCCTGTCGACCGGCACTGGTCGTTTCTGCGGATGCTCATCCGCCACCGCGACGTGCCGCTGGAACACGCGCCCGAAACCCTGCGCGGCTGGCTCCAGCACGACGTGACGCATGGGCCTCTTAGTCAGCGCAATCACTGCAACTATGCCCAGACCGTGGCCTATCTTGAGCAGGTGGCGCCGGCCCAGGACGTGCTTGTGATGTTCTACGAGGACATGTTCGAGCAGAAGAGCTATGACCGCGTGTGCGACTTTCTGGGGATCGCGCGACGGGCCGGCGATTTCTCGGCCGTGCACGAGGGCATCAAGTCCGATTTCCCCGGCGACATGTTCCAACCGCTCCGCGAAAGCCTCGCCGAGACGTACGAGTTCGCGTTCGAGCGCTGGGGCGACGCGGTTCCCGAGCGCTGGCGACGCGCGGCCCCGTGATGGCCGATCCGCGCTTCGCGCGCCCGACCTGCATCGCGCGGTGTATCGGCACCCAGAAGGCCGGGACCACGTTTCTCAATCGTCATTTCGGGGAGCATCCGCGCATTCACATGTCGACCGTGCGCGAGTTCAGCTAGGGGCAACGGCGCAACGACACCGCGAACCGCGACCGCAAGTTGGCCGCGATTGACGCCGAGCTGGACGAGCTGCGCCAGTCGCCCGTCCTCCGAGGTATCTTCCTGCGCCAGCCGCGTCGCCGCCTGCTGACCCTTTTCCGCCGCATGCCGGCCTGCGTCACGATCTGCGCAGATCCGGGGAGCGGGAGATTGGCGAGGACGACGTTCCGGGCCTGCTGCAGGATCGTCTTGCCAACGGCGATCAGCGCGACATCGCCTTTTCGAGCTACGATGAGACGATGGCGCGGCTCGAAGCGGCGGCTCCGGCAGAGCGCATCCACTACAGGTTCTTCGAGGTGTCCTTCACGCGCGAGAGCATCGAAGAGCTTCGGGCGTTTCTGGGGGTCGAGCCGAGCCCGGTGGACCTGGGCGACCGCGCAAACGAGGGCATTGCGACGGGCACGCAGAAGAGGTCCGCGTTCGCGTGCCTCGCCCTGGAACATCTGGCGCCAACCTATGCGGCCCTGCAAACACGCTGAGGCGCGGCATTGCCCTAGTCCTGGCACCGGCCCGCCTAGGCCGCAATGTCGAGGATCGCACAAACGAGGTCTGATGCGAAGCGCCCCGACCCCCATCTCAGCCGCCGTCACCGAGGCATTGCGCGGTTGACGGAGGGCCAAGCCTTTAGGCAATACCCGCCCTATCCTGGCCGTGCACGAGCGGATAAGCTCCGACATGCCCGCCGAACTGGTCAATCCGCTTCGCGCAAATCTGGCGGGGACCTATAGTTTCGCCCTGAAGCCCAGGGCCGACAGGGTGCCCGCGCGCTGGAGACGCATGGTGCCCGAGCCACAGAGTGCGGTAGTCGGGCACGGCAGGGCAGGGCACGCGCGACGCAGGGCCGAGGAGGGATCGCATGGACCACGACAGAATGCCGGCAAGCCGACGCGGCACTCCCATGCGCGCCATTGTGATCGCCCTGCTGGCCCCTAGGTCTGACACATGAATGCGTCCGTACCACACGTCCCTGCCACAGCCGCCTTTGCCGTCGCCAGCGGCGACTGCGCGGTCCCGGGGCGGCGAGGCAACGGCCCCCAGAGTTTTCCGAAGATTGATGGCGCTTGGCGTAGGGTTGCCAAGACGTTCCACATCCATGCGTGAGGTCACCCGATGATGGACGGCACGAAATTCGACGACGCCCAAACCGGCGAACAGCAGATCCGCAACTTCAACATCAATTTCGGGCCCCAGCACCCGGCCGCCCACGGTGTGCTGCGCATGGTCCTGGAGCTCGACGGCGAGATCGTCGAGCGCTGCGACCCCCATATCGGGCTGCTGCACCGCGGCACCGAAAAGCTGATGGAGAGCCGCACCTACCTGCAGAACCTGCCCTATCTCGACCGGCTCGATTACGTCGCTCCGATGAACCAGGAGCACGCCTGGTGCCTGGCCATCGAGAAGCTGACCGGCGTAGAGGTGCCCCGCCGCGCCTCGCTCATCCGCGTCCTCTATTCCGAGATCGGCCGCGTGCTGAACCACCTGCTGAACGTCACCACACAGGCGATGGATGTGGGCGCGCTGACGCCGCCGCTCTGGGGCTTTGAGGAACGCGAGAAGCTCATGATCTTCTACGAGCGGGCCTGCGGGGCGCGCCTCCACGCTGCTTACTTCCGCCCCGGCGGCGTGCATCAGGATCTTCCGCCGGAGTTAATCGACGACATCGAGGCCTGGTGCGACCCGTTCCTGGAGGTGCTCGAGGATATCGAGGGGCTCCTCAACGAGAACCGGATCTTCAAGCAACGGAACTGCGACATCGCGATTGTCACCGAGGAAGAGGCGCAGGATTGGGGCTTCTCCGGCGTGATGGTGCGCGGCTCCGGCATGGCGTGGGACCTGCGCCGCGCGCAGCCCTACGAGTGCTACGACGAGTTCGAGTTCCAGATCCCCATCGGCAAGAACGGCGATTGCTACGACCGCTATCTCGTGCGCATGGCCGAGATGCGCGAGAGCATCAAGATCATCCGCCAGGCCTGCGACAAGCTCCGGGCGCCCGAGGGGCAGGGCGACGTGCTGGCGCGCGGCAAGCTGACCCCGCCGCCCCGCGCCGAGATGAAGACCTCGATGGAAGCGCTCATCCACCATTTCAAGCTCTACACCGAGGGCTTCCACGTGCCCGCGGGCGAGGTCTATGCTGCGGTCGAGGCGCCCAAGGGCGAGTTCGGCGTCTACCTCGTGGCCGACGGCACCAACCGGCCCTACCGCGCCAAGCTCCGCGCGCCGGGCTACCTGCATCTCCAGGCGATGGACCATGTCGCCACGGGCCACCAGCTCGCCGATGTTTCCGCCATCATCGGCACGATGGACATTGTGTTTGGCGAGGTCGACCGGTGAACCCCATTAGCGATTTTCGAGCGGTTGCGGCCTTGATTGCGATTGTGAGCGCGGTTTTTGGGATTGGGGGCGTATTTGTAAGCTACAAGCTATTTCTGAACCGTCTCGATGAACGCATTCGCGACATCGAAGAGTTGCTGGGTCTAGAGGGCGACAAGGCTGGGGCGTTCAAAAGTCGACTTGAGGATATCGAAGCAAAAGTCAACTCTGCAACTGAAGACGCAATCATGCCGGGTGACAGCGTCGCACTAGAGCTCACTGATGGGAGGGGCCGAATGGGCCTTGATGTTCCACTTCCCGGCTCCGGCCTTCGACTGTCCGAGAACAAGGGACCGTACGTTTGCGCGCGCGTGGGCGGCGGTGGAAGTTGGAAGATCTCGAAGATAGGCTCAAATTGAACTGGCCTGCCAGGCTTTTCGCTTTCGGGGTCGCCATGTTTAGCAACCCAACCATTGCACAACCCAGCAACCACTATGCCGCCCCCGCCGCGCGCATCCTCGTCGGGCATTCCTGTGCCATGGCCGAGCGGGACCTGATCCTTGCCATGCAGCGCAACGGGTTCACCGTGCACGACTTCCTCGACCAGACTGCCGGCCTGCGCGCCGACGGGTTCGCGATCTCGGATGGCGAGGGCGGTTTGCGGCTCGTCAATTGGCCGCCCTGCGGCGGCTGATCTCGGAAAGCCTGCAAGAGCCGCGGCCAGTCGTGCGACCCCGCCACCGCCCTTGCAATCGAGATCGCACCGCAGGCGCCTCTGCCCGCTGCCATGCACCGGACGTGAGCCCCGCGTTTCGGCCACACGTTTACGTTGCGCTTCGACTTGACCCTGGCGACAAGCCGGCCCTTCATTGCGCCACAAACACCCCGCAGATGGCTATTCCGCCCGCCCCGGGGATACAGCGGCAAAACGCGGCCCGGGAGGAAGAACACGATGCTTGCGGTACTCATGCAGGCGGCTTCGGTCATCGGCGGTCTCGTGACCCTGACATTGGCCGTCGGGTTTGCCTGCAATCCACAAGGCGCAATGGAGAAGGCCACACACCGCCCCGAAAAGCTGCCCATGGTCATGGCCGGCCGCTATATGGCCTTCACCGCCCTGGCCTTTGGGGCGGCGCTTTACGGCGATCCCGTGCCGATCCTCTATCTCTTTGCGGTGTTCTCGGCGGTGTCGTTCTTCGACGCCTGGATCTATGCCCGCGAAGGGCAGCCCTGGGGCCCCCACGCCGCGGCCGGCGCGGCCTGCTTTGTCACGATCGCCCTTGCTGCGGCTCTGATCCTCTGATCTTGACGGCCTGAGGGGGTTCGTCGCACTGAATGCGTGCCGCCGCCGCGATATGTATCGCGAAATTCACGGATCAACGGGAGATCCCATGCTCCGCCGCCTGCACCCCGACCAGCCCGAGAGCTTTGCCTTCACGCCGGAAAACCGCGCCTGGGCCGAGAAGCAGATCTCGAAATATCCCGAGGGCCGCGAGGCATCCGCCATCATTCCCCTGCTGTGGCGGGCGCAGGAGCAGGAGGGCTGGCTGTCGCGACCGGCCATCGAACATGTCGCGGCCATGCTGGGCCTCGCCTATATCCGCGCGCTCGAAGTGGCGACCTTCTACTTCATGTTTCAGCTCGCGCCGGTGGGCTCGGTCGCCCATATCCAGATCTGCGGTACCACGACCTGCATGATCTGCGGTGCCGAGGATCTGGTCGGCGTCTGCAAGGACAAGATCGCCAAGCGCCCGCACATGCTGTCGGCGGATGGCAAGCTGAGCTGGGAAGAGGTCGAGTGCCTCGGCGCCTGCGCCAACGCTCCCATGGCGCAGATCGGCAAGGACTATTACGAAGACCTGACCGTCGAGAGCTTTGCCAAGATCCTCGACCAGCTTCTCGCGGGCGAGGTTCCCCAGCCGGGCCCCCAGAACGGGCGCTTCTCCTGCGAGCCGCTGGGCGGTGTCACGACGCTTGCCGAGTATGCGGGCGACGACCGCCAGAGCCACAACGGATCGGTGGCTCGGGCGCTGTCGCTCGGCGAGACGGTCAAGCGGATCGACGGCACCGAAGAGCCCCTGGTTGCTCCGTGGGGCGACCGCGGCGGCCGGGCGCAGGACGCCGGCTGACGCCCCAGTGGGGATGCGACGGCGTGTCAATCTTCCCTGACAGCCAAAGTGTCAGCTAAAATTGACACCCCCGTGTCACGCCAGACAAGACAGGGCGCAGAAAACGGGTTAGAAAGCTCGTGACGCTATGTCGCGCGTCGCAAGCCACTTTGGGGAGAAGCATGGAAAAGTTTACCAAGAATTCGGACGACCGGGCGATGGGCGCCGCCGTCGTCGCCGCGCTTTGGGCCTTTGTCGGCGCGGGCATGGCTGCCGTCATGTGGGGATTCGACATCAGCCAG
Source organism: Pseudomonadota bacterium (assembly GCA_039822045.1). Taxonomy (GTDB): domain Bacteria; phylum Pseudomonadota; class Alphaproteobacteria; order Rhodobacterales; family Rhodobacteraceae; genus HLUCCA09. The sequence continues at coordinate 342,371 of JBCBMY010000002.1, read as the reverse complement.
ACCGGCGGCACCTTCATCGTGCTCTGGATCGGCATCTTCATTGCGCTGTCGATCGGCTGGCGCGAGCTGCCGTCGCCCCCGGGTGGCAAGAAGGCGCCGACCGTCGACACATCGCACCACAGTGTGACGCCCGCCGCTACAGAGCCGGCGGCCCCAGCTGCCCCGGCGGCCGAAAGCCCGACCGCCTCCGCCTCCGCCTCTGCCGCGCCCGCAGAAGAAGCTGCGCCGTCCTCCGGGACGGCGTCGGCCGCCGAGGAGGCCGCGCCCATAGGCACCAAGCCCACAGGCCTTGAAGGCCCGCGCGACGGCACGGCCGACGATCTCAAACAGATCAAGGGCGTCGGTCCTGCTCTGGAAAAGCTCTGTAATTCTCTTGGCTTCTACCATTTCGACCAGATCGCCGCGTGGACCGGCGAGGAGGTCGCCTGGGTCGACGAGCACCTCGAAGGGTTCAAGGGGCGCGTGACGCGCGACGATTGGGTGGCCCAGGCCAAGGCCCTCGTCGCCGAGCGCAGCGCGGCTCAGTGAGCGCCACCGACTGAGCGTCGTCCCACAGACACCGGCGGCCGGGTGGGGTCAAGGGTGTCGGGACAGGGTCCATCGTAGCCACGGCACACCGCCACGTACGGGGCCGACAACGGGAGGGGGCAGGCGCCGCATTCGCGCCCATCGCGACATGAGCAAACCGCAGAACGCCGGCCCGGGCAGCGACAGCCAGGCCGACAAGGACCGGATCCTCGCCCGGCGGGGGCGGATGGTCGCGCTCGTCATCGCGGGCGCCGGGCTTGCGGCGCTCTTCGCCCCCGTCCTGGTGTCAGGCCTCGGCCTGCCCCTTCGCTACGAGTTCCTGATCTATCTCGCTGCAATGGCCGCCTTCGTCTGGGCGCTCGCGGTCAGCATCGGGATCTGGCGGGCGCGCCGCGACTGACGGCCCACCCGAAGCAACCGGCCGCGGCGGCCCGCGCCGCAGCGCGGTTCTTCGTCGCGATCGGCCTGAATGCCCCGCGCGCCGGCCAGACGGCGGCCATCTGCCTCTGGAAAGCGGGCCCGGGCCCGGGATAGGGTGCGCCCGACCCATGCGGAGACACACATGCTTGCCGACAGCGACCGGATCTTCACGAACCTCTACGGGATGCACGACCGCAGCCTCGCCGGCGCCAAGGCCCGCGGCCATTGGGACGGCACTGCCGGTCTGATCCAGAAGGGCAAGGAGTGGATCGTCGACGAGATGAAGACGTCCGGTTTGCGCGGCCGTGGCGGCGCCGGCTTCCCCACCGGGCTGAAATGGTCGTTCATGCCGAAGGAAAGCGACGGGCGGCCGCACTATCTCGTCGTCAACGCCGACGAGTCCGAGCCCGGCACCTGCAAGGACCGCGAGATCATGCGCCACGATCCGCACACGCTGATCGAGGGCTGCTTGATTGCCTCCTTCGCGATGGGCGCGCACCACGCCTACATCTATATCCGCGGCGAATATATCCGCGAGAAGGAGGCCCTCCAGGCCGCGATTGACGAGTGCTACGACGCAGGGCTTCTCGGCGCCAACGCGGCCGGCTCGGGCTGGGATTTCGACCTCTATCTGCACCACGGCGCCGGCGCCTATATCTGCGGCGAGGAAACCGCGCTTCTGGAAAGCCTCGAGGGCAAGAAGGGTATGCCCCGCATGAAGCCGCCCTTCCCGGCGGGTGCAGGCCTCTATGGCTGCCCGACCACGGTGAACAATGTCGAGAGCATCGCCGTCGTCCCCACGATCCTGCGCCGCGGCGGCGACTGGTTCGCGGGCTTTGGCCGCCAGAACAACACCGGCACCAAGATCTTCGCGGTCTCCGGGCACGTGAACAAGCCCTGCGTCGTCGAGGAGGCGATGTCGATCACCTTCGAGGAGCTGATCGACACCCATTGCGGCGGTATCCGCGGCGGCTGGGACAACCTCAAGGCGGTGATCCCCGGCGGCTCGTCCGTCCCTTGCGTCCGTGGCGAGCGGATGAAGGACGCCATCATGGATTTCGACTATCTGCGCGGCGAGTTGGGCTCCGGCCTCGGCACCGCGGCGGTGATTGTGATGGACAAGTCGACCGACATCATCAAGGCGATCTGGCGGCTCTCGAAGTTCTACAAGCACGAAAGCTGCGGCCAGTGCACGCCCTGCCGCGAGGGCACGGGCTGGATGATGCGCGTGATGGACCGACTGGTGACGGGCGAGGCCGACCCGGCCGAGATCGACATGCTCTTCGACGTCACCAAACAGGTCGAGGGCCACACGATCTGCGCGCTCGGCGACGCCGCCGCCTGGCCGATCCAGGGCCTTATCCGCAACTTCCGCGACGAAATCGAAGAGCGCATTGCCCACAAGCGCAAGAGCGGGGTGGCGCCCGTCGCGGCGGAATGACGTCTCTGCGCCGGGGGGTCGTGGCTCTCATTCTGCCCTTCGCGCTTATCGGCTGCGAGGCCCCCGGCGGGCGTGCGGCCACGGCGGATGCCGCCGCTCGGGCGGTCCCCGAGGAAGTGTACGAGGTCGCCCTCTTCGCGGCTATCGCATCGGGCCTGGCGCAAGATTGTCCGCAGCTGCGCTTCAACGAGGGCGAGTTCCGCATCGCCGAGCTGGAGCTGCGGGAAAAGTACGGCGACGCAACAGACCTTGTGGGCGCCGTTGAGGACAGTCCGGTCCTCCAGGCGCGCGTCGAACGAGACGGCGCGGCCTATATTCGTCGCCGCGGTATCACGCCAGGCGATGAGGCGTCCCTGTGCCGTGCCGGGTCTCAGGAAAGAGCAGAACGAACCGACATTGCCCGGTTCCTTCAGCCGGCCTAGCCGGTGCGGGCGCTGATCCCACCGTTGGGGGTCGCCCTTCTTGTGCTCCTTCCGGCCTGTGGAGGCGGCGGCGCGCGGGGCGTGGATCTTGACCCAGGCCGCGATCTTCCGCCCGAGATTTACCAGTTCGCGCTCACCTACGGGATCGCGCAGCTTCTGGCCGATGCCTGCCCCTCGCTGTCGCTCGACCGGGCGGGCATCGCCTCGGTCGAACAGGCGCTGGCCGTTGAGTTCGCCGAAGAGGGCTGGACGGAGCGGATGGTCGACGATGCGGCCCGCAATCTCCCCGAAGAGCGGATCGCGGCCGATGTCTTTGAGTATATCGGCTCGAACAACGTGGTGCTGACCGAACCTGCCACCTATTGCCAGGCCGGCGCCCGCGAACAGGCCCGCGACACGGCGATCGGCGCGCTTCTGTCCTAGGCCACCGCCGCCCCGATCCAGACCGAACACACGCGTGACGCGCCCCGCGCGCGCCCGGCGATGCCGACCCCAAGAAAACGTGAGCGAAGAAAATCAGCGGCCCTGTGGAAACTAATGTTAGAGGTTCTAACTTTGTAATCACCGACCCACAGACGGCGCGCCGGCAGCGGCGCGTCACCCACACAAACAGAGAGGAGACGACAATATGCGACACGCTATCCTTGCAGCTCTTCTGATGTCCGGCGTGGCCGGAGCGGCACTTGCCGAGAACGGGCACGACGCCGCCTCTGTCCTGACCGACAGCCTGGCTGTGGCGTTCGACCAGAATCGGGACGGCTACCTGTCTCGCGACGAGCTGCTCGCCGGCGGCCAGGCCGTGTTCAACTCCATGGATGCCGACGGCTCGGGCGACCTGCTCACCAGCGAGGTCGTCGAGTGGGAGCACGGCTTCGGCGACATCGCCGCCTTCCGCGGGCGCGAGGCGGCCTACCACGGCGTTGTAGCCTTCCTCTATGGCCTCATCGACACCGACCGGGACGGTGCAGTGTCGATGAGCGAGCATGCGGCGCTGATCGAGCGCTCGATCGAGATGGCCGACGTGAACGGCGATGGCGCGCTAAGCTCCACCGAGTATGACGAGGGCTTCTTCGTCAATGCCATCATCAAGCGGTCGCTCGAGGGCTAGGCGCCGCGGGCCGGCGGGGCAGGGCTGTGCTGGGCGCGGGCGCCCGGTCTCGCCCCGATGAGATTGAGGCGGGCGCGAGAGGGTCATGCGCCTGCCTTCGACCAGTTCGGGCTATTCCCCAAGCGGCCGCCTATCCCGCGCGCTCGGCAAGGCCGGCAAACATGGTCTCCAGCTCCGGGGTCAAGGCACGCGCCAAGCGCAAGGTCGCGGCATCCAGCCGGCGCGGACTATTGATCCGCCCGCCGAAAAAGCCGGTGCGGCCTCGCCCGGGCGGGCTCACTTGTGTGCTGGCATAGGGATAGCCGGTTCTGACATCGAGCATCAGGGCTTCGGCGCTGTTGCGCTCCGGGTCGAGCGACAGAACGAGAAGATAGTCGAGATGGCGGGACGCGGCCAGGCGGCGCAGGTCATGGTCGACCGACACAAAAGGCGTGCGGTCGGCCACCCGTGACTCCAGCGCGCCCAGATGGACGAACTCGCCGAACCCGCTCGAGCGCGCGACAAGGCCATCGTAGAGCGCGCGCTCCTGGGCCGGGATGGGCGACACACCGTTGTAGACCAGCCGAACGACGCCGATCCGGGCGGGGAAGCTGAGCCGTGGTTCGGCCGAAGCGGCCGCGGCGATCGTCGGATCGCTGATCCCACCGGCGGCGAGGTACGCAGCGCCGGACGTGCTCTGGAAGTCGGTCGCACAGCCGGCAACGGCAACGAGGCAAAGCAGAACGAGAGAGCGGGGCATGGCGGGCCTCAATGTGGGGAATGTGTAAAATGCACATGTCACGATTCCACTTCCCGGCGCAACAGAAATGTGTAAATTGCACATCCATGAATGCGATCCTTGATCTGGTGTTCCGCCCCCTGGTGCGGCTTGCGATTGCCCGGGGGCTGCGGTTTTCCGAAGCCTCGGAGCGGCTCAGGCGCGCCTATGTCGACGTCGCGCGCGAGATGGCCGGAGAGGGGGCGACCGACAGCAAGATCAGTGTGATGACGGGGCTCCAGCGGCGCGACATTGCCCGTTTGCGCGCCGACCCGGCCCCCGACGCCCCGACGCGGCCCGATCCACTCTCCCGGCTCGTGGCCGAATGGCTGGCGCTGCATCAGGGGGCGCCCTTGCCGCGGCACGGGCCGGCGCCCTCGTTCGACGCGCTCGCCTGGCAGATCCGGCGCGACGTGCACCCTAAATCGCTTCTCGATGCCTTGCGCGCCTCCGGCACGGTCGCGGAGGAGGCCGAGACGGTGCGCCTTCTCAAACGGGCCAATGTGCCTCTGGAAGGGGCCGAGGAGCAGCTCGATTATCTTGGCCGGAATGTCGGCGATCACCTGTCGGTCGCCGTGGGTAACGTGCTCGGCGAGCCCCCACAGTTCGATCTCGCCGTCCACTACGACACGCTGAGCGTCGCGGCGGCCGAGGAGCTCCAGGCGCTGTGGCGGGCCAGAATGGCGCCCGTGCTCGAAGAGCTCAACGCCAAGGCGCGCGCCCTGCAGGACGCCGAGGCGGGGCCTGCACGCATCCGGGGCGGGGGGTATTTCAGGTTGGAGGTTGAGGAATGAGACGCCTTGCGCTTTTGTGTCTGCTGGTCTGGCTCGGCGCCTGTGCCGCTCCGCCGCCCAGCGACTGCGAAAAGGACGGCGGCATCGGCGGAACAGGCGGGTGTGCGCCGGACGAGGTATTGGAGTGAGGGCGAGCGCGTTTCTTCCCTCACAGGCATTTGGCAGCAAGGATATCGACATGCAGATCACGCAACCCAAGGGCACCCACCTGGCCGAGCTCAATGTCGGCCGTCTGATGGCCGAGCCGGGCGACCCCCGCGTGGCCGACTTCATGGCCGCGCTCGACCGGATAAACGGGCTTGGCAAGCGCAGCCCGGGATTTGTCTGGATGATGGAGGGCTCGGGCGAGCCCGGCACCGGCAACACCGAAACCAAGATCGACGGCGATCCGTGCTATGTGTCGAACCTCACGGTGTGGGAGGACGTGCCCACGCTTGAGGCCTTCGTCTGGAAGACCGTGCACCGCCAGTTCTATGCCCGCCGCCATGATTGGTTCGAGGTGATGGGCAAGCAGCATTTCGTCATGTGGTGGGTGCCACAGGGGCACCGGCCCGGGATCGACGAGGCGCTGGAGCGGTTGGACGACCTGCGCAGGAATGGCCCCTCGCCACGGGCTTTCGGATGGGCGGAGTTGGCAGAGGCGCGGCACTGGCGCGAGAGCGTGTGTGCGCCCGCCTAACGGATACATTCGGGGCGAGGGACGAAAAGACCGCGGCGCCGGGCGCGGGGCGCTACCAGGGCGTGAGCCCGGCAGTATTTCGCCCGCGCGCGGCTCTGTTACCGGATGGCGGCCCCCATGCTATTGAATAGCCGGGGGCAGCAGGCCCAGATCGGGCGTGTCATCACGAGGACCATGCCGATGTTTCGTACCCTTACCTTCGCCGCGCTCGCTGCAACTGTCTTTGCGCTTGCCTTTTCCGGGGCGTCGCAGGCGCAAACGCCGCTGCGCGACCACAAGGTCATCAACGACACCCTGTTCGTGGCCGCCGTCGGCGATGAGATCCGCAAGCGCTGCGACCGGATTTCGGCCCGCATGGGCGTGGTCTATTCCAGGGGGCAGGCGCTCTATCGCTATGCCCAGAAAGAAGGGTACTCGAAGCAGGAGATTTCCGACTATCTCGAGTCGAAGCCCGACAATGACCGGATGAAGGTGCGCCGCGACGCCTATCTCGCCCAGGAGGGCGTGGTGAAGGGCAACGCCGAAAGCTATTGCCGCGTCGGCGAGGCCGAGATTGCGGCGGGCTCGTCGATCGGCGAGCTCCTGCGCCGGCGCTGAGCCGCGCGTCACAGCCTTGCCCGGCCGCCCGCGCGCTGCGGCCATAGTGCAGCCTGGGTGTGGCCCAGGTCAGGCGCGCGGCCCCGACCCGACCTCCCACCTCTCCCACCAGGTCGTCTCGTCTGTCCCGGCCCCCATCCGGATCGCATGTCGCGGGGTCGCGGCGAACTCGCCCATTGGCGAAGCCCGCGCCACGCGGTAGCACCGTGGGCGAGCGGGGCGGCGATGCGCCCTGAGACGGGAGATCCATGGCCGAGGTCGTTCTCTTCATCACCGTACGCGCCCAGCCCGGCCAACGGGATGCGCTCCGCGCGGTGTGGGAGCGGCACCTCAAGGCGCGCGTGGTCAAGACCGCGGCCCAGCCTGTCTACTATTATTGCTATTCGCGCGAGCATCCCGACGAGATCCGGATGTTCGAGCACTACACCGACGAGTCGGTGCTTGAGGAGAACGCCATGTCGGCGGTCTTTGCCGCGTTTATGGACGAGGCCGGGCCGCTGATTGCGGGCCAGCCCGAGGCGGCCATGGCAGACCCGGTCTGGATCAAGCCCCGAGACGCCAACCAAGGGACCCAAAGCACATGAGCGAGCTGCGCAAGATCATCATCGACGGGCAGGAGATCGAGGTCGATCCGGCCCTCACCCTGATCCAGGCCTGCGAACAGGCCGGCGTCGAGATCCCCCGCTTTTGCTATCACGAGCGGCTGTCGATTGCGGGCAACTGCCGGATGTGCCTCGTTGAGGTGGTCGGCGGCCCGCCCAAGCCCGCCGCCTCCTGTGCGATGCAGGTGCGCGACCTGCGCGGCGGCCGGAACGGCGAACTGCCCGAGGTGCGGACGAACTCGCCGATGGTCAAGAAGGCCCGCGAGGGTGTGATGGAGTTCCTCCTGATCAACCACCCGCTCGATTGCCCGATCTGCGACCAGGGCGGCGAGTGCGATCTGCAGGATCAGGCGATGGCCTTCGGCGTCGACTTCTCGCGCTACCGCGAGCCCAAGCGCGCCACCGAAGACCTCGATCTGGGCCCGCTTGTTGAGACCCACATGACGCGCTGCATCTCCTGCACACGCTGCGTCCGCTTCACAACCGAGGTCGCAGGGGTGTCGGTGATGGGCCAGACCGGGCGCGGCGAGGATGCCGAGATCACAACCTATCTCGGCGAACTGATCGACAGCAACCTCCAGGGAAACATCATCGATCTCTGCCCCGTCGGCGCGCTGGTCTCCAAGCCGTACGCCTTCACCGCCCGACCCTGGGAGCTGACCAAGACCGAGTCGGTCGACGTGATGGACGCGCTCGGCTCCTCGATCCGGGTCGACACCAAGGGCCGCGAGGTTATGCGCTTCCTGCCCCGCAACCATGACGGCACGAACGAAGAGTGGATCTCCGACAAGACCCGCTTCGTATGGGACGGCCTCCGCCGCCAGCGGCTCGATCAGCCCTATGTGCGCGAAAACGGCAAGCTGCGTCCGGCAAGCTGGGACGAAGCGCTAAAGACGGCGGCCAAGGCCATCAACGACTCCGAAAAGCTTGCCGGCCTCGTCGGCGATCTGGCCCCGACCGAGGCCGCCTTCGCGCTGAAGGAGCTCATCGAGGGCAAGGGCGGCGCCGTGGAGTGCCGCACCGATGGCGCCAAGCTGCCCGCAGGCAACCGCTCCGGCTATGTCGGCACCGCAACCATCGAGGACATCGATGCGGCTGAAATGATCCTGCTGATCGGCACCAACCCGCGCCTTGAAGCGCCGGTCTTGAACGCCCGCATTCGCAAGGCGTGGCTGGCCGGGGCAACGGTCGGCCGGCTCGGCCCCGTCGCCGATCTGACCTACGACGTGGTGGAGCTTGGCGATGACCGCGCGGCCTTGGCCAAGCTCGCCGAGATGGACCATTCCGACAAGAAGGGCACGAGCGGCCTCGTGATCGTTGGGCAGGGGGCTTTGGTCGGGAAGGATGGCGACGCCGTTCTGAATACCGCGATGGCCCTCGCCGAAGCGGGCGATGCCAAGTTCCTCGTCCTCCATACCGCGGCCGCCCGCGTCGGTGCGATGGATGTGGGCGCGGTCGCTGAAGGCGGGATCGATGCGGCGCTGGACGGGGCCGATCTGGTCTACAATCTCGGCGCAGACGAGATCGACATCGCCCGCGACGACGCGGGCGGCCCGTTCGTGATCTACCAGGGCTCCCACGGCGACCGCGGCGCGCATCGGGCCGACGTCATCCTGCCGGCGGCCGCTTACACCGAGGAGCCCGGCCTCTTTGTCAACACCGAGGGCCGGCCGCAGCTGGCGCTCCGTGCCGGCTTCCCGCCGGGGCAGGCGAAAGAGAACTGGGCGATCCTGCGCGCGCTCTCGGCCGAGATCGGCGCAACGCAGGGCTGGGACAGCATCGGCCAGCTCCGCCAGGCGCTGGTGGCCGCCCATCCGCATCTGGGCAAGGTCGACGAGGTCATCGAGGCCGAGTGGCAGCCGGTCGCGGGCGGCAAGCTGGGCGCGGGCACGTTTGCGTCTCCGATCGCCGATTTCTACCTGACGAACCCGATCGCCCGCGCCAGCGCGCTGATGGCCAAACTGTCGGCCGAGGCCAAAGCCCGCTCCGACGGCGCCGCGCTCGCGGCCGAGTAAGCCCCGGGCGCGCCGTGCCGAGGGTCTGGACTGGGGCGGCGGGGCTCGGCCTCGCCGTGCTCGCGGCCTGCGCCGCGCCCGCGCTCGACCCGGCTGACCGGGCCGACGGGGCTGATCAGGCCGAAAGGGCCGCGCCCGAATATCTCGGCATCGAAACCCGGCTCCTCGACGACGACCTCGTCACGATCCTTGTGACGATGCGCGGCGTGGCGGACCGGGATGATCTTGACGAATATGCCCGCTGCGCCGCAGCGCGCTACACCCTGATCCGGGGCTACGGGTTCGCGCGACATGTGCGCACAAGGACAGCCCAAGACGGTTCCCTTTGGCGGGCGGATGCGGTTTACACGATCTCGGCGTCGCTGCCTCGCGGCGCGCAGACGGTTGACGCTGAGGTTACGGTCGCCGACTGCACCGAGCGGGGCATCCCGACGATCTGAAGGGGCCGCGCGGGCAAGGCAGCCCCATCCCAGCCGGGACGCGTCGCGCGGCAGCAAGGAGAGGCAAAAGCGCATGGCCGAATTCTTCAGCACCGGCTTCGGGACGTTCGTTCTGGTGCTTCTTCAGTGCCTTCTGGTTACGGTCCTGCTGCTGGTGTCGCTGGCCTTCCTGATGTACGGCGACCGCAAGATCTGGGCCGCCGTCCAGATGCGCAAGGGCCCCAACGTCGTCGGCGCCTTCGGTCTGCTGCAAAGCTTTGCGGACTTCATCAAGTACATCGTGAAGGAAATTGTTGTGCCCGCGGGGGCCGACCGCGCGGTCTACTTCATCGCGCCGATGATCACCTTCATCATCCCGCTCATCGCCTGGGCCGTGATCCCGTTCAACGACGGCTGGGTGCTCGCCGACATCAACGTCGCCATCCTCTATGTCCTCGCGATCTCCTCGCTCGAGGTCTATGGCGTGATCATGGGCGGCTGGGCGTCGAACTCGAAATACCCGTTCCTCGGCTCGCTCCGCTCCGCCGCGCAGATGATCTCCTATGAGGTCTCCATCGGCCTCATCATCATCGGCGTGATTATCTCGACGGGTTCGATGAACTTCGGCGACATCGTCCGCGCGCAGGACGGCAACTGGGGCCTCTTCAACTGGTATGTCGTGGCCCACTTCCCGATGCTCTTCCTGTTCTTCATTTCGGCGCTCGCCGAGACGAACCGCCCGCCCTTCGACCTGCCGGAAGCGGAGTCCGAGCTCGTGGCGGGCTATCAGGTGGAGTATTCCTCCACGCCGTTCCTTCTGTTCATGATCGGCGAGCTGATGGCCGTCTGGCTGATGTGCGCGCTGGTCTCGCTCCTCTTCCTCGGCGGCTGGCTCTCGCCGCTGCCGTTCCTGCCCGACGGGATCCTCTGGCTGGTCCTGAAGATGATCTTCTGCTTCTTCATCTTCTCCATGGTGAAGGCGATCGTCCCGCGCTACCGCTACGACCAGCTTATGCGCCTGGGCTGGAAGGTGTTCCTGCCCATGTCCCTCGGCTGGGTCGCCCTCGTGGCCTTCCTCGCCAAGTTCGAAGTGCTCGGCGGCTTCTGGGCCCGCTGGCACATGCTGGGGGGCTGATGCGGGCTTTGCTTCCTCTCCTCGCGGCGGCCGCACTTGCGATGCCGGGCGTCTCAATGGGGCAGGCGGCGACCAGGGCCGATCTGTGCCTAGAGGGCCTCGACTATGCGCGTGCGACCTGTGCGCCCCAGATTGCGGCCTATGCCGAAGCGCGTCCGCGGCTGTGGTCCATCGTCGACACCGATTGTGGAGAACGTGCACCCGATTACGTGACGGGGTTCGAGCATCCGCTGCCCGGATCGGTCGGGCCGGTTATTGCCTGGGACATCGCATACAGCCTTCTCCAGCAAGAGCTTGGGCTGTTTGAATTTGTCTATCACGACGGAAACGTGGACCGGCTCGGCTCCCATCGGTTTGACCAGGATGCGCTTTTGGCAACCGCAGCGCTGCATGCGTGCCTGACCCCATTGGAGGGGCGCGTCGCCGCGTTTGAAGCGATAGAGACGGTCTACTTTGTCGCGCAGCGCATGCAGTTCAGCGGATGCCAGGCGGTGCTGGCAGGCGATGTCGCCGTAGCCCTCGACCACGAGACCGAAGAGGCCTTTCGTGCGGCACTCGAAGTGGCGGTGGCCGACAACTTGGATTGCAAGAGGCGGAGCTCATGACACAGATCGACTGGACCCGCGCGGGCAAGTACTTCCTGCTCGCAGACTTCTTCAACGGCTTCAGGCTGGGCATGAAGTACTTCATGCGCCCCAAGGCCACGATCAACTATCCCCATGAGAAGGGCCCACTCAGCCCTCGCTTCCGGGGCGAGCATGCGCTGCGGCGCTATCCGAACGGCGAAGAGCGCTGTATTGCCTGCAAACTCTGCGAGGCGATCTGCCCCGCCCAGGCCATCACCATCGATGCCGAGCCCCGCGCCGACGGCTCTCGCCGCACCACGCGCTACGACATCGACATGACCAAGTGCATCTATTGCGGGTTCTGTCAGGAGGCCTGCCCGGTCGACGCCATCGTCGAGGGCCCGAACTTTGAGTTCGCCACCGAAACCCGCGAGGAACTCTTCTACGACAAGGACAAGCTTCTGGCCAACGGCGAACGCTGGGAGGCCGAGATTGCCCGCAACCTCGAGCTTGACGCGCCCTATCGATGATCGAGAGTGAGGCCCTCCAGCGCGGCCGGGTGGCGGCCGAGGCGACCAATCCCGGAATAGAAGCCGCCCTGGCGGCCCGCTATGACGCGCTGTTGCCGGGGTTTTCTACCTCTTTGCTGGAGGTTGCATACGGCCATTTCTACACCCGCGACGGGCTCGATGACCGCACCCGCTATCTGGCGACCATCGCGGCGCTTACGGCGCTGGGCGGGCAGACCGCGCCGCAACTGAAGGTCCATGTTCAGAATGCCCTCAATTCCGGCGCGGGCAAGCGCGAGATCGCGGAAGTGATCCACCAGATGGCGCTTTATGGCGGCTATCCGGCCATGGTGAACGCGCTCAATGCCGCGATCGAGGTCTTCGAGCGCCAGGAGGAGGCGTCGTGACACCCGACTTCGCCAAGATGTTCCAGACCATGATGGAGCAGAGCCAGCAGATGGCGAAGGCGTGGAATCCGGCGATGGAGAGCTTTCAGATGCCGGCCCTCGACGAGTGGTTCCCGACGATGCCCAAGGATGCGCTCGAGATGACGATGGGGCGCACCTTCAACCCCGAGGGCCTCGACGCGAAAACGCGCCTTCTGGTGACGCTGGCGGCCCTCACGGTTCTCGGCGCCCAGGCCGAAGACCAGATCCGCATCACGGTCCGCCATGCGCTCGAGGCCGGCGCAACACCCCAGGAGGTCGCCGAAGTGATCGGCCAGATGGCCGTCTTCGGCGGAGTCCCCGCGATGACCAAGGCGATGGAGAATGCCCAACGGGTGATCGCCGAGCGCACGGCCAACACCAAGGAGGGCGCAGATGAGTGAGGGGCCGGACAGTCCAAGGCTCACACCGCCGCGCGGGCTCGCAGACGAATATGCGGGCAGCCCCGGGCGGCCGCTTGAGAGGGTCGCCAGGCCTTGCGCGATTAGGCTCCAGGCCGTTGCAACCGTTCACACCGACCTCGCCCACGATGAGGTCATCGCCAATCTTCGCAGCCGGCTCGACCGCGTCGAACGCCGTCTGGATTTGACGGAGGAGTCGCCATGACCTTCGCCGATGTCACGTTCTACGCCTTTGCCGTGACCGTCGTCACCGCGGGCCTTTTTGTGGTTGTCAGTCGCAACCCCGTCCACTCCGTGCTCTGGCTCATCCTCGCCTTCCTGTCGTCGGCGGGCATGTTCGTGCTGATGGGCGCCGAGTTTGTCGCGATGCTCATGATCATCGTCTATGTCGGGGCGGTCGCGGTGCTCTTCCTGTTCGTCGTGATGATGCTCGACGTCGACTTCGCTGAATTGAAGGCCGAGATGGTGAAATACGTCCCGCTCGCGGGCCTCATCGGCGTGATCCTGTTGATGCAGCTCGCCCTGACCCTGGGCGCCTGGGCCACCGCCGACGGGGTCGCGATCCTCGACGGGCCGCAGGCCAGCCCGGAAGGCGTCCACAACACCAAGGCGCTCGGCCTGATCCTCTACGACCAATATTTCCTGATGTTCCAGCTGGCTGGTCTGATCCTCCTTGTGGCGATGATCGGCGCCATCGTTCTGACGCTCCGCCACCGCCAGGACATCAAGCGCCAGGACATCCTGGCCCAGATCTACCGCGACCCGGCCAAAGCGCTGGAGCTAAAAGACGTGAAGCCGGGTCAGGGGCTCTGAGGTCCTGACCCGCCCCGGGCCTGACCCGGGGCCCCGAGATAGGACGCGGACTCTCGCGAAGAAGGGCCGCACACCAGACGGCAGAGGCCCCGGGTCAAGCCCGGGGCACGGACGGCACAGGAAAGAGGGATCTGCAGCGGATCCCGATAGACGGAGGTCAAATGATGCGCGACCGAAGCGTCTCAGCGGACCAGGGCTCGCGTATTCTTCGCAGGGTCGCTCTCATTGCGCTGCAAGCATGTCGTGTCGCAAAGGAGACAGCGCGTGTCCGTATCCGCGTGGGCCGGACGCTGTCCATGTCGGCCTTCGCGATGGGCTGGTACGAGCCTTTGCCAGGTCATCGATGGACCATTGGCGGTCCCTCAATACCTGGCGCGGAAACCTTTGATCCTTCGGTCCCGTATTGGGACCTGCACAGTTGGGATCTGTCTCCCGCTGGCTTCTACTGAGTAGGGACACGCATGGGCTCGGGGAGAAAGGTGAATCGGCGACGCAGCGGTCGAAACCGCTTTCCCGCTGTACGTGCCACTTTGGCCTGTGCTGCATTGTTTGCTCTTCCTGCCCAAGCAACACCTGAGCTGGAAGACTGCACCCGCGTCGTGCGCGGCTGGAACGGCTGGGAGGGCGGGCACCGGGATCTGGGGGCAGGGCGGGTGGCCTTTGCCGAGACGTGGTCGGCCGAGGGCGTCTACACCGACATCTATGTCAGCGACTGCGAGACCGGCGAGAGCCTCCGAACCCGCACTCGGCAGGAGCTCATGAGCGACGCTCCGCCCTTCGACCGGACCAGGCGGGCCGTGGAGGTCGTCGACCGCCATGCTCGACGTCATCCCGCCCTCTTCGGCATCGATATGCTCGCGGAGGAACTGAGCGGTATCGGCGAGGGCACAGCCACCTTTGTCACGCCGGACGAGCTATGCGCTTGCGCCGCATTCTATCCCGAACTCAGGGGCGACAGAACGCCCTTTGCATTCCGGTGAACACTATGAACACGACAGGCGGGCAGGGCGCCCGGAGGGACAGAGATGGTCGGACTTGAACATTACCTCACGGTGGCGGCCGCGCTCTTCGTCATCGGAATCTTCGGGATCTTCCTCAACCGCAAGAACGTCATCATCATCCTGATGTCGATCGAACTGATGCTCCTGGCCGTGAACATCAACCTCGTCGCCTTCTCCGCCTTCCTGGGCGATCTGACGGGCCAGGTCTTCACCCTCTTCGTGCTGACCGTCGCCGCCGCCGAGGCCGCCATCGGCCTCGCCATCATCGTCTGCTTCTTCCGCAACCGCGGCACCATCGCCGTGGAAGACGTCTCCAACATGAAGGGTTGAGCGCGATGGGGGCGGGCACCACCGAAACCGGGTTCATCAATCACAACGGCCAGCGCAATGCGGGTCGGGTGACGGCGCTGGCGAACCACGCCAACCAGTATCTCTACCGGATGCAATGCACCCGCTGCCAGGCGCGCTACCGCGCCAACGGCTGTGACGTTTACGGGCGGAAATGCCCCTACTGCCAGGGCGGACGCCCGAGTTCGGAGGCCCACTGATGGAAACCATCCTCCTCTTCGCGCCCCTCATCGGCGCGCTGATCTGCGGCCTGGGCTGGCGCGTGATCGGCGAGCAGGCGGGCATGATCACCGCCACGGGCCTTCTCTTCCTGTCGGCCCTCCTCTCTTGGATCGTGTTCCTCACCTTCGACGGCACGACCGAGACGATCACCGTCCTGCGCTGGATCGAAAGCGGCACGCTGGTGGCCGACTGGGCCATCCGGATGGACCGGCTGACCGCGATCATGCTGATCGTGATCACGACGGTCTCGGCCCTCGTGCACCTCTACAGCTTCGGCTACATGGCGCATGACGACAACTTCCCCGAGGGCGAGCATTACAAGGCGCGCTTCTTCGCTTACCTGTCGTTCTTCACCTTCGCGATGCTGATGCTGGTGACGGGGGACAACCTCGTCCAGATCTTCTTCGGCTGGGAGGGCGTGGGCGTTGCCTCGTACCTGCTGATCGGCTTCTACTACCGCAAGGAAAGCGCCGGCGCCGCCGCCATCAAAGCCTTCATCGTCAACCGGGTCGGCGATTTCGGCTTTCTGATCGGGATCTTCGCGCTCTACTTCCTGGTCGACAGCGTCAACCTCAGCGACATCTTCGCGGCCGCACCCGAGCTTGCCGAGACGAACCTCACCTTCCTATGGCGCGAGTGGAACGCGGCCGAACTCATTGCCTTCTTCCTCTTCGTGGGCGCTATGGGCAAGTCGGCGCAGCTTTTCCTTCACACCTGGCTGCCGGATGCGATGGAGGGCCCGACGCCTGTCTCGGCCCTGATCCACGCCGCCACCATGGTCACGGCCGGCGTCTTCCTTGTCTGCCGCATGTCGCCGATCATCGAATTCGCCCCCCAGGCCGCGACCTTCATCACCGTGGTCGGCGCCTCCACGGCGTTCTTCGCGGCCACTGTCGGCCTTGTGCAGAACGACATCAAACGCGTCATCGCCTACTCCACCTGCTCGCAGCTCGGCTATATGTTCGTGGCTGCGGGCGTCGGCATGTACTCGGCCGCGATGTTCCACCTCTTCACGCACGCCTTCTTCAAGGCGATGCTCTTTCTGGGCGCCGGCTCGATCATCCACGGCATGCACCACGAACAGGACATGCGGAACTATGGCGGGTTGAAGGACAAATTCCCGCGGACGTTCTGGTCGATGATGATCGGCACGCTCGCCATCACCGGTGTGGGCATCCCGTTCACCTACGACCTGATCGGCCTGCCCATCGGCTTTGCCGGGTTCGTGTCAAAAGATGCGGTGATCGAAAGCGCGTTCGCGGGCGGGTCGATGTATGGCTTCTGGCTCCTGGTGATCGCCGCCTTGATGACCTCGTTCTACTCCTGGCGCCTGATCTTTCTGACCTTCTATGGCGAGCCGAGGGGCGACAAGCACACCCATGAGCACGCGCACGAGAGCCCCAACATCATGACGATCCCGCTTGGCGTTCTGGCCGTGGGCGCGGTCTTTGCGGGGATGATCTGGTTCAGCCAGTTCTTCGGCCATGCCGACCAGGTCGCCCGCTTCTACGGCATCCCCTATGCCGAAGAGCACGCCGAGGGGCATGGCGACGACCACGGAGACGACCACGGCACCGAGACGGCCGAGGCCCATGGCGACGATCACAGCGACGAAGCCGCCGAGGGCAGTCATGGTGGCGAGGGCGACCACGCTGGCGACGGCGAGCACCATTATGTCTTCACCGGCCAGCCGGGCGAGGGGGCGCTCTATATCGGCCCCGACAACCACGTGCTGGAGGACGCCCACAAGGCGCCCTGGTGGGTCAAGCTCTCACCCTTTGTGGCAATGCTCCTGGGCCTGGGCCTTGCCTATCAGATGTATATCCGCCGCCCCGAACTGCCGGCCCAGCTCGCCGCGAACCAACGCCCGCTTTACAACTTCCTGCTCAACAAGTGGTACTTTGACGAGATCTTCGACTTCGTCTTCGTCCGTCCGCTGCGCGCCACGGGCACCTTCCTGTGGAGGCGGGGCGACGGCAGCGTCATCGACGGCGGGCTCAACGGGGTGGCGATGGGCATCGTGCCGTTCTTCACCCGCCTCGCGGGACGGGCGCAGTCGGGCTACATCTTCCACTACGCCTTCGCCATGGTGCTCGGGATCGTGATCCTCGTCACCTGGATGACCTTCGCGGGGAGCTGAGGCCATGGACAACCTTCTGTCGATCATCACCTTCCTGCCCGCGGTCGCGGCGGTCATTCTGGGGCTTTTTCTGCGGGGCGAGGATGCCGAGGCGCAGCGCAACGCCAAGTGGCTTGCGCTCATCGCCACCTCTGCCACCTTCGTTGTCTCGCTCTTCCTGATCTTCGGGTTCGACCCGGCCGATACGGGCTTTCAGTTCGTCGAAGAGCGCGCCTGGCTTCTGGGCCTGACCTACAAGATGGGCGTCGACGGCATTTCGATCCTCTTCGTGATGCTGACGACGTTCCTGATGCCGCTCGTCATCCTCTCGGCCTGGGACGTCACGCACCGCGTGAAGGAGTACATGATCGCGTTCCTGCTGCTCGAGACGCTGATGCTCGGCACGTTCTGCGCGCTCGACCTCGTGCTTTTCTACCTCTTCTTCGAGGGCGGCCTGATCCCGATGTTCCTGATCATCGGCATCTGGGGCGGCGCGAACCGGATCTATGCCGCGTTCAAGTTCTTCCTCTACACGTTCCTCGGTTCGGTCCTGATGCTGATCGCGATGATCGCGATGTATGTCGATGCCGGCACCACCGACATCCCGAGCCTTCTGAACCACCAGTTCGGCACCGAGGAGTTCAGCCTTCTGGGCATCCAGATCGTGGGAGGGATGCAAACGCTCCTCTGGCTCGCCTTCTTCGCCTCGCTCGCGGTGAAAATGCCGATGTGGCCGGTCCATACCTGGCTGCCCGACGCGCACGTGCAGGCGCCCACTGCGGGCTCGGTCGTGCTGGCGGCGATCCTTCTGAAGATCGGCGGCTACGGGTTCCTGCGCTTCTCGATCCCAATGTTCCCGGTGGCGTCGGACCTGATGGCAGACTTCGTCTTCTGGCTCTCGGCCATCGCCATCGTCTACACCTCGCTGGTGGCGCTCGCGCAGGAGGATATGAAGAAGCTCATCGCCTACTCCTCGGTCGCCCATATGGGCTATGTCACGATGGGGATCTTTGCCGCCAACCAGCAGGGGATCGACGGCGCGATCTTCCAGATGCTGAGCCACGGGTTCATTTCCGGCGCGCTCTTCCTTTGCGTCGGCGTCATCTATGACCGGATGCACACCCGCGACATCGACGCCTATGGCGGCCTCGTGGTGCGCATGCCGGCCTATGCCGCCGTCTTCATGCTCTTCACGATGGCCAATGTCGGGCTGCCGGGCACCAGCGGGTTCATCGGCGAGTTCCTCACGCTCGTCGGCGTCTTCCAGGCCAACACCTGGGTCGCCCTCGTGGCCACCACCGGCGTGATCCTGTCCGCCGCCTATGCCCTCTGGCTCTATCGCCGGGTCGTCCTTGGGGACCTGATCAAGGAAAGCCTGCGCTCGATCACCGATATGGGAACGCGCGAGAAGACCGTGTTCGCCCCGCTGATCGTGATGACGCTGCTCCTCGGGGTCTATCCGAGCCTCGCGATCGACGTGATCGGCCCCTCGGTTGCCGCGCTGGTGGGCAACTATGAAACCGCGCTGCTCGAGGCGGGCGACACCCTCCTTGCCGCCAACGGAGACTGACGATGGCCGCTGACCTCACGATCCTGCTGCCCGAGATCTTCCTTTCGGTCTACGCCATGGTCGCGCTCCTCCTGGCGGGTTACACCGCCAAGGACGGCGCCGCCTCTCTTTTGGTGTGGGTGACTGCCGCGGTCCTGGTCTCGACGGCCGCATGGATCGGCCTGTCCTCGGGCCCGACGCGCGAGGCGTTCGGCGGCATGTTTGTCGATGACGGATTCGCGCGCTTCGCCAAGATCGTGATCCTCGTCTCGGCTGCCGCCATCCTGCTCCTCAGCGAAGGCTACATGGCCGCGCGCAACCTCTTGCGGTTCGAATATCCGATCCTGATCGCACTCGCGGCCGTCGGCATGATGGTGATGGTGTCGGCCGGCGACCTGATAGCGCTCTATATGGGCCTCGAGCTGCAATCGCTCGCGCTCTATGTCGTGGCTGCCCTCCGCCGCGACAGCGTGCGCTCCACCGAAGCGGGTCTGAAATACTTCGTCCTCGGCGCGCTGTCCTCGGGCCTCCTCCTCTACGGTGCGTCGCTTGTCTACGGCTACGCCGGTTCGACCCTCTTCGACGAGATCATCCTCGCAGCCAACGATGGCAGCGTCGGCCTGGGCATGCTCGTCGGCCTCGCCTTCATGGCCGCGGGCCTTGCCTTCAAGGTGTCGGCCGCGCCGTTCCACATGTGGACGCCGGACGTCTACGAGGGCTCGCCCACCCCGGTCACCGCCTTCTTCGCCACCGCCCCCAAGGTCGCGGCCATGGCGCTTTTCGCCCGTGTGATGCATGACGCGTTCGGGCAGGCCGTCGGCGACTGGCAACAGATCGTGGCCTTCCTCGCGGTCGTCTCGGTCTTTCTCGGCTCCATCGCCGCGATCGGGCAGCGCGACATCAAGCGCCTGATGGCCTATTCCTCGATTGCCCATATGGGCTATGCCCTGATCGGCCTTGCTGCGGGCACCCAGACGGGCGTGTCGTCGATGCTCCTCTACATGGCGATCTACGTGACGATGAATATCGGCACCTTTGCCTTCATCCTGTCGATGGAGCGCGACGGGCAGGCGGTGACCTCGATCGACTCGCTCTCCATGCTGTCGGAACGCGAGCCGCTCAAGGCCGTCGCCGTCCTGATCCTGATGTTCTCGCTGGCCGGCGTGCCGCCGCTCGTGGGCTTCTTTGGCAAGTACGCCGTGATGCTCGCCGCGGTCGATGCGGGTCTTGGCTGGCTCGCGGTGGCCGGTGTCATCGCCAGCGTCATCGGCGCGTTCTATTACCTGCGCATCGTCTATTTCATGTATTTCGGCTCTCCCGACGCCGAGCGGGTGGATCCCGGCATGGGCGCGGTGCAGTGGGGTTTCCTGATGCTCTCCGCCGCCATCATGGTCGTGGGGGTGATCAACCTCTTCGGGGTGGACGGGCTCGCAGCCCAAGCGGCGGCATCGCTTGTCGAGTAACGGCTGGCCGGCAGGCGTCGGCCGTATCGCGCTTGGCCGCGTCGAGAGCACCATGGCGGAAGCGGCGGCGCGCGCAGGCGACCTTGCGGCGCCGACCTGGATCATGGCGGCCGAGCAAGTGGCGGCCCGGGGCAGGCGCGGCCGCGCCTGGGCCACGCCGCCGGGCAACTTCGCCGCCACGTTCGTGATGCGCCCCGAGGGCGGGCCTGCGGAAGCGGCATTGCGCAGCTTCGTGGCCGCGCTCGCGCTGCATGACGCGTTGGTGGCGCTCACCGGCCGGCCGGAGATGTTCGCGCTGAAATGGCCCAACGATGTGCTGCTGAACGGCGGCAAGCTCGCCGGCATCCTGCTGGAATCCGTGGGGCAGGGCGCGCTGCTCGTTGGGGTCGGCGTCAACTTGATCGAGGCGCCGGCGGCCGAGGATCTCGAGCCGGGCGCCCTGCGCCCCATGGCGCTAGCCGCCGAAACGGGGGTGCACGTCGCCCAGGCCGACTTTCTCGACCATCTTGCCGTCGCCTTCGCCCACTGGGAGGGCCAGATGGCGACTTATGGCTTTGCGCCGATCCGCACGGCCTGGCTCGCCCGGGCCGCGCGCCTGGGCGAGGAGATCACCGCCCGCACCGGAGTCGAGGAGGTCACCGGCCGGTTCGAGGATGTCGATCCGGGCGGCCACCTTGTCCTCGCCAGCGCGGGCGGCCGCCGCAGCATCGCCGCGGCCGAGATCTTCTTCCCGTGACGGTCCCAGGAATTCAGCCACGCCATCGCCGGGCCGCGCCAGAACGGCCCGGGGCGGGCGGAATCCAGGCCGTCAGGCCGCCGCGCATGGCCGGGCCGCCCCGACGGCACGGCGATTGGGTGACACCAGCGCTCAGCGCCGGCAGGGAATGCGGATCCAACCCTAAACCAAGCCGATCCATCGTCGGATCGCCGCGCCGCGGCCCGCCGATGCGCGGCTCGCAGGTGGCCGGGCCCGCGCGACCGTCGACCCGGTAGCGGCGCACGCACCGGCCGACCCCAACACGGAGACCCACCCATGCTCCTCTGCATCGATTGCGGCAACACCAACACCGTCTTCTCGGTCTGGGACGGCACGCGCTTTCTGGTCACCATGCGCATGGCCACCGAGCACCAGCGCACCGCCGACGAATACTTCGTCTGGTACAACTCGCTTCTGGAGCATCACGGGCTGACCGGCCCCGAGGGCGTGCGCATCACCGACGTGATCATCTCGTCCACCGTGCCGCGCGTGGTCTTCAACCTGCGCATCCTGTCTGACCGCTATTTCGGCACACGTCCGCGCGTCGTTGGCAAGCCCGAAACCCAGCTGCCGGCTCCGCCCCGTGTCGACCCGGGCACGGTCGTCGGCCCCGACCGGCTGGTCAACACCGCCGGCGCCTACGATCGCCATGGCGGCAATCTCGTCGTCGTCGATTTCGGCACCGCCACGACCTTTGACGTGGTGGCCACCGATGGCGCCTATGTCGGCGGGGTGATCGCGCCCGGTGTCAATCTTTCGCTCGAAGCGCTCCACATGGCGGCGGCGGCGCTGCCCCATGTCGACATCAGCAAGCCCCCGCGCGTGATCGGGCGGAACACCATCGACTGCATGCAGTCGGGCGTCTTCTGGGGCTATACCGGCCTTGTTGCCGGCGTTTGCCAGAAAATCCGCGCCGAATACGGCACGCCCATGAAAGTCATTGGTACCGGGGGGCTTGCGCCTCTGTTCCAGCAGGGGGATACCCTGTTCGACGCCTACGAGGACGATCTGACGATGCACGGCCTGACCGTCATCCACGCCTATAACGAGAATATGAGCAGCACCGCATGAGCGACCGCCCCGACCGCCTGATCTACCTGCCCCTTGGCGGCGCGGGAGAGGTCGGGATGAACGCCTATGTCTACGGCTACGGGCCGCGCGACCAGGAGCGCCTGATCCTCGTCGACCTGGGCGTGACCTTTCCCAACATGGACACCACGCCCGGGGTCGACCTGATTTTCCCCGACATGGGCTGGCTGATCGATCGCGCCGACCGGCTCGAAGCGATCGTGATCACCCACGCGCACGAAGACCATGTCGGCGCGCTCGGCCATTTTTGGGGTGAGCTTGGCGCGCCGATCTTCTGCCGCCGCTTCACCGGAGCCATCGCGCGCCGCAAGCTCGAGGAGCAGGGCCACACGCTGGAAGGGCTCAAGATCGTCGATCCCTTCCCCGAAGAGATGGCCGCGGGCCCGTTCCGGATTTCCTTCCTGCCGGTGTCGCACTCGATCCCCGAAAGCTCGGCCATCGTGATCGACACGCCGGCGGGCCGGATCGTCCATACCGGCGACTTCAAGCTCGACGGCTCGCCCGTGGTGGGCGAGCCCTTTGACCCCGAGCTCTGGTCGCGCGTGGCGGGCTCGGGCGTCAAGGTCCTGACCTGCGACAGCACAAATATCGGCGTCGCCCATCCCGGCCGCTCGGAAAGCACCGTGGGCCCCAAGATCGCCGAGCTCGTCGCCGGCCACAGCGCGGGCATGGTGGTCGCCACGACCTTTGCCTCGAACGTTGCGCGCGTGAAGTCGCTGGCCGAGGCCGGGCAGGCCGCGGGCCGCTCCGTCTGTCTTCTTGGCCGCGCGATGCAGCGTATGGTAACCGCCGCGCTCGAAGCGGGCGTTCTGTCCGATATGCCACCGCTCGTCTCGTCGGAGGAGGCCGCGCAGATCCCCCGCGAGAACCTGATGCTCATCGTCACCGGCAGCCAAGGCGAACGCCGTGCCGCCTCGGCGCAACTTGCCCGCGGGAAGTATCTCGGGCTTGAGTTGCAGGAGGGCGACCTTTTCCTCTTCTCCTCCAAAACCATCCCCGGCAACGAGCGCGGCGTGCTGGAAATCGTGAACGCGCTCTCGCGCAAGGGCGTCGATGTGGTCGACGATTCCACCTCCGACTACCACGTCTCGGGCCACGCCAACCGGCCCGATCTGGAGATGCTGCACGACCTGATGCGCCCGGGCATGCTCGTGCCGATGCATGGCGAGCACCGGATGCTGCGCCGCCATGCCGAGGTCGGGCGGAGCAAGGGCATTCCCGCCATCGTCGCCGAGAACGGCACGCTCGTCGATCTGACCGGGGCCGAACCCAAGGTGGCCGAGTATATCGAAGGCGGCCGGATCTATCTCGACGGATCGGTCAAGATCGGCGCGCTCGACGGGATCGTGCGCGACCGCATCCGCATGGCGCTCAACGGCCACGTGATGCTCACCGTCCTGATGGACGAGGAGGACGCGCCGCTGGGCGATCCCTGGGCCGAAACGATGGGTCTGGCTGAAAGCGGCCGCTCCGGGGCGCCGCTCGTTGAGTTGATCGAGGCCGAGGCCGCGCAGGCCATGGCGCGGGCCGACGACAAGGTGGTGGCCGACGACGACAAGCTTGACGAGGCCCTGCGCCGCGTCGTCCGCCAGGTCGCCGCCGAGGAAATCGGCCGCAAGCCCGAAGTCACCGTCGTCGTCTCTCGCCTCGCCTAAAGCCACGCCACGTCCCGCGTCGGCCGCAATCTTCGTCCCGTCGGCACAGGTTGTCACGGTGGTGCTGTTGCATTGCTCGTGTAGCCTCATCCCACGCCAACATGAGGGGCACCGAGCATGCTTTCCGCGAAACCCGACTACCTCTACACCTTCGGCGATAGCTTTTCCGACAGTCGCGTCATCTCCGACCTGACCAGTGCGCTGCTTTTGGGCGATCTCAGCCTCCCGGTGCCCGAGCCGATCGTGACGCCGGGCTATGCCAACGTATTTTCCAACGGGCCCGTCTACACCCAGGTCCTCTCGGGTCTCCTGGGCGCGCCCCTTGGCGCCTATGCCACCGGCGGCGCCCGCGTCACCGGGGAGCGCGAGATCTCAGAGCTCGTCCCGACCGGGCTGGATGTTCTGATCGACCCCACGGCCCCCGCCGACCTGCTGACCTTCGACACCAATATCGGCGCCCAGCTTGACCGGTTCCTCGCCGGCGACCCGATCACGCCCGGCGGTGTGCAGCCCCTTCCTGTGGGCGACGCGATCACCGCCAGTTATTTCTCGGGCCTCAACGATATCGGCGATTTCGCCCTCGCGGTGGAGGGTCTCTCTGTGCTGCAGATCCTCGCGCAGGCCACCGCGTTCCTGGTCGAGCTCACGGCCACGGCACGCGCACAGATCCTCGACATCGCCGAATCCGGCCTCGTGTCGCAGATCATCATCTACACGTTGCCCGACATCACCTACTTTCCGATTCCCGACGGCGTAACACAGGCCGAGCTCGATCCGATCAACTCGGTGATCGACACCTACAATGTGGGCCTGCGCCAGATCGCGGTAGAGGCCGACGCGGTCGACGGCATCGACGTGGCCGTCGTCGAGGTCGACGAGATCACCGATCTTATTGATGCCAGCCCGCTCGAGTTCGGCTTCCTCGCCAAGGGCCCGTTCTATTTCGGCGGTGGCACAGAGCTCGATGTCACCTTCTTTCCCGAGTTCTCGGTCAGCATTGAAACGAATGACGATGTGGCCGGCATTCCGCTCCGCCAGATCCAGTTCTTCGACCAGCTCCACCCCAGCGCCGCCGTCCATTCGATCCTGGGCTCGTTCGCGGCCGCGTCGGTAACCTCCGACACCCGCGTCTTCGACACCTCGCCCAGCCTCTTCTATGCGGGCCGGGGCGCCGACCTCGTGATCGACGCCGACGGAGACTCCAACCTGTTTCTGGGGCGCGGCTGGGATGTCGCGCTCGGCGCCGGCGGCGACGACACGATCTGGGGGATGCGGGGGGTCGATATCGTGTCGGGTGGCGCGGGCAGCGATCTCATCCGCGGCAATGCCGGCAACGACTTTCTCGCCGGCGGCACGGGCAATGACGAGCTGCGCGGCGGCTCGCGCAACGATATCCTGCTCGACGGGCTGGGCGACGACGTGGTGCGCGGGCAGGCCGGCAACGACACCTTCGTCTGGGTTGATCCCACGCTTCTGGCCAGCACCCAGGGAAGCGACCGGTTCATCGGCAACAGCGGCACCGACACGCTCTATCTGATTTCCGATGCCGATGGCGCCGCCGCGCTTGAGACGGAACTTGCCGCGCAATCCGGTGCGGCGGGCGACTATACCCTGGCCGGAGGCGGCATCGAGGTGTCGGGCGTCGAGAACGTTGTGATCCTCGACGGCGGCATCGACGCTTTGTCCGAGGTCGAGGCGATCGACGACCGTCTGCTTGCCGAGGGCCTCGGCTGGGGCTTCGTCTGATCGGGGGCCACCGGCGCGGGCGGGTTCCGTTCCCCCCGCGCCGCCGCTAGGGTCCGCCCGAGATCGAGTGGGAGGGTCCGATGACGAAGCAGCTGATGATCTATGAACGCGCCGTCCCGGTTCAGGCCGAGGCGCACCGGGACTGGTCGGTAAAGACCGGCACCAGCTATGCCTTTGCGGCAAGCATCAATTCGGCCCCGCTCCTCGCCCCCGAGTTTGCCTCGACCGCCCAGGACTATGCCATCGTGTTTGCCGGCGAGGGCGACACGGTGTTTCCGGCAGTGATCCTTGGCCTCCGAGACGACCAAAACGCGTTCGTGGCGCCCGACGGCAGCTGGACGGGCCGCTACATCCCCGCGTTCCTGCGGCGCTATCCCTTCGTCTTCGCGGCCTCGGGCGACGCGGCGCGCCTCACACTCTGCATCGACGCCGAGTTCGAGGGGGTGAACACCGAGGGCCGGGGCGAGCGGCTCTTCGACAGCGAGGGCAACCGCACTCGCTATCTCGAAGAGATGTTGGCTTTCACCAGCGAGTACCAACAGCATTTCGCACGCACCGAAGCCTTCTGCAAACGGCTCGTCGAGCACGATCTGCTCGACAAGGCACAGGTGCGGTTCGAGGTTCCGGGCGGCGGTCGCAGCGAGTTGCGGGGCTTTCGCACCGTATCGCGTGAAAAGCTCCGCGCGCTGCCCGACGAGGCGGTGCTTGCTATGGCGCGCAGCGACGATCTGGAGCTCTGTTATCTCCACATGAATTCGCTCGGCAATCTCGGCCGGATGGCCGAGCGCATCGCCGACGCCGAAGCGGCGCCCCGCTACGACGCCTGACGCGAGCGTTTGTCGACGACGGGCGCGGTTAGGCGAACGAGCGGAGCAGGAAGTCGGGCACGTGATCGCCCATGCCCACCACCGGTTCCTCGTCGCGACGGTCGCCGCGGCGGCCTCGGCTCGATCTGCTGGAGCGGCTCGACCGCGTCGAAGATGTGGGGCGTGGGGTGTCGTCCTCGGCCGTGGTCGTCGGGGAGGGCGCCGACGGGGTCGCCGGGGCCTCGGCCCGGTCGTCGCGCCGGCTGGGCCGCGCGCGGCTCTCGGCATCGCTCCGGGGCGGGCGCTCGATCCGCGGCACGGGTTTGGCGATCATGTCCTCGATGGCGGCCAGGGACTTCTCGTCCGACGGCAGCGCCGCGATCATGAACGCACGCCCCTCGCGGCCGGCACGCCCGGTCCGGCCGATGCGGTGGACGTAATCCTCGGCATGGTTCGGTACATCGAAGTTGAAGACGTGGCTGACATTGGGAATGTCGAGGCCGCGCGCCGCAACGTCGGAGGCCACCAGAAACTTGATCTCGCCCGAGCGAAACCCGTCGAGCGTGCGCATCCGGTGCGACTGGTCCAGATCGCCGTGGATCGGCTCGGCGTTCAGCCCGTGCTTCTTCAGCGACTTGGCCACGACATCCACATCCACCTTGCGGTTGCAGAAGATGATCGCGTTGCGCAGGGCCTCGCCCTCTTGCGAGATCAGATCCCGCAGCACGCCGCGCTTTTCCGAAAACGTCCGGTCTCGCCGCGACGGTTTGAACGTCACGCAGCCCTGGGTGATCGTCTCCGACGTGGTGGCCTGCCGGGCCACTTCCACCTTGGCCGGATTCGACAGGAAGGTGTTCGTCAGCCGTTCGATCTCGGGCGGCATCGTCGCCGAGAAAAACAGGGTCTGGCGCGTCAGCGGGTTCGTCAGGCCGAAGATCCGCTCGATATCGGGGATAAAGCCCATGTCGAGCATCCGGTCGGCCTCGTCGACCACCATCACCTTGACGTCGGTCAGGATCAGCTTGCCGCGTTCGAAATGGTCCAGAAGCCGCCCGGGCGTGGCAATCAGAACGTCGACGCCCTTGTCGATCAGCTTGTCCTGCTCGGCAAACGACACGCCCCCGATCAGCAGCGCCTTCGACAGCTTGGTATATTTGGCGTAGGTGTCGAAGTTCTCGGCGACCTGCGCGGCCAGCTCCCGCGTCGGCGCCAGAACCAGGCTCCGCGGCATCCGCGCCCGGGCCCGCCCCCGCTTGAGAAGCGTGATCATCGGCAGGGTAAAGCTCGCCGTCTTGCCCGTGCCCGTCTGCGCGATACCAAGGACATCCCGACCCTCGAGCGCGGCGGGAATGGCGCCCGCCTGGATCGGCGTCGGCGTGGTATATCCCGCCTCTTCGACCGCCTTCAGCACCTTGGTGTCGAGCTTTAGATCGCTGAACATTGGCCCGGCCGGTTCCGCGGGCTGAGAGGCCACCGGGGCCTCTGCCGTTGGGTCCTCAGCCATCGGGTCCTCAGCCATAGGGGCCTCAACCGGCCCGTCCGCCGCCTCTTCGACCACATCGTCCGCGACAGCCGCGGCGGGCTCCTCAGACGGTTCGGACCTCTCCACCGGATCGCCCGCCGTATCCTCGTCCTGGCGCGGGGGCGGTGCATCCGTGGGGTCTGCCGCGCCGGTGTCCGCCGCGCCCTCCTCGGGTGGGCCCACGTGAAGGTTGCCCGTAAAGTTGCCCGTGTCGGAGGTGTCCGCGGAGGTGTCCGTCGACGTCTCGTCTGTCATATGTCGTCCCAAATCTCGGCCCGGTTGTCAGCGTCGGGCCCTGTGATGCCGCGCGCCTTCTGCGCGGGCCTGTATGGGACGCATGAGTCAGACGCCCCGGCGTCATAAGCAGCGCGTATCGCCGCTTGGCGGGCCACTTAGCCCAAACGGTGTACACGGTCAACGCAACGGCTCCCGTCAACGCCGCACGGTGCACTTTTTGTGCGGCACTTTGCGCGCGCCTTCCCAGCGACTGTTAACGAGTTGTCACATGATTGTCGTGACAGCGTTGGGATTGTCTCGCATGAGGCATCAACGAGTGTATGCGGCACTGCAGCATTTAGACCCGGAGACCGACATGACCTTGCCCCGCCTCCTGCCAGCCCTGCTGTTGACCACCGCGCTTCCGGCTGCGGCGCAGGACAGTGTGGGCGCCACGCTCGCAGGCCACGCCATCCTGCCCGCCTTCTCGTTCTCCGCGCCCCCGGCCGACGCGCCGCGCGAAACCTTCGTTTCGGGCAAGTTCCTGACCGCCGACGCCCGCGTCGACACGCCCTTCACGGTGGCCCAGCGCACCGGCCTTTCCACGCCCTTCATGGGCCAGCCCCTGCAGGGCTTCTCGGGCTACGCGGCCGAGCGCACCGATGAGGGCCACCTGATCGCGCTGATCGACAATGGCTACGGCTCCAAGCTGAACTCGCCCGACGCGCTGCTGTCCTTCACCGTCATCGCGCCGGATTTCGACGCCGGCACTACGGACGTGATCGAACGGATCTGGCTCAAGGACCCGAACGGCCATGTGCCGTTCCGGATCGTCCACGAGGCGACCGACAGCCGCTACCTGACCGGCGCCGATTTCGACCTCGAGTCCATCCAGGTCGTCGGTGACGAGATCTGGATCGGCGAGGAGTTCGGCCCCTA
The DNA here is from genome assembly GCA_039822045.1 of Pseudomonadota bacterium. Taxonomy (GTDB): domain Bacteria; phylum Pseudomonadota; class Alphaproteobacteria; order Rhodobacterales; family Rhodobacteraceae; genus HLUCCA09. The sequence continues at coordinate 313,287 of JBCBMY010000002.1, read as the reverse complement.
CCTCATCTCGGCCACGCGCGACGGCACCGTCACCGGCGTCTATCCGACCGAGCTTGACGGCGAGGTCATCAAGTCGCCCGACCATCCGAGCCTGCGCACCGGCGCCGTGGCCGGCACCGATTACGTTGTGCCGCGCTCGGGCGGGTATGAGGGGATGGCACTGACCGCCGAGGGCACGCTGATGGCGATGCTCGAAAAGCCGCTGATCGCCGAGGGCGGCGAGAGCGAGGGCGCCTTCCTGCGTGTCATCGAGTTCGACCCCGCCGCGCGTGCATGGACAGGCGTGAACGTGCGCTTCCAGCTTACCGAGGGTGCGGCCGCCATCGGCGACTTCAACATGATCGACGACACCCGCGCGCTGGTCATCGAGCGCGACAGCGGTGAGGGCGATCCAAGCCTCGCCTGCGCCGACGGTCAGGACGAGGGCTGCTTCCCGCGTCCCGCCAACGTCAAGGTCATCACGCTGGTCGATTTCGCGGATGTCGACGAAGACGGCAACCTTGCCCGCGTTCGTCAGATCGACCTGATGGACATCGCCGATCCCGATGGCCTGGCCCGGCTCGACACCGATGCCGACCGCGATCTCGACGGTGTCTTCACTTTCCCCTTCGTGACGATCGAGAGCGTTCTGCGGGACGGCGATGAGCACATCCTCGTCTCGAACGACAACAACCTTCCCTTCTCCGCGGGCCGCAAGCTCGCCGAGGCCGATGATAACGAGATCATCCGCCTCCATGTGCCGGAGTTGCTTGCCGAGTGAGGCCACCTGGGCCGCCGTTACCCGTGTGTGTGTCACCCCCCGTTGCCTCGCCGCGGCGGGGGGTCTTTCATGTCTGGCCGGTTCGGGATCTCAGGCGCGACCGCTCGCGCCCCCGTACCAACGCCGCTGTACCAACAATAACGGGGCGCGCAAAAGCGCACCCCGCCCGGAACGAGCCGGGATGGGGCGGTCCGCAATGCGGAACGCGGATATTAGCGACGACGTAGACCCCAAATTCTAGTCCGCCGTCGGGCGCCACGCGCCCGGTATCGCTCTGAAATACGCAACTCGTCACACACCAGCCGGCGGAGCCGACTATCCCGCGATTCGCACTGCGAACCACACCCGCCCTCTGTTTGACACAAATCCGCCACGATCCATGAGAGGTTTCGTCGAACCAATCTGTTGCCCCATAGGAGACAGGCGCGTGGCACATCCCCTTGATTTCGCGTGAAACGCGAGGGGCGGAGAGCGGGTATCCGTTAAAGATGTGTCCGCGGCGATCTGTCGGTCTCAGGCCCGTCTCTTTTCTTCTTGTGCTGTACTTGTGCCCCGTCATGCGGGAAGGGGCAGGGTGCCCTCGCGCAGGGTCAAACGCACCTCGCCCGAATGGCGCAGGGCAATGCAGCCCGGGAAGCGGGGGCTAAGCTCCAAAGGCACCAGCTGCCACCGCTCGCCCCGGCCCCCCGTCATTCGGGTGATGCGCGCCGCGGCCCCGGGCGCGAGCGTTACGTCGAAACTGTCGAGCGGGCGCGACAGGCCCGCCCCCTCGGCCTTCAAGAGCGCCTCTTTCCGGGTCCAGGCGTTAAAGAAGCCGGCGGTCCACGTCGCGCCTTCGAGTTGGCCAAGCGCCTCCCGCTCGCTGGCGGAAAAGAACCGCTCGGCCACCGACTGCTCCACCTCGCGCCAGGGCTCGATGTCGATCCCAAGGGGCAGGGCGTGGGGCCCGGCGACCAGTGCCGCCCAGCCGCCGGCATGCGCGAGGTTGAACGACGGCCCATGCCCGCCCGGGCCCTCGCCGAGCCCCGGCTTGCCATGCGAGCCCGGCCGCAGCACCACGTCCTTCGGGGCCAGCCCGACATAGCCGCCGAGGATCTCGCGCATCCGGCCCCGCGCCACGATGAAGCGCTCCCGGTCGAGGTCGCGGATATAGGCCGCCGCGCGCGTCCGCTCCCCCGGCTCCAGATGGGCGGCGAGCGCATCGCGGTGGGCCGGCGCCACGTCGAGCCGCCAGAGCCAGAGATCCAGCGCCACCGTGTCTCCCGCCCCGTCCACGACCCGCAAATCCATCGTCCCGCTCCCCCGGTCCGTTTGCCCGATCCGACCAGCCTAGACCGAGCCTGCGCCGGGCACCACGCTGCGCGCGGGTGCGGCGCCATATCCAACTCTGGCCAAGGCCCGTGCCGCTGCGTAGGAAAGTGCGGTATCCAAAGATCGATCGTGCCCGAACCGACAGGACCGCCATGCTTCGCCACACTGCCCCGTTGGCCGCTCCGCTGGCCCCCTTCCTCTTGAAGCCCGCCGGCACCCCGGCGCACCGATCCCGGGTCGCGCGCCTTGGCCTGGCCGCCGCGCTTTGCGCTGTCCTCGGCGCGGGTCAGGCCCCGGCCCAGACCCTGACCGAGCGCGACGCCCGCGCCGCGGTTCCCGATGCGCGCGGCGTCACGGTGTCCGTCGCCGACGTGGCGTTCCTCGGCGCCACCGAGAAACGGGCCGTCGAGCAATATGCCAAACAGTTCGACTATTACGCCGCCATGGCCGTATCGCCGGGCGACCCTGCCGATACCGGCTCGGCCGTCGCGCTGGCGAACTACCACTCGCCGCAAGACGCCCAGCAGGCCGCGCTCGCCGCGTGCAATGCCCGACGCACCACCGGCGGGGCGTGCGTCATCGTCGCCACGGTGGTGCCGCGCGACTATGCCCAGGGACCTCTGACCTTGTCGAAGGCCGGGGTGGACGCGCTCAAGGGACCCTTCCGTCAGCTTTCCTCGCCCAAGGCCTTTGCGATCTCGCCCTCGACGGGCCATTTCGGCTTTGCCCGGGGCGATGGCGGTCGCGCGCTTTCGGCCTGCGGGGCCCGCGCCTCGGCCGACGGCGCCTCGGATTGCCGGATCGTCATCTTCGACCAATAGGGCAGGGGCGCCATCGCGCGTCCGCGGCCTGCGACCCGACGGCGGCCCCGACCGGCGGGCCGGCGGACGAACTGTCGCTCTGGGAATGGTGTGAAATTGCGCCAGATCATGGACCGAGCGGTGAGTTAAACGTCCGATGCCTTGATGGCGTCCGATCAGCGCCATAGAAGAACCGAGAATGTCCGAGGGGATCCAGGTGAGCCCAGAAACCACGGAGCCACGCCGCATGGCCGCATCCGACGACACGGCACCCAAGGCGGCGCCCGTTCAAATCCAAGCCGCGCCGGCTCGCGCCAATTGCCGCTATGCCGCGGCGATCGACACCGCCATCGCCAGGCTGCACGAGGAAGGCCGCTACCGCACCTTCATCGATATCGAGCGCCGGCAGGGCCAGTTCCCCCACGCCACTTGGCGCCGCCCCGATGGCACCGAGCGTGAGATCACCGTCTGGTGCGGCAACGATTATCTCGGCATGGGCCAGCACCCGGTCGTGCTCGCCGCGATGCACGAGGCGCTCGAGGCGACCGGCGCCGGCTCCGGCGGCACCCGCAACATCTCGGGCACAACCGTCTATCACAAGCGGCTCGAGGCCGAGCTTGCCGATCTCCACGGCAAGGAGGCGGCGCTCCTCTTCACGTCGGCCTATATCGCCAACGATGCGACGCTCTCGACCCTGCCCAAGCTGTTGCCGGGCCTGATCATCTATTCCGACGCGCTGAACCACGCCTCGATGATCGAGGGCATCCGCCGCAATGGCGGGCACAAGCGCGTCTTCCGCCACAATGACGTGGCCCATCTGCGCGAGCTTCTGGCGTCCGACGACCCCGCCGCCCCCAAGCTCATCGCCTTCGAGTCGATCTACTCGATGGATGGCGATTTCGGCCCGATTGCCGAGATCTGCGATCTGGCCGACGAGTTCAACGCGCTGACCTATATCGACGAGGTCCACGCGGTCGGCATGTACGGCGCTCGCGGCGGCGGCGTGGCCGAGCGCGACGGGCTGATGGACCGGATTGACCTGATCAACGGCACGCTCGCCAAGGCCTATGGCGTCATGGGCGGCTATGTGGCCGCCTCGGCCCGCATGTGCGACGCGATCCGAAGCTACGCGCCGGGCTTCATCTTCACCACCTCGCTGCCGCCGGCCGTGGCGGCCGGTGCCGCGGCGTCGGTGCGCCACCTCAAGACCGATCAGGCTCGTCGCGACCGCCACCAGGAGCATGCGCGCATCCTCAAGATGCGCCTCAAGGCCCTTGGCCTGCCGATCATCGACCACGGCTCGCACATCGTTCCCGTGATGGTGGGCGACCCGGTCCACACCAAGGCGATTTCCGACAAATTGCTCGAAGATAACGGAATCTACTGCCAGCCGATTAACTTCCCCACGGTTCCCCGGGGCACCGAGCGGCTGAGATTCACGCCCTCGCCGGTCCACACACCCTCAATGATAGATGATCTTGTGCGCGCCATGGACGGTTTGTGGGCGTATTGCGCGCTGAATCGCGCGGATTTGGCCGGTTAACCTCACGGATGGTGCATCTGGTAGCATCCTTGTGATAATAGAATCGCAAAGGCGGCGGGGGATCGAATCGCCTGTGACAAGGGGCAACGATTGACGCGTATGGGGCCGGGCAGATGATTGGGTGGCGTTCGAACGTACCCGAGGACGAGGAGATCGAGCCGAGAGGCTTCGATGACTTCGACCTTTTGCTCGGCGATGTAATGCGCGGCGAACGCGCCACGATGGGCAAATCCCTCCTCGATGTCCAGCGCGAGCTAAAGATCAAGGCGACCTATATCGCCGCCATCGAGAACGCCGATATCTCCGCCTTCGAGACGCCCGGCTTCATCGCCGGCTATGTCCGCTCCTACTCCCGCTATCTTGGGCTCGACCCGGAATGGGCGTTTGAGACATTTTGCGATGAGGCCGGTTTTGCGCCGGCCTCAGGGCTCGACAAGGCGAGCGACCCGGTCGTCCGCCCCAAGGACAAGGGCCCGGTCTTTCGCAGAACGGCCACCGGAATCGTCGCCGACGGCGACCGCGACCCCATCGCCCAGCCGCGCGTCAGCTACGTGCCCGCCTCCGCCTCGCCCCTCGCGGCGCTTGAGCCGCGGGCCATCGGCTCGACCCTGGTTCTTCTCGCCCTGATCGGCGCCATCGGCTATGGCGGCTGGTCCGTCCTGCAAGAGGTGCAGCGTGTGACCGTCGCGCCGGTTGAGCGCGCGCCCGAAGCTGTGGCCCAGGTCGATCCGCTCGCCGGCGTCGTGGTTGCTGCGCCCGGCGGCACCGACGATGTCGCGCCCCGCGCCGCGCCCGACGCGCTCGAACGCCTCTACCGCCCCGAGGCGCTGGACACGCCCGTGATGGTGGCCCGCGACGGGCCCATCGCAGCGATCAACCCCGAGGAGATGGGCATTCTCGCCGGGCCGCTCTATCGCGATCCGGGCGACCCGCGCACGCTCTTCGGCACCGCGCCGACGCTGACCGCCTCGACCGCACCGCAGGAGCAAGAGGGGCCGACGCGCCCGTTCGGGCCTTACCGGGACGTGGCCGCGTTCGACCCTGTGACCGGCGCCGTCCAGCAGGCCCGTGCAGGCGACGGACAGCCGGGCGGGCCGGTGGGCAACCTGCAGACGCCGCGCGTCACCGCCGATGTGCCCGAGGTGGTGCTGGTCGCGGTTCAGGAAACCTGGGTGCGTGTCCGCGCGGCCGATGGCTCCACGCTGATCTCCCGCGTGCTGCAGCCCGGCGAGACCTGGGAGGCGCCGCCGACCGAGGCGCCCCTCTCCCTGCGCACGGGCAATGCCGGTGCCATGTTCTTCGCCGTCAATGGGCAAACCTACGGGCCCGCAGGCGGCATCGGCGCCGTCGTCGGCCAGATCGCACTGGCGCCCGCCACCCTGACCGGCGAGTTCGCTTTGGTCGACCCGGCCTCCAGTTCCACCGCCCGCGAAGCGGTGCGCGTGGCCCAAGCCGCTCTGACGCCCGAGCCCGCTGTCAACGACGCGGCGCCCGAGGCTGTCGACAGCCCGGCGCAGTAGGCCAGACAGCCCCGCAAGATCGGTGTGAAGCCGCGGCGTGGATGTGCTCGTCGGATAAATCCGAGCATCCGGCTTGCGCCCGGTCGGCGTCCCCAATCGGCATTCCGTATCATGCCCCAAGGCAAGGCGCGGCGTCCCGCCGCGCGTCTTGAGCCACGGACGGCCCTCAACTCCCGCGCCCCCGCGTTGCCCCGCACCGCACGCCCCCCTATGCTCTGTGCAACGCCGACCGCAAGGACGCTGCCATGTCGCTCAACGCCATCCGCCCCTGGCGCAACATCTATCGCCGCGAGAGCCGCCAGATCTCGGTCGGCCCGGTCAAGGTGGGCGGCGATGCCCCGATCTCGGTCCAGACGATGACCAACACACTCACGACCGACGTGCCCGCCACCATTTCCCAGGTGCAGGCCTGTGCCGAGGCGGGTGCCGACATCGTCCGCGTCTCCGTCCCCGACCAGGACAGCTCGAAGGCCCTCAAGGAGATCGTGGCCGAAAGCCCCGTGCCGATCGTCGCCGACATCCACTTCCACTATAAGCGCGGGATCGAGGCGGCCGAGGCCGGCGCCGCCTGTCTCCGCATCAACCCGGGCAATATCGGATCCGCTGAGCGGGTGCGCGAGGTCATCAAGGCCGCCCGCGACCACAACTGCTCGATCCGGATCGGCGTGAATGCCGGCTCGCTCGAAAAGCACCTTCTGGAGAAATACGGCGAGCCGTGCCCCGACGCGATGGTCGAAAGCGGGCTCGGTCACATCAAGATCCTGCAGGACAACGACTTTCACGAGTTCAAGATCTCCTGCAAGGCGTCGGACGTGTTCCTCTCGGCCGCCGCCTATCAGATGCTTGCGGACCAGACGGATTGCCCCATCCACCTTGGCATCACCGAGGCGGGCGGGCTGACCTCCGGCACGATCAAATCCGCCATTGGCCTCGGCCAGCTCCTGTGGATGGGGATCGGCGACACGCTGCGCGTCAGCCTCTCCGCCGACCCCGTGGAAGAGGTGAAGGTCGGCTACGAGATCCTGAAATCTCTCGGCCTGCGCCACCGGGGCGTCAACATCATCTCGTGCCCCTCCTGCGCGCGCCAGGGCTTTGATGTGATCAAGACGGTCGAGGCGCTCGAACAGCGTCTGGAACATATCAAGACGCCGATGAGCCTGTCGATCATCGGCTGCGTCGTGAACGGCCCCGGCGAGGCGCTGATGACCGATGTCGGCTTCACCGGCGGCGGCGCCGGGTCGGGCATGGTCTATCTGGCGGGCAAGCAAAGCCACAAGATGTCGAACGACCAGATGATCGACCACATCGTCGAGGAGGTCGAGAAAAAGGCCGAAGCCCTCGAGGCCGAGCGCGCCGCCAAAGAGGCGGCCGCCGCCACTCCCGAGCCGTCGGCCGGGGCCACGACACAGGCCGAGCCGGCGGAGTAACCCCCGTTGGCGCCACCCGGCAGCTGCGACAATCTGTCAATTTCGCGACATTCGGACTTCCTCACGCCGCGTGAGATAACCGGCTGGTAACGCTTGCGTCCCCAATTTGGCAGCGGTGTAAGGGGGATGCGGCATGCCGTTCGATTTTGAGTTTGTGCGCGAGGTGGTCAGCTTGCTGGCGGTCCTCGCTTTGTTGGCCACGGCGCTTGGGGCAATCCGGCGCCGGCTCATGGGAGAGGTCTGGACGCGGCTCGTCCTCGGCGGCCTCTTCGGGCTCGTGTCGGTGTTCATGATGCATGTCACGGTCGAGCCGTTCGAGGGCATCATCATCGACCTGCGCAACGTCCCCATCGTGCTCGCGGGCGCCTTTCTAGGCTGGCAGGGCGTTCTCGTCTGCCTGGCCTGCGCCATGACCACCCGGATCGGGATCGGCGGAATCGGCTGGGCCAGCGGCATCGCGGCCATGGGCATCGCCGGCGAGGTTGGCCGCCTTTGGGCGCTCTGGAACGCCCAGAGCGCGTGGCCAAGGGCGTGCCGACTGGCGCTGCTCGGTCTCGCGCCGTCGCTGACCTATGCCGCCACCATCCTGCTGCCGGGCCACGTCGCGTCCTGGTTTCTCACCCATGCCGCCCCGGTGCTCAGCCTGTCCTATCTGGTTGCCGTCCCGCTTATCGGCGCGCTCCTGATGTACGAGCTCGAAACGCTCGAGCGCGAGCGGCAGCTCGAGCTCTCGGCCCGCTTCGACCCGCAAACCGGCCTGCTCGCCCCAAGCGCCTTCCAGGCCCATATCGACCGCCTCAACCGCGAGGCGGGCGGCACGGTGGCGGCGGTCGCCCTGATCCGCCCCCGGTATCGCGCCTGGCTCGTGCGGCAGGGCGGGGCCGACGCGCTGCCGGCCGTTCTGACCGGGATCGCCAGTCGCGTGGCGCCGCTCTGCGCCCATGGCGACGCGATTGGCCGGATGCAGGGCGGGCGTCTGGCGCTGCCTCTGACCGAGGCAGAGGCGGCGGACGTCGATGCGCTCACATCACGCATCGCCCGGATGCTCACCGGCATGCCAGTCCAGCTCACGCCGGACCTGCGGATGCGCATCGCCGCAGACATCGAGATCTTCCCGGTCGCCGGCAGCACAATCGCCGCGCCCAAATCCGTCACGTCGGGCGCGTTCGCGCGGGCGCTGTGGCGTCGGCCCGCCCTGCAGCCGGGCGCCCACCGGCCGCGCCCGAGCGCTACGCTGTCGGCCGACCCGGGGGTGGCCGGCAATCCCGCAGCCAGCTCCCGCGCCGTCCTCGAAGCTCTGCCGGTCGAAACCGCGCGCCTTTTCCAGAAGGCCGAAGGCCTCAGCACGACGGGCCGGGCCGACGCCGCGATGCGGCGGCGGAGATCCAAACTGGTCGCCTGAACCGGCGCCCTAGTGCCCGCCGGTCAGCACCAATGTCTGGATCGGCATCAGGATGGCGCGCGCCCGGATGCCGAACGCATGGATCACGCCGACGGTGTCGACCGCGTGCAGCGCCAGCGACCGCAAGCCGCTCACCTCGCCCGAGGCGAGCCGCTCGTGATTGTCGGTGTAAAGGTTCGCCAGACAGGCCGCGCCGCGCGGCACCCGGTCGGCCGTGCCCTCGTAGAGCGGCTCCATCAGCACCATCAGCGACCCGGGCCGCTGAAAGTCCTGAACGTCCATCAGCCGATCGGTCGGGCGAAATTGGCCAGACGGCAGGAAATCCTGGATCGCGATCACCCGCATCGGAATGATCGTCAGCGGCAGGGCCGCACAGGTCATCTCGCCGATCATGCCCACATGGATCTGCTGGGCCGAGACCTGGTTGAACCCGGCCGTGAACCGACCCGCGCCCACATCAGGCGGCACCAGGATGCCCGCCGGGCGGCCGATCGCTGTCACGAAATCCCCGGGCTGCAGCGCGAATTGCTGCAATTCACCCGTGGTCCCGGCATAGACAACCGATTTTTCCAGCGCCGTCTCGGCCTCTTCCAACGCCGCCTCGGCGCTTGCGCGCTGCGCCGGGATCAGCGTGTCAAGCTGAGCCTCAACCGCGGCGACCTGCGCCTCGGCCGCATCCACCGCGCCCTGGCGCGTGGCCACGAGCGTCTGCAGCCGCTCCACCTCGCGCGGCGAGGCCGCGCCGCTGTTGCGGTCCAGCAGTTCCTGCTGCACGGCCAACTCGTCCTCGGCCTGCTTTCGCGCGCCCTCGGCCTGGGTCAGTGCGCCCTGCGCTGCGGCCAGGTCGGTCTGGGCCACGACAAAGCCCGCCTCAACCTCCTCGACCCGCCGCTCGGCCGTCTCCACCGCCGCCCGTTGCGTCGCATCGTCGAGGGCAAAGATCGGCGCGCCGGCCTCCACCGTGTCGCCGTTCACGGCAAAGACTTCCGCCACACGACCGCTGCGCTCTGGCAGAAGCGTGACGGTGCGATAGAACGAGCTCACGGTGCTGGTGGAGGGATGGAAGTAGAAGATCACCGTGAAGAGCAGGATCGTCAGCGCCAGCCACGCCGTCAGCCCGATCCGCAGCTCGTACCAAACGGAAAACAGGGTGATCTCCTGCCCGATCCGCTTGCCCTGAACGAAGCGGCGAAAAAGGTAGTCGGGCAGCAGCGTCAGAATCGCGCAAAAGGTCAGCTCGAACATGGCTCAGAGCGTCCCCCGCTCGGGCGCATCGGGCGCGGGCGGATAAGCGCGCGCCGGCGCCGCGTCTGCCGGCGCGTCTCGGGGCACATCCATATCGGCGGTCGGGTCGGACGCATCGGTCGGTTGCTCGGGCGGCGGCGCCATCCGTTCGAGCGAGGCCGCAATGCTGCGCAGCGGCGTCATGAAATCCGGGATCTGAATCGCCGCCAGAAGAAGCGCCGCAATCCAGAACAGGTTGTTGTGCGTGAAAAGCGCGACGAGGGCGAGGATCGCGACCAGCTGATACTGCGTCCGGCTCGACCGGTGCGCCATATGCTCGGGCAGGGCATGAAGCCGGAAATAGAGCGCCCCGATCAGCAGCACGACGACGATCATCGAGACCGCTGTGAACTGGAAGAGAAAGTCGCTCTGCCCCGGCTCGGTGATGAAGTGCGGCAGGTGCGGAAGCTCGTCGCCGGTCGTCTCTTCCATAGTGCAATCCGTGCAGGTGCAAGTGCTGTCCCGCCTCGCTTACAGCAGGCGAGCGCGGCCGTCCAACTCTTCGCTACGGGGCGGCTCGGTGCCGCCCTGACGCAGGGTCGCGTGCGGTGCGGCTGCGGCCGAGCGCCGCGTGTCGTTTCCGGCTGCGAAACAATCCTCGCGCCCGCCTTCCGCGGCGGGAGTCATATGATGCTCATATGCTTCTCATATGGGATTCATATGCGAGTCATATGAAGTTCATACGGAATTCATATGCGCATTCGGCGCCGCGCGCGCCCGAATTATTGTTTCCGTGCGGCCAACACCCGGCCCCTAGGCCGGGTGCAACCCTGCCTTGCGGGGCCTAGCCCTCGGCGCGTTCGGCCGCCACAACTTCGCGCATGCCGTCGAGCGGAACGTAGCCGCGCAGCATCGTGTCACCCACCACAAAGGTCGGCGTGCCGCGGATCTCAAGCTGCTGGGCAAGCGTGCGGTTCGCCAGGATGATGTCGGTAACTTCTTGAGTACCCATGGTTTCCAGCACGGCCGCTGGGTCCAATCCCAGATCGACCGCCAAGAGCTCCAGCGCCAGCTCGTTGACGTCGCCCGGCATCTCGATCAGCGCGTCGTGGGCCGCTTTGTAGGCCTCGTCGCCGCCGAGCTTCTTCACAGCGATGGCAAAGCGCGAGGCCAGAACCGATTGCTCGCCCAGGATCGGGAACTCCTTGACAATAAGGCGAATTCTCCCGTCCGTGGCGATTAGTTCCTGCACTTCGGGATGCGCCCTGCGGCAGAAGCCGCACCGGTAGTCGATGAACTCCACAACGGTGATGTCGCCCTCCGGCGCGCCGCCGACCCAGGAGTGATCGTCGCCGAAGAGCGACGCCGCATGGGTGGCCACAAGCTCCTCGTCGCGTTGGGCGGCCTCAAGCTCCTGCCGGCTCTCCAGGATACCGATTGCCTCCATCAGAACTTCCGGGTTTTCAAGAAGATAGCTGCGAACGGCTTCGCCGAACGCGGCGCTCTCGGCGGCGCTCATCGACGAAAAGTCAAAGCTCTCCTGAGCCGCGGCGGGAGCGCTCAGGCCAAAGGGGGCAAGGGTCAGGGTGAGGGCGGTCAGGCCGGCGGCAATCCGGGGCGTCATGGGCACAGGTCCTCCTGGCTGGTGGCCCGGTCGCAGCCACACGGCGCGCCCGGCCGATCCGGTGAAACGTCAGGCCCACATCGCACGGACGCGGGCCACCTTCAATCGCGGCCGCGGACCCGCGCACATTGACGCCGGCCGGCACGGTTGCTTTACCGCTGCCCAAAGCCATACGGAGGTCGGCATGCGCGCATCAAGCCGAAGCGAGGTCGATCCCTTCATCGTGATGGACGTGATGGACGCCGCGGCCCGGAAAGAGGCCACCGGCGCCCGGGTGATCCACATGGAAGTTGGCCAGCCCGGCACGCCTGCGCCCGCAGGCGCGCGCCGTGCCGTGGCCCAGGCGATGGAAAGCGGAGCGTTGGGATACACCGTGGCCCTTGGCCTTCCCGCTCTTCGCGCGCGGATCGCGGCGCTCTACGCCAACTGGTATGGCATTGAGCTGAACCCCGACCGCGTGATCGTGACGCCGGGCGCCTCGGGGGCCTTTCTCCTCGCCTTCACCGGGCTCTTCGAGGCCGGGGAGCGCGTGGGTCTCGGCCTGCCTGGGTATCCCTCCTACCGCCATATTCTGACGGCTCTGTCGCTGAAGGTCGAAGCGTTTCCGACGGCGCCCGAACACCGCTACCAGCCTGTGCCGGAGGATGTGCCAGAAGGGCTGGCCGGGCTCATCGTCGCCTCGCCCGCCAACCCGTCGGGCACCATGCTCTCGCGCACCGCACTGGCCGCTCTGGTCGACCGGGCCCGCGAAACCGGCGCTGCGCTCGTCTCGGACGAGATCTATCACGGCCTGCATTACGGCGACCGCGCCGTCTCTGCGCTCGAGATCGACGACGAGGTCATCGTCGTGAATTCGTTCTCCAAATACTTCTCGATGACCGGCTGGCGGGTCGGCTGGATGGTCGTGCCCGAGGCCGAGATCCGCCGGTATGAGCGGCTGGCCCAGAACATGTTCATCTGCTCGCCCCATGCCAGCCAGATCGCCGCACTCGCCGCCTTCGACTGCACCGCCGAGCTTGACGCGAACCGCGACGTCTATGCCGAGAACCGCCGCCTGATGCTGGAGGGGCTGCCGCGCGCGGGCCTGACCGAGATCGCGCCGCCCGACGGGGCCTTCTACATCTACGCCAACGTCTCGGGAGTGAGCGACGACAGTCGGGCGCTGGCGGCGCGTATCCTTGACGAGGCCGGCGTTGCCGTCACACCGGGGCTCGATTTCGACCCGGCCCGTGGCCACCGGATGCTGCGGCTGAGCTATGCCGGCACCACCGCCGACATGGCCGAGGGGCTCGAGCGACTGGCCGACTTCTTCAAGGCGGGTTGAGCTGCGGCGATACGGCTCCCCGGCTTCCAAGGCGCCCCCGACTGGGATAGGCTGGCGCCAACCTAGAGGCCAAGCGAGCAGGCCCCATGACCCGAACGATCCGTTACATCGGCGCAATGTGCGCCGTGCTGTTCCTGGCGGTGGCTTCGGCCCCGGCGCAGGACTTCGCTGCCCTTGCGCGGCTCGACCCCGACAGATCGAGCCTGAAGGACGCGCGACGGGGGGCGGTGGAGCTGACGCTGGCGCTGAGCCGCCCCGTTCCGTGGCGGGTGCGCCTGCTCGACAAGCCCCGGCGCGCGGTTCTCGACTTCCGCACGGTCGAGTTTGGTCGGCTTGACCCCGACGCGCTTGGCGCCGCCGACGGCGTTGGCGATCTGCGGGCTGGCGCGTTCCAGGGCGGCTGGTCGCGCCTCGTGCTCGACCTCGATGGGCCCATGGGGGTCGAGCGTGCCGAGATGCAAACCGAAGGGGTGGAGGGGCAGGGCGCACTGCTGCGGCTCCGCCTGGTGCCCGTCACCGAGGCCGCGTTTGCGTTGGCGGCTGCAGCGCCCGCGCCCGTCACACCCGAGGCACAGATCCTGCCGCCCCCGCCCCGTCGCGGCCAGCGCCCGGGGGCGCTGACGGTGATGCTCGACCCCGGCCATGGCGGGGTCGACCCGGGCGCCGTGCGCGACGGCTACCACGAGGCCGACATCACGCTGGCCTTTGCCCGCACCTTGCGCGACGACCTGCGCCGGCGCGGGTTTCAGGTGGGGATGACGCGAGACGCAGACACGTTCGTGTCGCTCGAAGGCCGGATTGCGGTGGCGCGGCGCGCGGGCGCCGATGTGTTCCTGTCAATCCACGCCGACGCCATCGCCGAGGGCATCGCCCGCGGGGCGCAGGTGTGGACCTTGTCCGACGAGGCCTCGTCGCGCGCCGCAGCACTTCTGGCCGAGCGTCACAACCGGTCAGACCTGCTGGCCGGGCTCGACCTGTCGGGGCAGGACGATAGCGTGGCGCAGGTGCTGATGGAGATCGCGCGCACCGAGACCGAACCCCGCACCGATGCGCTGGCCGACGCGCTGGTCGCGGGGCTCGCCGAGGGCGGCATCCGCATGCATACGCGTCCACGCGAGCGTGCGGCGCTTGCCGTGCTGAAAGCGCCCGACATCCCCTCGGCCTTGGTCGAGATCGGCTTCATGTCGAGCCCGGGAGAGCTGGAGAAGCTCCTGTCGGAGGAGTGGCGTCTGGCCGCGGCCGCGGCTTTGGCCGATGGCCTCGTGGCGTGGCGGCAGTCGGATGCCGCCCGCGCAGTTTTGATCCGACGGTAGCCGGTGCTTGCCTTGTCCGCGCGAACCCTGTGACATCCGCTCCATGATGCGTGTGTTGATCTGTTTTCTGGCGTTGCTGTTCTGTGCGGCGTGCGGGCCCCGCCCGGTGGGGGCGCCGACGCCCCTTGGTGCGGCCGAGGTTACGCAGAACGCGGTGCTGGGCCAGGACGGTGTGGCGCTCGTGCTGAACCGCTGGGGGCCGGAGGCGCGGCCGCGCGCCGTGGTACTCGCGCTGCACGGGTATGGCGACACCTCGGTGACCACCTATGGCCCGGCGGCGCGGGCCTGGGCCGAGCAAGGCATCGCGACCTACGCCTATGACCAGCGCGGCTTTGGGGCGAATCCAACGCGGCGGGCCTGGCCGGGGGCCGAAGTGCTGTCGGCCGACGCGGTCGCGGTGAGCCGCGCCATCCGGGCGCGCCATCCCGATGTGCCGCTCACGGTCATCGGCCATTCGATGGGCGGTGGCGTGGTTCTGGCGGCAGCGGCCGAAGGCCTTGAGGCCGATGGCCTTGTTCTGGCCGGCCCCGCAATCGGCGGGGGCGATGCACTGCCGCTCATCCTTCGCGCCGGCGGCTGGGCCCTCGGCGCCTTTTCAGCCAACCGCCGCTTCACCGGCGACGGGATCACCGAGATCTATCCCACCGACAACCCCGAGGCCCTGAGGGCGCTTGGCGCGAGCCCCTGGTCCTTTGCCGACCCGTCGGGGCGCGAGCTGTGGGGGCTCGTGCGGGTGTCGGACCGGGCCGCGGCGGCGGCGCCTGCGGTCACCATCCCGGTCCTGACGCTCATGGGCGCACAAGACCAACTCGTTCCGCCCGAGAGCGTGCGCCGCATCCACAACCGCCTGCCGGGCCCGAAACGGTTCATCTTCTACGAGGACGGCTGGCACATGCTGTTTCGCGACCGGCAGGCACCGCGGGTCTGGGCGGATGTGGCGCAGTTCGCGCTCAGCGGTTTGTAACCGGTCCCTTTTGACCCCGCCGGGAGGTTCCTGTAGTTTTGGCGCAAACGTCAATCGAGTAGCACCCCATGTTCCGCTTTCTCTTCTCGGGCCTCGGCGCCCTCTTTGCCATGGTGACGACCGGCGCGCTGTTCGTCGCGCTGATCGCGATGGCCGTCGTGTGGATGTATGGGCGTGAATTGCCCGACCACGAAGAGCTCGCGAATTACCAGCCGAAAACGATCAGCCGGGTCTATTCCGTCAAGGGCGAGATCATCGACGAGTTTGCGGTCGAGCGGCGGCTCTTCGTGCCGGCCTCGGACGTGCCCGATCTGGTGAAGCAGGCCTTCATCTCGGCGGAAGACAAGAACTTCTATACCCATGCGGGCTATGACCCATTGGGCATCGCCGCGGCCTTGGTCGACGCGGCCCAGGGCGGGCGTTTGCGCGGCGCCTCGACGATCACCCAGCAGGTGATGAAGAACTTCCTTCTGTCCGGCGACCGCACGGTTGAGCGCAAGATCAAGGAGATCATTCTGGCCGCGCGCGTCGAGCAGGCGCTGACCAAGGAAAAAATTCTCGAGCTTTACCTCAACGAAATCTATCTCGGCGTGAACTCCTACGGGGTGGCCGCGGCGGCGCAGAGCTATTTCAACAAGACGCTGTCGGAGCTTGAGCCCCACGAGGCGGCCTATCTGGCTGCCCTTCCCAAGGCGCCCTCGACCCTGCACCCCGTGCGCGACCAGGACGATGCGGTCGGACGGCGGAACTTCGTGCTCAAGGAGATGTATGAGAACGGCTATCTTGAGATGGCGGCCTATGAGGGCGAGCGCGAAAAGCCCCTGCGCACGGTTCAGAACGGCGATTTCGACAGCTTCCGACGCGCGCTCCCGTCGCGGGACTACTTCACCGACGAGATCCGCCGGCAATTGTCGAAGGATTTCGGCGAAGAGGAGTTCTTTGGCGGCGGCTTGACGATCCGCGCGACAGTCGACCCCGAGATGCAGGATGTTGCCGCAAAGGCGATGCGCGCCGCACTCGAGCGCTACGACCGGTCGCTGGGTCGCTGGCGCGGGACGGGCGAGACGGTGCCCGTCGAGACGCTCGACGACGAGGCAGCGTGGCGCGCAGCCCTCGGCGAGATCGAGGTCGCCCGCGATGTCGTGCTGGAGAACCCGTGGTTCCCCGCAGTGGTTCTTGGGATCGGTGACCAGACCCTTACGCTCGGCGTTGAGGGGGTCGAGGGCACTGCGGCGGTGCCGCGCGAGGACATCCGCTGGATGGCCGGCAGCTTCTTCGACAATTTCGAGCGCGGCGACGTGGTGCATGTGCGCCGGATGACCGAGGACGGAACGGGCGCCTTCATTCGCTGGACCCTGCGGCAGGTGCCGGAGGTCGAAGGCGCGTTCATGGCGATGGATGTGCATAACGGCCGCGTGCTGGCGATGCAGGGCGGGTTTTCCTATCAGCACTCGGTGTTCAACCGCGTGACGCAGGCCACGCGACAGCCCGGCTCGTCGTTCAAGCCCTTGGTCTTTGCGGCCGCGCTCGACAGTGGCTATACGCCCGCCACCATCGTCATCGACGCGCCCATCGAGGTGAACACGCCCGACGGGGTGTGGCGCCCGAAGAATGCGTCGAACAAGTTCTATGGCCCGACGCCGCTCCGCACCGGGATCGAGCAGTCGCGGAACCTGATGACGATCCGACTGGCGCAGGAAATCGGAATGGAGACGGTCGCCCGCTATTCCGAGGATTTCGGGGTGTATGACCGGCTGGGCCACTATCTGGCCAACGCCCTCGGCAGCCAAGAGACGACGCTCTACAAGATGGTGGCGGCCTATTCGATGTTTGCCAATGGCGGCGAGCGGGTGGAGCCGACGCTGGTCGACCGGGTGCAGGATCGCTGGGGCTCGACCGTGTACCGCCATGACCAGCGCGCGTGCCCCGAATGCGAGCTGGCCGCGCTTGCGCCGGGCCAATCGCCGCTCATCACGTCTGACCGGGACCGCGCCATCGACGCCGTCACCGCTTACCAGCTCACCTCGATGATGCAGGGCGTGGTCGAGCGCGGCACGGCGCGGCGGACCGTGGGCGGCGCCGAATTGGGCGTGCCGATTGCCGGCAAGACGGGCACCACCAACGACGCCAAAGACGTCTGGTTCATCGGCTTTTCGTCGAACATCGCGGCGGGTTGCTACATCGGCTACGATCAGCCGCGCTCGCTGGGCCGCGGCGCCTCGGGCGGCGGGATGTGCGGGCCGGTCTTTGCCGAGTTCATGCGCGAGGCCATTGCCAAATATGGTGGCGGCCAATTCGCCGTGCCGCCGGGCGGCTATTTCGTGAAGATCGACCGCTACACAGGTGCGCGCCTGTCCGACAATGCCTCGGGCCCGCATGTGGTGTCGGAGTATTTCCGCTCGGGCGAAGACCCGTTCTTCGGCGTGGGAGCCCTGGTGCTCGACGGCGGTTTCCGCATGGGCGAGAACGTGGCGCTGTTCTCGCGCGGCGAAGACCCGACCGCGAGCCAGGAGGTCACGACGACGACCGGACGGCGGGTGCGCATCGCCCCAAAGGCGAGCTTTGGCTCCCTGTCTTCGGGCGGTCTCTACTAACCCAAAGCGCACGGGCGGCTCTGCGGGCCGCCTCGATTTGGCGAAGGGTGCGAAACCCTGGCCAAGCGGCAGATTGTGCTTGCGTCCCCGCCACTCCCCGTCATGTTGACCCAAGGGGAATTGGTTAAGGGAGTTGTGACCAATGAATTTTCTGGGTGGGCTTGAGCTCGTAGATTCTGTAGCAGATTTCGGCTCGTCGCCGGAACTTGACGGTGCCTTCGACACGACGACGGCAACGATTAACGGCGTCACGTATGTCTACGTTTCGGGTCGAAACGACAGCGGCGTGCAGGTTTTGAGCCTGGCAAACGACGGGACCATGGAGCCCGTGATGGCGGTACCCCAGTCCAGCGCGCTTGGGATTAGCTCTCCTGCACGTCTCGAGACGATGCAGATCGGTGACGAGTTCTTTCTCGCGGTAACGGCCACGTCGTCGAACGCGATCACGATGTTTCGCCTAGATGACGATGGCGACGGCACCGATGGGCACCTCGTTCACGTCGCCACATACAGAAACGCGCCTCAGACGGGCGAGTCGACCGAAGCGACCGGTCTGTTGAGCTTCTCCGCATATCTCGAAGTGTTCGAGAAGGGAAACAACACCTTCATCGCGGCCACGGGGTACAACAGCGACTCAATTGCCCTGTTCCAAGTGGCTGGCAACGGTGAACTTACCCGCACCGATAGCATCCTCGACGGCGATGCGCCCGACCTTCGCCTGAATGGTGCCTCCGGTGTCGAGAGCTATACCTTTGGCAACCGCACGATCCTTTATGTGGGTAGTGACGTCGACAACGGACTCTCGTCGTTTCAGGTCAGCCAAAACGGAAATCTCACGTTCCGGAGCGAGCTGGAGGTCGGAACCTATCCGCAGAACATGACGATCGCCGAGTTCGGCGGCGTGCCGTACCTATTCTACACAGACCAGAACAACAGCCTCTACGTTATCGGGATCGAGGCGTCGGGCGAAATGACGTTGATCTCGGAGACCGAGCGCTTCATTGACGGCCGGTTCTCCGATCTGTCCGACATGGTGGCGGCCGAGATCGACGGCGTACCCTACCTGTTTGTTGGCGCGCGCAGCCAGGACTTCCTTCTTGTTCTGACCTTGGACGAGAACCTTGATCTTCAGATCGTCGAGGAAATCACGGTGCCTGAGATCGACGGTATCGGGGGCATTACGATCGAGAGGAAAGGGTCCAAGTACTATGCGGTCGTCGCCGCCGCGTCGGAAGATGCCGTGACCACCATCGAGATCGGAGGCGGTGACGATCCGATTGTGGGCTCGATGGAAAGCGACATGATCGTGGGCCTCGACGGCGATGACGACATCCTGGGGCTGGCGGGGAGAGACCTGCTGATCGGTGGCAACGGCAACGACGTTTTGTCGGGTCGGATCAACGATGACACGCTGATCGGCGGTGCCGGTGACGATGTGCTTGTCGGAGGCCTTGGCCGAGACCGGCTGGAAGGCGGGCGCGGGGCCGATATCATGAAGGGCGGCGATGGCCGCGATGTGCTCGACTATTCGTCATCGGGCAATGGCGTGGACATCGATTTGACCGCTGGTACAGCCTCGGGCGGTCAGGCCGAGGGCGACATTTTCGTCGAGATCGAGAGTGTCGAGGGCTCGCGCGGTGGCGACCTTCTGAATGGCGATGGCGACCGCAATTGGCTGAAGGGCAATGGCGGCGACGACACGATCAGCGGGTCGCGGGGCAACGATACCCTGATTGGTGACGGCGGCGATGATGAACTCAGCGGGGGAGGCGGCCGCGACCGTCTGGTCGGCGGCGACGGCGAAGATATGCTGTCGGGCGGTGATCTGGGCGACTCTATGTTCGGCGGCAACAACGCCGATACGCTCGAAGGCGGCCGGGGCAACGACACGCTTGACGGCGGCAGCGGTGCCGACGTGCTCCGCGGCAATGCCAGCAACGACCGGCTGATTGGGTTGCGGGGCAATGACACGCTCGATGGCGGCACCGGCGACGACACGATGACCGGTGGCGCGCAGGCCGATACGTTCATCCTTCGCGCGGGCGATGGCAGCGACCGGATCAACGATTTCGATGTCTCCGCCGACATTCTCGACGTGACGGCGATCGCCAGCATCTCATCTCTTGCCGACTTCCGCAGCGCGGCGATTGAGGTGGGCAACGATACCCTGCTCGTGATCGACGGGGGGCCCGACGCCGTGCTGCTCGTGGGCCGAAGCGAGAACGAGTTCACGGCCGACAACTTCCTGTTTTAAGGCTTTGAGGCCGGGGGCGGCGGACACGCCGCCCTCACGCCGTTTCCGTCCGATTGCGGGCGGCGGGGCCAGTCCGCTTCGCGCTGGAAGGTCGCGCCCGGGCTACCGCAGGGCCGGCATGGTCTCAACTCTAGGTCGACGACATTCCGGCCTTGGCGGCGCCTTGAAGCCCCTGCCGCGCAGCCCTATACCCTGACGTCTCAACGCCAGACGCCGGAGGAGACCATGCGCGCCGAGACGCAAGCGACCGTCGACAAGGTTCGCAAATCCCTGGACCTGTTGGGCCAGCGGCTTGGCCTCGAGACGGCCGACCATCGGCTGGAGGAGTTCAACGCCCGCGTTGAGGATCCGGGCTTGTGGGACGATCCTGCCGGTGCGCAAAAGCTGATGCGCGAGCGCCAGACGCTGGTCGACGCCTTGGCCACCTATCGCAGCATTGCGCAGGATCTTCAGGACAATCTCGATCTGATCGAGCTGGGCGAAGCGGAGGACGACGGCGACGTTGTGACCGACGCAGAAGCCGCGCTGAAGACCTTGGCCGAGAAGGCCGCCGACAAGGAACTGGAAGCGCTGCTCGATGGCGAGGCCGATGCCAACGACACGTTCCTTGAGATCAACGCCGGTGCCGGTGGCACGGAAAGCTGCGACTGGGCCTCGATGCTGGCCCGCATGTATGTGCGTTGGGCCGAGAAACGCGGTTACAAGGTCGAACTGCAGTCCGAGAGCGCGGGTGACGAGGCCGGCATCAAGTCGGCGACCTACAAGATCAGCGGCCACAACGCCTATGGTTGGCTCAAGTCGGAGAGCGGGGTGCACCGGTTGGTGCGGATCTCGCCCTATGACAGCTCTGCCCGCCGCCACACGAGCTTTAGCTCGGTCTGGGTCTATCCGGTCGTCGACGACAATATCGAGATCGAAGTGAACCCCGCCGACATCCGGGTCGACACCTACCGCTCATCGGGGGCGGGCGGCCAGCACGTCAACACGACCGACTCGGCGGTGCGCATCACCCACATGCCGACCGGCATCGTGGTGACGAGTTCGGAGAAATCGCAGCATCAGAACCGCGACATCGCGATGAAGGCGCTGAAATCGCGGCTCTATCAGATGGAGCTGGATAAGCGCACGGCGTCGATCCAGGAGGCGCACGAGGCAAAGGGCGAGGCCGGCTGGGGCAACCAGATCCGCTCCTACGTCCTGCAGCCCTATCAGATGGTGAAGGACCTGCGGACCAACCACGAGACCTCCGACACGGCGGGCGTGCTCGACGGCGCGCTCGACGGGTTCATGGCGGCGACACTCGCGCTGCAGGTCTCGGGCATGAGCCGGGCCGAGGCGGTGCAGGAGTAGGGGCCGCCGCGCACATCCCCGCGCCGGGTCCTGCGGCGACGATGCCCCTACGCGCGCCTCATCTCGTCTGGCATCCTAGGCGCGAGGGAGGAGACGATGAGCGACACAGCCGAAGGGGCCAGCACCGCGGCCCGGCCCGAGATCGCCACGTTGACGCGGGACGATCTGACCGCCGCACTTGCCTCCGGATGGCAGGACTGGCTGCGGGCACCGCTCTACGGTCTGGCCTTTTCTGGCGTCTATGTCGCCGGCGGGCTGTTCCTGGTTCTGATCTCGGGCGGCTTCGTTTTTCAGACCCTGATCCTCGCGCTCGGCTTTCCGCTTGTCGCTCCGTTTGCCGCCGTGGGCCTCTATGAGGTGAGCCGCGAGCTGGAGGCGGGAGAAGGGCTCGCCCCGGCCAAGATCTTTGGTGCCGTTTGGGCCGAGAAGGACCGTCAGATCCCCTGGGCCGGCGCCATCATCGTATTCTACTTCCTGTTCTACAGTTTCCTTGCGCACATGATCTTTGCGCTCTTCATGGGGCTGTCGACGATGACCAACATCTCGACATCGCTTGACGCGTTCCTGACCCCGAACGGCCTGACCATGATTGCTGTGCAACTGGTCGTCGGCGCGGTCCTGGGCTTCATCCTGTTCGCCCTGACGGTATTCGCGCTGCCCTATCTGTTGGAGCGCGAGGTGGACTTCGTGACGGCCATGATCACGAGTTTCGACGCTGTAACGCGCAACCTGTCGGTCATGGTGCTCTGGGCGGCTATGATCGGGGTGTCCGTCGTGCTGGCGATGCTGCCGGCCTTCCTGGGCCTTCTCGTGGTGCTGCCCGTGTTAGGACACGCCAGCTGGCACCTCTATCGCCGCACGCTCATTCATCCTTCAGCGGGCTGATCGGCCTCGCGGTGGGCGCGGGCAATCGCGGCCACGCCTGTGCGCGCAACTTCTGACAAGCCGAGCGGGCGCATGAGTTCGGCGAAGGCGTCGATCTTTTCGGGCGTGCCGGTGATCTCGAAGGTGAAGCTCGCGAGCGTGGAATCCACAACCTTGGCGCGGAAGATGTCGGCCAGCCGCAGCGCCTCGACCCGCTTGTCGCCTGTACCGTCGACCTTCAGAAGGGCAAGCTCGCGCTCCACCGCCGGGCCGCCCACGGTCAGGTCGATCACTTCATGCACGGGCACCATCCGCTCGAGCTGCGCCTTGATTTGCTCGATCACCGAGGGCGTGCCGGTGGTGACGATGGTGATGCGCGAGCGGTGGCCGGTATGGTCGACCTCGGCCACCGTGAGGCTTTCGATGTTGTAGCCGCGCCCCGAGAACAGGCCGATCACCCGCGCCAGCACCCCGGCCTCGTTGTCGACCACCACGGCGAGCGTGTGGGTTTCCTCGGCCTGGGCATGAGGGTCGCGCAGGTCGTAGGCGGAGTGCTTGGAGGAGCCTTTCTTGATCTTCAGGGCGGACATGGCGAACTCGTCTGGTGTCTGTGTCGTGGATCGGATGGGGCTTATCATCCTGCGCTGGGGGGTGCATCCCCGAAATCGCCGAGGCAGAGTCGGGGGTATTTGTGCGTTTGCGCAGGCCTAGCCCTCAGGTGAAGCGCTGACTTTGAAATAATGCACCCCATCGGGTCGTCCGGGATTGCAACAATCGGGCCGAAACGGGCGTCTGGCGTCACGGTCGGGCGAGGTGGCTTCCGGCGTGCGGGGCCGCCCGCTAGCTCTCTGGGCAGTTCAAACCCCGAGCTGATGGAGGTTCCCATGGCAGATACCACGCTTCACGCCCCCGCCCGTCCGTCGATCTTTGCGACGGCTCTCGCCAACCCCCTGCGCACCGCGGTGACGATCCTGACGGCCGGGGCGTTCTCGACCGTTGCGTTCGACTTCTTCGGCCAGGCGCTGAGCCCGGCGACCGGCAACGCACAGCTCGCGCCGGTGGGCCTTGCCAACGCGGTGATCTCCAAGGTCTTTGGTGCCGGCTGGCGGCCCGGCGCCGAAATGCTGCACTACGCGGCCGGCATGATCGCCTATCCCGCCGGCTGGGTGCTCTTCGCCGAGCCGCTGCGCGAACGCGTCGCGCCGATGGTGCCCTGGTTCGCCGCGGCCTTCCTCTATGGTGTCGTCCTGTGGGTGTTCGCGCTCTACGTCATGGCCCATCTCGTGGCCGGCAACGCGCCGTTCCTCGGCTGGGGCAACATCACGTGGGTTGCGCTTTGGGGCCATGTCCTCTTTGCCATGGTCACGGCGATTGTGACGCGGGTCCGGCAAACGAGCTGACGTCGCGCCGCCCTATTGCCGCCGCTTCCGTGGCTTAGGGCGACGCCATGATCCGGTTCTTCAACATACCCTACCGGCTGGCGCTCTACGGAGCGCTGGCCTTTTTCGTGCTTCCGGGGCTGTGCGTTTGGATCTTGCTGGTCACCGCGCCCACGCTTGAGCGGTTGAAGCATGAGGGCGTGCGTGCCGTTGCCGAGGTCACGTATGTCAGCGCGCCCTACGATCGGGTGCGCGCCACCCGCGGCGGCGGGCAACGCGACGTGCATTATCGCTATCAAGCGCGTGACGGCATGGTGTTTGAGGCCCAGATCCGGGAATATGCTTGGCTGAAACGGCCCTCGCGCGTCGGCGACACGTTCGGCGTTACCTATCTGCCCGACGCTCCCCATCTGCACGAGACCGACCGGGGTGGGCGCCTGGCAGACCGTGGCGCAGTGCCTGTTGTCCTGCTGATTGCGCTGGTGCTTGGCGCCTTGGCCCTGCGCGAGTGGTACAACCGGCCCGCGCGTTGGGAGGGCCCGCGCCTCTGGCCACCGATCAGCTTGGGCTGACCAACCGGAACCGCGGCGGAGCAAGCCCCGCCGCCGAATAATCAGGGATAGGCGTCAGGCGGCCTTCTCAGTGACCACATAGTCCTCGAGCAGCTTTTCGTTCCGCGCCGCTTCGAGGCGCTGAAGCCGATCTTCGTTCAGGCGCAGGTCGAAGCGGTATTTGATGTAGTTCACGAGCGCGAGCGTCAGGAGCAGAATGCCAATGCCCCAGTACCCTTTGGTGGAGAGCGGCACGTCGGCGAGCCAAAGGGACAGGGCCAGCATGCCATAGGCCACGACCACTCCGAGTGCGTTGAAGCTCATGATGGCGGTGGTGTCATTGTCGCGATTGAACATGGATCAGGTTTCCTTGGTTGAGGTGGATCAGGAGTTCGAGCGCAGGCGGGCGAGCACGTCGTCCGCGCGGGATTTCGTGGCGGGCCCATAGCCCTTTTCGGCCATCTGGTCGGCAAGGCCGTCCTTCGAGAGGCCCGCTTCGATTTCGCTGAGGATCTGCGATTGTTCGAACGGGTCGTCGGCCTCGGTGACGCGTGCGATGAGGGCTTCGGCCTCGTCGGCCGAGGATTGGCCGGCGAGCGTGGTGGACAGGCGAGACTGGATCTCGGCCTCGCGGCGGATCGCGCGCGCCGACACCGCCCCTTGGCGCAGCTCGACAATGCGCCGCTGCCCGGCCTCGACGGAGCGGGTGAGGCGATCGACCTTCTCCGCGAGCCGCGTGACGGTTTTGCGTCTGAGCTCCAGTTCATTTTCCAGGCCAGCGATGGCTTCAGCGCCGTCGCGTGCTGTTGCTTCGTCGCCGGCCGCCAGCGCGGCCCGCGTGCGGGTTTCGAGATCCGCGATGCGCTCCTTTAGGCCATCCGCGAGCCCGCTCTCCGCGCGCTTGCGCTGGATCAAGGAGGCAAGCGTGCCCTTTGCGGCGCGCAGCTGAAGGTCCGCTTCGCGGATTTTCTGGTCGATCAGCTCGATTGCATAGGCGTCGCGGACCCGTTCTTCCGCTCGCGCGCCTGCACCGAGCCAGAGCGTCCTGAGGGTCGTAAGCATCGATTTCTCCCTTGAACATCGTTCACACCGCAACACTACGCGAATCTGAACATGGTTCAAGAAATGATTGAACGGCGTTCAGGGTGACGTGGCGTCAGAGTGGATCACGTCAGGGGCAGGGCTCTGCCGGGAGGTCGGTCAGAACACGGTCGATCATTGCGGCGATCTTGTCGGGCGGAACGGCCGAGAGACGCCGTTCGAGGCCCAAGAGAACGATACCGTGCACCGACGAGAAGAGCGCTCGGGTGAGGAGGTCGATTTCGGCCTTGGGCAGGTCCGGGCGGAGGCGCGACAGCGGCCCGTGGATGATCGTGAAGAGACGGCCGAGCTCGGTGACATACCAGTGCGGGACGTCCTGCTTGTCGGACATCTGGATGTCGAACAGCGCCCGCCAGGCATAAGGATCGCTGGCCGCGAAGTTGAGATAGGTGCGGCCCATCGTTTTGAGTTCTTCGCGCGGGCTCTGTTCGCCCGAGGCCGCCAGGGCGTCTCGCACGGACTGGCCAAAGCGCGCGAAGGTGCGGGCGTTCACCGCCAGCCCGAGCGCGGTCATGTCGTCGAAGACGTTGTAGATGGCGCCGACGGCGCACCCGGCCTCTTTGGCCAGATCGCGCGCCCGCAGGGTCGACAGGCCGCCGGCCCGCACGCGCGCCTCGGCGGCGTCGACGAGGCGTTGGCGCAAATCTGCGCGGCGGGCATCGGTGCGGGCGGACATGGCGTCTCCTGAACAGGATTCAGGTGCCATTGCATGCGCCGCCCCCCTTTGTCCATGGGGCGCGGCGCGCAGGGCCTAGACGAGCACCGCGCCCGAGGTGCCGATGGCGTCTTGGGTGGAGGCGTCGCCGAGCAGCATCTTGTTGTGGGGCTCGCCCGACGGGATCATCGGGAAGCAGTTTTCGTGCTTCTCGACCAGGCAATCGAAGATGACCGGACCGTCATACTCCAGCATCTCCATGATCGCGTCGTCGAGATCAGCGGGGTCCTTCACCATCAGACCCTTGCAGCCAAAGGCCTCGGCGAGCTTGACGAAGTCGGGCAGGGCCTCGGACCACGAGTGGGAATAGCGCTCGCCGTGCAGCAGTTCCTGCCACTGGCGCACCATCCCGAGGCGTTCGTTGTTCATGATGAACTGCTTGACCGGCAGGCGATACTGCACGGCCGTGCCCATCTCTTGCATGTTCATCAGCCACGACGCTTCGCCGGCGACATTGATGACCAGCGCATCGGGGTAGGCGACCTGCACGCCGATCGAGGCCGGCGTGCCATAGCCCATCGTGCCAAGTCCGCCCGACGTCATCCACCGGTTGGGATCGTCGAAGCCCAGGTACTGCGCCGCCCACATCTGATGCTGGCCGACCTCGGTGCAGATATAGCGGTCGTGGCCTCGGGTGAGCGCCTCGAGCCGCTGCAGGGCATATTGCGGTTTGATCGTGCTTTCGGAATTGCGGAAATGCAGGCATTCGACCGCGCGCCATTGCTGGATGTCGGCCCACCATTTCGACAGGCCCTCGCGGTTCGTCTTCGAGCCGCGCGCGCGCCAGATCCGCAGCGCCTCTTCCAGCACATGCGCCACGTCGCCGATGATCGGAAAGTCGGTATGCACGACCTTGTTGATCGACGACGGGTCGATGTCGATATGCGCCTTCTTGGACTTGGGCGAGAAGTCGGCGATGCGCCCGGTGATCCGGTCGTCGAACCGTGCTCCGACATTGATCATCAGATCGCAGCCATGCATGGCCAGGTTGGCCTCGTAGAGCCCGTGCATCCCCAGCATGCCCAGCCAGTTCTCGCCCGAGGCCGGGTAGGCGCCAAGGCCCATCAGGGTCGAGGTGATGGGAAAGCCCGTTTCGGCCACGAACTCGCGCAGGATCTGGCTGGCCCTGGGCCCTGAATTGATCACACCGCCGCCGGTGTAGAAGATCGGGCGCGCCGCCGTTTCCATCGCCTCGACAAGACGGGTGATGATCTCGGTGTCGCCGGCCACGCGGGGCTGATAATGGCCGAGATCAGCTCTCTCCGGCTTCACATAGGTGCCCGAGGCGAACTGCACGTCCTTGGGGATGTCCACCAGAACCGGCCCGGGGCGGCCCGAGGTGGCGACGTGGAACGCCTCGTGGATGGTTTCGGACAGCCTGTCGGTGTCTTTCACCAGCCAGTTCATCTTGGTGCAGGGGCGGGTGATGCCGACGGTGTCGGCCTCCTGGAACGCATCCGAGCCGATCATGAAGGTGGGCACCTGGCCCGTCAGCACGATAATCGGGATAGAATCCATCAGCGCGTCGGTGATGCCGGTCACGGCATTGGTGGCGCCGGGGCCCGAGGTGACGAGCACGACGCCCGGCTTGCCGGTCGACCGGGCATAGCCCTCGGCGGCATGGGTCGCGCCCTGTTCGTGGCGCACAAGAATGTGGCGAATGCCCTGGTCCTGAAAGATCTCGTCGTAGATCGGAAGCACGGCGCCGCCGGGATAGCCGAATACGACGTCCACACCCTGATCCTTCAGGGCCTGAACCACCATTTTCGCTCCGGTCATTTGCTGTGCCATTCGTCCACTCCGTTTCTGGCTTGCGCTGGCTTGGGCGCCTCTGGGCATAAAAAAACCCCCGCGAGGTTCGTGGGGGCGCATGGGTCCGTCAAGGGTGTCCGGTCTACCGGCCCATGCACCTCTTTCCTACAAGTACGACAATCACGCTCATCTCGACGGTCCCTGGTTTCGAGCCAGCACACTAGGAGCCTGGCGCGCTGCGGTCAACGCCGTTTTCTATGAAAGTTGCGCACCGGAACGGGATCCCGCAATTTCCGGACCGCCACAAGATGGTGCGGCCAAGGCCGCCGTCGCTACTCGACAAATGCGGTCGGGTTTCGCGTTGCTGTTACATGGTGTCAGTAGCGAAAGGTCAGGCGGCGCACTGCTCAAAAGAGCGGCGCTTCTGTTTTCGTCCAGCATGGAGAGCAAGATGAAAGACATCGACCTGCAAGATATCAGCGCCGACGACTGGGATGAGCTGAAGTTCCCACGCGCCAAGGTTCAGGAGTTCGATCGCGTGGTCGAGCGCGCGATCTCGCGGCGCGGCTTCCTTGGCGGAGCGCTCGCGTTCGGGTCGGGCGCCGCTGTCATGGGCACGGCGTTCCTTAAGGGCACGACCTCGGCGCAGGCACAGCAGGCTTCGCGTTTCGCGTTCGAGCCGCTGGCACCGCAAACCGACGGCACCGTTCACGTGCCCGACGGCTACTCCTGGCAGGTGCTGGTGCGCTGGGGCGACCCGCTCTTCTCTGACGCGCCCGAGTTCGATCCCGCAACCGGCCACCCCTCGGCCGGGTCCGACCGCGTGTTCGGCGAGAACACCGACGGGATGGAACTGTTCAACCAGGGCGGCACCGAGCTGCTTGTCGTGAACAGCGAATACCCCAACCCCAAGATCAACCTGCCCGCCGCTCAGGAAGGCGCCCCGGCCTCGGCCGAGGACGTCGTTCTGCTGCAGCAGATCCAGGGCGTGTCGGTCATGGAGATTGCCGAAGGCGACGACGGGTGGGCAGTTGTCGTCGACAGCCCCTACAACCGCCGCATCCACCACAGCACGCCGATGGTCATCGACGGCCCCGCAGCCGGCCATGACCTTTTGAAGACCGCGGCCGACGCGACCGGCACGCAGTCCCTCGGCACGTTCAACAATTGTGGGTCGGGCCGCACGCCCTGGGGCACCTACCTGACCTGCGAAGAAAACTTCAACGGCTACTTCGGCACGACCGAAGAGGTGTCCGCCGACGAGATCGTCATGGACCACTACAAGCGCTATGGCGTGAACACCGAGGTGGAGCCGGGCCGCTACAACTATCACGGTTTCGACGAGCGCTTCGACATCTCGAAGAACCCCAACGAGCCGCACCGTGCCGGCTATATTGTCGAGATCGATCCGTGGAACCCCGACTCCACGCCGGTCAAGCACACCGCGCTCGGCCGCTTCAAGCACGAGAACGCCGCCTACGCCCTGACGCCTGCCGGCAACGTCGTTGTCTACATGGGTGACGATGAGCGTGGCGAGTTCATGTACAAGTGGGTGTCGACCGGCGTCTACACGGCCGGCGGCGACACCTCCACGCTTCTGTCGGACGGCCAGCTCTATGTCGCGCGCTTCGACGAAGACATGACCGGCGAGTGGGTCGCCCTGACGCCGGACGCCACCGGCATGGATGCCGCCCACATCTCCATCTTCACCCGCACCGCGGCTTCGGCCGTTGGCGCCACGACGATGGACCGTCCGGAGTGGATCGCGGTCAACCCGACGGCGACCGAAGGCTATTGCTGCCTGACCAACAACTCGCGCCGCGGTGCCACCAATGACGACGGTTCCGTCCGGACCAATGCCGGTGGGGATCCGATGACGGTCAACGCGGTCAACCCGCGTGAGACTAACAACTACGGTCAGATCGTCCGCTGGAAGCCCCACAACAGCGACCACGGCGCCACGACCTTCGACTGGGATCTCTACGTGATGGCCGGCAACCCGACCGTCCACGCCGAAGGCCCCTATGCCGGCACCGCCAACATCAATGCCGGCAACCTGTTCAACTCGCCCGATGGCATGCAGATCGACACGACAGGTCTGATCTGGATCCAGACGGACGGGAACGACGACAACGAAGGCGACTTCGCCGGCATGGGCAACAACCAGATGCTCGCGGGCGACCCGGTGACCGGCGAGATCCGCCGCTTCCTCACGGGCCCCAACGGCTCCGAGGTGACGGGCCTGACCTGGTCGGCAGACCGCCGCACGATGTTCGTGGGCATCCAGCACCCCGGTTCGCCGTTCCCCGATGGCGAGGGCAGCCTGCCGCGCTCGGCCATCGTGGCCGTCAAGCGCGACGACAACGCTCTGGTGGGCTAAGCCTGCCGCCATCGCGGGGGCGTGCCCCCGCGGTTCGACATCCTGGACAGGCCCCTTCCCACGGAGGGGCCTGTTCCGATATGGGGCGTGGTGCGTTATGCCGCAGCGCAGCGGCGCTGTATGGGTCGCGCCGTTGTCACGCGGCGTGTGTAGCCTGACGTCGACACGGAGACCGCGCCATGACCATCTTTCAGAACATCCCGTTTGATCAGTTGCGCCCCGGCATGTCGGCGGAGGCCCGCCGGATCTGCCGGGCCGACGACCTCTACATCTTTGCCAATACCAGCGGCAACCTGAACCCGATGCACCTTCCGAAGGAGGATGGCGACGGGGACGGGGTGCCCGAGGCAGTGGCGCCGGCCATGTGGGTTGCGGCGCTGATCTCATCGGTCCTGGGGAACGAGTTGCCGGGGCCCGGCACGCTCTACCGGTCGCAGAACCTCACATGGCACAATCGGACCCATGCGGGCGACGAGTTGGTCATAAGGGTCGAGGTGCTCGAGCTCTTGCCGGACAACGTGGTGAAGCTGGCGACCTCGGTCTCTCGGTCGGACGGCAAGCCGATCTGCGAGGGCGAGGCCAAGGTGACGGCGCCGAGCCTGAGCCAGACCTTCGAGGCCGACGAGATCCCGGGCCTCACCGTGCGCCGTCATGTGCATTTCGACGCGATGATCGAGCGGGCCGAACCGCTCGACCCGATGCCGACCGCGGTGGTCGTGCCCGAAGGCGCGGCATTTCTGGGCGGGGCGATCCTGGGATGGGAGCACACCCTCATCACACCGATCCTCATCGGCGACGACGCGGTGATCCGCGCGACGGCCGAGGAGATCGGCAAAGACGTCTCGGGGCTCGAAATCATCCACGAGCCCGACCATGCGCAGGCCGCCCGTCGCGGTGTGGCGCTGGTCCATGACGGGCGCGCGGCGTCGGTTATGAAGGGCAATCTGCACACCGACGTTCTCCTGGGCGCCATTGTGAAGCGCGACACGGGGCTGCGCACCGGGCGCCGCCTGAGCCATGTCTTTGTGATGGATGTGCCGGGCCTGCCGCACCTTCTGATGATCACGGACGCCGCCATCAACATCGCGCCCGACCTCGAGACCAAGGTCGACATCACCCAAAACGCCATCGACCTGGCGAAAGCGCTCGGGATCGAGGTGCCCAAGGTGGGCGTGCTGTCGGCGGTGGAGACGGTGAATACCAAGATCCCCTCGACGCTCGATGCCGCGATCCTGTCGAAAATGGCCGAGCGCGGGCAGATCCGCGGCGGTGTGGTCGACGGGCCGCTGGCGATGGACAATGCCATCGACATGGCGGCCGCGCGCACCAAGGGCATCGAGAGCGACGTGGCCGGGCGGGCCGAGATCCTGATCGTGCCGAACCTCGAGGCGGGCAACATGCTGGCCAAGGAACTGACCTTCGTGGCCCATGCCGAGGCAGGCGGCATCGTGCTGGGCGCCAAGGTGCCGATCATCCTGACGAGCCGCGCCGACGACGACAAAGCCCGCCTCGCTTCTTGCGCCGTCGCCGCCCTCTACAACGCCCACGGCAAGGCCGTTGTAGGGCACTGAGCCTAGCTGGCAGCTCTCCCTCTCCAACCTTTGGCGGCGAGAAGCCCAAATGCGAGAAGTGCTGCTGTGAGGGCAAACAGTACTGAATACGGGCTGGCGCGGCAGCCCTCTTCGATCGAAGCCACATAAATCGGGTCGGACAGCACACTCACCATGCCCAAAGTCACGAACAGGGTTACAAGTCCGCCGAAAATCTGAAGCCAGAGCCGCCTGAAAACCAGAGCCAACACGAGCAGAGCCACAATTGAAACCGCGTATGCGCTGGTCGCCGCGGCGGCAAAATACTCAAGCTGTGAAACAGGCCCATCTGTAAGATTCCAGGTTGGCACTTCCTTGTCGCAGACCTCGGCGAATGCCGCAGAGGAGACAGGAAAAATGGTGCAACCACAGAGGCTTGACGCAGCCAGATTCACCAGACACTCCAGCGTTCAATGCCGCGTTGCCACGTGACAACAGACGGACACTCGTACACTTGGCGGCATGGGGTACCAAGGGCTCTTGTCTTGCGCTCTTTGCATTTGTCTGCAGACCGTGCGGTTGGGACGTGTTCGGAGATCATCGAGGCAGCTTGCCCCACGCCTGAAGCGCGGCTGGGGCGGCAATCGGCGGCCCGCTTTTAGCTCTGGAGTGGGGCAGCCGGGGCCGGCGGCGCGCGCGCTCCGGGTGGGGCGAGGGCGTCAATTATGGTGCCAAGTCACGCCCCAGCCATTGCCTTTTGCGCGCAGAAGCACGAGGCGCGGACCGGAGCGTCGGCGCGGGCTTCGACGACGGCCAGGCGTTGGGCGATGAAGCGGGCGTCTTCCGCTGCGCCGCGGGCGGTCAGGCAATCGTATAGGCCGCGCAGGGCCCAGACATTGTCGGGGTGGATCTGCGCGCGGTTCAGCGTGTCGCCAAAGCCCAGATCCTCGCGGAAGACCGCCTCGGCCTCGTCGGCCCGGCCCTGCTCCAGCAGGAGCGCGCCCAGGGCGTGGCGTGTGGGCTGCATCCAGCCCCAGGGCTCATCGTAGGGCAGCGCATCATCGAGGGCGACGGACTGGCGCAGATGCGCGAAGGCGGTGTCGTAGTCGCCCTTGCGATAGGCAATCTCGCCGGCCAGCATTTCCGATCCGATGGCCAGCAAATCGACCACCGTATTGTTATGGATCTGGCGGCTTTCGGGGACGGCCGCGCGCGCCTCCTCGAAGGCGCGCTGCATCTCCTCGGCCTCGGCGACGTTGCCAAGCGCCGCATGGGCTACGCCCTTGGCGTAAAGGACGTTTGCCGCGAGCGTGCAGTGCAGCACCGGGTCCTCGGGCATGTCCAACTCTAGAATGTCCTGCCAGCGCCCAAAGCGCACCAGGATGTGGGGGCCAAACGCGAGATAGCCCTCGAGAAAGTCGGCCATCGGCGGGCTTTCGACCTGGAGGAGCGCAGGCGGGGTCGACGCGATCAGCTCCTGGTTGGCGGCGAGCGCCGGCTCCAGCTGACCCGCAAACATGGCGCCGTAGATCGTGAAGTGGAAGTTGTGCTGCCTGTAGGCGGTGTAGAAATTCATCCCGCCCGACCGCTCATATTCCTTCCGGTCGGCGATCACGGCCCGCTGGTTGTCGCGGACGACAGACGCATAGTCGCCGCAGAGCACGTCGATATGGGTCGGCATGTGCGCCAGATGGCCGGAGTCCGGCACCAGATGGCGCAGCGCGTCGCCGGCCCGAAGCGCCTTTTCCGGGGTGGGCGACATCTCCATGAGGTGCACGTAGAGGTGCAGGAGACCGGGATGAGCCATGGCCCGGGAATCGTTGTCGAGCGCCTCTTCGAGCACGGCCTGCGCCTCTTCGGTGCGGGCATACTTGCCGGGCTTGCCGGTGTTCAGGTCCCACATCCGCCAGGGCGTGCAGACAAGCAGGGCCTCGGTATAGATTGCGCGCACGTCGAGGTCGTCGGGCAGACCCTGGTGTGCGTCGCGCATCGCATCGGCGAACGCGCTGTTCCAGGCCCGCATATCGCGCGGGTCCTCGGGTGCGGTCGCGGCAGGGTAGCGGGCGGGCAGGGCCTCGATCAGCGCGCGCTCGGCGGGCGCGGCGTTGTGGCGATGGGCCATGGCCGCCAGCGTCGCTGCGTGGGCGGCCGATAGCGCTTCGGCGCGGCCCTTCGGGTCCATCAGGTCCCAGGTGAAATTGTAGTTCGGGCCGAGCGCATATGCCCGGCCCCAAAGCGCCAGCGGGCATCTCGGGTCGTCCGCCAAAGCCTTGTCGAAACAGGCGATCGCTTCCTCGTGGTGATAGCCGTAGCACCAGATCAGGCCGCGCCGGGCCCATTCCCTGGCGGTTTCGGTCGCCGCGGTCAGGGGGCGGGAGTAGGTGCCAAGATCGAAGGGATAGGTCATCGGAGGGCTCGCAGGCGAAGGGCAGAGAGGACGCCAAAGGCTAGGCAGACGGTTGCGGTGCGGCTCTGTGGGGCAGTGTCGCGGAACCGCCTTTCACGCGCGATATACAGGGAAGGTGCGGCCCCGGTCGCGCGCCGTGACGTTGACAGAACCGCCCCCCACGACGACATTGGGAGTGGGCGAGTTGGCCACGGCCATGCCGCCCCCCCGCGGGCCGGGGCATGCTATTTTCGCGCGGGGGGCACGGAATCCGCGCGATCATTCAGCAGGAGGGCTCCATGGGACCGTTCCCACATGATGCACCCAAAGCAAAGATCGACGACACCAACATTGCCGGCACCGACGGGTTCGAGTTTGTCGAGTTCGCGCATCCCGAACCGGGCGTGTTAGAGGCGCTGTTTGGCAAGATGGGCTATGCCGAGGTCGCCCGGCACAAGACCAAAGACATCTCGGTCTATCGCCAGGGGCGGGTGAACTATGTCGTCAACCGCGACCCCGACGGACACGCGGCGCAGTTCGTGAAAGACCATGGGCCCTGCGCCCCGGCGATGGCATGGCGCGTGGTCGACGCCCAGCACGCGCTGAAATGCGCGCTCGATTACGGGGCAGAGGAGTATAGCGGCCCAGGCAAGTCGATCGACGTTCCGGCGGTCGTGGGGATCGGCGGCTCGCTGCTCTACTTCGTAGAGGAGTATGATGACGGCCGCTCGCCCTATGACCGCGACTTCGACTGGGTCGACCAGCGGGATCCGTCACCCGAGGGCGCGGGCTTCTACTATCTCGACCACCTGACTCACAACGTGATGCGCGGCAACATGGACACGTGGTACCGCTTCTATGCCACCGCATTCAATTTCCGCGAGATCAAGTTCTTCGACATCAAGGGCAAGATGACGGGGCTGACGAGCCGCGCGCTCACCTCGCCCTGCGGCAAGATCCGCATCCCGATCAACGAGAGTGCCGACGAGAACAGCCAGATCGAGGAATATCTCAAGGAATACAAGGGCGAAGGCATCCAGCACATCGCCGTGGGCACCGAAGATATCTATGCCGCGACCGACAAGATCGCTGCGGCCGGGATCAGCTTCATGCCCCCGCCGCCCGACATCTACTATGACCGGAGCGTTGAGCGGGTGCACGGCCACACCGAGCCGCTGGAGCGGATGAAGACGAACGGCATCCTGATCGACGGCGAGGGCGTGGTGAATGGCGGGATGACCCGCATCCTCCTGCAAGTCTTCTCGCAAACGGTGATCGGGCCGATCTTCTTCGAGTTCATCCAGCGGAAGGGCGATGACGGGTTCGGCGAGGGCAACTTCAAGGCGCTCTTTGAGTCGATCGAGGAAGATCAGATCCAGCGCGGCGTGCTGAAGTCCGAGGATGCGAGCCTGGCCGGCGAGTAGGGCTCTGGCCTAGGGCTCGGATCGTAGGGCTCTAGCCTAGGGCTCGGATCGGTGCCGCAGCAGGTGCACCGCGGCCGTAACCATGTCGGCCAGCGGCTGGTCGATATCGATGGCGCCGCCACGTTCGTCCGCGCCCAGCGGCTCGAGCGTGGCAAGTTGGCTCTCCAACAGGTGCGCCGGCATGAAGTGGCCCGGTCGGCTCGCCATCCGCGCGGCCAGGACGCCGGCGCTGCCGGATAGGTGGACGAAGATCACCTCCGCGCCCGCATGGGCGCGGATCCGGTCGCGATAAGCGCGCTTCAGGGCCGAACACCCGACGAGAATTGGCCCCCTGGCTTTGGCGAGGCGGGCCCCGACGGCGTCGAGCCAGGGCCAGCGGTCGGCATCGGTGAGGGGCAGGCCGGCGGCCATTTTGGCAATGTTTGCAGGCGGGTGCAGGTCGTCCCCGTCGACATAGAGCGCGTCGATCCGAGGGGCGAGCGCCACGCCAAGCGTGGATTTGCCGCTGCCCGACACCCCCATCAGCACGGCGCGAAGGACGGGCGTGTCTGGCCTTTGGCTCTCTGACATGGCGCGAGCCTAACGCCGGCCTCTGGCGGTGCAACCGGCAGCGGCCGTCGCTTGGCGCGGGGGCAGAGGTGCTTTATCTGCCCGGAGCGGGCCTGCGGGGATGGGCCGACAGACCGGAAGGGAGCGCCCTGTGAGCACGAGCGAAATCGGCCTGATCGGCCTCGGCACGATGGGCGCGGCGCTGGCGCTCAACATCGCGGAGAAGGGCTTTCCCATCGCGGTCTGGAACCGGACCACGGCCAAGACGGCGGCCTTTGCTGAAGGCGCCGGCGAGCTGGCCGGCCGGATCATACCAACGGAGACGCTTGAGGCGTTCGTCGCTGCAATCCGTGCGCCCCGTGCGATCATCCTGATGGTGCCCGCGGGCGATGCGGTCGATGAGCAGATCGCGGCGCTGCGCCCGCTTCTGGGCGATGACGACCTCATCATCGATGCGGGGAACGCAAACTTTCACGACACCAATCGCCGGGCAGCCGAGGCCGGCGATTGGCCATTCTTCGGCATCGGCGTGTCCGGCGGCGAGGAGGGTGCCCGCCACGGGCCCTCGATCATGGGTGGCGGACCGCGCGCCTATTGGGACAGGGTTGCGCCCGTCCTCACGGCCATCGCGGCCGACTATCAGAGCACGCCGTGCGCCGCCTGGCTGGGCGAGGCGGGCGCAGGCCATTTCGTCAAAACCGTCCACAACGGCATCGAGTATGCCGACATGCAGATGATCGCCGAGGTCTATGGCCTGATGCGCGACGGGCTCGGCATGGAGGCGCCCGCCATCGGCGACGTGTTCGACCGCTGGAACGAGGGGCGGCTGGCCTCTTACCTTATCGAGATCTCCGGCAAGGTGGCGCAGACGGCCGACGCGGCGACGGGCGGGCCACTTCTCGACGTGATCGTCGACGCTGCCGGCCAGAAGGGCACAGGGCGCTGGACGGCCATCGAGGCACAGCATCTGGCAGCGCCCGTGCCGGTGATCGAGGCGGCCGTGGTCGCGCGGAACCTCTCGGCACGGCGGACGGAGCGGGCCGAAGCCGAGGCGCTTTTCGGCGCGGGGCCCCGACCCATCGACGGCGCGGCGCTGCCCATCGACGCGCTGGAGCGCGCGCTGATCTGCGGCAAGATCATGTGCTATGCGCAGGGCTTCGGCATGATCACCCGGGCACGCGACGCGTTCGGCTGGGACATGCCGCTGCCCGAGATTGCCCGGATCTGGCGGGCGGGCTGCATCATCCGGTCGGCGATGCTCGACGACATGGCGGCGGCCCTCGCCGACGCGCCAGGGCGGAACCTGATCTTCGCCCCGTTCTTCGCCGGTCTCGTGAACGAGACGCACGGCGCCTTGCGGCAGGTGGTGGCGATCGCCGCCGGTCACGGCATCGCTGCTCCGGCTCTCAGTGCGGCGCTGGCCTACTTCGACGCAATGCGCACGGCGCGCGGCACCGCCAACATGATCCAGGGCCAGCGCGACTTTTTTGGGCTTCACGGGTTCGAGCGCCTCGACGACGGGTCCGAGAACCAGCACGGGCCCTGGGCCACCGGGTAGCGGGCGCGCGGATATTGCCCCCGCCCGCCGGCCATGACACCACTTGCCAATGCAGGTGGGAGCGCGGGCATGACAGAGAACGGCGGAAGCGGGCAGCGGGCGGTCGTTTCGCTGTGGGACGGCACGTCGGCAGAGCCTGAGACCGACCGCGCGCCCCTTCCCGATGACGATATCGTCCTCGACGTGGCCATCGTCGGCGGTGGCTTTACCGGGCTCTCGACGGCGCTCTATGCAGCCGAGGCCGGGCTCTCGGCCCAGGTGCTCGAGGCCGAGCATCTGGGCTATGGCGGCTCGGGGCGCAATGCGGGCCTGGTCAATGCCGGGGTCTGGCATCCGCCCGCCCAGGTCCGCGAGAAGCTCGGCGAGCGCTATGGCCAGCGGTTCCTGCGCCTATTTGCCGATGGCCCCGCCACCGTGTTCGACCTGATCGAGCGCCACCAGATGCGGTGTGAGCCGACACGCGAGGGCACGATCCACGCGGCCCACGCGCCGGCGGGCATGGCCGACCTGAAGGCGCGGCACCGCGAGTGGCAGCGCATGGGCGAGCCGGTGGATCTGTTGTCGCGGCGCGAGGTGGCCGAGGCCACCGGCACGCAGGCCTTCTATGGCGGGCTTCACGACCATCGGGCCGGCACGATCAATCCGATGGGCTATACCCGCGGTCTGGCCCGGGCCGCCCGCGCCGCCGGCGCCCGGATCAGCACCGGGGTTCGGGTCACGGCGCTCAAGCCCGAGGCCGGCGGCTGGCGGGTTGAGACAAGCGAGGGCGCGCTCCGCGCCAAGGCCGTCGTTCTGGGCACCAACGCCTATACCGACGAGCTGTGGCCCGGGCTTTCGCGCGTCTTCACACCGATCCACTATTTCCAGCTGGCCACCGAACCGCTGGGTGACCGCGCCGAAGGGATCATGCCCGGCCGGCAGGGCCTTTGGACGACCGCGCCCGTGATGACCTCGCTTCGGAAGGATGTTGAGGGGCGGATCATCATCGGCTCGATGGGAACAGTGATCGGCACCAAGGCCGCCGGGCTGTCCGAACGATGGGCCCGCAAGACGCTTGCGCGTCTCTTCCCGACGCTCGGCCCCGTGCGCTTTGACGAGGCCTGGCACGGCCGCATTGCCATGACCCCCGATCATCTGCCGCGGATCTGCATCCTGGCCGACGGCCTTTACACCGCCATCGGCTATAACGGCCGGGGCATCACCACGGGTACGATCTTTGGCAAGGCGATGGCCGGGCTCCTCAGCGGCGCCGCGCAGGACACGCTCCCCCTGCCGGTTTCGACGGCCGAGGCGGTGCCCTCGGCGCCGTGGATGGCGCGGGTCTATCAGGCATCGTTCACCGCCTCGCAGATCTGGAGAAGCCTGTGAGCGACGACGGCACGCTGCGGGTCGGCGTCGATATCGGCGGGACCTTCACCGACATCGCGCTGGCCCACCCCGGCGGGCTGTCGACCACGAAGGTTCTGACCAACTACGACGAGCCCGAGGCCGCCATTCTGGAAGGGATCGGGATCGCGGCCGCGCAGGCAGGCGTCCGCGCCGCCGAGATCGGGCAGGTGATCCACGGCACGACGCTTGTGACGAACGCGCTGATCGAGCGGCGCGGCGCGCGGACGGCTTTCATCACCACCGAGGGCTTTCGCGATGTGATCGAGATGCGCTCAGAGAACCGCTTCGAGCAGTATGACCTGAACCTCGTGCTGCCCGAGCCGCTCATCCCGCGCGAAGATCGGCTGACGGCGGCCGAGCGGGTGGGGGCCACGGGCGACGTGCTTATGCCGCTGGACGAGGGCGAGGTCGCGCGCCTGGTCGAAGCGGTGCGGGCCGGCGGCTATGAGGCGGTGGCGGTGGGTTTCATGCACGCCTACGCCAACCCTGCCCACGAACAGCGCATGGGCGCGGCTTTGCGCGCGGGGTTGCCCGATGTTGCCGTGTCGCTCTCCTCGGTCGTCTCTCCGCAGATGCGGGAATTGCCCCGGTTCAACACGGTCATCGCCAATGCCTATGTCCAGCCGCGCGTCGCTGCCTACCTCGCGCGTCTCGTCGCGCGGCTCGGGGCCGAGGGGATCACGGCGCCTGTCCTGCTGATGCATTCGGGCGGCGGGCTGATCTCGGTCGAGACTGCGGCGGCCGAGCCCGTCCGCCTGCTCGAGTCGGGCCCGGCCGGCGGCGCGATCTTTGCCGCGGACCTGGCCCGTGCCCATGGCCTCGACCGTGCGCTCAGCTTCGACATGGGAGGGACCACGGCCAAGATCTGCCTGGTCGAGGAGGGGCGCCCCAAGACGGCGACAACCTTCGAGGTTGCTCGCTCCTACCGCTTCAAGAAGGGCTCGGGCATGCTGGTGTCGACGCCCGTGGTCGAGATGGTCGAGATCGGGGCAGGCGGCGGCTCGATCGCCTCGATCGACCGGCTCGGCCGGATCGCGGTCGGCCCCCGCTCGGCGGGGTCGACGCCGGGGCCGGCCTGCTATGGGCGGGGCGGCACCGCGCCGACCGTGACCGACGCCAACCTCCTCCTGGGCCGGCTCGACCCCGACGCCTTTGCTGGGGGCGCCATCCCGCTTTCACCTGATCGCGCGGCAGAGGCCGTTGCCACCGATCTGGCGCCCTTCGGACAGGAGGACGCGGCCTTTGGCGTCACCGAGATGGTCGACGAGAACATGGCGAACGCGGCCCGCGTGCATGCCGTTGAAAACGGACGGGACATCGAGGCCTACACGATGGTGGCCTTTGGCGGCGGGGCCCCGCTCCATGCGTGTCGGCTGTGCGAGAAGCTTGGGATCGACGCCGCGCTCGTCCCACCCGGGGCGGGCGTGGGCTCGGCCATCGGGTTCCTGCGTGCGCCGGTGAGCTATGAGGCGACGCGGGGCCTTTACCAGCGGCTCGATGCACTCGATGCCGGGGCCGTAACTGCGACCCTTGCCGAGCTGGCGGCCGAAGCGCGCGCCTTCGTCGATGCCGCCGCACCGGGCGCCGAGACCGACACGCGGCTTGTCGCCCAGATGCGCTATGCCGGTCAGGGGTGGGAGATCCCGGTGGAGCTGCCGCTCCGCCCACACGCGGCCACCGATCCCGATGTCCTGCTCGCTGCATTCGAGGCTGGCTATCGCGCGCTCTTCGGTCGTGTCATCGACGGGCTGGCCGTCGAGGTCACCAATTGGGCCCTGACAGTCGCCACGTCCCGATCCGCGCCAGACCGGATCACCCGCTGCGCGACGCGGGTGCCGAGAGAGGGTCGCGCGCGGACGATCTTCGACGCCGCGCTGCGCCGCATGGTCGAGGCGACCGACGTGCCGCGCGATGCGCTGGGTCCGGGCCACACGGTCGACGGGCCCGCGGCAATCACCGAGCGGGAGACGACCACCATCGTCACCTCGGCCTTCCGCGCCATCGGGCAAGCCGATGGAAGCCTCCTGTTGATCCGCAAGGAGGCGACCACATGAGCCCGTCCGCCATCGACCACCAGATCATGTGGAACCGCCTGATCGCGGTGGTGGAAGAGCAGGCAACGACGCTTGTGCGCACCGCCTTCTCCACCTCGGTGCGCGAGGCCGGAGATCTGTCGGCCGGCCTTTTCGACCGGCGCGCGCGGATGATGGCGCAGGCGGTGACTGGCACGCCTGGCCACGTGAATGCCATGGCCGAAAGCGTGGCCCATTTCGCGCGCGAGATCGGCGCAGAGAACATCTTCGACGGCGATGTCTACCTGACCAACGATCCGTGGATGGGCACCGGGCATCTGCACGATATCACGGTCGTCACGCCGGTCTTCCGCCGTGGCGCGCATATTGGATACTTCGCCTGCACTGCGCACGTCGTGGATATCGGCGGGCGCGGCTTCGGGCCCGATGGGCGCGAGGTCTATGAAGAGGGCCTACTGATCCCGATCGCGAAGTTCGCCGAGCGGGGCGAGGTGCAGGACCTTCTGATCCGCATGATCCGCGCCAATGTGCGCACCCCGGACCAGACCGTCGGAGACATCTATTCGCTGGCCGCCTGTAACGCCGCGGGCGACCGACGGCTGCAGGCCATGATGGACGAGTTCGGGATCGACGATCTCGAGGCGCTGTCCGACAGCATCATCGAGACCTCGCACGCCGCCACCCGGGCGGCCATCGCGGACGTGCCCGACGGCAGCTATCCCCACACGATGGATGTCGATGGCTATGACGCCCCGGTGCATATGGCCGTGCGGCTCGACGTGGCGGGCGACAGGATCCTGGCAGACTTCGCCGGCACCTCGGGCATGAGCGCGCTCGGTGTGAACGTGCCCGAGGTCTATACCCGGGCCTATGCCTGCTATGCCCTGAAATGCGCCATAGCGCCGGACGTGCCCAACAATGCGGGGTCGCTTGCACCGTTCGAGATCACCGCGCCCTCAGGCTCGATCCTGGCGGCGACGCGGCCCGCACCGGTCTCGATCCGCCACGTGATCGGGCATCTGGTGCCCGATGTGGTGCTGGGTGCCCTCCACGGCGCGATGCCCGGCGTGGCGCCCGCGGAAGGGGCGAGTGCGCTGTGGAACATCCAGATCTCCGCGCGGGCCATCGACCCCGCCAGCGGCCTGCCGCCCGCCGAGGTTTTGATGTTCAACTCGGGCGGCACCGGCGCCCGGCCAAGCCTTGACGGGCTGTCGGCCACGGCGTTTCCTTCGGGCGTGTCGACCATGAGCGTCGAGGCCACCGAGCAGGTCGGCCCGATCGTGATCTGGCGGAAAGACCTTCGGCCTGGCTCTGGCGGGCCTGGTCGGCAGCGCGGCGGCCTCGGTCAGGTGATCGAGATCGAAGCGCGCGCGGGCTATGAGTTCTGGTTCAACGCGATGTTCGACCGGGTTCAGAACGCCGCGCGCGGGCGCGAAGGCGGGGGAGCGGGTGCGCCGGGGCGCGTCGAACTGGCCGATGGCACGCCCTTGCGCGCCAAGGGCCGGCAGAGGGTCGGAGCAGGGCAGCGCTTGCGGCTCAGCCTGCCTGGCGGGGGCGGTTATGGCGCGCCGGCCGCACGTGACCCGGGCACCGTCGCGCGCGACGTGCGCCGCGGGCTGATCACGCGTGCCGAAGCGGCCGAGCACTATGGATGGACCGGGGAGGACGGCGATGAGTGACACGAAATACGCGCTGGTGACAGGTGGGGCGCAGGGGATCGGCGAGGCCTGTGCCGAGGCGCTCCGCGAGGACGGGTTCGAGATCCTCTTGGCCGACCTGAAAGACAGTGTCATCGAGACCGCCGCCGCGCTGGGCGGCCGTGGGTATGTCTGCGATATGGGCGACGCGGCAGCCGTTCTGGCCCTCTTCGACCGGATCGAGGCCGAGGCCGGCCCGGTGACGGCGCTGGTGAACAATGCGGGCATCGCCATGCCGGGCGATTTCCTGACGTACGACCTCGACGCCTTCGACGCGGTGATCGGCGTCAACCTGCGCGGCACGTTCGTGGCGACCCAGCGCGCGGCGCGGGCG
Source organism: Pseudomonadota bacterium (assembly GCA_039822045.1). Taxonomy (GTDB): domain Bacteria; phylum Pseudomonadota; class Alphaproteobacteria; order Rhodobacterales; family Rhodobacteraceae; genus HLUCCA09. The sequence continues at coordinate 270,236 of JBCBMY010000002.1, read as the reverse complement.
ATGGTCGACCACGGGATCATGGGCTCGATCGTGAACATGTCGTCGATCAATGCCCAGGTCGCGATCCCGGCGATCCCGGCCTATTGCGCCTCGAAAGGCGGGGTCATGCAGCTTACCAAAGCGGCGGCGCTCGCCCTTGCACCGCACGGTATCCGGGTGAACGCGGTTGGCCCGGGCTCGATCGACACCGAGATGATGGCCGGGGTGAACGCAAACCCCGAGGCCCTGGCGCGCGTTCTCAGCCGCACGCCCCTCGGCCGCGTCGGAGGGGCCCGCGAGGCCGGCAACGTTGTGGCGTTCCTCTGCTCCGAGCGCGCCAGCTATGTCACGGGCGAGACGATCTATGTCGATGGCGGGCGGCTTGGCCTCAACTACACGGTCTGAGGGAGCGGGCGCATGAGCGACGTCGCCGACTGGTGGTCGACCGGCATCATCGACATGGCGCCGGGGCAGATCCGGCTGCGCGGCCGGCCGATTGAAGAGCTGATCGGCACGCTGACATTCCCCGAGATGATCTGGCTGATGACCCGGGGCGATCTGCCCTCGACCGGCGCGGCGCGGCTTTTCGAGGCGGCTTTGGTTGCGGCGGTCGATCACGGCCCGCAGGCGCCCTCGATTGCTGCGGCGCGGATGGCGGTCACGTGTGGGCTTGGCCTCAACGGCGCCATGGCCTCGGCCGTCAACATGCTCGACGACGTGCATGGCGGGGCCGGCGAACAGGCGATTGAGGTCTATGGCTGGGCAGAGAGTGCCTTGGGGGCCGGCGCCGACATCCAGGCCGCCGCCTCCGGGGCCATCGACCGATGGCAAAGCGAGCGAACCCGATATGTCCCGGGCTTCGGCCACCGCTTTCACACACCGCAGGACCCGCGCGCGCCGCGCCTTCTCGCGCTCGTCGACGAGGCGGCGGCTGCTGGCGTCACCTCCGGTCGGTTCGCGTCCATCGGGCGCGCGATCGAAGCAGACCTCGCCCGCCGTAAGGGCAAGCCGGTGCCGATGAACATCGATGGCGCGACAGCGGTGATCTATGCGGAACTTGGCTTTGCCGGGCCGCTGGCTCGCGGGCTCTTCTGCCTGTCGCGGTCGGTCGGCATCCTGTCTCACGCTTGGGAGCAGATGCAGCAGGGCGGACGCAACAAAGGCCCAACGCCGCCCGCCTATCGCTGGACCTATACCGGAGAAAACCCTATCGAGTCAAAGGATTGAGGGTCCAACTTCATGTCCCGTGATCGATCGTCAGCGTCACGCGCGTGGTCAGGAACCAGGTGCGGCCGTGTTCCACCGGCATCCCGGCCTCGTCAGTGTTGATCGACGAGGTCAGTAAGAGCGGCGCCCCCTCGTCCGCCGCAAGATGCACCGCCTGCATCGGTCCTGCCGCTTCGGCGGACACGCGCGTCGAGGCGCGAACATAGTCCCTGACACCCACCGTCCAGAGCGCATCCGTCACGCCGTGGCCCGATCGGAGGGCCTCGGCCACTCCCGGGAGGCGGTGTTCGGGGAACTTGGCATGGGTGACAGCAACCGGCGTCCCGTTGGCGAGCGCAATGGCGTCGTACGCGCAGACATCCGCGCCCTCGGGCAGCTTCAGAAGACGCGCGTCATCGGAGGTTGCTGCGCGCACTTCGACCGACAGGACCTTGGTCGCGGGTGCCCGTCCTGCGGCGAGCAGATTCTGGCGAAACCGCACCCGCTGCCCGATCCGGTAGTCGATCGGTCGGTCGAGCACCGTCGTGCCAGCCCCCCGGCGAGAGCGCACGAGCCCCTCATCGGCCAGAACGCCCAGAGCGCGGCGCACCGTGTGGCGATTCACCCCGAATCGCTCCGCCAGCCGGCCCTCGGTGGGCAGGCGCGCGCCCGGAACATAGGCACCTTCGGCAATATCGCCTCGCAAGGCCTGCGCGATCGATTGGTAGAGGGGCGTTTTCTGGGCGGGGGTCACGATTGTTACCGAAATTTCATGTTGGGCGGGATGGCACACCGGCGGCGCAATGTGCAATATATGTCTAGTTGTATAGAAACGGCGAGAGATGTCTAGATGGCAGAGCCCGATCAGGCCGCGCGACGCGAATGGATGGGTCTTATGGCGCGTGCCGGGACGGAGGGCGCGCGTCGTCTGGAGGCGGCCGTGGGGTCTGACGCTAGGGGCGGCCCGTCGGGCGCGCTGGGGCGCGCGACAGGGCACAGTGTGCTGCGCCCGCCGGAGATCGGCAGCGTGATGGTGCGGGGCCGCGCAGGCGCCACGGGGGCGCCGTTCAACCTCGGCGAGATGACGGTCACCCGCTGCTCCCTGCAGCTGGCCACCGGGCAGGTGGGCCACGGCTATGTTCAGGGGCGCGACAAGGCGGCGGCAGAGGCGGCGGCCATGGTGGACGCGCTGATGCAAACGGACGCGGCTCCCCAGATCCGGGCGGAGGTGCTGGATCCCTTGCGCGCCGCCGAAGCCACCCGCCGCGCCGCCCGTGCCGAGAAGGCAGCCACAACGAAAGTGGAGTTCTTCACCATGACCCGGGGAGACACGGGATGAGCGCGTCCGCAGCCCTTGGTGGCGGCTTCACTGAGCCGCCCCGGCAGGCGGCTGTCGCCTTCCGTGCGCTCCTCAATGCTATGGCCCGGCCTGGCCGGATCGAAACGGTATCGGGCGCGGTGCCGCCCGAGCCCCTGTCGGTCGCCGCGGGGGTCGCGCTTCTGGTGCTCTGCGATCCCGACACGCCGCTCGCGCTGTTGGGCGCCGCAGACTGCCCGGAAGTGCGCGAGTGGGTCGGGTTTCACACCGGCGCACCGCTGGCCCGGGCCGAAGAATGCCGGTTCGCCGCGGGCCAATGGGATGCGACCGGCCCGCTTGACCGCTTTCCGCAGGGCACGCCCGAATATCCCGACCGCTCGGCCACCCTGATCCTCGAGGTGCCCCGGCTCGCACCCGAAGGCGCGCGCCTCTCCGGCCCGGGGATCCAGGACACGGCGACGCTGTCGTTGCCCGACACCGGCCCGTTTCAACAGAACGCGCGCTTGTTTCCCCTCGGTCTCGACTTCGTTCTGACCTCGGGCACGCGCCTTGCGGCTCTGCCGCGCACAACGCAGGTGGAGTAGCCCGATGTATGTGGCGGCAAAGGGCGGAGAGCGGGCGATCGAACGGGCCCACGACTGGCTCGCCGAAGAGCGACGGGGCGACCCGGATGTGGCCGAACTCACGATCCCTCAGATCCGGGAACAGCTGGCGCTCGCGGTGAACCGGGTTATGGCCGAAGGGTCGCTCTATGATCCCGATCTTGCGGCGCTGGCGATCAAGCAGGCCCGCGGCGACCTGATCGAAGCGATCTTCCTCATCCGCGCCTACCGCACGACATTGCCGCGCTTTGGCTATACCGAGCCGCTCGACACCGGTTCGATGGCCTGCGACCGGCGGATCTCGGCGACCTACAAGGACGTGCCGGGCGGCCAGGTGCTCGGGCCGACCTTCGACTATACTCACCGCCTTTTGGATTTCGCGCTGGCGGCCGAAGGCGAGATGTCGCCTGAAGCGACGGCCCGTGAGAGCGGCGCGCGCGCGCGCGGCCCCGAACCCGTGCCCCATGTCACATCGGTCCTCGATGCCGAGGGCCTGATCGAGGCCACAGGCCACACCGACGACACCCCGCCGGACCTGACCCGCGAGCCCCTCGAACTGCCCGCCAGCCGCGCCCTGCGCTTGCAGGCGCTCACGCGGGCCGACGAAGGCTTCACACTCGGCATGGCCTATTCAACGCAGCGCGGGTTCGGTCGGACGCACCCGTTCGTGGGCGAGTTGCGGATCGGCGCGGTGCCGGTCGAGATGGACGTGCCCGAGCTCGGCTTCGCCATAGAGATCGGCGAGGTCGTGCTGACGGAGTGCGAGACGGTCAACCAGTTCGTCGGCTCGAAGTCGGAGCCGCCGCAATTCACCCGTGGCTACGGCCTGGTCTTTGGCCAGTCCGAGCGCAAGGCCATCTCGATGTCGCTCGTCGACCGGGCGCTTCGTTGGGAGGAACTGGGCGAGGACAATTCCGGCGCTCCGGCGCAGGATGCCGAGTTCGTCCTCTACCATGGCGACAACATCCAGGCGACGGGCTTTCTGGAGCACATCAAGCTGCCCCATTATGTCGACTTCCAGTCCGAGCTGGAGCTGATCCGCAAGCTTCGCCGTGAGGCGATGAATGCCCAGACCAAAGAGGCGGCCGAATGACGTCAGTCGCCCCCATCCCCGTCGCCGTCGGCCGCGTCCCACTCTTCCCGAGGGTCGCGTCGGCTGCGTCGCTCGGTGCCATCGAACTCGATCCAGACATAGGCCTCGGAGCCGTCTTCGTCGATCTTGCGCACGCTCTTGCGCCGGCGATAGTGGCGCAGGCTATCCCAGATAAAGACTACGCCCGACAGAGGGAAGAGAATGACAAAGGCATAGCCCGCAAGGCTCCAGTCATTGTTCCAATTTTCACGGGCCATGGCGATTGCGCCGATCAGCGCCAGCGCCGTCCAGGCGATACTGAAGAGCAATCGAAACAAGCGAGATCCCGGGGCGGCTATGTCTGACTACAACTTCGCCTATCTTGACGAACAGACCAAGCGGATGATCCGTCGCGCTCTGCTGAAGGCGGTCGCGATCCCGGGATATCAGGTGCCCTTTGCCTCGCGCGAAATGCCGATGCCCTATGGGTGGGGCACGGGCGGCGTGCAGGTGACAGCCGCGATCCTGACGCCCGAGGACAGCCTGAAGGTGATCGATCAGGGGGCCGACGACACGACGAACGCCGTGTCGATCCGCAAGTTCTTTGAGCGGGTCGCGGATGTCGCCACCACCACGGCGACCGATGAGGCGACCGTGATCCAGACCCGCCACCGCATCCCGGAAGCCGGGCTCACCGAGGATCAGACCCTCGTTTACCAGGTGCCGATCCCCGAGCCGCTGCGGTTTCTCGAACCCCGCGAGACCGAGACCCGTAAGATGCACGCGCTTGAGGAATACGGCGCGATGCATGTGAAGCTCTATGAGGACATCGCGCGTCATGGCGCGATCACCACCTCCTATGCCTATCCGGTGAAGGTGGAGGAGCGCTATGTGATGGACCCGTCGCCGATCCCTAAGTTCGACAATCCGAAGATGGAGATGGCGGCGCTGCAGCTCTTCGGGGCAGGGCGCGAGCAGCGGATCTATGCGGTGCCGCCCTACACCCGGGTCGTCTCGCTCGATTTCGAGGATCACCCGTTCGACCCGTCGAAGGCGCCCCACGCGTGCGGCCTCTGCGGGGCCGAGGACAGCTATCTCGACGAGATCATCACCGACGATCGGGGCGGGCGTCTCTATGCCTGCTCCGACACCGACTATTGCGCGCGCCGCCGCGCTGCGGGGTATGTCGGGGCGTATATCGGGGAGGCCGTAGCGTGACCCCTCTACTAAGCGTTCGGAACCTGTCGAAGTCCTACGGCCCCCATGTCGGGTGTGCCGACGTCTCGTTCGATCTGCACCGGGGCGAGGTGCTCGGCGTTGTGGGCGAGAGCGGATCGGGCAAGTCGACACTCCTGTCGTGCCTCGCCGGCCACCTGGTGCCGGACCGCGGAGAGGTGGTCTTTGACACCGTCGCCGAAGGGCCGCGGGACGTGCTCGCTATGTCTGAGCCCGAACGGCGGATGCTGGGGCGCACCGACTGGGCGTTCGTCCACCAGAACCCGCGCGACGGGTTGCGGCTCAATGTCAGCGCTGGCGGCAATGTGGGCGAGCGGCTCATGGCCGTGGGCGCGCGCCATTATGGCGAGATCCGGGGCGCCGCGGTCGACTGGCTCGGCCGGGTGGAGATTGACGGCACACGGGTCGACGACCGCCCGCGCACCTTTTCGGGCGGCATGCAGCAGCGGCTGCAGATCGCCCGCAATCTGGTCACTGGCCCGCGGCTGGTCTTCATGGACGAGCCCACGGGCGGGCTCGATGTGAGCGTGCAGGCGCGCCTGCTCGATTTGCTCCGCGGCCTTGTGCGCGATCTGGGTCTGTCGGCCATCGTGGTTACCCACGATCTGGCCGTGACGCGCTTGTTGGCTCATCGGCTCATGGTGATGAAAGGCGGCCGCGTCATCGAGACCGGACTGACCGACCAGGTGCTCGACGATCCGCAGCATGCCTACACCCAGCTGCTCGTGTCGTCGGTGCTGCAAGTCTGAGTATGGCGCGCATTGACCAAACCGCGCTTGGCCCCATGGGAGGGGAAAGATGATCGACGTTGCCGGCGTTGCCAAATCCTTCACGCTGCACAATCAGGGCGGCGCGCAGATCCCGGTTCTGGAGGGCGCGTCGCTGTCGGTGCGCCCGGGCGAGTGCGTGGCGCTGACCGGATCGTCGGGCTCGGGCAAGTCCACCCTGATGCGCATGCTCTACGGCAATTACCTGTGCCCGCAGGGCGTGATCCGCATCGGTGGCACCGATCTTGCCGGCGCCGCGCCCCACGAGGTTATGGAGCTGCGCCGCACGACGCTCGGCTATGTCAGCCAGTTTCTGCGGGTCATCCCGCGCGTGCCGACCCTCGATGTTGTGGCCGAACCGCTGCGGGCCGTGGGCGTCGGCGAGGCGGAGGCCAAGGAGGCGGCTGGACGGATGCTCGCGCGGCTGAACCTGCCCGAGCCGCTCTGGTCGCTCTCGCCCACGACGTTCTCGGGCGGCGAACAGCAGCGGGTCAACGTGGCTCGCGGGTTCATCCATCCCTATCCCGCGCTTCTGCTCGACGAGCCGACGGCCAGCCTTGACGGCGCGAACCGGGTCGTCGTGCTTGGCCTCATCGAAGAGGCGAAGGCCCGCGGCGCGGCCATCGTGGGCATCTTCCACGATCTGGCGGCGCGGATGCAGGTGTGCGACCGTGAGGTCGACGTTTCTGCCTTCGCGCCGGTCGGGGCAGCGGCCTAGCCGCCCGGCTCTGACAACGCGTAGTAGAGCGAGACAGCCGCCGCGCTCGAGGCCAGCGCGTCTTCTCCCACATGTCGGGCGATCCGAAGGGTGGGCTTGGGCATCGGCACGCGCCCCGGCACGTCGTACCTGCCGAGATCGATCTCGGCCGCCAGCCGCTCAAGAACCGATTTCGGAAACAATCCGCTCAGAACGATGTCTGTTGGGTTGAAGAACTGAACGACGATGCTGAGCGGATCCGACATGGCGCGCCCTCGGCTCTGCGTCCAGTCCCGCAGTCGGGGGTCCGAGATTGCCTCGAGCGCGGCGAAAACGTCGGGGCCCGGCTCATGGTCGGCCAGACCCAGGCATCGGGCCAGATCGGGCAAGGACGGCCGCGGCCCGCTTTCGGGAACAAGCGCGCCGATGTTCACCGCCATGCCGTTCGCCCCGCGAAACACGCGCAGGCCGTCGATCAGGCTGCCTCCGACCCCGTAGTCGAGAAACAACATGAAAATGAGCGCGTCGGGGCGGCTGCCATACATCGCCTCGTCGATCGCCGGGCACTTGCTTTCCAGCCGCACGGGCAGGCCGAACCGGTCCTCCAGGGCCCGCTTGTAGCGCATGAAGTCGACCCCGCGCTGCGACGGCGTCACCTCTTCGATCTCGCCCTGCCGATTGATCAGGGCCGGCACCCAGAAGGTGATGCCGGCAAAGCAATCGGCCGCTGGAAAGAGGTGCGCCAAAGCGGCCTCGACGCTGATCAGGCCCGCCTCGAAATCCTGTGCGCCGATCGGGTCCTTCACCGTTTGTATGACCCGGCCGCCCAGGTCCATCGCCGCAGCCCGGATGCCGCCGGTGGACAGGCTTACCCCGATCCCGGCTATCGCCCCCGGTCGAAGCCGCAGGTGCAGGGCCGGCTGACCACGGCGCGCCGGCTCGCGCACCCGCTGTTCGGTGATCCAACCCTCTCTCAGAAACGCCCCGACGGTGGCGCTCAGGAGAGCCGGCGACAGGTCAAGCCGCGCCGCCAGCTGCGCCCGGCTCTGGTCGGGCTGGCGCCGGATCGCCTCGAGAATCACCCGTTCGGTATCGCGCATCTCGCGCAGCCGCCGCGGTTTCGCAACTTCACCAAGGGTTTGCGCAACCGTCATCAAACTGACTCCAAGACAATATATTCGTAGGCTGAACTTAATCGAAATTCCCACGTCTGCAACTTGGAACGAGGGTGAGAACCGGATGTCCGACACCGCGCCCGACCTTGTGGCCGCCGATATCGGAAAGGTGTTCGAAGACGGGTTCGAAGCGCTCACCGGCATCAACCTGTCCGTGGCGCCGGGCGAGTTCGTGACCCTTCTGGGCCCGTCGGGCTGCGGCAAGACCACGCTTCTCAAAACGGTCGCGGGGTTCCACCTGCCAACGACGGGCCGGATCGAGTTGGCTGGCCAGGACATCACCACGGCGCCTCCCGAACGGCGCGACATGGCGATGTGCTTTCAGTCCTACGCGCTCTTTCCCCATCTCAGTGTCGCCGACAACATCGACTTCGGGCCGCGGCAGAACCGGGTGCCGCGCGATGCCCGCCTCAAGCGTCTGGAGCGGCTCCTCAGCCAGGTTGATCTGGGCGCGCACCGCGAGAAGCTGCCGAACAAGCTGTCGGGCGGGCAGCAGCAGCGGGTGGCCCTGGCGCGCGCTCTCGCGATGCAGCCGGCCGTCGTGCTCTTCGACGAGCCGCTGTCGAACCTTGACGCCAAGCTCCGCGATCAGGTGCGCCGCGAGATCCGAGGGCTGCAGAAGGACCTGGGCTTCACCGCGATCTATGTGACCCACGATCAGGCCGAGGCGCTGTCGATGTCCGACCGGGTCGTGGTGATGCGCAACGGCCGGATCGACCAGATCGGCACGCCGGAAGAGGTGTATGACCGCCCCGAGACGGCCTTCGTTGCCGACTTCATCGGAGCGGCCAACATCCTGCCGTTCGAGCGCCGGGCCAACGGCCATGTCGCCACGCCGATCGGCGATCTAACCGTGACCGAGCCGCCGGGGCCGGGCGCGAGCTATCTGGTCTGGCGCCCCGAAGATGCCGAGCCGTGCGCTGCCGACGCACCGGACGCGATCACGGCCGAACTGACCGAGCGCGCCTATCAGGGCGCCTATACCGAGCTCCATGTGCGGGTCGACGCCTCGCCCGAACAGCGCCTCCATCTGCCCCATGCAGCAATGCCCGCCGACGGCCGGATCAGCTTTCGCCTGCCGCCCGACCGGCTGCGTTTTGTGACGGGCGCGCTGGCATGAACTGGCAGCGCTCGGGCACCATCGTCTTGTTGCTGATGCCCGGGCTTGGCCTGATCCTCGTGATGATCGGATCGGTATTCTACGTCGCCGTGATGCAGAGCTTCGGCTTCTTCAACCTTGTCGGCGAAGACCAGTTCTCGCTGGAGCATTGGCGCGACGTGCTCGACAGCCGCGCGTTCAGCCGGGCATTTCAGTATTCCGCCTACATCGCCACGGTCAGCGCCATCGGCTCGGTGATCCTCGCCTATCCCATCGCCATCTGGCTCCGGCGGCCGTTTCGCGGCTCGCTGACGGTGAGCGCCGTGCTGAAGGCGCCGCTCTTTGTGCCCGGCCTCGTGGCGGCGTTTCTGTTTCTCAACATCGTTGCCTATCACGGGGTGCTCAACCAGCTCATGATGTGGCTCGGCGTCATCGACGAGCCGATCCGGATGCAGAATGACCGCAACGCCTATGGCGTGATCTTCCTGCAGATCTGGAAGAATATGCCGTTTGCGCTCCTGCTGCTCTCGGGTGCGGTGCAGGCAATCTCCGACGAGGTGCTCGATGCGGCGCGCGACCTCGGGGCAGGGCCCTTCGACCGGTTCCGCAAGGTGATCGCACCCCTCACCGTGTCGGCCATGCAGGCGGCCCTGATCATCATCTTCATCGGCGCCGCGGGCGACTTCGCCTTCCAGGTCACCGCCGGGCCCACGAACGTGCAGTCGATGGCGCAGTTCATGGTGTTCCTCAAGGACAGCTTCGGGCGCTGGAACCAGGCAGCCGTGGTCGGCGTGTGCCTGATGGGGCTGGCGCTCGGCGGCTCGCTCCTTCTGGCGATCGCGTCGCGGTTTCTGCTGCGGGGGGGACGATGGTAACGCTCAGCGAAACCCCCGTCGCCGCCGTCCGGCGGAGGCCCCGGCGCCACCAGGGCAACTGGCTCAACCGGATCCTCTTGGGGCTCCTGCTGACGGTGTGCACCATCTGGCTCGTCGTGCCGTTTGCCATGGCGGTCATCTGGTCGCTCGTCGATCCGCAAACGGGGTGGACCTATCCCGACGTCTTGCCCCCGAGCCTGTCGTTCGCGCGGTGGGTCGAGGTCTGGACGACGACGGCGCTGCCCCAGGCTTTGCGCAATTCCTATCTGCTGGCGCCGACGGTGGCTGTGATCACTCTGATCCTGGCAATGCCCACCGCCTATTGCTTTGCCCGCTACGACTTTCCCGGCAAGTCGGTGGCCCAGGTCCTCACGCTTCTGCCGCTGGTCGTGCCGGGCTTTGTGCTGGCGATCTTCTTCTCGTCGCTCATCTTCAACCTCGGGATCTACTCGCGCTTCCTGTCGATCCTTCTGGCCCATTGCGTGCTGTTTCTGCCCTACGCGATCCGGATCATGACGGTGGCGTTCGAAAACGTGCAGGACGATCTGATCGATGCCGCTCGCGATCTGGGCGCCTCGCCCTGGGCGCGTATCCGCGTGGCCTATATGCCGGCGCTCGCGCCCGGCATCCTCGCCTCGCTGATCATCGTCTTCATCCAGTCGATCGAGGAGTTTGCCATCGCCTTCATCGTGGGCGCGCCGAACTTCGTGACCATCCCGTCGATCCTCTATTCCTACCTCGGGTACAACTTCGTCCGCCCCAATGCTGCGGTCGTCAGCCTCGTGCTCGTGGTGCCCAATGTCCTTTTGATGCTGGGCCTGGAGCGGCTTCTGAAATCCGCCAATCCCGCCCAGGCCGGCGTCAAGGGATGACCCGCGCAGCCTACCTGCACATCCAACTCGGAGAGTAAGACCATGTACCGCAATCTATTCGCTTCCGCCGCCATGGCCGCCCTTGCCACCGGCGCCCTCGCCGACGGCCATTCAGACCTTCTGTCGATGCCGTGGGACGATATCGTCGCTCAGGCGCAGGAAGAGGGCGAGGTTACCTGGTTCGTCTGGTATTTCCAGCCGCAATACCGCGAACTGGCCGCGGCCTTCACCGAGGAATACGGGATCGAGGTCACGATCCCCGAAGGCACCCACGACGGCAACATCGAGAAGTTTCTGGCCGAAGCCGGCCGGGACACCGGCGATATCGACGTTCTGGCCATGGGCCTCGACCGGATCGACCTGTTCGATCCTGCCGCGATGACCGTCGGCCCGCTGACCGATGTGCTGCCCAATGGCGTCAAGATGATCACCGAACTCGGCGGCTACGATGGCGGCGGCTATGCGTTCTCCTATTGGGGCAACCAGACCGGCATCGCCTATGATCCCGAGGTGATCTCGTTCGACGACGCCCCCCAGAGCGTGGAAGATTTCGAGGCCTACTTCGCCGAAGCGCCCGGCAAGTTTGGCTTCAACTACGAAAACGGCGGCTCGGGCCCCTCGTTCATCCAGAACATCGCCCGCAACGTGACCGATCTGTCGGAGGGCGACTTCCTTGCCGGCGAGGTCACCGACGATAAGATGGCCGCCCTTCAGCCGGCCTGGGACTGGTTCCTCGAGCACACCGACGGCTATGTCATCACGGCATCCAACACCGACAGCCTCGTGCGCCTCTCCAACCGGGAATTCGCAGCGGTCGCCGCCTGGGAAGACCATCTCTTCAACCTGCAGAGCCAGGGCGAAGTGGATGAGCGCATCGCCTTCTACATTCCCGAATTCGGCATGAATGGTGGCGGCAACTACAACGTCGTGCCCGCCAATGCGCCAAACCCGGCCGCGGCGCTGGTATTCATGAACTGGGTCAGCTCGGCGGAAACGCAGACCACGTTCAACGAGGTCTTCGGCGCCGCGCCCATGCACCCCGATGCCGACGACAGCAACGCGCTCGTGCCCAACGAAATGCGCGCCTTCCAGACGATTTGGCCGGGCAACCCGTTCAATACCGAAATCCGCCAGGCGTTCATCGAAAACGTCGCGCTTGAGCGGTGATCCATCTGCGCTGGCCGGCATCGGCTGGCCAGCGCGACCCTATCGAGGCGTGACACGAGGACCGACCGATGGCTGCCCCTGGCCCCCTGATCGCCCACCGTGGCGCCTCCTTCGAACAGCCCGAAAACACGATGGCCGCTTTCGAGGCTGCCCGGGCGGACGGCTGCGCCTGGATCGAGCTCGATGCGCAGGTGCTCGACGATTTCGGGGTCGTCATCATGCACGACCATACGCTCGACCGCACCACCGACGGCACCGGCCCCGTTGCGATGCAGGATCTCGATGCCATCAAGGCCCTTCGCACACGCGATCCGCAGACAGACGATCCTGTCGATGAGCGGGTCCCCGAACTGCGTGACGTGCTGGCCTATTGCACAGACACGGGCATGGGCATGATCCTGGAGATCAAGGCGACCTGGGGTGTGGATGCCGATGATGCCGAGGCGGTCGTTCGGATGGTCCCCCAGACGCCTGCGTTCCCGCTGCTCGTCACGAGCTTTTCGGTCACCGCCCTGCAGACCGTTGGCGCCCTGCGTCCCGATCTGGCCCTCGGCCTTGCCACTCTGCGTCCGCCGCGTGATCCGGCGGCCACCAAAGCGCGGCTCGGCCTGTCGGCCATCCACTGCAACGCCGCATGGACGGTGGGCGCCGATATCGATGCGATGCACGCGGCCGGGCTGGATGTCGCCATTGCCACGATCAATGAGCCCAACGAAGCCCGCTGGTTTCTTGATCTTGGCGCCGATGGCGTGATGACGGATCTGCCGCGCCTCCTGGCCTCTGGCTGAGCAAAGCTCAGCGCGCCGCTCCACGCAGGGCGAGGGCCAGACTCGGGCGATCGGTCGTGAACACAGGCAGATGCAGCGCCAGGGCCGCTTCGATCTGGTGCTCCCGGTGGCATCCGAAGGCGGAGATCGACAGGCCGTGTCTGCGGCCGCCGTCCAACAGCGCCTGATCGAGTGCGCCAATCGGCAGCGCAACCTCTGTGACCTTCGCGAGATCGATGACCCGGGCCAGCCCGTCGAGCCCCCCGATAGCGCGGAAGGTGCGCGCCTCCACCAAAAGCATGCGGGGCAGCCCGGCCTCCATAAGCTCCGGCGCACGCAGATCGTCCAGATGAAAGGCGCTCACATAGAGCCTCGGGCCCAGCCGATGCCGCGCGATCAAATCGAGCGTCTTGGCGAGCATCGTCGGGTAGGCGAGGCCGTCCGGATCGCGCTTGATCTCGAGCCGAACTGTGATGTCGGAGGGCTGAAGCGCGGCCAGCGCCTGATCAAGGGTCGGGATCGTTGCGTGTGCCGACCCGGCAACCCGCAATGCCTGAAGCTGTCGCGCGCTCTGGAGGGCAAGGGGCCCGCTGCCGTCGGTCATCCGGTCGACTGTGGCGTCGTGATGCACCATCACGACCCCGTCGGCCGAAAGATGGATGTCCAGTTCCACCTCCTCGACGCCGAGCGACACCGCGTGGGCGAAGGCGTCCAGCGTGTTTTCCGGCGCCTCCAGTGCGCCGCCGCGATGGGCTGCTATGCGTGATGTGGTGGCCAATGCGCCCCTCCGGTTTCCTCTCTAGCGGCGGCCTCTGACCGGACCATGACAGTCTACCGCGCCCTGAACGCCCTCCGGATCGGGCACGTGCCGGGGTGGCCTGAGCCGGTACTGTTGGCGCAATATTGCAGTCAGGGTATGCTGCGTGGGAAAGACTTCCAGTTGAATACCGAATGACGCAAAGCGCCGATATCCTTTCTCGAAAGATCCGCCTCCGTCAGCTTCGCTGCTTTGTCACGGTCGCGCGGATGAAAAGCTTCGTGGTCGCCGCCGAAACCCTTGGCCTGACGCAGCCGGCCGTCAGCCGCAGCGTGCGCGAACTTGAGCAGATCCTCGGACATCCGCTGTTCGACCGGTCCACGCGGGGGGCCGAACTGACCCGGCGCGGCCGCGACTTCTTCGAGGCCGCCGAGGCCGGCCTCCTGCAGATCTGGCAAGGCACACGCGCCGTGGTGGGCGATGTCGGCTATCAGGAGGTGGTGCGGATCGGGGCCCTACCGAATGTCTGCTCACAGTTCCTGCCGCAGATTGTCATGCCGTTCAAAGAGGAGTTCCAGGCAGTCCGCGTGATCGTCAGCTCAGGCACCAATGCCAGGCTTCTGAGCGGGCTGCGCCTTGGGGAAACCGATCTGGTGATTGGCCGTCTGTCATCGAGCGAGGATATGCGGGGCCTTGTGTTCGAGGCGCTGTTTGACGAGCCGCTGGTGTTCGTCATCCGGCCGGCGCATCCGCTCGCGGGAACTAAGACGACGTTGCAGGACGTGCTGCAGCACCCGCTGATGCTGCCCACGGAAGGCACCGTCATCCGCCAGGAGGTGTCGCGGTTTCTGGCCGGTCACGGGGTGGGTCGGCTGCCGGATCTGATCGAAACCACCTCGCCGGACTTCCAAAGGGCCTATGTCGCCGCGACAGACTGCGTGGCCGTCATTCCCCGGGGCGTCGTCATTAATGATCTGGAGCGCGGCGATCTCATTGACCTAGGGATCGGACGGGGAGAATTGCAGGGGCCTGTCGGCCTCACGACGAATCCCGAGATTGCACCCGGAAACGCTGTGACCCTGTTCCTTCAGCGCATTCGCGCGAGCCAGTTCAATACCAAAACCGCTATATAGACAAGCAGCCTTTGAATTATTCGCCGCGTTTTTGGAATGTTAAGCTCCTCCTATCAGTTCACAGGGAGGATCAAAGGTGAACCACGTCAAAGCCCTCATCGCAGCGGCCGGCCTGGCGGCCTTCGCCGGCGCTGCGGATGCGCAATCACTCAGCCTCGAAGGTGGCGGCGCTGCGTCTCTGACCGGCATCGTGCCGCAGACCTACGCGCAGTTCGCTGCCGACGAAGGCATCAACCTGCAGGTTGTTCTTGGTCAGACGCTGACCCGCGCGGCGCTCAAGCTCGCGGCCGGACGGATCGACATGGCCGTGGTGCCGCCGGGCGCCTATCGCGCCATGTCGAACGGGGTTGGGCCCTATGCCGAGCAGGGCGAGCAGGCCAAGCAAATGGCGCCGAATGTCCGTACCCTCTTCGCGTTCCCCGCCGGCACGTTTCACCCGGTGGTCTGGGCCGATAGCGGGATCGAGGATTGGGGCGATCTTGCCGGCAAGCGCGTCTATATCGGCCCGCCCGCCGGAACGGCCAGCTCGCAGATCCAGTCGCTCATCGAGCTCGGCTCGGGCGGTCTGAAAGCCGGCGACGACTACGAAGGCATCCGCGCGCCCTGGAGTGCCGCCCAGCAGAGCTTTCAGGACGGCCAGTTCGACGTCTATGTCGGGTCCGTCGCCGTGGGCAGCCAGGCGCTGAACGAATTGAGCCTTCAACGTGACATCCGGGTCCTGGGCATCTCCGACGAGGTGCGTGCGTCCGATGCCTGGCAGGACTTTCTGGTGAGTGCCGCGCAGTTCGAGTCGGTGATCTCCGCGGGCAGCTATGCCGGCCAAGTCAATGGCGACAGCGATCAGGTGTCCACGGCGTCGGCCATGATGATGAGCGTCCAGGCGTCCATGGACGACGACGCGGCTTACGCGTTGACCAAGGCCTATTGGGAAAATCTCGAGGCCATGATGAACGCCAATGCGCTGATGAAGTCGATCAACCCCGAAGAGCCCTTTGCCGGGATGAATGCCCCCCTGCATCCGGGCGCGGCCCGCTATTATCAGGACGTCGGGATCGAGATCCCCGACGCGCTGATGCCCGAATAAACCCGGGCTGCGGCGGCGGGCCCAATCGCGGCCCCGCCGCCGCCAAGACCCATCGGGACACCTTTATCGCTCTGGGAGGAGGGGGCCATGTCTGGCGCCACGAACGGTGCATCGCGCATCGCAGGATATTCCGTCTATGTCATCGGCCTTGTGATCGCCCTTGCGGGCCTGGCCAACGTGCTGCCCACCTACGGCGTGCTGCCACGGATCGGGCCCTTTCCGGTCGAATGGTTCAGGCCGCTCTTCTACTGGCTGTCGATCCTGGTCTTTCTGGCGGGCGACGCGGAACGGCGGGCCAAGGCCGGGAGGCTCAACCTCCTTCACCTGATCGCCTATGCCATCGCGTTCGTCGCCGTCAGCTATGTCTGCTGGGACTATTACCGGATCGGGCAGATCATCGCGAATTCGGTGATGTTCTTCGGCCCGCGCGAGATGTGGGTGTCGCTGGTCGCGGCCGGCCTGTCGATCTGGGCCTGCTGGATCCTCTGGGGCGCGCCCATCGCCATCATCGGCGGCATCGCACTTCTTTACCTCGCCACAGGGCAGTACTGGCCCGGGCCGCTTCAGACCGCGCCGTCGGACATCTACGACACGATCTCGGCCAATATCTGGTACGACAGCGCGCAGGGCATCCTCGGCTCGATCATGGGCGTGATCCTGACGACCGTGCTGCCCTTCATCATCCTTGGTGCGATCCTCGAAGGATGCGGGGCAGGCGGGTCGATGATCCGCATCTCCTTCCACCTGATGAAGCGGTTCAAGGGCGGTCCGGCCTATGCCGCCATTCTCGCCTCGGCGCTCTTCGGCACCGTCTCGGGCTCGGCCGTGGCCAATGTCGTCGGCACCGGTGTCGTGACGATCCCGATGATCCGCAAGCGCGGGTTCAACGCCAACTTCGCCGGGGCGGTGGAAGCTACAGCCTCGACCGGCGGTCAGATCCTGCCGCCGATCATGGGGGCCGCGGCCCTCGTCATGGCCGACATCGTGGGGGTCAGCTATCTGACCGTGATCCTCGCCGTCGTCATCCCCGCCATCGCCTACTATCTGTCGCTCTTCCTCGCGGTCTTCTTCGAGGCCCAGAAGCTCGACATCGTGGTGGACGACGCCGATATCGGCGTGCCCACACCGACCGGGCAGGACTGGCTCAACATGGTGCTCGTCTTCGGTCCGATCGCGATCATCGTCTATCTGCTGGTCAGTGGTCTGTCTGCCGCAGGCGCCTCCATCGCGGCGATCCTGCTCCTGATCCCGCTGAGTTTCCTCAACCCCGAGGTTCGCAAGCGGCCACAGATGCTGATCGCGGCGCTCGCGGACGGCGGCAAAGTTGTGGGTCAGCTGGCCGTCGCCATTGCCATCGTAGGGATAGTCGTCTCGACGCTCTCGGCCACGGGCGTGCCCACGAGCTTTGCCGTCCTTCTGTCGGGCGCCTCCAGCAACTCGCTGCTCCTTGCCCTGATGATCGCGGCCATGGGCTGCATCATCCTCGGCATGGGGATGCCCACGCTGCCCGCCTATATCGCGATCATCTCTGTCATGGGGCCAACGCTCCAGGGCTTCGGGATGGACCTTCTGGCCGCCCATATGTTCGTCTTCTTCTTCGGCGTCGCGGCCGGGATCACGCCGCCCGTGGCGCTGACGGCCTTTGCCGCAGCCAGCGTCTCGGGCGGGCGGCCCATCGCGACGGCGCTGGCGTCGACCCGCATCGGCGCGATGATGTTCCTCATCCCCTTCGCCTGGGCATTTGACGACGCGCTCCTTTTGGGGATTGGCGAGACCAACCTTGCTCTGGTGCTTCCGTCGCTTCTCTTCCTGCTTGCCGCGCTTTACTTCTGCACAAGCGCCCTCATCGGGTATGACCGTGGCAGGCTGAGCCTTGTCGAGCGGGTCCTGCGGCTCGGCGTCACCATCGCGCTGCTGTCGCCCGCTCTCTTGGCCGAGGTCGCAGCACTGGCCGCCGGACTGGCGCTCGTTGTCTTCCGATATTTGGGTCCGTCGAACACACGGGGGGAAACAGCATGACCACGCGTCCGAACTTCGTTCTCTTCATCACCGATCAGCATCGGGCCGATCATCTGGGCTGCTACGGCCACCCGATCGTCCAGACGCCCAACATCGACGCGATCGCCGCACAAGGCGTTGCCTTCGACCGGTTCTACGTGGCGAGCCCCGTTTGCATGCCGAACCGGGCCAGCCTGATGACGTGCCGCATGCCCTCGAGCCACGGCGTAACGATGAACGGCGTGCCGCTGTCGCAGAAGAACGTGACCTTCGTCGAGCTTCTGCGGGCTGCGGGATACGAGACTGCGCTGATCGGCAAGAGCCATCTGCAAACTTTCACCGGGGCGCCGCCAATGGCCCTGCGTCCGCCGGCGCGCGAGGGCTTTTTCCGCGCCAACGGCGATCTGGCCGAGGCCGTGCGCCACGACCTGACGACGCCGACCTACAAGGTCGAGGAGCCCGACTTTTGGTCGGGCCCGCAGCCGAAGGTGCCGACGCCGTTTTACGGGTTCGACCATGTCGAGCTGGTCACTGGGCACGGTGACCACATCGGAGGCGACTACACGGCGTGGCTCCTGGAGCGTGAGCCGGAGGCGGCCAGGCTGATCGGCGCCGAGAACCAGCTGCCCCATAGCTACACATGCCCGCAAGCGGTGCGCACGGCGCTTCCGGCCGAGCTCTATTCCACGACCTATATCGCAGAGCGGGCGTCGGCCTGGATCGCCGAGCGCGCCGAAGGCGACCGGCCCTTCTTCCTGATGGTCAGCTGGCCCGACCCGCATCACCCGTTCAACCCTCCGGGCACGTATTGGGACATGTACGATCCCGACGACTTCCCGGTGCCCGAGGCCTTCCAGCGCAACGACTGGACGCCGCCGCCCCATGTCGCGGGCGTCCTCAGCACGCGCGACGCCGGCCAGGCAAATCTGAAAGGCATGAGCGCCGTCGGCTGCACCGCGCGCGAGGCCCAAGAGGCCCAGGCGCTCACCTGTGGCATGATCACGATGATCGACGACGCCCTGGGAGAGGTCCGCACGGCCCTCACCGCCAGCGGGCGCGCGGCCGATACGGTCGAGATTTTCACGACCGACCACGGCGACCATCTTGGCGATCACCGGCTCCTCTTCAAAGGCGCCGAGCAGTATGAACAGATCACGCGCGTGCCGTTTCTCTGGGCCGACCCGAACGGCGGCGCGGGCCTGCGCACCGACAGACCGGGCCAGACCCACGACATCGGAGTGTCGATCCTCGAACGGGCGTGGATCGAAAGCGCCTGGGGGATGCAGGGGCGGGATCTGTTTGGCCCCGACCCGCGGCAGAGCGCGTTCATCCAATATGCGCACCAGAAGAAGATGGACGAACTCGGCATCTCCCCGAACATTCACACATTGCGCGATGCCCGGTTCCGGCTCTCGGTGCTGCAGGACATGGAGTGGGGCGAGCTCTATGACCTCGAGGCCGATCCGGGCGAGTTCCGCAACCTGTGGACCGACCCCGCCTATCAGTCTGAAAAAGCGCGGCTCCTGGAGAGCCTCGTGCGCGCGTCCTTGGCCCATGTCGACCGCTCGCCTATGCCAACAGGCCGCGCCTGAGCGCTTGGCCCAAAGCCAGGCTCAACGCGCGCCTCACCAGTTCCAGCCGAGAGGGAGGAGATCCAACATGCCCCAGCCAGGAGAATTCCATCAGCGCGACCGGTCGCTTCATCCGCCGGCCTACACGCCCGGCTACAAGACCAGCGTGGCCCGCAGCCCGCGCTACTCTCTCATCTCGCTGCAAAATTCGGTGTCCGAGATCACCGGGCCTGTCTTCGGCCACAACGATATCGACGCCGGCGACAACGATCTGCTGACCAACTATGCCAAGCCAGGCGAAAGCCCCATTGGCGAACGGATCATTCTGCACGGCCGCGTCCTCGATGAACATGCGCGGGCGGTGCCTAACACTCTGGTCGAGATCTGGCAGGCCAATGCCGGCGGGCGCTACCGGCACAAGAAAGACACCTATCTCGCCCCGATCGATCCCAATTTCGGCGGCTGCGGGCGAACATTGACGGACAGTGACGGGAACTTCTTCTTTCGAACGGTCAAGCCCGGCGCCTATCCGTGGCGCAACCATGTGAACAACTGGCGCCCGGCCCATGTCCATGTGTCTGTCTTCGGTTCGGGCTTCGTGCAGCGGCTCATCACTCAGTGCTATTTCGAGGGCGACCCGTTCATCCCGCTTTGCCCCATCGTCCAGACGATCCCCGATGCCGACGCCATCGAGCAGCTCACCGCAAAGCTCGACCTCAACGCGACCATCCCGCTCGACACCGTCGCCTACAAGTTCGACATCGTTCTGCGCGGCCGGCGCTCGACGCTGTTCGAAAACCGTCTGGAAGGGAACTGATCATGCCGCAGACGCTCAATTATTTGAGGGAATCCGCCTCGCAGACTGCCGGGCCCTACGTCCATATCGGGCTGGCCCCGGGTGCGGCCGGTTTCGATATCTACAAGCAGGAACTCGGCCATGACATCGCGGGCCCCAACGCCGCCGGCACGCGCATCCGGGTCGAAGGCCTCGTGATCGACGGGATGGGCGCACCGATCAAGGACGTTCTGCTCGAGGTCTGGCAGGCAAACGCCGCCGGCCACTATGCCCATCCCGAAGGTGGCGGCGCGGTCGAGGACGGCTTCCGCGGCTGGGGCCGGGTGATCACGGAGTTCGACACCGGCGAATGGGCCTTCGACACCGTGAAGCCCGGGCCCACCCGCGGCCGGAATGTCGGCGTTCAGGCGCCCCATCTCAACTTTTGGCTCGTGGCGCGCGGGATCAATATCGGCCTCCACACCCGCATGTATTTCGGCGACGAGGCCGCAGCGAACGCCAGGGACCCGGTCCTGAACCTGATCGAGTGGGAAAACCGCCGGGGCACCCTCATCGCCTCGCCGAGCGACCGCGACGGGCTTCCGGTCTACCGGTTTGAAATCCGGCTGCAGGGCGAAGACGAGACCGTTTTCTTCGACCTATAATGCCCTCATAAGGCCCCCAAGCCCTCGGCCATAACGCCCGGTGCGTGACCGTCGTCGGGCCGATCGGCGAGGGGGCCAAGATTGCTGATGGCACGCGTCGCCGCCACCTGACAGGAGAACCGCAAGTCCATGTCCAACCCCTGTATCATCTGCGTGGCGATCACCGGCTCGCTGCCCCGAAAGTCTGACAATCCGGCCGTGCCGATCACCGTCTCCGAACAGATCGAGAGCACGCACGCGGCGTTCGAGGCCGGCGCCGCCATCGTCCACGCCCATGTGCGCAACGAGGACGAAACCCCAACGAGCGACCCCGAGAAGTTCGCCGCCCTGAAAGAAGGCGTCGAGGCCCACTGCCCGGGCATCATCGTGCAATTGTCGACCGGCGGTCGCTCCGGGGCCGGGCACGCGCGGGGCGGTATGCTGCCGCTGAGGCCCGACATGGCGTCGCTTTCGGTGGGGTCGAACAACTTCCCGACACGCGTCTACGAAAACCCTCCCGATCTGATCGAATGGCTGGCTGCGGAGATGCTCGAGTACAACGTGAAACCCGAGATCGAAGCCTTTGATCTCAGTCATATTCTCAAGGCCAAGGAGATGGCCGAGCGCGGCCAGCTTGAAGGGACCCCCTATGTGCAGTTCGTCATGGGCGTGAAGAACGCCATGCCCGCCGACCGGCATGTGTTCGACTACTATGTCGACACAGTGCACCGCCTGTTCGGACCCGACGCGCCCTGGTGCGCCGCGGGCATCGGTCGGCACCAAATCGAACTGAACGAATGGGCGATTGCGGCCGGCGGCCATGCGCGGACCGGACTGGAAGACAATGTCAGGCTCGACCGCACGACGCTTGCGCCGTCCAACGCGGCCCTCGTTCGGCGCACCGCGGAGATTTGTGCGCGTCATGGCCGCCCTGTCGCGACACCGGCCGAAGCGCGGTCGATGCTCGGGCTTCGTGCAGCGGCCTGAGGCCATCAATTCACCTGGCGCGGCGGCGCGATCCCACTTTGGAGGCATCCCATGCAGATCAAATCCATCCTCTGCGCCTATAGCGGCGACAGCGCCCGGGGCAGTGGCCTGCGCCACGCGATCCGGCTGGCACAGCACCACGACGCCCATCTGACCGGGGTCCTGCGGCACGGCCAATCGATGATCGAGGCCCGCTATTCGGCACATCTCCCGGAGGCGCTTCTGGAAACCTTGCGCACTGCCGAAAGCGCCCATGTGGGCGACGTCGCCAAGCGGTTTCTGAGCGCGGCGTCCGAGGCGGGTCTGGGCGAGGCGGTGGAATTCGTCGAGCTCGAACCCGCCCGCGACGGCCCGCTGTCGGCCTTCGCCCACACGTTCGACCTGATCGTCACCGGCGTGCACTCCGACGCCGCAAACGAGGCGCATCTTGCAGCCCAGCCCGACATGTTGGCCCTCAAGTCCGGCCGCCCGGTGCTGGTCGTTCCCGACGGATATGAGGCCGACGGCCTGGCCGACCGCGCGCTCGTGGCATGGGACGGCAAGCGCTCGGCCGCCCGAGCCCTTGGCGACGCGATGTCCATTCTGGCCGAGAAGTCTCACGTAACGCTTCTCAGCGTTGGCGAGGCGCCGCGCGGCACCGAGCGCATGCTGGCCAACATGCAGCGCCACGGCATTCGCGTCGACGCAAACACCACCGCGCGGCAGGGCAGCATCGCCGAGACGATCCTTGCCGCTGCCGAGCGGGACGGCGCCAAGCTGATCGTGATGGGGGCCTTCGAGCACTCGAAGTTCGCCCACGATCTCTTTGGCGGGGTGACGACGGATGTGATTGAAAAGGCGCGCGTTCCGATCTTCATGGCGCACTGACCCGGCAGTCACGCATCCGCGTCAGATCCAAAAGGACTCGCGCACCACGCACTCGTAAGCGCCTTCCGGCAAGTCGACGGTGAGACGCGTGCCCGGGTCCCAATGGGTCATGCGCACCATACCAATCGCGACGGTGCAGTCGAAATCCGGGGACCATGCCGCCGATGTGATCTGGCCGACTTTCTTGTTGCCGGCCATCAGGGGCCACGCCCGGTCGCACGGCGGCATCCGGTCCTTGATCTCGATGGCGCGGACCTGCCGGATCGGGCCATCCTTGGCGACCCGAAGGAGCGCGTCCCGCCCGATGCAGCCGATCGCGGTCTGGGTGTTGCAGAACCGGCCGAGGCCGCATTCGTGGGGCGTGTTCTCGCGCGTCATGTCGTTGCCATAGCTGAGCAGCCCGCCCTCGATGCGCTCCGCCGCATTGGGGCAGCCGGCACGCACCTCGAGGTCGCGGCCGGCGTTGAAGAGCGCGTTCCAGATCGGCATACCCAGATCGCTGCCCTCGACATAGATCTCGAACCCGCCCTGCTTGGAATAGCCTGACCTGGCGATCAGCACGTCGCGGCCTTCGAAGCTGAACATCCCGAACCGGAAAAACCGCAGGCCGCGCACGCCCTCGCCAAACACGCGCGCGGCAAGATCGTCGGCCTTCGGGCCCTGGATGGCCAGCGGGCTGACATCGGGCTCTTCCACGAGCACTTCCATCCGATAGGCGTTGGCGATGCTCTTGACCCAAAGGAGCAGGTCTGAATCGGCGATCGAGATCCAGAAATGCTCCTCGCTGAGCTTCACCGCCACCGGATCGTTGAGCATCCCGCCGGTCTCATCGACCACCGGCACATAGAAGCACTGTCCGGGCAGCATCCCGCGCAGGTCCCGCGGCGTCAGGGTCTGCATCAGACGTGCCGCATCGGGGCCGCGCAACTCCACCTGCCGCTCGCACGAGACGTCCCAAACCTGCACATGTTTCTTCAGGTGGTGATAGTCAGCCTCGGGATCCTCGAAATAGACCGGAAGCAGCATGTGGTTGTAGACGGTATAGCTCGAGACCCCCGCAGACTCGACGCCCTCGGAGAACGGGGTACGGCGCAGGCGCCGCGACGGAGAGATCAGGACCATCGTCAAGGCGCTCCTTCTTTGGCGCGTTGGCGTAACTCGTACTTTTTGATCTTGCCCGTTGCAGTCTTGGGTAGTTGTTCAAAAACGACCTCCTTCGGGGTTTTGAAGCCTGCAAGATGGCCGCGGCAGAACGCAATGATGCCGTCTGCATCCGCGCGGGCACCGGCGCGGAGCTCGACATAGGCGCACGGGACCTCGCCCCAACGGGCGTCCGGCTTCGCCACGACAGCTGCCGCCTGCACATCGGGGTGGCGATAGAGCACGGCCTCGACCTCGACCGACGAGATGTTCTCGCCGCCCGAGATGATCACGTCCTTCAGACGGTCGCGGATCTGCATATAGCCGTTGGGGTTGACCACGGCGGCATCGCCCGACCAGAACCAGCCGTCGGCAAAGGCCGCGGCGCTCGCTCGCTCGTCCTTGTGGTAGCCCTTCATCACCGTGTTCGCGCGGATCGCCACCTCGCCCTGGGTCGCCCCGTCCATCGGCACAGGCTGGCCGCTCGACCGGTCGATGACGGCCACAGACTCCACCATCGGAAACGCGATGCCCTGCTGGGCCTGCCGCTCTGCCTGGTCGGACGTGCTCAACCCGTCCCACTCGTCCTGCCAGAGGCACTGCGAGATGTGCCCATAGGTCTCCGTCAGCCCGTAGACCTGCATCACGTCCAGGCCCATGGCACCGGTTTTCTCCAGAATGGCAGGCGGGGGCGGGGCCCCGGCCGTCATGACGCGAAGACGCGGCTCATACGGCGCTTTCGAACCGTGATCGCTTTCGGCGAGCATCTGCAACACGATTGGCGCGGCTCCGAAATGCGTCACGGCTTCGGCCTCGATCGCGTCAAAGATCCGCTGCGGAACGGGATCCCGGGTGAACACCATCTTGCCGCCGACCAGGGGCAGCATCCACGGGTGGCACCATCCATTGCAGTGAAACATCGGCACGATGGACAGATAGGAGGCGAAGTGCGGTACCTGCCACGCGTTCACCGTGCCCATCGCCATCAACGCGGCTCCGCGATGGTGATAGAGGGCGCCCTTGGGCCGGCCCGACGTGCCCGACGTATAGTTCAGTGCCAGCGCCTGCCACTCGTCGGCCGGCAATCCGGTCTCGGTGAAGTTGGGGCCCTCGAGCAGTTGGTCGTACTCCGAGGTCCCCACCGTCCCCGCATCGGGGCCCTGGGGATCGCGGATCGTGATCAGGGGCAGGGGCGTGCCGGTGAGCTCGAAGGCGGCATGAACCAGCCCCTCAAACGCACTGTCGGCAATCACCAGCTTGGCCTCTGCATGGCTCAGGATGTAGGCGATCGTCTCTGCCTCGAGCCGGGTATTGATCGCGTTCAGCACCGCGCCGACCATGGGCACGGCGTAGTGCAACTCATAGAGTTCCGGGATGTTCGGGCAGATCACCGACACGGTGTCTCCCGCGCCGACGCCCCGCGCCCTCAGTCCGCCGGCAATGGCACGCACCCGTTCGGCGAACGTGCGAAAATCGTAGCGGCGGTCGCCATAGACCACCGCCGTTCGATGGGCATGGACGGTCGCCGCCCGGTTCAGATGCGAAATCGGCGACAACGGAACATAGTTCGCGGCCGTCGGACTCATAGCGTTGAGTGTCGAAGTCATCGCGCCGTCTCCTCCCAAATCAGGCGCTTACTTCGGGCCGTGCCAGTCGATCTGACAGATCTCCGCTGAGCGGCCCTCGAAATCCCACACGCGACCGAAGGCGCGCAGTCGGCCCTTGTTGGCCGTGGCCACGGTCACGTCGGCCCCCATCCAGTATTGCGTGTTGGTAATCACCAGATCCTTGTCCGGGTCCTTGCCCGGCACCGGCACCACTTCGCCGTTGATCTTCTTGCCGACGGTCAGGCGTCGGGTGCTGCCCTCGTTCTCGTACGTCACCGGCTGGCGTTCGTGCCCCAGAAACTCGCCGACGAGAACGCCGAAGAGCCCCGTCGTGCCGCGGGCCTTGCCCGACATGATCGCGACAATCGCGTCGTAGGCGTCCTCGCTCGCCCGGTCATCGACGAAGAGCGCCACTTTCCAGTTGCCCCGCGCCATCCGCTCCGGGATCTCGATCATTAGCCCGAGATTGAGCCCCGACAGGTCGATATCTCCATACTGCCCCTCGTCGATCCGAACGCCGCCCCATGTCTGGCAATGCCCTTCCGTGGGCGGGTGCTGGCCGAGCGACACCACGCACGGGCAGAACACGGTACAATTGCAATTCAGGATAAGCTCGCCCTTCATCGTCCAGGCGACCGTTCCGATCTTTCCGTCGAGTGCCATCTAGTTCCTCCCCTCCTATAGTCCGGCGACCATCGTCCACGCGGCTCCGCCGATCAAAGCGTAGCCGAGAGGGCGTGACAGCCAGCGCCCGAGATCGGGCAGTTTTTCCATCGTCATGATCAGGGTCGCCAGCCCCATGAAGGCAAGGCTCATCATCCCGCCGACAAAAGCCAGAAGCATCAACGCCCAGCAGCAGCCCAGACAGGCCGCGCCGAGCCGCAGCCCCATCCTCCATGGCGTCTCGCCCCAGTGCTGGATGAAGAACGCCAAAGGCGCGCGGCACTTGCTCAAACAGGCTTCCTTTAGGGCCGAGAACTGATAGAGGCCCGCAGCGCCCAAAAGCACCGTACTGAGCCAGACCGACCTGCTGTCCCCGAAGGCGCTTATCAGGTCGAAGCGGAGGAGCGCCATCTGCAGGGCCGCCGCCACGAGGGCAAAGCCGCCCCAGACCGCGAGAAAGCCAAAAACCAGCAGGCCAAATCTGGCATCTTCCACCTGGTTGCGCAGGTCATCGAAGGTCGCAAAGGCCGGCAGCGCGGTCGGCAGCATCATGGCCGTCGACATCAGAAGCCACATCAGAACGACCCTGCCATACCCGGCCATATCGGGTGTGATCGTGCAAAGCGCGATCCAGAACTCGGCGCCATAGAGCCGCGACATCTCGCGCAGATCGTCCGGTATCGCCATGGCATAGAGCGCAAGCCATCCCGCCAGGATCGCCCCGAACAGGGCAACCCAATGAGTGCCAGGCCCTGACCGCGTTCCCAAGATGGCCATTCCTCGCGCTCCCTCGTGCCGTTGGAGACTGTTATGTAGACGTCAGGGAACCAGACTTGATCGAACCTCGGAACGCAAGACGCACGTCCACTCCTCAAAGACCGCCGATCGACGCAAACCCGTCCGGTGAACGGGCGAGATCTCCATTGAACCAACGGGGACGCCCCAAACTTGGCATCCGCGCCAACGTGGTGGCCATTGAAGCTTCGGTGCGCGTGGATGCGCGCCGGCGCGGCCCGCAGTGCTGCGCCCCAGGACCACGCGCGGCTCGAGCATGACACCATGGAAGAGAGGAAACCTCAAAGAGTTAAATGAATAAAATCAATCCCCTAAGAGAAATAAATAATGTATCACATGAGAAAATCATAAAGCTCCAGGCACCTCAGTCCGCCGGTTAACACGTCGATCAGGCGTCCCCTTGCCCCAACAGCCGGCGCCGCAGCCATGTCGCCAGCAAGAGGCTCGCAACGACGAAGCCGAACAGCGGAGCGCGCAGCGCACCTGTCGTTGGATTGATCAGCCCGTGTTGGGCAACGAACGCACCATTCAGGACCAGGTAGATTGTCCCAGCGAGGAGCAACAAGACGCCCGAGCGTGTTGGGACAAGCACGGCCGCACCAGCACCGACGATCAGGATCAGGTTCGATGCAATCCGGATCGGCTCAATCTGCCCGGTGACCACGTGAACGAAAACGTCCAGACCTTGCACCAGTGCCAGCACTACGAGCGGGGCGATGGTCCGTAGGGTCAAGGAGCTTCCAGTGCGCTGAAGGTCGAGACGACTATCGACCGAATTCTAGGACCCCGTCGACGAGAGTCATGCGCTTTGGTACACGACGCCATGGGACCCGATCTTGAGACGCACGCCCGCTTGAGTTGCGCACCGATGATGGACTGGACGGACCGGCATTGCCGGGCGTTTCATCGTGTTCTGTCGCGCCATGTGCTGCTCTACACCGAGATGGTCACGGCGGCGGCGCTTGTGCGGGGGGGCGCGCGGCATCTGTTGGCCCATACCGACAGCGAACACCCCGTAGCGCTGCAACTCGGCGGGGCGGATCCGCGTGAGTTGGCCGATGCAGCCCGCATGGCCGAGGCCGAGGGCTTCGACGAGGTCAACCTCAATGTCGGCTGCCCGTCCGACCGGGTTCAGTCGGGCTGTTTCGGCGCTGTCCTGATGGAGCGGCCCGCGCTTGTGGCCGATTGCGTGGCCGAGATGCGGGCGGCCGTCGCGGTTCCGGTGACCGTCAAGTGCCGCATCGGCGTGGACGAGCAGGTGCCCGAACAGGTCTTGCCCGACTTCCTGTCGCGGATCTCCGCCGCAGGCGTCGAACGGGTGACGATCCATGCGCGCAAGGCGTGGCTTCAGGGCCTGTCGCCCAAGGAGAACCGCGATATCCCGCCGCTCGACTATGCTCTTGTTCGCCAGATGAAGGCAGAGTTCCCGGATCTGCACATCTCGCTCAATGGCGGGGTTGAAAGCCTGGACGCCGTGCTGGACCATCTGGCGGGGGGGATGGACGGCGTGATGGTGGGTCGTGCGGCCTATCACCGGCCGGCCGATCTGCTTCTGGAGGCCGACAAGCGGATCTGGGGCGCGCGCGCGCCGCTTGAGCGGCCCGAGGATGCGGTGGAGGCGATGCGGCCCTACATCTCGGACGAGCTGGCACGGGGCGCGCGGCTGCATGCGATCACCCGACATATGCTTGGCCTCTTTGCCGGGCGGCCGGGTGCGCGCGCGTGGCGGCGATGGTTGAGCGAACGGGCGCCGCGGGCGAGGACAGGGGTGCAGGCCGGGCTCGAGGTGCTCGACGACGCGCTGGCCGCGGTGCGCCGCGCCTCGGGTGAGGCGGCCCATGCGGCCGAGTGAAGCCGCCCTGCGCCTGGCGCGCGATGGCTACGTTGTCTTCCCGACCGACCCGGCGACGCGCGACTGGGCCCATGCCGCCAGAGACGAGGCCACGAGGCTCGCGGCCGACCCAGACCTGCGCGCCGCGTGGCTGCGATGCGCCGGCACTTGGTTTGCCGGGGTCGACGTGCTGACGAATGCCCCCGATGGCTCCGTGGGCGGCGTGCCGCTGGCCGGCCCGGCGCTCGAGATGCTGGGGGCGTTCGGTCTGGCGCCGACCCGCTGGCATGCGGGCCAGGTCTCGATCGTGTATCCGGGCTACCCGCAGCCCAAGGAGGGCGAGAGCCCGGGCGCCGGCCGATACCGTGTGCAGCGCGACGCCGCCCATGTCGACGGGTTGCTGCCCGAGGGGCAGGGGCGGCGGATCCTGCGCGAGCCGCACGCGTTCGTGCTTGGACTGCCGCTCACCGACAGTGCGGCCGAGGCGGCGCCTCTCGTCGTCTGGCCCGGGAGCCATCGCACCATGGGGCCTGCGCTCGCTCGGGCGCGGGCGGATCGCAGAGAGGTGCCGGTGGGTGACCTGGACCTGTCCAAGACCTATCGGGACGCACGGCGGATCGTCTTCGACACCTGCCCGCGCCAGCCCGTTTGCGCCCGCCCGGGGGAGGCCGTCCTCCTGCATCGCCACCTTCTGCACGGGATCGGCCCCTGGACTGCTCCGCCCAAGCCCGCGGGCCGCGCGGTGGCGTACTTTCGCCCTCAATTGGACGAGCCTGAAGCCTGGTTTGCTCGGGATGCAGCCTGGTCAGCGGCGGAGCCGGCCGCGCCCTAGGCGATCATGGGCACAGCGCTCGGATCTCTCCGCACCAGGCGCCGTTGCTGCGCGCCTTTGTGGGACTGCTCGGGTCGCGACCATGAACCGGCCGGTCGGATGCGTGGGAGCGAGGTTGATGTATGCGCCGGCCGCAAGGGGAACATCATGCGGCCGAAAGACGGTCAGTTCCCGGCCAATCCTTGGATCGGCCGGCCAATGAGGTGGCAGCCTGCGCTCGCGAGGCCAACGCCGACGGGCGTCGCCGCGCGCGGGCGTTCACCAGTTGCGGATCGGACCGCAATCCATGTGGACGAAGTTCGAGCCATAGTACCGGCCCACACCGCCGCCCCGACAGGCCACCGCGGCCCGTGCCAGCTGGTTGACCGACCGTGAGCCCAGACGCACATCGGCCGCCTCGCCCTTCAGGTGCCGAGACTTCCGCGCCACGCCACTGCCGCGCGCCCGAAGCATCGCGTTCGTCGCGGGCGAGCGATAGCCCGACAGCAGCATGTAGGGGTCCTTGGCATCGGTCAGATTATGAGCGGCAGCCAGGATGTCGATGGTGCGGAAATCGATCGACTTCACTTCATTGCGCCGCCAGTCGCGCATGAAACGGTCGATCTCGCGCTTGGCATCCTTGATGTAGGCGCCTTCGATCCAGTAGATCGTGTCAATATTCTCGCCGGTTCGGCCGTTGTACATCTTCAGCCGCCGGATGTCGCCGGCACCTCGAAGGATGCCGAAGGCGTTTGCGTAAACGGGAGCTGCTGCAACGGCTGTCGCAGCAAAGGCGCGTAGGATACCGCGCCTTGTCAGGCTCGTCGAGCCAGTTGGATTGTTCATTGTCTATGCCTGTCCGTCGCCTCTGGTCGCTGCATTTTGGCAGCCGTTTTTGCGCTTTCTGTTCCCCAACTCGCGACAATCTTCTGGCACAACATCTCGTGAGGTCCAAGTGTGCAATTCCGGCAGTGGTCATTCGCCTGTCAACTAGGCAGAAACTCGCTTAAGTCCGCGTTAGCGCAGAAGCGGTTTAGATTTCCTGAGTGTGGCGCATTCTCGTCACAATCGCCTTGCATTCGACGCAATCTCGCCGAGGTCTGCTGACGAGGGTTGCAAGCCTCTGGAAGGGCGCGCTTATCCGCGCAGCGCCGGTGCAACGTCGGTGAAAAGACATTCCGCTGGGGAATTTGTGAATGGACAGCCCCAAAGCGCTTTGACACGGTTGAGCGGTCTGCTCATTTGTCCTGCGCGAAGGCGTAACGATGCCAGTTTTCACTTCTCGGACGGCCCGGAATTTCTGCGGCGCCAGCCTTATTGCAATGATTGCCTTGGCGGCAATTCCCGCGGCCGCTCAGCCGCCGGCGGTGCCATTGGCGTTTCGCCAGGCGATTGCCGAGGCCGCGTACCAGAGCGATGCCGTCGCCACCTTCTACCGCGAGGCAGGGTATCGCCCGATCTTCACGGGGCCCGGGCCGGACGCGCTGGCGCGGCGGGCGGCGTTGCTCTCGGCGCTTGAGCGCGCGTCGATGCACGGCCTGCCCAAGAGGCGCTACGATGCGGCCGCTCTCAGGGCGGTGTTCGCGGAGGCCAACAGCACCCGGGGCTTGGGCCGCGCCGAGGTCGAGGCGGCCAAGATCTTCCTGACCTACGCGCAGGATGTCAGCTCGGGCGTGCTGACGCCGAACCGTGTCGATCCCCGGATCGTGCGCGAGCTTCCACGACGCAATCCGCAGGAGCTTCTCGCGGGCCTTGCCGGGCCTGACCCGGCAGCATTCCTCGATGGGCTTGCGCCGCGCTCGCACGAATATGCGCGGCTGATGGGCGAGAAGATGCGCCTTGAATCCCTGCGCCTGGGCGGGGGCTGGGGCCCGAATGTGCCCTCAGCCAAGCTCGAACCCGGCGCCTCGGGCGCGGCCGTCGTTGCGCTGCGCAACCGTCTGATCCGTATGGGCTATCTCGAGCCCACGGCGGCGGCGACCTACGGCGCCGCCCTCATCCGCGCGGTGCAGCAGTTCCAGATCGACCATGGCCTGTCGCCCGACGGCGTCGCCGGCGCCTCGACCATCCGCGAGGTGAACCAGAGCGTCGAGAAGCGCCTCAGCCAGGTTCTTGTGGCGATGGAACGCGAGCGGTGGCTGAACGTGCCGGGCGGGCGGGGCGCGCGCCATATCGTTGTCAACCTGACCGATTTCCACGCGCGCGTCATCGACGACGGCATCGTGACCTTTGAGACAAAGGCCGTGGTGGGCGACGACGACAACGGCAAGGAGACGCCCGAGTTTTCCGACGAGATGGAATATATGGAGCTGAACCCGACCTGGACGGTGCCGCGCGGGATCCTCGCGCGCGACTACCTTCCGCGGCTGAAGCGGAACCGGGGCGCGGCCAGCTATCTCAAGGTCGTCGACCGGCGCGGACGGGTCGTGCCGCGCTCGGCGGTGAACTTCAGCGCCTACAACGCCAAGAACTTCCCGTTCAACCTGGTGCAGCCGCCGGGCCCCCGCAACGCGCTTGGGACGGTCAAGTTCATGTTCCCCAACCCGCACGCGATCTACCTGCACGATACGCCCGACAAGCACCTGTTCGATCGCGAGCGGCGCACCTACTCGTCGGGATGCATTCGTCTGGGCGATCCGCACGAGTTTGCCTATCACCTGCTGTCCCGGCAGGAGGTTGACCCGGTGAGCGTGTTCCAGGGCACGCTGCGCACGGGCAACCGCACACGCATCTACCTCGATGACCCGGTCCCGGTGCACTTGATCTACCGCACCGCCATCACACAGGCCAAAGGCCGCGTGAACTACCGCGAGGACATCTATGGGCGCGACGCTGCGCTCTGGCAGGCCCTTCGGCAGGCTGGCGTTTCGCTCGACACGCTCTCCTGACGCGCGCCCACCGGGCGCTCTGCACGGGCTTTCGCTCGGGCGTCCAGGCGGCTACCACGCTCTGGCACGCAGAGGGAGAGCGCCGTGGCCGGACCGAGCTTCACCGTGGGAGAGATCGCCAAGGCGCTCGGTCTTGAGGCCTGGGGCGACACCGCCCTGCGGGTCGGCAATGCGGCGGCGCCCCACGAGGCAGGCCCCAACGACATCGCCCTAGCGGCCGACCCGAAATATGCGGCCGCGCTCGGCAGGGGGCAGGCCCGCGCGGCGCTCCTCTGGGCCGATGCCGTGCCAGCCGACTACGGTCTTGCCGCGGCCGTTCTGGCGCCGCGGCCGCGCTTTGCCCTGTCGGGCCTCAGCCAGATGATGGATCCCGGCCCGCAGATTGCCCCGGGCGTTCACCCCAAGGCCCATGTCGAGCCGGGGGCCGAGATCGGTGACGGCGCGGCCATCGGCCCCTTTGCCGTGATTGGGGCCGGCGCGCGGATCGGCCCTGGCGCCCGGATCGCGGCGCACGCGGTGGTGGGGGCGGGCGCGGTCCTGGGGCGCGACGCCCTCTTGCTCGAGCATGTCGTGTTCGGCGCGCGCTGCCGGGCCGGGGACCGGTTCATCGCGCAGCCAGGTGCCGTGATCGGCGGCGACGGGTTCTCCTATGTCACGCCCGAGCCCTCGGCGGTCGAGGCCGTGCGCAAGACGCTCGGCGACAGGCAAGGTCAGCGTCAGCAGGCCCAGGCCCGCATCCACTCGCTGGCCGCCGTCACCATCGGCGATGATGTCGAAGTTGGATCGAACGCCTGCATCGATCGCGGCACGCTTTCCGACACGGTCGTAGGCGACGGCACCAAGATCGACAACCTCGTGCAGGTGGCCCACAACGTGCGGGTCGGCAAGGACTGCCTCCTGTGCGGCCAGGCCGGCATCGCCGGGTCCAGCACTCTGGGCGACCGCGTGGTGCTTGGCGGTCAGGCCGGCGTCATCGACCACCTGACGCTGGGTGACGACGTCATCCTGTCGGCATGCACGCCCGCCCGCACCGATCTCGCCCCCGGGACGGTCATGATCGGTCCGATCTCCATGGAGATGAAGGCGGGCATTGCCGCCTACAAGAACCTGCGCCGCCTTCCGCGCCTCCTGCGCGACGTCGCGGCTCTCAGAAAGCACCTTCCAAACCCGGAAAACGGCGACTAAATCACCCGCACGTGACAGAAGGGGCGGGCAACATGGCAGACGAGGTTCAGCGCAAGGTGATCGAGATCATCGCGGAACAGGCCGTGCTGCAGCCCCAGGACGTTACACCCGACGCGACGCTGGAGGATCTCGGCATCGACAGTCTGGGGCTCGTCGAGAGTATCTTCGCGATCGAGGAAGCCTTCGACATTTCGGTGCCGTTCAACGCCAACGAGCCGTTGCAGGGCGATTTCGACATCTCGTCGGTCGCCGCCATTGTCACCGCGGTAAGGGGCCTTCTGGCCGAACAAAAGGGTGCCTGAGGGCTCTATGCCGCGCGTCGTCATCACGGGGCAGGGCTCGATCAATGCGCTCGGGCGCAGCGCTGTCGAGACCACCCGCGCCATGGCCGAGGGCCTTTGCGGCATTGGGCCGGTGGATGTGCGCGATGTCGAGCGGCTGACGGTCAAGATCGGCGGGCAGGTCCGCAACTACGACCCCGAGGCCGAGTTCAACCGCCAGCAGATCGCGCTCTACGACCGATTTACCCAGTTCACGCTGATCTCGGCGCGCGAGGCGATCGGGCAGGCGGGGCTCACCTTTGCTGGCGAGTTGTCGACCGAGGCGGGCGTCGTCCTAGGCACTGCCGCAGGCGGGATGGAGACGTGGGACGACAACTTCCGCTCCGTCTATGAGGACGGAAAGAACCGCGTGCACCCGTTCGTCGTGCCCAAGCTGATGAACAACGCTGCCGCCTCGCACATCTCGATGGAGTACAACCTCAAGGGCCCGTCCTACACCGTCGCCACGGCCTGCGCGTCGTCGAACCACGCCATCGGTCAGGCCTTCCACCTTATCCGTTCAGGCGCCTGCCGCGTGATGGTGGCGGGCGGCTCCGAGGCGATGCTCACCTTCGGCGGCATCAAGGCGTGGGAGGGGCTGCGCGTGATGTCGAAGGATGCCTGTCGCCCGTTCTCGGCCAACCGCAACGGAATGGTCCAGGGCGAGGGCGCGGCGATCTTCGTGCTCGAGGAGATGGAGCATGCCCGCGGCCGCGGGGCGCAGATCCTGGCCGAAATCGTGGGCTTTGCCATGACCTCCGACGCCTCCGACATCGTCATGCCCTCGATGAAGGGTGCGGCGCGGACGATGGCGATGGCGCTGCGCGACGCAAAGCTTCCGGCCGACAGCGTGGGCTATATCAACGCGCACGGCACCGGCACGGCCGCCAACGACAAGACCGAATGCGCCGCCGTCGCCGACACGTTCGGCCCCCATGCCGACCGTCTCATGATCTCGTCGACGAAGTCGATGCACGGCCACCTGATCGGCGGCACGGGCGCGGTCGAATTGCTGGCCTGCGTTATGGCGCTGCGCGACGGGGTGATTGCGCCCACCATCGGCTATGAAGAGCCCGATCCCGAATGCGCCCTCGACGTCGTTCCCAATGATGCGCGCGAGGCTCGGGTCGACGTGGCCATGTCCAACGCCTTTGCCTTTGGCGGCCTGAACGCCTGCCTGATCCTTCGGAGCGTCTGACTGCTCTTCCAGGTGCAAGGATTTGTACCTTGCGAAGCGCACCCAACAGCAAGGCCGTGCGGCGACCGCCCGGCGCGCGGCCCCGAAGGCTTACTCGGCTGCAGCGTCCTGCGCGGCCCGTGCGGCGTTGATCGCTTCGGCGTTGAGGGCGTTGAGCTCGATGATCCGCTCCAGACCGGCCGAAATGCCGATCAGCGACACGCCCAGCCGCACCTGCGCATCCCGCGCCGTGGCCGGCACGATGGTCAGCGTGGCCTCGGCCCCGCGCCGGAAGGCGTCGACCTCGGCATCGGTGAAGCCCACCCGGCTGACGCAGCCGATCTGCGTGCAGAACGAGAACGGATAGCGCCGCCCCTGGCCCCCATCCACCTGCAGCGTGATCTGTTCGGTCAGAAGCGTCTCCAGCGGCGTCACGATCGTGGCGCCAGCCGCGGCGGCCTGATCTGGCGGCAGGTTCACCAGTTCGATGGTGGCCACGGAGTTGTCCGCCTCGTCCTGCAGAAGTTGGTGGAGGGCACAGGGATCGTGTTCCAGCGACGTGCGCACGCACCGGATTTCCCAATCGCCCGACGTCTCCAGCAGATACGGTTGTCCGATCTGGTCGGCCGACGCGGCGGCGCCATCGTCCACGGGTGTGCCCATGCTCAGGCCCAGATCCTCAGATCCGCCCTCGCCTTCGCCGCCGCTCGGGGCGTCGGTGGCCGGTGCGTCTGTCTCCGCTGCCGGTGCCTCGGTTTCGGCGCCTGTGCTGTCCTGCGCGATGGCCGGCGCAGACAGTGAAAGCGCCGCGGCCAACACGGCTGGCACGGCGAGGTAGCGCTCCAACAAGATCATGTATTTGGTTCCCTGCTCTGAGATTGCCAATTCGGCATTGGGCGCGAAATACCACGGGGCCGGGCAGGTGTCAGGCCCAAATGCTCGTGTGATCCCCGCCGTCAAGCCCGGCTTCTCCGCTCGATCGCCGGTCAACGCGCCACAGATTCGCGCCCGGGCGCAGGGCGCAAAGTGAAAAAGGGCCCCGAAGGACCCTTCCACTGGGGTTTCCCCCAGTCCACGGTTCGTGCCGTGGAATGGCCGTGATTGTCTCCGACCAATTTGCTCCCTGCCGGACGGGCCGACTTGCGCCGAAAGCTAGGAAACCCGAGGGGGGCCGTCAACAGGAAATCTGCGGAGATTCAGGAATTTGACCGGCGCAGGCGCCAGATTGTGCGGTCTGGGCCGACAAGGGAGCACGCGCCCAACCCCGGCAACTTGTCGCAGGATGAGCGAACTGTGAAAAATGCCGGTCCAAAGGGGACCGGCCAGTCTGACAGGGAGGAAACGCATCCGCCCACCACGGGGCGGCGCGCATGTCAGGTTCTGGCACAGCAAGGTTAAATTTGTATTCTCGCACCGGGACAGGTCGGGAGGGGACAATGGACAAGATCTTCGTCGGGGGTGGCGGGCCTGAATATGGCGCGCCGCAGCATCTGCGATTGGATCTGGCCAATCGCCACGGCCTGATTGCGGGCGCCACCGGGACGGGCAAGACCGTGACGGTCCAGATCCTTGCCGAAGGGTTCTCGGCGGCCGGCGTGCCCGTCCTCGTGCCCGATGTGAAGGGCGATCTGTCGGGCCTCGGCGCCGCGGGCAGCCCCGATGGCCCGCTTCATGGCGCCTTCACCGAGCGGGCCGACACGATCGGGCTGGATCTGGTCTACGGGGCCTGCCCGGTGACGTTCTGGGACATCTTCGGCGAGAAGGGGCACCCCGTCCGCACCACCATCGCTGAGATGGGGCCGCTTCTGCTCGCCCGGCTTCTGGAACTGACCGAGGCGCAGGAAGGCGTGCTGAACATCGCCTTCCGCGTGGCCGACGAACAGGGTCTGGCGCTTCTCGATCTCGATGACCTGCGCGCCCTCCTCGTCTGGGTGGGGGAGCACCGCGCCGATCTCAGCCTGCGCTACGGCAACGTCTCGCCGGCCTCGGTCGGCGCGATCCAGCGCCAGCTTCTGGTCCTCGAGGCCGAGGACAGCGGCGCCTTTTTCGGCGAACCGGCGCTCGACTTGGCCGACATCATGCGGGTCGACCCCGATGGGCGCGGCCGGATCAACGTGCTGGCGGCCGACCGGCTGATGGCCGCGCCGCGGCTCTACGCCACGACGCTCCTTTGGCTGATGTCGGAGCTCTTCGAGGACCTGCCCGAGCAGGGCGATGCCGACCGTCCGCGCCTCGTGGTGGTCTTCGACGAGGCGCACCTGATCTTCGAGGACGCGCCGAAGGCGCTCCTCGACAAGATCGAGCAGGTGGCGCGCCTGATCCGCTCCAAGGGAGTGGGCCTCTATTTCTGCACTCAGTCGCCGGACGACGTGCCCGAGGACATTCTGGGCCAGCTCGGCAACCGGGTGCAGCACGCGCTCCGCGCCTTCACCGCCCGCGACCGCCGCGCGCTCAAAGCCGCCTCCGAGACCTATCGCGACAACCCTGCGCTCGATATCGAAACCGCGATTCGCGAGGTGGGCACGGGTGAGGCTGTCACGTCGTTTCTCGAAAAGAAGGGCACGCCCGGCATGGCCGAACGCACGCTGATCCGGCCCCCCGGTTCGCAGTTGGGCCCCCTCTCAGACGGGGCGCGCGCCGCGCTCATTGCGGGCTCCCCGTTCGCCGGACGCTATGACCTGGCCGTCGACCGCGAGAGCGCGGCCGAGATCCTGGCGGCCCGCGCCTCGAAGGCGGCCGCCGCAGCCGAGCAAAGCGAGCTCGCGGCCGAAACGGCGCCCGTGGCCGAGCGCGAGTTCAATGCCGCCCGGCGCTACTCCGCCAACTCCGTCAGCCGCTCCTCGGCCCGGCGCTATGGCGGGTCGCGCCGCTCCGACAGTGTGGGTGAAGCCTTCGCCAAGAGCTTCGCCCGCCAGCTCGGCACCCAGTCCGGCAAGGCCGTGGTGCGCGGCGTTCTGGGCGGTCTCTTCCGCGGCCGCTGAGGCGGGCGGGGCCGCCCGACGCCTGTTACAGGAGCGGGCGGATCCGCAGCCGCGTCAACCGGTTGGCCTGCCGCGCGGTGACCTCAAACCGGAAGCCGTGGAAGCTGAACACCTGACCCTGGGTGGGGATCGTCTGCGCCTCATG
This sequence comes from Pseudomonadota bacterium, assembly GCA_039822045.1. GTDB lineage: Bacteria > Pseudomonadota > Alphaproteobacteria > Rhodobacterales > Rhodobacteraceae > HLUCCA09. The sequence goes on along the minus strand of JBCBMY010000002.1, from coordinate 232,045 downwards.
GATCACGAGCCCGGCGATCGTGTTGGCCTCCTCGTCGGGCAACTGCCAGTCGCAGGCGCGGTTCAGGTCGCGGATCGTCATGGCGCCGTCGACGAGGTAATCGCCGGATTCGGTGCGCCGCACCGGGTGCTCGGCATCGACATCGAACTCATCGGTGATCTCGCCCACAATCTCCTCGAGAATGTCCTCGAGCGTGATCAGACCCTGCAGCGCACCATATTCGTCCACCACCAGCGCGAAGTGCGTATGGCGCCGCAAAAACTCGCGCATCTGATCGTCGAGTGTCGTGGTCTCGGGCACGAAATAGGGCTCCATCGCCACATCCTGCACCGAGAACCCGTCGAGCGCGTCGAGACCCTCGGACTCCGCCTCGGCGATCCGCATCAGCCGGTCCATCTCGCGCAGCAGGTCCTTTGCATGGATCACGCCCACCACGTTCTCCGGCTCGTCCTTGAAGATCGGCAGCCGCGTGTGGGGGGAGGCGAGTGCCTGGCTCAGAATGGCCTGCGGCGAGGCGTCGGCATCGATCATCTCGATCTTCGAGCGGTGGAGCATGATCTCCTCCACAACCCGGTCGCCCAGATCGAGCGCCCCCAGCAGGCGGTCGCGGTCTTCCTTCTCCACCGCGCCCTCGGCATGGCCGATCTGAAGCGCGCCGACGATCTCCTCGCGGACCGAGAGCATCGCGTCGCCCGCCTCGATCCTCAGGCCGAAGAGGCGCAGCACCACGCGCACAATCGCACGCACCACCGCCACGGCCGGCGCCAGCACCCCGATCACCAGCCGGATCAGGGGCGCAACATGCGAGGCCGCGCGCTCGGGGTCGGTAATCGCATAGGTCTTGGGCAGGACCTCGGCGAAGATCAGCACCATCAGAGTCATTACCAGCGTCGCGGCCGCGACGCCGCCCTCGCCAAGAAGGGCCGTAAAGAGGGCCGTTGCGAGCGAAGTCGCCAGGATATTGGCAAGATTGTTTCCAAGAAGGATCCCGCCAATCAGGCGCTCGTTATCTTCTTTGAGCGATAATGCGGCACCGGCTCCGCCCACGCCCCGGTCGGCCATCGAGCGCAGCTTGCCCCTCGTGGCCGCCGTCAGCGCGGTTTCGGAGCCGGAGAAGAAGGCGGAACAGAACAGCAAGAGCAGGATCGAACCGGCGGTGATCCAGGTTGTGAGGTCGTACGAAGCGGTGTCCATCATTGGCCTGTGGCTGGGGGACTTTCCCCGGTTATGGGGGTGCGATGGGCCCGCCGCAAGGGACGCCGCGGTGCGGCAGGGGCGGGGCCATGGCGATTGCTGAGGCCGCGGCCATCGGTGCGCTTCTCGTCACGAGCCTGGTGCTTCTGGGCTCGCTCGCCGGCTCCGTTATGGCGTCGATCCTCGATGCGCGGGCCGCCAAGACCCCCCATGTCGCCGCGCTCGCGGCCTTCCGGGCGCGGCAGCGGCGCGAGGCGCGGCTGGAGCGTCGGCGGCATCGCCCGCTCTGGCGCGACGCGCTGATCCTGCTGTCCGGGGCGGCCCTCGGCTACGGCGCGACCGTGGCAGAGGAGCGGTTGCCGTGGCCGGCCATGGTCACTCTGCGCCACACCGTTGCGGTGCTCGATTGCCGGGCCGCGGCCCTTGTGGGGCTCGCCCCGGCGCGCGCTGGCGCCCCCGGCTATGCCGCCCGGCTCGATGCCGACGGCGACGGCCTGTCGTGCGAGGGCTAGTGGCCGGCGGTCTTTGACAGAAGGTTGATCACCAGGACGCCGGCCAGGATCAGCGCAATTCCGAGGATCGCCGGCAGGTCCAGCCGCTGGCCGAACACGATCCGCCCGATGATGGCGATGCCCACGATCCCAAGGCCAGACCATACGGCATAGACGACGCCGACCGGCATGTATTTCAGAGTGAGCGACAAAAAGAAGATCGCCGCGCCGTAGCCGACCAGCACCCCCAACGATGGCCAGAGCCGCGTGAATTGCTGGCTGGCCTGAAGGGCCGACGTGCCAAGGATCTCAGCCGTGATGGCCAGAACCAGCCAGACATAGTGGACGGGCATCGTCGTGCTCCCCGCTCATGGCGCAACGTAGCGGTCACGCCGATGGTTGAACGCGATGAGGCCGTTCAGGATCACCGCACCTGCCAGCGAATAGACCACAACCGAGAGCGGGAGAAGGGCCAGTGCGACGGTGAAGAGCACCGCATCTACGGCCAGTTGGACGTAACCCGCGCGCACGCCGGTGGCGTCCTGGGCCAGGAGCGCGACCACGCCAAGCCCGCCGAGGCTGCCCTTGTGGCGGAAGACGGCCAACAGACCGATCCCCGTTGTGCAGCCGAACGCGACGACACCCCAGATTGGGTCGACTGCGCCAAGCGGCATCCAACCCGGGATCAGCTCCACCAGAACCGACAGGGCCGCGACGCAGCCGATCGACTTGATCGTGAATTCGGGCCCGAGCCGGCGCCAGGCAAAGGCATAGAAGGGCAGGTTCACCACAAAGAACACCCATCCGAACGGCCAGCCCGTCGTCAGCGTGATGATGAGGGCCAGGCCCGCCGTCTGCCCGGTGATGAACCCCAGATGCGCCAGGAGCGCGACGCCGAGGCCGCACAGAACGAGCCCCGCCGCCAGCCCCTGCGCGTCTTCAAGGGGTGTATGGCGAACGGCGTCGGGGTCGATCTCGATTGTCTGGAGCGGTGAGGGCATGGCCCGCTCCTAGCCTGCTGACGCGGCGCACGGAAGGGACGTCCAGGCCCGCGGCCCGCCCCTGCGCAATGGACAGGCAAAGACGAAGCGCAACGCCTGCGGCGTCAGCGCACCAGGCCTCCGCGCCGCACGCCGCGGGCCACCCCGGCCAGACACAAAGAGCGCCTAGACGGGCAGGGCGGTCGTCTCTTTGATGACCTCCATCACAAAGCTGGCCGAAACGTCGCGGAGCTCCACCGCCTCGGTCAGCTTCTGGTACAGACGGTCATAGTCGGCCATGTCGGCCACCCGCGCCTCGATCAGGTAATCCAGATCGCCCGTCATCCGGTAGACGCCGAGGATCTCGGGGATGGCACGCGCTGCGCGGGCAAAGCCGGTCGACCAGTCGCGCGCGTGTCTGTCGGTGCGCACCTGGATGAACACGCGCAACGCAAGGCCCACCTTGTCGCCGTCGACCAGCGCAACCCGCCCGCGCAACACTCCGCGCTCTTCCAGAATGCGCACGCGGCGCCACACGGCGTTGCGCGACATGCCGACAGCATCTGCCAGCGCATCGAGCGAGCGGCCGCAATCCTGCTGCAGGGCCCGCAAGATTCGGCGGTCTGTATCGTCCATGAGGTGAGACTCTATTGGGAGGTTCTCCCAAAACATACCTCCAGTCTGCGGAGATTGGGACGGCTTTTTCGCACAGCCGGCCGATAATCTGGGAAACCGACATCAAGGAGGGCCAATATGCTCCGTCTCTTCACCCAGCACCCCGGCAGCGTCGATGAAACCTATGCCGAACATGCCGCCTTTGCGGCCCGCTTTTCGGCCAAACTGTTCGTTGCGGCCGGTGCCGCCGCGGTCCATGCCGTGCTCCCGTTCCTGTTTGAGAAGACGGCAAGCCGGATTACGGCCGAGCTCTACCATCAGACCCACAACCGGGGCGCTCAGCCGGCGTCGGACGGGGCCGAGCGGCGCCCCGCCTGATCCGAACACCTGCCGATCGTCTGCCTGGCCGGACGCCCACACCGGGGCCGCCCCCTCGGCCGCTGATCAGCCCGGCAAAGCCGCATTGAGGTTTTCGTCGATCTTCTCGAGGAACCCCATTGTGGTCAGCCACTTCTGATTGGGGCCCACGAGCAGGGCGAGATCCTTCGTCATGAACCCGCTCTCCACGGTGCTGACGACTGTCTTCTCGAGGGTCTCGGCAAAGGTCGCCAACGCCGCGTTGTCGTCGAGCTTGGCCCGGTGCTTCAGCGCGCCCGTCCAGGCAAAGATCGACGCGATGGAGTTGGTCGACGTGGCCTTCCCCTCCTGGTGCTGCCGGTAATGGCGGGTGACGGTGCCGTGGGCGGCCTCGCTCTCCACCACCTTCCCGTCCGGCGTCATCAGGATCGACGTCATGAGGCCGAGCGACCCGAACCCCTGCGCCACCGTGTCGGACTGTACGTCGCCGTCATAGTTCTTGCAGGCCCAGACATAGCCACCCGACCATTTCAGAGCACTCGCGACCATGTCGTCGATCAGCCGGTGCTCATACCAGAGCCCCTTGGCCTCGAACCGGTCGCGGAATTCGGCATCGAACACTTCCTGAAACAGGTCCTTGAACCGCCCGTCATAGGCTTTGAGGATCGTGTTCTTGGTCGAAAGGTACACCGGCCAGCCAAGGTTCAGGCCATAGTTGAACGAGGCGCGGGCAAAGTCGGCAATCGACTCGTCGAGATTGTACATCGCCTGCGCCACCCCGGCCGAGGGCGACTGAAACACCTCGCGCTCGATCACCGTGCCGTCGGCGCCTTCGAACGTCAGCGTCAGCTTGCCGGCGCCCGGAAAATGGAAATCGGTCGCGCGGTACTGGTCGCCAAAGGCGTGCCGGCCGATGACGATGGGCTTCGTCCACCCCGGCACAAGGCGCGGCACGTTGCGGCAGATGATCGGCGCGCGGAACACCACGCCGCCCAGGATGTTGCGGATTGTGCCGTTCGGACTGCGCCACATCTGCTTGAGGCCGAACTCCTCCACCCGGGCCTCATCCGGCGTGATCGTCGCGCATTTCACGCCAACGCCGATCTCCTTGATCTTCTCCGCCGCATCGATGGTGATCTGGTCGTCGGTCCGGTCGCGTTCCTCAATCCCCAGATCGTAGTAGAGCAGGTCGATGTCGAGATAGGGCTCAATCAGCTTCTTCTTGATGAAGTCCCACATGATGCGGGTCATCTCGTCCCCATCGAGTTCGACGACGGGGTTCTCGACCTTGATCTTCGACATGGCGCTGGCTCCCTTGCGCTGCATTGCCCCGCCTATAGCAGCCACGCCGCGGCGCAGAAAGTGTATGCCATGGTATACGGAAGTGGTGAGGTGTCGCGGCGCTGTGGTCCAGTATCCGGCGCAATGGCTCCCGCCGATGAGACGGACTGCTGCTTGGGGCAATCCAGCGATGGCGCCTTGCCAGTCCATGAAGGGGTCGTAAGGGGTCCGCGCCGTTCGTGGTCGGACAGAATTCCGGTCTTGGGGACCTTGCGAAGAGTCGCGTTCCGACCCGCGATGTTCCCCATTGGCCGCGGATGGTCGACGGCCGACACCGCGATGGAAATTCGATCGCGCTTGCCCCATAGTTGGCCACGCCTCGCGGATCCGTGACCGGGGGGCCACGGGTCATCGAACGCGCCAGAACCGCATGGTGCTGGAACAGGCCAGACCGTGAGGGGCATGGGCACGAAAAAAAGAAGAGATTTGATTGAACCGCCGCGCCACAGACGTCGACCCACGTCTGAATGTGGCGAGAGTGTGGTTCTCGCCAGGCCCCAGCCGGGGCAAAGGGCCACGGAACTGGCAATTGGAGCGCCCTCGGAAATCGGCGCTGGAACCGCCCGACCCTTCGGGCAGCACGTGGGAGACAGAGATGCCGGGCTTGCACCTTACCCCGATCAACGGCGCTCTGGCGCCCATCTCCCGGCAGTCTTGATATGGTGTACGGTCTTCGTGCCTCGCCGATACGGATCGAAGGACGGGCTGAGACGTCCAGCACCAAGTCTCGCGACCTCTCACACATCGAACGACGATCTTAATCCCCAGGCAAAGTCGCCACCACTCCACCCGAACCAGCTCACGGCCCAACGCTCACGCGCGAAAGGACACATCCAATGCCCGAAGACAGTGTAGTCATCAACGACCCCGTCAACCATGGCGCACGCATCCACCATCGCCGCAATTCGGGCGTCAGCATGGACATGGGGTTCCTGAACGGCCTGATGAACGAGCCTCTCAACTTTGGCCGCAGCGACAGTATGGCATCGAACGCCTCAACAAGCTCCAACGCCTCAGCAGGCTCTACCGGAACGCGCATGTCGCTCTCAACGGCCCCATCCCTTTCGAGAGACCCCACAATCGCGTCGACGGTCTCTTCGGTCGACAACACAATTGATGTGTCGGTCAACCAGCTCTTCCCCAACGAGGCCACGGCGGTGATCTGGCGGGACAAGAAGGTCGGACCGTTTCCCACCTCGCACTTTGGCCACGCGGCCGTCCTGCTGCGGGGATCGATGTTTGCAACGCCGGAATATGTCAGCTGGTGGCCCGCGGACGGGGCCTCCATTTGGGATGCGCTTAAGAAGCAGGCTGGTTGGCACGGCGACGACTATGCCGACGATATGAAGGACGAAATCGCTGAGCGTGCGCAGCGGGGTCTTGCCGCGGGCACAATGTCTCCCCGAGCCGGCCAGTTCGAGACGCGGTACGGCTGGGGCAACTCCTCCAATGCCCAGGTGAGCATCCCGGGAATTTGCGGCATCCGGTCTCCGTTCGGTTTGCCCGGCCCCGCCGAAGCTGCGGCCCGTCAGCCCTTCGGCCTGTCGCTCGCGTCGATGGCCAACTACTGGCGCAGCTTCAAAAACAATGGCGGAAAGTACAAGCTGGCCAGTAAGACGATGAGCTGCGCGGGCGTGTCCATCGAGTCGCTGAAGGCCGGCGGGGGCGAGCTGTTTGCCAAAACCCCGTATCTTGGCCTCTATGCGTCGCCGTCCAATGTCGAAGACTGGGCGCGGACCCTTCAGCGGGAGATCCTCAAGTTCAACAGAGAGGCCGTGGCCTTCTACGACCGGGCGATCCAGTCTCAAAGGTCCGACGCCAGTGCGCCGCGCACCCTTCACCGGCAGCTCTGGACCGTCGACCAGTGGAAGCAAGCCAGCTCGATGGACTACAAGATCCGCTCCAACCACATCAAGAAGATCGACGAGCGCCTGGCGAAGTACCACCGCGCTGCGACCAACACCGGCTCGCTCTACCGCTATCAGCTGATGGTCGAGATGATGCGGCTGCTGGTCGAGCACCAGAAGCTCAAGCCCAACAGCGGCCGCAAAAAGGCGGTGCTCATGCTGGGCCGCCAGATCGTAGAGGTCACCAACCGCTGGCGGTAAGACGAACTGTCGGTCTTGTCGGCCACAGCCGGCAAGACCTCCCAGGTCGCGAGCGGCACAGCACACTGCACCACCGCCAATCGCGCCCTTCGACGATCTCGCGTCCGCATGGGCAAGAAGAGATGCAGGTCCCTCCGCAGCGGTTCACACCAGCATTGGGCCAGTAACAGCTTCCCGTCGACGCCTTCACGGGACGGGAAGCCGGCGCGACGGCGACGTCATACTACGAAGTTTCTACGCGAGGGGCGGGCGCACTGCGCCCGCCGTTGCGTTGCTTACCCGAAGATTGCGTTGAGGGTCGTGGAGGGGCGCATCACACCGGCGAGCTCTCCGCTGCCAGGGTGGTAGTAGCCGCCCGTGTCGGCCGGGCCACCGCGGACCGCGGCGAGTTCAGCCACGATCTTCTCCTCGTTCTCGGCGAGCGCCTGGGCAATTGGCGAGAAGTGGGCGGCCAGCTCGGCATTGTCGGTCTGCGCCGCCAGCGCCTCCGCCCAGTACCGTGCAAACCAGTAATGGCTGTCGCGGTTGTCGGGCTGGCCCACCTTGCGGCCGGGCGAACGGTCGTGGTCGAGGATGCCTTGCGTCGCCGCATCCACCGCCTCGCCCAGCACGCGCGCCTTGGCATTGCCTTTGACCTGGCCGAGGAACTTGAAGCTCTCGCCGAGCGCACAGAACTCGCCGAGCGAATCCCACCGCAGATGGTTTTCCTCCTGCAGTTGCTGCACGTGCTTCGGGGCCGAGCCGCCAGCGCCCGTCTCGAAGAGGCCGCCGCCCTGCATCAGCTTGACGATCGAGAGCATCTTGGCCGAGGTCCCGAGTTCGAGGATCGGGAAGAGGTCGGTCAGGTAGTCCCGCAGCACGTTCCCGGTGATCGCGATCGACGTCTCGCCCTTGCGGATCGTCTCCAGCGTCACCCGCGTCGCCTCGCGCGGCGGCAGGATGTCGAACAGGTGGGCGACGCCCGCGGCCTCCAGGATCGGCGTGACGTATTCGATCAGCTCCGCATCGTGCGCGCGCTGCGCATCGAGCCAGAAGATCGCCTGGCACCCTTCGGCTTTCTGCCGGTCGATGGCGAGCTTTACCCAGTCCTCGATCGGGGCCTTGCGGGCCGACGAGGAGCGCCAGATATCGCCGGGTTCCACGTGATGTTCATGCAGCGTCACGCCGGCATCGGTGACCATCCGCACGATGCCCTTCACCGGGATCTCGAACGTCGTCGGGTGCGAGCCGTATTCCTGCGCCTTCTGCGCCATCAGACCGATATTCTGCACCGCGCCCGAGGTGGCCGGGTCGAGCGCCCCGGTCTCTTTGAAGTATGAGATCGTCTCGTCATAGACGCCGGCATAGGAATTGTCGGGGATCACGCACACGCAATCCTGTTCGGACCCATCCGGCCCCCAGCCCTTGCCGCCCGCGCGGATCAGGGCCGGCATCGAGGCGTCGATGATCACATCCGACGGCACGTGCAGGTTGGTGATGCCGCGATCGGAATTCACCATGTAAAGCGGCGGGTTCATCGCCATGGCCGCGTCGATGGCCGAACTGATCGCCTCGTTGTCGCCCACGCGCGCCAGAAGGTCCCCAAGCCCCGAGTTCGGATTGACGCCCAGGTCGGCCAGCTCTTCGCCGAACTGATCGAACACCGGTGCGAGATAGGCTTTCACCGCATGGCCAAAGATGATCGGGTCCGACACCTTCATCATCGTGGCCTTCAGGTGGATCGACCACAGGATCCCTTCCTCCTTGGTCTTCTCCAGCTCGTGGGCCAGGAACGCGTCGAGCGTCTTGGCCGACATGAAGGTGGCGTCGACCACGGTGCCGGCGGGATAGGAGATGCCGTCTTTCAAAACGGTGATGGCGCCGGCCTCGTCCTCCAGCTCGATCCGGACGGTCGCGGCCGCGTCGAGCTTGGTCGACACCTCGTTGGCAAAGAAATCGTTGCCGGGCATCGAGGCCACGCGCGTCTTGCTGTCGGCCGACCAGGCGCCCATGCGGTGCGGGTTCGCCTGAGCGAACTTCTTGACGGCCGCCGCGGCGCGCCGGTCGGAATTGCCCTCGCGCAGGACCGGGTTCACGGCCGAGCCCTTGATCGCGTCATAGCTGGCGCGGATTTTCTTCTCGGCGTCGTTTGCCGGCGCCTCGGGGTAGTCCGGCACCGCAAAGCCCTTGCCCTGCAGCTCCTTCACCGCGGCCACGAGCTGCGGCACCGAAGCCGAAATGTTCGGCAGCTTGATGACGTTCGCCTCGGGCGTTTTAACCCATTGGCCGAGCCAGGCCAAATCGTCGGACTGGCGCTGGCTGTCGGACAGGTGATCGGGGAAGGCCGCCAGGATCCGCCCCGCAAGCGAGATGTCGCGCGTGTCGACGCTCACCCCCGCCGCCGCCGCAAACGCCTTGATCATCGGCAAGAGAGAGGCGCTGGCCAGCTCCGGCGCTTCGTCGACCGTGGTATACACAATGTCCGGTGCCGTGGTGTCTGCCATCTGTCTCGTCCCTTTTTTCGCAACTGTCGGAGGGTCGGGCCCCGTGGATGATCGCTGCGCGGGGGCAGGGCCCGGGCCCGCCATGCGCGCGTCGCGGTTAGACCGACCCTCTCGGGCCCGCAACCGGACAATTGCGCACGCAGGCCCTCAGCCGCGGCCGCGGGCGACAAACCAGGGCGCCACGCGGGCGCGCAGCCGCGGCCAAAGGCCGGGCAGGCCGCGGGCCACAGGCGGGCCGATCTTGTCGTCGATCTGGGCGAGCGTCACATCGTAATCGTCCCACGTGCCGCCGCCCGAGGCGAGGTTCAGAAGCATCGGCAGCGCGCGGTCGACGGCGCGGGCAAAGGCGGCGTCGGGGCTCGTGCCGTCCTCGAACTCCTCCCACAGCGCGTGGAACTCGGACCGGTGTGCCTCGGGCAAGAACCCGAAGATGCGCGCGGCGGCGGCCCGCTCCTTGGCCTCTTGCGCCGCGTGGTCATAGGTCGAATGAATCGGCGCGTCGCCCGCATCGATCTCAACCAGATCGTGCAGCAAAAGCATGCGGATCGCTCGGTCGACCGACACCCCGGGCTGGGCATGCTCCGACAGCACCAGTGCCGCCAGCGCCACATGCCAGCTGTGCTCACCACTGTTTTCGCGCCGCGATCTGTCGGCCAGAACGCTGGCGCGCAGGACGCTCTTCAGGCGGTCCGCTTCGAGGATGAACGAGATTTCGCGGTCGAGGGCAGTGTCGATTTGGGCGTCCATTCAGGTCTCCATGCGACCGCCGGTCACGCAAGGGTGCGTGGTGCAGCCAACGTTCTGCGCCTAGGCTGGTTCGACAATTCGGAGAAGCCTATGCGACCCTTCATCCCCGCCGCGGCAATCGGTGCCTTGCGCCCGTTCTTGACCGTTGCCCTGGCCCTCGCCCTTCCGATCGCACCGGTCTCGGCGCAGGAGCAGCTCAGCCCCGGCCCGTCGGAGCCGCCTGCCGCGACCATCGAGCCGCCCGCCGGCGATGAGGCGCCGCGTGCCGACGCCGCCGAGCCAGCCATGTCGGTCGACCGGCTTTGGGCGCTTGTCCAGGCGGTCGACCCCGAGGCGCTGCGGCGAGGCGCGATCATCCAGCTTGCGGTCGAGGACGTGCCGGTGCTGATCGTGACCGATCCCTCGGCCGACCGCATGCGCGCGATGGTCCCGATCCGAACGACCGACGGGATGACGGCGGGCGAGTATCGCCGCGTGCTCGAGGCCAACTTCGACACCGCGCTGGATGCCCGCTACGCCATCGCGCGCGGGCAGCTCTGGGCGGCCTTCATCCATCCGCTATCGGCTCTGAACCGTGCGCAGTTCCTGTCCGGTCTCGGGCAAACGGTGAACATCGCGCTGAGCTACGGCGACACCTATTCGAGCGGTGAGATGACCTTCCTGCATGGCGACACCGGCGACCGTCAGCGCAAGCTCCTGCAGGATCTGTTGCGCAAGGGCGAAGAGCTCTAGGCCCGGATCAGCTTGCCGTGTCCGGCTCCCTGACGGCTGGCGCCTCCCCGTCTGCAACGGCCTTTGCTGCGGCGGCGGCCCTGCGCTCGACATAGGCCTCTCGGGCCTCTATCGCCCGGGCCTCGGCGCGCAGGTACCGGATGCAGGTGAAATAGGCCTCCTCCAGCGTCGTCGACGAGGCGCCGATCGACTTGCCGACATGCTCCACCAGATCCTGGTCACCGATGGCCTGCGCCTGTTCGAAGGTCTCAACGGCGAGGCGTTCGGCGACTTTCTCGATGAATTGCATGGGGCCTCAGCGGGTGAACTCGGTCAGGCGGCGACGCACATAGGCGTCAACCGACGCCAGCATCGTATCCATGTAGGGATCCTTGAAGAAGTGATCAGCCCCGTCGATCTCTTCATGCGTAATCGTGATGCCCTTCTGCTCATGGAGCTTGCCGACAAGGGCATGGGTGTCCTTCGGCGGCGCCACACGGTCGGACGAGCCGTTGATGATCAGGCCCGACGAGGGGCAGGGCGCCAGAAACGAGAAGTCATACATGTTGGCCGGGGGCGACACCGACACAAAGCCCGTGATTTCTGGGCGCCGCATCAAAAGCTGCATTCCGATCCAGGCCCCGAAGGAAAAGCCGGCAACCCAGCAATGCTTGGCGTTCTGGTTCATCGACTGCAGGTAATCCAGCGCCGAGGCGGCATCCGAGAGCTCGCCGATGCCCTGATCGTATTCGCCCTGGCTGCGGCCCACGCCTCGGAAGTTGAAGCGCAGCACGGTAAAGCCCATCTCATAGAACGTGTAGTGGAGGTTATACACCACCTTGTTGTTCATGGTCCCGCCAAACTGGGGGTGCGGGTGCAGGACGATGGCGATCGGCGCGTCTTGGGTTTTCTGAGGGTGGTAGCGGCCCTCCAGCCGCCCCTCCGGTCCGGGGAAGATCACCTCGGGCATCGTCCATCCTGTATTGTTGGCCGTGCACCTGGCGGTTGACCGCTTCCACAGGCCGTTCTAGAATTATTCTAATCCGGCAGGGCGTGCGCGCCGTCGGAGCGTGATGCAGTTATGCGCTCAAGAAACGAGCGTCAATGCTGTGACGCACTCGCCAGCGTTGTCCGTCGCGGAAGCGGCGCGCAGCAAGCACAGGTTACGGCACGGTTCGGCGAGAGGAGGGCGGCACGTGAAACTTAGCACTAAGGGTCGATATGCGATGGTCGCGCTGGCAGATCTGGCGCTTGCCGGACAGACAAAGGGCGTTCCTAACCTTGTGGCATTGTCCGAGGTCAGCCAGCGCCAGGACATTTCGCTGCCCTATCTCGAACAGCTCTTCGTGCGCCTGCGCCGCGCGGGCCTGGTCGAAAGCGTGCGCGGCCCCGGCGGGGGCTATCGTCTCGCCCGTCCAGCAATGGAGATCCGGGTGAGCGAGGTGCTCGCCGCCGTCGATGAAACCGTCAATGCGCTGCACACCGGTGCCGGCGCCAAGGGCGGTCTGTCGGGCTCAAAGGCCCAATCGCTGACGAACCGCCTGTGGGAAGGGCTGTCGGCGCATGTCTACGTCTTCCTCCATCAGGCGCGCCTGTCGGATGTCGTGGCCAACGATCTCGCGCCATGCCCGGCCGTGCCCACCCTCTTCGAGATGATCGATGAGTGACGCGGGCCGGCGCGGCGCCGCGACGGCTTTGAGCGGTGCCCTGCAACGTTCACCTTGCGCCGTTGCGCAGGCCCGAAATGGCTGACCGCGTCTATCTCGACTGGAATGCCACCGCGCCGCTTCGGCCCGAGGCGCGTGCCGCCATGGCCGAGGCGATGGACATCGTCGGCAATCCCTCGTCGGTCCATGCCGAGGGGCGCGCCGCCCGCGCCATCGTCGAACGCGCCCGCCGCCAGGTGGCCGCGGCGCTCGGGGCCGAGGGCGCCGACATCGTGTTCACCTCCGGCGCCACCGAAGCCGCGGCCCTGGCACTGGGGGGGCGGGGCCTTGCCGGCTCCGGGATCGAGCATGACGCGGTCAAGGCCTGGGCAGATCAGTCGCTGCCGGTCGATGGGGCAGGGCAGGTGCAGGTGCCCGACCCGGCGCGCGCAACGCTCCAGATCGCCAATTCCGAAACCGGCATTGTGCAGCATCTGCCCGACGGCCTCGCCGTGTCCGACCTGACGCAGGCCTTCGGCAAGCTGCCCATCGCGTTCAACTGGCTCGGATGCGAGATGGGCCTCGTCTCGGCCCACAAGCTCGGCGGCCCCAAGGGCGTCGGCGCGCTCGTCTTGCGCCAGGGTCTCGACCTTGCCGCGCAGATCCGCGGCGGCGGGCAAGAGATGGGCCGCCGCTCGGGTACCGAGAACGTCATCGGCATTGCGGGCTTTGGCGCCGCCGCCGAGGCCGCCGCCCGCGATCTGGCTGCGGGACTTTGGGACGAGGTGGCCGAGTTTAGAAATATTCTAGAAATAAGTATGGACGCCTCTGAAAAGGAGATTATTTTGGTAGGGAAAGGTGCAGATCGCCTGCCGAACACAACATGTGTCGCGGTGCCCGGATGGAAGGGCGAGACACAGGTGATGCAGATGGATCTCGCCGGATTTGCGATCTCGGCCGGGTCGGCCTGCTCTTCGGGAAAGGCGCGCTCTTCTGGCGTGATCGAGGCGATGGGCTACCCCACCGACGTTGCGGAAAGCGCCATCCGGGTCTCGTTGGGCCCGGGTGTGCAACGGGAGGAGGTCGAGCGGTTCGCCGAAGCGTGGACGGCCCGATTGACAAAGTTCAAGGCGCGGGCGGCCTAGCGCTCGCGGACCATACAGCGAACCGGCCACGAGGCCCCGGGCATCGGCCCACGGGCGGCGACGGCCCAGCGAACGAGGAATGCGATGACCGCTCTTGACAGCGAGACGACCGGCGAAGCGATCGAAGTGCGCGACGGGGTAGACCGCGAAACGGTCGAAACAGTCGCTGCGATGGGCAAGTACAAGTACGGCTGGGATACCGAGATCGAGATGGAGTTCGCGCCCAAGGGCCTGAACGAGGACATCGTTCGCCTGATCTCGGAAAAGAACGGCGAGCCCGACTGGATGACCGAGTGGCGCCTGCAGGCCTATCGCCGCTGGCTCGAAATGCGCGAGCCCGACTGGGCGATGCTCCAGATCGAGCCGATCCCGTATCAGGAGCAGTATTACTACGCCAAACCGGCGAGTATGAAGGAAAAGCCCAAGTCGCTCGACGAGGTCGATCCCAAGCTCTTGGCCACCTACGAAAAGCTCGGCATCCCGCTGAAAGAACAGATGATCCTCGCCGGTGTCGAAGGCGCCGATGGCGCACCTGTCGAGGGCCGCAAGGTCGCCGTCGATGCCGTGTTCGACAGCGTGAGCGTCGGCACGACCTTCCAGAAGGAACTGGAGCAGGCGGGCGTGATCTTCTGCTCGATTTCCGAGGCGATCGAGAAGCACCCCGACCTCGTCAAGAAGTATCTCGGCTCGGTCGTGCCGCAGTCCGACAACTTCTTTGCGACGCTGAACTCTGCGGTCTTCTCCGACGGCTCGTTCGTCTACATCCCGCCGGGCGTGCGCTGCCCGATGGAACTGAGCACCTATTTCCGGATCAATGCCGAGAATACCGGCCAGTTCGAGCGCACGCTCATCATCGCCGACAAGGGCTCCTACGTGTCCTACCTTGAGGGCTGCACAGCACCCCAGCGCGACACGTCACAGCTTCATGCCGCCGTGGTGGAGCTCGTCGCGCTCGAGGATGCCGAGATCAAGTATTCGACCGTGCAGAACTGGTTCCCGGGCGACGAAGAGGGCCGGGGCGGCATCTACAACTTCGTGACGAAGCGCGCCGATTGCCGGGGCGACCGGTCCAAGGTGATGTGGACGCAGGTCGAAACCGGCTCGGCAATCACGTGGAAATACCCCTCCTGCATCCTGCGGGGCAACGAAAGCCAGGGCGAGTTCTACTCGATCGCGATCACCAACAACTATCAGCAGGCCGACACCGGCACCAAGATGGTCCATCTGGGCAAGAACACCCGCTCGCGGATCGTCTCCAAGGGCATCTCGGCGGGCAAGGCGCAGAACACCTATCGCGGCCTCGTCTCGATGCACCCCCGCGCGAAGGAAAGCCGCAACTACACCCAGTGCGACAGCCTTCTGATCGGCGACAAATGCGGGGCGCACACCGTCCCGTATATCGAGGTCAAGAACAACTCGAGCCGGGTCGAACACGAGGCCACAACATCGAAGGTCGACGACGACCAGATGTTCTATTGCCGCCAGCGCGGCATGGACGAGGAAGAGGCCGTCGCCCTCATCGTAAACGGCTTCGCCAAGGAGGTGCTCCAGGCCCTGCCCATGGAGTTCGCGATGGAAGCCCAGCAGCTCGTCGCAATCTCGCTCGAGGGCTCGGTGGGCTGACACCTCACATGATGACCGACGTGTCATATCCGGGCCGCAACCTCGGCACGCCTTTCTTGGCGTCCGCTCTTGGTCTGCAGTGGTCCGAGCCAGTGCCGGAGATCTGGCGCTGTATGGCGGCCTGCATCGGTCGCCGACACGCTCTGGTTGACGGTGGCCCGGCCCAGTTGCGCCTAAGAGCAACAGAGATCTGCCACGCATGACCCTCAATCCGCACCAGAAATCCCCCAGCTATAAACCCCACCCCGCCGCCGGCACGCCGCCTTTGCGCCGCTTTTTCTGTGTGTTGTCTCGAGCAAAGACAGAGGGATTTTGCCATGTCGGCAGACGAGCGGTTTCTCGAGCGGATCAACCGTATCGAGAAGGGCAAACAGTGGGCGCCCGAAGGCGTCGTGCATCAGCCGCGTGCGGCCCAGGTCAACAAGGCCAGGCGCAAGCGCGGCGGGAAGGGTCTGACCTTCGGCATCGTGCTGCTGGTTCTGATCCTCGGACTACTCGCAGCGCCCGAGGAGACGCCCGGCGAGCTCTCGGCCTTCATGGCCGAGCCGTCGGTTGCAACGGCCCGCACCGCGCTGATCAGTATTCCGTTTATCGCGGGAATGATAGAGCCCTAAGGCTCACATCTAACCCATCACATGAACTTATGCCCGGCCGTGCTTGTCACCGCCGGGCCGACGCGTATGGAGGTATGAGATATGCTTGAGATCAAAGGGTTGCACGTCAAGCTTGAGGAAGAAGACAAGGAAATCCTCAAGGGGGTCGATCTTGCTGTCCAGGGCGGCGAGGTGCACGCGATCATGGGTCCAAACGGCTCCGGCAAGTCGACGCTGTCCTACGTGCTGTCCGGTCGCGATGGCTACGAGGTGACGGGTGGGTCTGCATCGCTTGAGGGCGACGACCTCCTCGAGATGGAGCCCGAGGAGCGCGCCGCGGCCGGCCTGTTCCTGGCATTCCAATACCCCGTCGAAATTCCCGGCGTCGGCAACATGACCTTCCTGCGCACGGCCGTGAACGCCCAGCGCAAGGCGCGCGGCGAAGAGGAAATGAGCGCGGCGGACTTTCTCAAGGAGATCCGCGCGAAGGCCAAGGATCTTAACGTCGACGCCGAAATGCTGAAGCGCCCCGTCAATGTGGGCTTCTCGGGCGGCGAGAAGAAGCGCAACGAGATCCTGCAGATGGCGATGCTCGAACCCAAGATGTGCATCCTCGACGAAACCGATTCCGGCCTCGACGTGGACGCGATGAAGCTCGTCGCCGACGGCGTGAATGCGCTGCGCGATGCCGGTCGTTCGTTTCTCGTCATCACCCACTACCAGCGCCTTCTGGACCACATCAAACCGGACGTCGTCCACATCATGGCCGACGGCAAGATCGTGCAGACCGGCGGCCCCGAACTGGCGCTTGAGGTCGAAACCAGCGGCTATGGTCACTTGACCGAGGAGCAGGCGTGATGGCCCTTCCGCAAGCAAGACAGGATGCCACCGCGGCCCGTCTGGCCGGCCTGAGCCTGCCGGCGGGCGGGGTCTGGGCTACCGAGGCGCGCAAGGCCGCCCATGAGCGCCTGACGACGATGGGCCTGCCGCAGGGCCGCGACGAATACTGGAAGTACACCGACCCGTCCGGTTTCAATGCGCCCGAGGCGTCGGCCGCCGCGCTCTTTGAGCCCCAGGAATCCCCCGTATTCGGCGAGATCGACCGGGTGCGCCTTGTCTTCGTCGACGGCGTGTTCGACGCCGCCCAGTCCGACGACCCGGCGCTCGGCGGGGTCGAGATCACCCGCCTCGCCGAGGCGTCGCAGGCCGATATCCACTGGGCGCGTGAGATCTATGGTGTGCTCGAGGCCCGGGGGCAGATCCCCGTCCATCGCCCGTTCGCCGCGCTCAACACCGCCTTTGCCACCGACGGCATCCTGATCCGCGCCACCGGCCGGGCAGAGAAGCCCGTTAGCCTGATTTATCTCCATAAGTCAGAAACCTCCGACGCGATCCTGCACCACTGCATCAAGATCGAAGAGGGCGCCGATCTGACCGTTTTGGAGAATGGTCCGGCCGCCGCGCGCTTCTCCAAAGTGATGGAGGTCGATGTCGCGAAGGGCGGCGCGTTCCACCATGTCCGCGCCCAGGGCCGCGACCACGAGCGCCGCGCATCCACCCACATCTTCGCCCGCGTCGCCGAGGAGGCGTCGTTCAAATCCTTCACCCTCACCGTCAACGGTGTCATGACGCGCAACGAGGCGGTGATCGAGATCGTGGGGGACGATGCGGTCGCCCATATCGCCGGGGCCTGCCTCGGCGACGGGACGTTCCACCACGACGACACCGTGTTTGTCACCCACGACGCCCAGCGCTGCGAGAGCCGACAGGTCTATAAGAAGGTACTGCGCAACGGCGCCACGGGCGTCTTCCAGGGCAAGATCCTCGTCAAGCATGGCGCGCAGAAAACCGATGGCTACCAGATCAGCCAGTCGCTCCTTCTCGACGACGACAGTCAGTTCCTCGCCAAGCCCGAGCTCGAGATCTACGCCGACGATGTGGCGTGCTCCCACGGCTCCACCTCCGGCGCGATCGACGAAGAGGGGCTCTTCTACCTTCGCTCGCGCGGCATCCCGGAAGGGCCGGCCACCGATCTGATGGTGCTGGCGTTTCTCGCAGAGGCCATCGAGGAGATCGAGGACGAGACCATCGCCGCCGACATCGTGAGCCGGCTTGAGGGTTGGCTGAGCCGTCGGCGTGGCTAGATCCCAAGGGCCATGGCCGCGACACGTGACATTCTGCAAAGCTACCGGGCGCCCCGGGCCGTCTTCCAGCGGCTCTTGGCGGCCGGCCAGCGCGAGGACCGGGCCATCGCTTATCTGATGGCCGGCTGTCTGGTCATGTTCGTCGCGCAATGGCCGGGCCTGCAGAGGATGGTGCTAGAGGATCCAGACGGGCCGCCGCTTGATGCCCGCATCGGCGGGGCTCTGCTGGCGTGGGTGTTTGTGATGCCGCTCCTGGCCTACTGCATCGCGGCGCTTGCCCACATCATCGCCCGCCTCTTTGGCGGTCAGGGCACGTGGTACGGCGCGCGGCTGGCGCTCTTCTGGGGGCTGCTCACGGCCTCTCCGCTCATGTTGCTGCACGGGCTGGCAACCGGCGTCATCGGCTCGGGGGCGCCACTCTACGCCACCGGCCTGCTCTGGTGGTTGGCCTTCCTGGGGGTTTGGGGCATATGCCTCCACGAAGCGGAACGCCCTTCCGCCGCCGCCAACGGAGCGTGAGACATGTCCGGCGAAGCCGCGCTGATACCCGATCTGATCCGCCAGACCTTCGCCGATCCGCCGGGCGCGGCGCGTCGGCTTCTGGGGCTTCACCTGCCGACCGACACGCTCTGGCAGGCCCTGCTCCTGGTCGCCGTGCTGTCGGCGCTCGCGGTGCAGGTGCCGGCGCTCATGATGATCGACCAGACCGACGAAGCGGCCGAGTTGCCGCCGATCCTGATGGCCAGCCCCTTGGTGATGGGTCTGATCCAGGTCGGGGTACTCGTGATCATGGTCTTCGCCGTCCACTGGGTCGGGCGCGCCTTTGGCGGCACGGGGGCGTTCGAGGGCGCTCTGACGCTCGTCACATGGCTCCAGTTCGTCTTGATCGTGCTTCAGATCCTGCAAAGCGTTCTGGGCCTCTTCGCGCCCCTCGTGGCGGGCCTTCTATTCCTAGCAAGCCTCGGGATCTTCTTCTGGCTTCTGACCCACTTCGTGATGGTGCTGCACGGCTTTCCAAGTGCTGGAATGGTCTTTGTCGGCATCATCGTTTCCATGCTCGGGATGATGTTCGGCCTCTCGGTTTTGCTGAGCATCCTCGGTGTCACCCTCAACGGGGAACTGCCAAGCAATGTATGATCTGACCGCTGTGCGCGCCGATTTTCCAATCCTGGCGCGCGAGGTGAACGGCAAGCCGCTCACCTATCTCGACAATGGTGCATCGGCGCAAAAGCCGCAGGCGGTGCTCGACGCCGTGATGCGCGGCTACGCCGAGGAATATTCCAACGTTCACCGTGGGTTGCACTACCTCTCCAATCTCTCCACCGAACGCTACGAGGCCGTGCGCGGCACGATCGCCCGCTTCCTCGGCGCGGCCGATGAACGCGAGATCGTGTTTACGTCGGGCACGACCGAGGGGATCAACCTTGTCGCCCACGCCTGGGCCGCTCCCCGCATCTCCGAGGGCGACGAGATCATCCTGTCGGTCATGGAGCACCACGCCAACATCGTGCCTTGGCACTTCCTGCGCGAGCGGCAGGGCGCGGTGCTGAAATGGGTCGAGCCCGAGCTCGACGGGCATCTCGACCCGCAAAAGGTGATTGATGCCATCGGCCCGCGCACCAAGCTCATTGCCGTCACCCACATGTCCAACGTTCTGGGCACCGTGGTGGATGTGGCCGCGATTGCCCGCGCCGCACACGAGCAGGGCGTCGCCGTGATGGTCGACGGCTCCCAGTCCGCGGTGCACTTGCCGGTCAATGTCGACGAGATCGGCGCCGACTTCTATGCCATCACCGGCCACAAGCTCTATGGCCCCTCCGGCTCCGGCGCGATCCACATCAAGCGCGAGCGGATGGACGAGATGCGGCCCTTCATGGGCGGCGGCGACATGATCAAGGAGGTCCACCGCGACGAGGTGATCTACAACGATCCGCCGATGAAGTTCGAGGCCGGCACGCCCGGGATCGTCCAGCAGATCGGTCTTGGGGCAGCGCTCGACTACATGATGGGCCTCGGGATGGATAACATCGCCGCCCACGAGGCGCGCCTGCGCGACTATGCGCGGACGCGGTTCGACGGCCTCAACTGGCTGAGCGTCCAGGGCGACGCGCCCGGCAAGGGGGCCATCTTCTCGTTCACGATGAGCGGCGGGGCGCATCCCCACGACATCTCGACGGTGCTCGACAAGCGCGGCGTCGCCGTGCGGGCCGGCCACCATTGCGCCGGCCCCCTGATGGACCATCTGGGCGTGACCGCCACCTGCCGCGCCTCGTTCGGGCTCTACAACACCGAGGCGGAGGTCGACACGCTCGTCGACGCGCTGGAGCTCTGCCACGACCTTCTGGGGTAGCATGGGGCAGGGGCCCGAGCGGCTTGCGAAGACGGGGGCACCTGGATCTACGGCGTGACCTTTCGGTCTTCGCGCCTGTCCCGGGCCTCCTTCAGCGCGCTCTGCACTGTCTGCGACAGACGCAAAAGCTGGTCGCTCAGCGGGCTCTCCTTCCGCCAGACCAGACCGATCTGGCGCGTCGGCCGGGGCGGGCCGAACCGCACCGCGTCCACCTGCGCCCCCCGCGTCTCAGCGGCAACGGCGAGCTCCGGCAGAAGCGTCACGCCCATCCCCGCGGCGACCATATGCACCAGCGTCGAGGGGGCGCTGGCATCCAGCCTCTCACCCGGCATCGCCCCCTTCACACCGCAGAGCGCGAGCGCCTCGTCGCGAAACTCCTGACCCTGCTCCAGTAGCAGCAGGTTCATGTCCGCCACGGCCCGCAAATCCGGTACAGGCGCGTCCGCATCCGCAAACGGCCGCACCAGCAGGATCTCCTCGTCGAAGAGCGCAGCCTCGGTCAGGTGCGGGTCCGCCACGGGCAGCGACACCAGGGCCGCATCGAGCCGTCCCGCCCGAAGCTCGGCCAACAGCCGCTGTCCCTCCGTCTCACGCAGACCCAGCTCCACCCCCGGGTGAGCCTCGGCCATGTGATCCAGCAATGTCGGCAGCAGATAGGGCGCAAGCGTCGGAATAAGGCCGATCCTCAGTCGCCCGCTGACATCGTCTCGCGAGGCCCGCGCGATGTCCTCAAGCTCCTCCACAGCCCGCAGGATCTCTGGCACCCGCGCGATGAAGGCGTCGCCGACATGGGTCCGGTGCACCTTGCGCGCGCTCCGCTCGAAGAGCTTCGCACCCAGGGCCTCCTCCAGGTCCTTGATCTGGACCGACAGGGCGGGCTGCGAGATCGAAGACGCCGCTGCGGCACGCCCGAAATGGCCATGCCGTGCCAGCGCCTCGAAGTAGCGCAGCTGCTTGAGCGTGATGTTCGCCATAATCCGATCCTATCGCGGGGAGGAGTTGACCGTGCTTACCGTAATGGTCGCGAATTGCCAGCCCGAACCGTTGGCCTTCGCCACGCGAGGCCGCACGCAAGTCAGGCCCGTCTGGGAGACCCGGCCATGCCAGACCGCGCGCCGGCTGTCACCCTAGGGTTTGGCAACGATCACAGGTGGTTGCGGCTCTGGGTGCCGCCACTCCGGCCAGAGGCGCGCCGCCTGCATAGGGGAGGTACGCAGACGGCGCTTGGGGAGTGAGGAGCCGGAAGGGGAAGCCCGGCTCGCCTCTGGAACGAGACCACTCAGCCCGTTCCTCCACCACTCTGCGCCCAGGCCCCGAGCCGCTCAAGCCGACGACGTGGCGGCGACGCTCTATTCACGCGCCACTCACCTTGGTGCACCGCAGCCCTCTCTTGCGATCGCTCAGCGACCCCGTTATAGCCGCCCGGCGGCACCCGTAGCTCAGCTGGATAGAGCGCTGCCCTCCGAAGGCAGAGGCCATAGGTTCGAATCCTATCGGGTGCGCCAGCTCCCCCCGTCCTTTCAGGTTGCTCCGGAGTCACTCGGCCTGGCTCCGCGTCGGCAGGGTCTGAATGCGGTTCGGCTAACCGGGAACCGGACACTCGGTCCCGGGATCGAGATCGGGTCGATTGGAGGCTAGGCCAAGATCTTCACGAGTGCGCCTGCCTCAACCGATGGCGATCCCTAGTCGGCCTGCGCCCGGTCCCGCGGAACGGGGGCGCCGCGCCAGCGATCGCTCACCACCTTCACGGTGGCAGCCAGCGCCAGGGCGCACAGAACGACCTTTGACACCGTCCCCATCGTGCCTTCGATCAGAAGGGCATGCACCACACTCCCCGCAACGATCACGGCGGCAAAGCCCGTATGCAGGAGGCGCCAGGTCCGCGGCCGAAGGCGCAGGGCACGGCGCAGGGCGGCGAGGGTGGCGGCGGCAAACACGGCCCACATCGCGATCACGCCCCAGGCCGAAAACGGCGTCGGCGAGGTGAAAAGGAGCGCGTCGACCACATCGGGCGGGCTGGTGACCCAGAGCGCCAGAACATGCACGACCACGGCCACGACCAGCGTCGCCCCGACCGCGCGATGCACATAGCGCGCCCGCTGCAACGACAGCCCGGGAAGATATCCCCCCGCCAGCAGAGGCTGAACCAGCAACAGCGCCATCGCGACCACGCCGGCAAAGCCGGCCGCGATGTAGACGGGGCTCCGCCAGGCCAGGAGCGGGCTCGCCGCCGCCACGGCAAGGGGCAAGACGATGGCGCCGGCGAGGGCAGCCCAAATCAGGACAGCCCGCAGCCGACCCCTCATCGCCGCGGCTCCACCGCTCAGGCGGGTTGCAGTATGAAATCAGCGTGCAGCGTCTTGTCCCGGGCGCTGCGCATCACGGGGCGCAGGAACACCGTCTCAAAGGCGCTGCTGTCATAGGCGAGATGGCCATGGGGCTGGCCGAACGCGGGCACGATCTGCGGCATCTCGAGGCGAAACTCGCCGTTGGCGTCGGTCAGCGTGGCACCATGGCTCTGCGGATCGCGTTCGTGGCCCTCGGTCGTGTGCGCCCAGACCTGGATGCGCTGGCCCGGCAGGAGGGCCCCGTCGCCGGCCCGGCGCACCGTGCCCGTCATCCAGAAGCCGCCGCCGCCGATCCGCTCCACGATCGGGGCGCCGGGGCGATAATTGTTGGAGCCGCCCCGCATCGAGCGCGTGGGCGCCAGGCCCTGGGCGCGGGCGGGAACGACAAGGCCGATGGCGCCGACGGCCATTGCGGTGCTGGCAGAGGCGAGAAACGTACGGCGGGTGCGCGACATGGCAGTCATTGAATGTCTCCTATCGGGCGTGGTGAACAGAAGGATAGGCTAAGCGGGGCAGGGCGCAAGCGGGGTCCGGTGGCTCCGTGAGCCGCACTCGGAAGGTAAGGCCGACGCGCGCGCGCAACAAATCGTCCGCACGGTTTTGTGATGGGCGCGCCTGGCGTCGTCGCCCGGCGGCCTCGTCCCCGTCTCACCTCGGATGCCGCGGCGTCAACCGTACCGTTGCAAACCTATGCAAGCTCGCCGATACTGGGGCCGGCTCGGAGGAAAGCCACGCGAAAGTCGCAGGGAGGAGCGAACCAATGAAACGACGTGACCTGGTGCGGACGGCCGCAGTCGCCGCCACCGTGAGCATGCTGCCGCTGGCACTTCACGCCGAAGATCTGCCCTACGGGCTGACCCCGGGCAAACCCTACGCCGGCACCACTCTCGACATCCTGAGCGTCGTCACCCCGCAATTCGATGGCCTCATGCTCCGCGCCGACGAGTTCACCGAACTGACCGGCATCGAAACCGAATGGACCTTCATCCCCTTCGGCAACCTTCAGGAAAAGCTCGTGGCCGAAGGCATCGCTCAGACTGGCACCTATGACGTTGTGAACTACCTCGACAGCTGGGGCCCGCCCAACGCCCACTGGCTCGTCAAGATCGACGAGCTGATGGCGCAGGACGGGATCTCGATGGAGCGGTATCCGGCCGCTTTCGCGCGCTCGGCGCAGTTTGACGGCGAGACGCTCGGCTTCCCGCTCCGCGCCCACCCACAGCTCATGTTCTACCGCAAGGATCTGATCGCCGAGCCTCCCCAGACCTGGGCCGACGTCATTCGCATCGGAAACGAGCTCAAGGAGTCGCACCCCGAGGTCGCCCCGCTCGCGCTCTACTTCAACAACGACGGCAACCGGCAGAACCTGTTCATCTGGCTGAACTTCCTCTGGGCCGCGGGCGCCGACGTGTTCAACGACGATTGGACGGCCGCCTGGACGAGCGAAGAGGCGCTCCAGGCCACCGAGGATTACATCGCGCTCCACACGACGCACGAAGTGACCAACCCCAACTCGGTCGCCTTCGTCGAGCAGGACGCGCGGCAATCCTTCATGCAGGGCAACTCCGCCATGATCCCGGTCTGGTGGTGGGCCTATTCGGGCTTCTACAATCCCGACAGCTCGACGCTCACGAAGGATCAGGTCGGCTTCACCGGCATGCCCAGCTACGAGGGCGTCACCAAGACCTACGCCATCTCGATGCCGTTCTCGATCTCGTCCTATTCCGATGATCAGGAGGCAGCGTGGGAGTTCATGAAGTGGCTGTCCAACCCCGACATGGACAAGGCCAACGCCATCGAGCGCGAGGTGAAAGGCGAGTCGATCGTCAACAACGTGGTCACGCACATCTCGTCGCTGCAAGATCCTGACGTGAACGCGGCCAACGATGGCATTCAGGCCGCAGCATGGGAGTCGCTGAAGGAGTCCGACATCATGCCCCAGATCCCGGAATGGCCCGAAGTGGGAGACCTGCTGTCGGCCGCCATCGCCGAGGCCGCCGCCGGCGGTGACGTGCGGGCGCTGATGATCGAGGCGGCCGAGCAGTCCGACCGGCTGCTCAAGCGCGCCGGCCGCATTCAATAAGCGAGGGGGCCGGGCGGGGCACACGCTCGTCCGGCCACCATCGATGCGCGACCGGACGCTCAAATATGTGCTCGTGCTGCCCGCAATCCTCGTGGTGTTTGCCACCGCGATCTGGCCGCTGATCGAGAGCCTGCGCCTCAGTTTCACGCGCGGGCTCGTCACCCGGCCGAATTTCCCGCAGGATTTCATCGGCTGGGAGAACTACTCCTGGGCGTTTCTGGAAGAGCCCGCCTTCTGGAATTCGGTCTATGTCACAACGGTCTACACCCTTGCGACGGTAGTGCTGACCACGGTCCTCGCCCTGTGCCTTGCGCTCCTGCTTGCTCCAGGCGGCCGCCTGCGTTCGGGCGTGCAAACGCTTCTCATCCTGCCCTTCGCAATGTCGCCGGCCCTGATCGGGGTGTCGTTCCGCTTCATGTTCAATCCCGAGTTCGGCCTTTTCGATGCGTTCTTCGGCTTCGTCTTCCCGCCGCTCGCCGACATCTCGTGGCTGGCCGACCCCAACCTCGCCTTTGCCGTCGTCGTGTTCGCCGACGTGTGGGGCTGGATCCCGTTCCTGACACTCGTGCTCATCGGGGGGCTCGCATCGGTGCCCCGCGAGACCATCGAGGCGGCGATGGTCGACGGCGCCAACGGCTGGCGCGTCCTTCGCGACGTGACCCTGCCGCAGCTCATGCCGGTCCTCGCCGTGGTCATCATCCTCAAGACCATCTTCTCGCTGAAGACGTTCGATCAAGTCTTCATGCTCACCAACGGTGGCCCGGGCACGGCGACGCAGACCCTGTCGCACTACGTCTATTTCAACGGCATGAAATACGGCCAGATCGGCTATTCCGCCGCCGTTGCCTGGCTCATGGTCGTGCCCATGGTCGCGCTGACCTACTTCTACGCCAAGTTCGTGTTCCGAAAGGTCGAGCGATGACCGGGAAGGACCGGCGCCGCATCTGGGGCAGCGTGCAGGTGGGGCTGATCCTCATCGCGGCCGTGATCATGATGTTGCCAATCGTCTGGATCTTCCTCGCGGCCTTCAAAACCCATGTCGACGTCTACCAGCTCAAGCTCGTCTTCACGCCGACGTTCGAGAACTTCCGCACGGTCTTCCAAGACCCCTACCGGCTCGGCGACAAGCTTTTGAACTCCACCGTCGTCGCCTTCGTCACGGTCGTAATTGCCATCCCGGTGGCAACCTGCGCGGCCTATTCCTTCAGCCGCTTCCGCCTGACCGGCGAAACCACGATGCTGGTGATGATCCTGGCCACACAGTTCGTGCCAGCCGTCGTGATCATCCTACCCTTCTTCATCATGTTCCGCGATATCGGCCTTCTCGACACGCGCGCCGGGCTGATTCTGGTGAACCTCGCCATCGTCATGCCCTTCGCGATCTGGATGATCAAAGGCTTCATCGACGGCATCCCAATGGACACCGAAGAGGCCGCAATGGTGGATGGCGCCTCGCGCCTCCAGGTCATCCGCGATGTCGTCTTGCCGATGGCCGCACCGGGGCTCCTGACTGCGGGCATCTTCTGTTTCATCATCGCGTGGAACGAGTTTCTGTTCGCCCTGATCCTCACCAACAAGGACGCCGTCACGCTCCCCATCGGCCTGGCCCTCTTCAAGGGCGAGGAGGGCGATCTGTGGAACCTGCTCAGCGCCGCCGGCATCATCATCATGGCGCCGATGTTCGTCCTGGCCCTCGCGATCCGGAAGTATTTCGTGCAGGGCATGACGATGGGGGCCGTGCGCTGATGGCCGGACTGATCCGCCCGGCCCGAAGCGACGACGCCGCGGCCATCGCCGAAATCTATGCGCCTTTCGTGCTTGAAACGGCCATCTCGTTCGAGGAGGCGCCGCCGGAGGCTCCGGAAATGGCCCGCCGGATGAAGGGCCTCGTCGCAGACTATCCCTACCTGGTGATCGAGGACGCGGGCGCGGTCTGCGGCTATGCCTATGCCGGCCCGTTCCGCACACGCCCCGCCTATAGCCGCACCGCCGAAACCACGGTCTATGTCGCGCGCGACTGCCAGGGCCGCGGCTTCGGGCACGCGCTCTATGCCCGCCTGATCGCCATGCTGAAAGAGGCGGGCATGCACGTCCTCATCGGCGGCATCACCCTGCCAAATCCCGCCAGTGTCGCCCTTCACCGCCGCTTGGGCTTTCGGCCCGTGGGCGTCCTGCGCCAGGTCGGTCGGAAGTTCGGCCGCTGGCATGACGTGGAACTCTGGCAATCAACGATCGGGGGGTCGGATGGCTGAAGTGGTCCTGAAAGACCTCACCAAGCGCTGGGGCGAGTTCGTGGGCGTCGACAATCAGTCGCTCACGATCCACGACCGCGAGTTCCTGGTGCTCCTCGGCCCCTCGGGCTGCGGCAAGACCACGACGATGCGCATGATCGCCGGGCTGGAAGACCCGACCTCGGGCGAGATCCGCATTGGCGACCGGCTGGTGAACGACGATCTGCCTAAGGATCGCGACGTGGCCATGGTGTTCCAGAACTATGGCCTCTATCCGCACATGACGATCTTCGACAACATCGCCTATCCGTTGCGGGTCCGCAGCACGCCAAAAAGCGAGATCGCCCCCCGGGTCCTGCGCGCCGCCGAACAGGTCGAGCTGACACAGTTTCTCGACCGCAAGCCCAAGGCGCTGTCGGGCGGCCAACGCCAGCGCGTGGCGCTCGCCCGCGCCATCGTCCGCACCCCCAAAGTGTTCCTTATGGACGAGCCGCTGTCGAACCTCGACGCCAAGCTCCGGGTCACCATGCGGGCCGAGCTCAAGCACCTCTCGCGCGAGCTTCGGATCACCACGATCTATGTCACGCACGACCAGATCGAAGCGATGACGCTCGCCGACCGCGTCGCCGTCATGCGCCACGGCGTGATCCAGCAGCTCGGCACGCCCGACGAAATTTACAACAACCCCGCCAATCTCTTCGTCGCGGGCTTCATCGGCTCGCCCGCGATGAACCTCGTCCATGGCCGCATCCACGGCGGCACCTTCGTCACGTCGGGCGGCACCGCGCTCGCCCCGGTTGCGGGCCCCGACCGCGAGGCCGTGATCCTTGGCGTGCGCGCCGATGACCTTGCGGTCTGCGACCCCGGCGCCGGCAGCGTCGATGCCCGGGTCTATGCCTATGAGAACACCGGCGAAGCCTCGCTTCTGACGCTTCATTGGGGCGACCAGCGCGTGATCGCCCGGGGCGACCGGCACCTCCGCAAGGAGCAAGACGATGTGGTCGGCCTGCGCTTCGATCCCGATCACCTCTATCTCTTCGATCCCGAAACCGAACAGCGGCTCGCGTCATGACCGCGCCCGTGCTCGACCCCGACCTGCTGTCGCTCCTGCAACGCATCGACACGCCCACCGTCTGCAACGCCATCGAAACCGCCCAAGGCCGCCGCGGCTTTGAGGCCTTCACGCGCGGAACACCCGTTGCGACCGCGCCCGAGGCGGGCGCCGTCGTCGGCTATGCCCGCACGGCCACGATCCAGGGCGCCCGCCCGCCCGGCGAGCCGCCCGAGGTGATCCGCGCCCGGCGGCTCGACTACTTCCGCCACATGGCAGCCGGTCCCCGCCCGGCCGTTGCTGTGATCGAGGATATCGACCATCCCGGCTGTGTCGGCGCGTGGTGGGGCGAGGTTCATGTGGCGATCCACAAGGGGCTCGGCCTTGCCGGCGCACTCACCAACGGCCTCGTCCGCGACCTTGGGAGCCTCGCCGAGGGGTTCCCCGTGATCGCCGGCGCTGTCGGCGTCAGCCACGGCTTCGTCCATGTCGTCGAGATCGGGGCACCGGTCACTGTGATGGGCCTCACCCTGCACGACGGCGATCTCGTCCATGCCGACCGGCACGGCGCCGTCGTCATCCCGGCCGACGTCGTGGCCGGGCTCGCCGCTGCAATCGCGCGCCTCGAGGCGGCCGAGGCCATCGTGCTCACCCCGGCCGCGTCGGCAGATTTCGACATCGACATCCTGCTCGAAGCCTGGTCGCGCTTCGAGGCCGCGCGCACCTAGGCGCTCCCCACCGCACCGTCTCTGCCCCGTCTGCCCGCGCTCCCGGGCGTCAGGCCGCCCTTGCCCGGTCCGCTCCGGACCGCGCCGCAAGATCCGCCTCTTCCGCCTTCAGCACCGCGTTGATCCTCAGATGCAACGCGCGGATGTCGTCCATCGTCCAGTCATAGCGCGCCACGGCGTTCGTCAGCTCGAAGAACGCGCGCCGCGCATCTCCGCCTGCTTCGCCATAGCCCGCCAGCGTGCCCGGGCTCGCAAGCGCCGCATGCGCCAGGCGATCGGCATCGAGAAACGCGTCGGAGATCCCGTGCGCCGTGATCGGATCCTTGAAGTAGGCGGCATCGCCCACCAGCGCCCATCCCGGCCCGCGCGGCATCCGGATGTGGCCCGTCGCGCCGAAGAACCGGCGCACCCGTTCCACCGCGCCGCCCGCGGCGATCCGTGCGGCCAAATCGGGGAGCCACCGCTCCAGCGCCCGCGCCATCGTGGGCTCCGGCGGCCCGCCGAGCCTGGCCCGCGCCTCGCCCGCCGCGCACGACACGAACACACAGGTCCGCCCCCCGCTTGAGGGGATGATGCCGGCCGCAATCCCCGGCGCATAGAACCACCGATAGCCCGTGTCGCCATCGCTCGCGACGTACGTATAGAGCACTGCACTCGCGTCCCGGCCCTGGGCCAGCAAAGGCGCACCAACGGCCGCCGCGACGGCGGACTGGCGGCCATCGGCCCCGATGACGAGGGGGGCCCGCACACTCACCTGGCCCCGCCGCGTCTGCAGGACCGCGCCGATCACCCGCCCGTCGGCGCCGCGCTCGACCCCGTCGAACGCCGTGCCGAGGCGCAGCTCTGCCCCGGCCCGCACCGCCGCCGCGGCCAGGGCCCGGTCGAGCACCATACGCCGCGGCGCATAGAGGCCCGGGCTCCCCGGCCGCGGCGTCACCGGCACCGAGATAGTCTCGTCGCCATAGACGAAATCCGTCCGGTCGATCATCGGCGTTCGCGCGGCGATCTCCGGCCGCACACCCCACCGGTCGAGCAAGGTCACCGCAGGCCGCATCAGCGCGTGGGTCGACAGCGTGTCGCCGATCTCCGGCGCCCGGTCGATCAGCAGCACACGTGCACCGCCCCGCGCCATCAGCATCGCGGTCGCCGCGCCGGCGCAGCGCGCGCCGACGACAATGGCGTCATAGGTGGATCGAAACATCACACACTCCTTCATGCCGCCCGGGCGTGGCCGAGCCCCGCCATCAGGTCAGCCGCCAAAACGGCCGCGTCATCGAGCGCCCCGTCGATATGCGACGACCGGCGCGTCCGCATCGCCGGCAGCCCCATCGCAAAGAGGCCGGGCGCCACGACACCGCCGTCATGGATGAGCCCGCCCTTGCGGTCGAACGCATCCATGTCGAGCCACGAGAAGTCCGGCCGAAAGCCCGTGGCCCAGACCACCGACCCAAACCGCGGCAGGTCGGCCGACAGGCGCGGCGCGTCCGGCACCCGCGTGGGTGCCACGGCCTCGGGCGCCGAGATCAGCTCCGACAGGCCGGAGCCCTCGAGCCAGCGTTCGACCTGCGCCAACAGCCGCGCCATCTTCAGGTCCGCTGCCTTGCAAACCGCAGGCAAGCTCCCGGAAAAGAGCGCGCGCCCGTCGCGGATCGCCGCCAGCCGCCCGGTGATCTCGACGCCCATCTCCTGCAGCACATTGAGGTCCAGCGTCTCGGCCGGATCGCCGCCCGCCAGGGTCAGCGAGGGCGTGCGCCGCACCCGGTCGATATCGTCCATCTGGTCATAGCGCGTGTCGAAAAGGCCCAGGATCTCCATCCACACGGTGATGTCGGTGTCCCGGTAGCGGCGTGGCAGCCGGACATGCGCGCCCACGGCCAGTGTCACGTCGCGGCCGGCCGCGCACAGCTCGCGCGCGATCTGCTGGCCCGAGGCGGAGGCACCCACCACCAGCACGGGCCCCGGTGCGACGTCGCTCGGCCGCTTATAGCTTTGCGGCGACAGGTGCTGCAGGTGCCCCGGCGCCTCGGCCGCACAGGCCGGCGGCTTGGGGATCGCGCAGGCGCCGGTGGCCATCACCACGCTGTCACAACGGATCGGGCCGCGATCGGTGTCCACCAGATAACCCCCGGCCAGGGGAGATACCCGCTCCACCTCCGTGCTCGTCACCAGGGGCGGCGAAAGGTGCGCCACGGCCCGGTCAAACTGCTGCACAAACGCGTCGACGGTCATGAAGCCATCATGGTCGCGGCCGGCAAAGGGCGCGCCGGCCAGTCCGTTCCGACTGTTGGGGGTCAGTAGGCGCAGGCTGTCCCAGCGCTCGGTGCGCCAGCTATGGCCGGCCTTCGGCCCGCGCTCGAGGACGAGGTGATCGACACCCGCGCGGCTGAGTTCGGCGCTCATCGCAAGGCCGCACTGGCCCGCGCCGATGATGATGGTTGAAGTATAGGTCATTGGGTCGCTCCTTGGGCCCGCACGGGCCCAGGGCGGCCGGCGTCAGGGTAGGGTCAGGGACAGGAAAGAAAGAGGGAGGCGGCGCCGGCTTGGGGAAGGGGGCGCCGCCTCTGCAAGGTCTGCCACCTCACAGAAGGTAGAAGGGCGATCGACGGGTCGCATGGAGGCGCGCATGCACCTCGCCCCGATCGATCCCCATGTCGCGCAGCATCCAATCGTCAAGCTCGAGAAGCTTCAGGTAGTCCTGTCGCACGCGGGCCCGCGCCTGGCTTTGCGCACGGAAGAGCTGCAGCATGCCCCAGAGGGGCCTGGGCAGCGACGGGGCGTCGGCGATCATCACCGCTCTCCTTTCTTTGGATCAGGCAACCGAAACGTTCACGGTGCCGGGGTTTGCGATGATGTCGAACACGGCCGAGCGCTTCTGCGACTGGGCGACGACGGCCTCGATCTCGGGGCGGCTCGCGTCGGCGTCGATCTCAAAGGACACGCGGATCGCCGAGAAGCCGTTGCGCACGTCCGGGTCGATCCCGAGGATGCCCGACAGGTCCATATCGCCTTCCACGCGCGCCTTCACCGACCGCAGCTGGATCCCGCGGTTCTGCGCCACCGAGGCCACGCCCCCCGAGAGGCAGCTCGCCAGAGCCGACAGCACGATCTCGATGGGCGTCGCGCCCTCGTCCGACGCGGCAAAAATCCCGGGATGGTCGGACTCGATCACAAAGGACTGCGGCCGGTTCTGCTCTTCGCCAAGGCCGAAAAATCCCCGCACGGTTGAGCGGCTGTGGGCGCCGTTCACCCAGGTGCAGTCGGCGCGCCAGGTGAAGTGCGCGGCGGCCGGCATGTCGGTCAGCGCCTGGCGCGCGCCCAGAAGGGCCTCGACATTCACGCCGTTGTCGACCGTCTTGAATTCGGGTTGAATGGTCATTTCTCATTTCCTTTCAGGTGTTTGATGTGGTCCGTGGCGCATCTCGCTCCGGATGGCGCCTTCTAGACTGCGCGGCTCGGCCAGACGTGAAGGAGTTCTGGAGAGGTTCTGGAGATTGCGGGTGCGCGCACATGCCCGTCTCGACAGGTCCATGCATTGGAGGGGATAATCGCGTCCGTCCCCGCCCAAGAGGCCGCCCATGGTCTACCGCTTCGCCGATTTCGAACTCGACCCGCCCCGGCGGGCACTCCATCGCTGCGGCGCGCCGGTCGACCTCGAGCCGCAGGTCTTCGACCTTCTGGTGATGTTCGTCCGCTCCGAGGGCCGCGCTGTCACCAAGGATGAGATCATCGATGCCGTGTGGCAGGGCCGGGCGATTTCCGACGCCGCGCTCACGAGCCGGATCAAGTCGTTGCGCCAGGCGCTCGGCGATGGCGGGCGCACGCAGAGCATGATCCGCACGCTTCATCGCGTGGGCTATCAATTCGTGCCCGACGTGAAGGACGGGGCCGACCTGCCGGCCACGTCTCCGGTCGCATCCATGCCGCCGACGACCGGGGTGTCGCCCGAGCCGCCCGCAGCCGACGGACCCGAGCCCACCGCCCTCTCGCCAAACTCTGCGACGTCGCCAAGCCCGGTGCGAGATCGCCCGGCCGTTGCCGTTCTGCCCTTCGAGGCCCCGGCCGGCGGCGAGGCCCTCGCGATGGCCCGCGGCATTTCCGACGAGCTGGTCACCGCCCTTGCCGCCTGGCGCTTCTTCCCCGTCGTCTCACGGCAATCCGCGGCCCATATCGGCGGGCTTGGCGTCGGGGCGCGCGATGCCGGTGCGGCGCTCGGCGCGCGCTACCTCGTCGCCGGATCGTTTCGGCTGGCCGGCCCCAAACTCAAGCTTCAGGTCCGCCTGATCGATGCCGAGGCCGATGCCGAGATCTGGTCCGACCGGCTGGTCGTCGACGCGACCGACCTCTTCGATCCCGAAGAGGAACTGGCCGCCCGCATCGCCGGCGCGCTTGCGCCCGAACTGCAAAGTGCCGAGGCCCGCCGCGTGATCTCGAAGTCGCCCGACGAGATGACGGCGTGGGAGCTCACCATGCGCGCCGCCTGGCTCATCAGCCGCCGCATCAGCGTCGGCCTCGACGAGGCCGAGGCGCTGGCCGCCCGGGCGTCGGAGAAGGCCCCCGATTGGGTCGTCCCCGCAACCCTCGTGGCCGCCGCCCGGTTCCAGCAGGCGATGACGGGCTTTTCCCAGGCCGACAGCTCCACGGCCTTCGCGCCCACCCTCGAGGCCGCCCAGCGCGCGCTCGAGATCGACCCCAATGCCTGGATCGCCCATGCGCTGACCGGCGTCGGCGAGCTCTGGACGAACCTCCACCACGAGCGCGCGCTTCTCCATGTCGAGCGGGCCATCGCGCTCAATCCCAGCGCCTCGATGAATTACCATTTCGGCGGCTGCGTCTCGGGCTTCTCCGGCGACCCGGTGCAGGCGCGCGCCTACCAGGAGCGCCTGTTCCGCGTCGACCCGACCTATCAGCACCGCGCCGTGATCGAGGCCGATCTCGGCCTCTGGCACCTGCTGGAGGGCGACCATGCCGCCGCCGACACCCGGCTCACGCGCGCCGTTGCGTGGAACCCGAGCTACGGGCGGGCCTGGCAACGGCGGCTCGCCCTCAGCGGGCTGACGGGCGACCGCGAGGCCGCGCGCGATGCCGCGGCCCGCCTCTCAGACCTCGGCCTGCCGCTCAACGCCGACGTCATCGCCGCGTCCTATCCGTTCAAGAACCCCGCGCACCGGGCGACCTTTGCCGAAGGCTTGCGCGGCGCCGGGATGAACATCTAGCGCCTGGTCTGCACGGGCCGTGTCAGCGCTCGAACCGCCGGCCCGGTCGGACCCGCGCCACGGCCGCCGCTCCGAGACGCGCACGTCAATGGCGCACTGCCATATCGCTGGCCTCCAGGGATGTCTGGCCCGCCCCGGGCTTACGGGCCGCCCTCCGCCCCGTCTTGCCGGGCGGGAACGATGCCGCCCAGCGGCAACCGGTCGATCACCGCGATCAGCGCGAAGACCAGCGCCACCACGATGCCCACGGCCTCCATCCGAAACACGGCCTCCGCCGTGGTCGGCGCCGCCCCGAGCAGGATGGCGAGCGTGAACGCCCCAGCCGGGATCGGGCTCTGATCCAAAAGGTAGCGCAGGCCGATCCCAGTCGCCCCGAGCGCCAGCAGCAGCTGCACCCAGATCGTGGGCGCCAACGCCTCGATGGCCAGCGCCAGCACCACGCCCGCCGCCGCTCCGGCGCCGAACCGAAGCGCGGCCTGGCGCTGGCGGCCATAGGGCAGGGTGCACCGCAACAGGAACAGAAACGCGATCCAGTAGCTGCGCGGCGAGGCGAGCCACGACGCCAGAACGATGGCCAATGCCAGCCCCACCGACAGGAACACCACCATCCGCACGGCGATGACGGAGGATTCCGGCAAAGCAGGGACCTTGTTCGCCATCCCCGTGGCCCAGGCGGCCGCGCTCCCGGCGGCCATGCCCGTCACCAGCGTCGCCAGCATGCTCAGCTCGCCCCCCATCGACAGGCCCAAGCGCACTGTCGCAAAGGCATAAAGCCCCATGACCAGCGTCCGCGTTCCGATCCGCGCCAGCTCGGCTCCGGCGAGCAGCGCCATTGCCCCGGACAGGCCCAGCGCCACCCACATCTGCGGGGCGAGCAGGGTCGCCAGACAGGCCAAAGCCGTGATCGCCGCCGGCGCGCCGACGCGCGCAAGCCCGAGCGATGCCGTGCCGTAGAGCCCCAGCATCAGGCCGCCCGCCGCCGCAAGGGTCGCCCCTTGGCCCAGCACCAGAAAGGCTGGCACGGTCACCGACGCGCCGACGCACATCAACACCGCCACCGTCGACCAGGGTGGAAAGGGCGGCGGCGCCCAGCGCGGCGTGCGTGGGATGCCCCTGGTCTGCGGTGCCACGGCTAGAGCGCCCTCAGAAGCGCCAGCGTCCGCGCAAGCGCCTGCGCCGTGGCTTCTGCCGAGAACTCCAAGGTACTCAACGCCGACTTCTCGCGCTGATCGAAGCCATGGGTCACGCCCGAAATGATGTCGACCTCCACATCGGCCCCCGCCGCGGCCAGGTCGGCGGCGAGCGCGGCGCAGGCGGTCTCGTCGACGATGGTGTCATCCTCGACGAGATGAAACAGATAGCGCAGATCCGTCGGCAGCGCGTCCGCGCCGCCCATCGAGGCGATCCCGCAATAGGGATAGAAGAGAATCGCAGCCTTCACTCCCGCCAGCGGAGCCGCCGCCAGTGCCTCGGGCCAGTCGGTGAGCAGGGGCGGCGGATCGCCTCGCGCCGCAAGCGCAAGGTAGTCCAGCGCGGTCCACCCGCCGTGGGACAGTCCGACCAGTGCAATCCGGTCGGCCGCCACGTCGCGGCGCGCGCGCAACGCCGCGAGGGCCACCGCGATATCGGACGCGCGCTCGGCCCCGTTCAGGATCTGTGCGGCGCAGACCAGCCGCCATGCCTGGCGGCGGTCGAGGCCCCGTGGCGCGTGGCTGTCCACGATGACCGACAGCCATCCGGCCTCCGCCAGCGCCGCCGCCAGCCGGGTCAGGTTGGGTTTCGGACCGTCGCACCCCGACAACAGGATCGCAGCCGGAAAGGGCCCGTCGCCGGCCGGAACGGCCCAGGTGAACCCCGGCTCAAGCTGTGCGGCCAGAGCCTCGGGCGTCTCGGCCACGGCCGTCCAGCCCAGCCGGCCGCGCAGGGCGTTCAGCGTCACCGACGCGGCAAGAAGGGCGACAAGGCCCAGAGCCGCGATGCTCCACTGCATCAAAGGGGTCATCCGCCCTCCCAAACGCGCCGAACCGGCCCGCGCCAAACGGGCCACGCCCGGCGCGTCAGGGCCCGCACCCTGTCCGGTTTGGCCCATCACTTCGCCATCCGGTCTAGCCATCTCCGCGATCACCCCGCAAGCCCACGGCGCAGCGTTGTCAGGGCGCAGTGCATCCGCTATCCCGGCGTCAACTCTAGCGGGAGACCCCCATGGTACGCTTCATCTACTCGACCGCCGCCTACCTCTTGGCCAACTCCGTGGGCCTGCTGCTGGCCGTCCTGCTTCTCCCCAACTTCACGATCGACCCGCTGTCCTTCGTGATCGCCGTGGCGATCTTCTCGGTTGTCCAAACCGTTGCCGGCCCAATGATCACCAAGCTCTCGCTCAAGCAGATGCCACAGCTCATGGGGGGCGTTGCCCTGGTGGTCGTGCTGCTCGGCCTCCTGATCACCGACCTCTTCATGCCGGCGATGCAGATCGGCGGCATCGCCAACCTCCTGGCCGCCACGCTCCTGGTCTGGATCGGCAGCCTCGTCGCGTCGATCCTGATCCCGATCT
Source organism: Pseudomonadota bacterium (assembly GCA_039822045.1). GTDB lineage: Bacteria > Pseudomonadota > Alphaproteobacteria > Rhodobacterales > Rhodobacteraceae > HLUCCA09. The sequence goes on along the minus strand of JBCBMY010000002.1, from coordinate 195,312 downwards.
ATGTCATCAAGCAGCTCGGCGAAAACGTGAAGCAAAACCGCGCGGAGCTGGCCGAAAGCACCGCCCGCGCGAATGAGGCCGCGTCCCGCGCCGAAGCCGCGGCCAAGGCCGCTGAGAGCGCGAACCGCAAGTCCTGAGCACGTTGCGCGACAGCCCGGCGCGCGCCCGGCGTCAACCCCGGTGGCCGCCGCTCACCAGGGCGACGGCCGCTCGGCAAACAAAGTGCGCAACGCATCCGCGCGTTCGGCCGACCAGCCGGGCGGATCGGTGAGCGCGGCCCAGGCATCGATATAATCGTCGGCCACATAAAAGTGCCCATAGCCCTCGACCGCCAGCGCCACGGTCATATCGAGCCCCACCTGGAACGCTGTCACCAGCGGAAACCACCGCATCTCGGGCGCAATGTCCGGCGCCCGCGGCTCCTCGCGCAGCCAGGCCGGCGCCCGCCACAGCGTCGCGGTGTCGAAGTTTACGATCGGGTCGCTGGCATAGTTGAGAAACACCAGGCGGATCGGCCCCCAGGGCGCCTCCGTGTCGTCGTAGACGTTCTCCTGGTTCGACACCCGCACCAGCGAGCCGTTGCCATATCGCGGCCGCCAGGCCGGGCTGTCGGCGTGTCGGTTGCGCCGCACGTAAGACCAGGTCGGGCTGATGAAGGGCGAGCCGGCCCAGAACGCGCCGTCGAACGGGTCGGCCAGCACATCGAAGAAGGGCAGGGTGGCTTGTGAGTTCAGCGCCCCCTGGCTCAAACCGTGAATGTAAAGGCGCGGACGTGCGTCCTCCGGCAGGCTCGTCCAGTGCCCATAGATCACGTCGAAGAGCGCCCGCGCCTGGTCGAGCCCGTATTCCACGTTGGTGATGATCGACAAGACGGAGGTCAGATAGGAATATTGCGCCCCCACATGGGCCGTGTCGCCGCCCCACATGAAGTCGACCACGTCATGGCTGCCCGGGTCCATCCAGCCGGTGCCTACGGGCGTCGTCACGATCAGGATCTCGCGGTCGAACCCGCCCTGTCGGATCAGCTCCTCCAGCGCCAGTTCCGCGCGCGCGACCGGCCCCTCGGCCGAGGTGCGCCCGACATACACGCGCACCGGTCGCATCGCCGCGCCCCCGGTCCAGCCGGCGATTTCCTCGGCCGCAGGCGTGCGTGCGATGAAGTCGCGGCCACGATTGCCGAGCTCGTTCCACGTCACAAGCGATGCGGACGATCCCGTCATCATCGGGTCCGTCGGCTGCTCCTCGCCCTCATCGAAGGTCTGCTCGATCTGAGCAAAGACGCCGTCGGCCGCCTCCATCGCGCGGCGCACCACGACATCGTTGATCAGCACATAGAAGAGCCCGACCGCCAGAACCACGCCCAAGACCGGGCCGAGCCGCCCGGGCAGAGCAAAGGCCAGCGTCCGGCCGATGCGCCGCACCACGAACATGAACGCGCTGCCGACGAGCCAGAACACGGCAAAGATCACCAGCGCGATCCCGGCCACGATCGCCGGATGGGCGCTCGTCAGCGGCTCAAGGTCCATCACGCGTCGCGTTGCATTCTGCCATTCCGTCGCGTTCCAGAGGCCCCAGCCGGCCACCGCCAGCGCCAGCACAATGAAGGCGATCCGCACCTCGCGCTCGGCCCGCGCGCCCGGCACCGGCAAGGCCAGCCCCGGCCCCCAGAGCCAGACCAGAAAGCTGCCGATTGTATAGCCGAGCGCGGCCGATACGCCCGACAGCACGCCCTGCAGCGCCGGCTCGCGCGGGATCAGCGAGGGCGTCAGCGACGCCAGCAGGAAGAGCGCGCCGACCAGCAGCCCGAATCCCGAGAGCCGCCAATAGCGCGGCGCATCCTCGTCTTCGTACTCGGTTTCGTCGCTGCCCCAAGCCATGCGTCACGCTCCCCTGTCGGACGTCGTCCGGCGCGACAGTGGTTTGGCCTCTTGGCGCCTGTCAAGCCGACTTGGCCCCTGGCCGCCCCGGGGCGAAAGGGCCCGCCACCGGGCCGGCCCGTCGCGCGGACCGGGCGGATCGGCATGGCGACCCACCGCCGATTGTCCGACAAGACCTGGCCTTCCTGCCGCACCGCACCCGCGACGGCTTGACCTTGGCCACGAAGCCGCCCCAGAAGCGGAGCAGGAGACGCGCCGAACGGAGCCTGCCCATGCAAGACATTCCCGACGCCGAGCTCCTGTCGCTCATCGCCGGGGGCGATAAGACTGCCATGCGCATTCTGTATGACCGGCATCAGGCGGCACTCTATCGCTATATCCGCACGCGCCTGTCCGACCCCCATGAGGCCGCCGACGCGCTCCACGATGCAATGCTCGACATCTGGCGCCGCGCGGCCAGCCATGACGGGCGCGGCGAGGTCCGCGGCTGGATGTTCACCATCGCCCGCAACAAGGCCGTCGACCGGGTGCGCCGCTCCGGCCGCATGGTGCCGTCCGAGCCCGACGAGACCACGCCCGACGACGCGCCGAATCCCGAACAGGCCGCCATCGCGGCGTCCGACACGGCGCGCGTCCGCAAATGCCTGGAAACGCTCAGCGCCGCCCACCACACGGTGCTGCACCTCGCGTTCTTTCAGGAACTGAGCTACCCCGAGATCGCCGAGGCCGAGGGCCTGGCGCTCGGCACGGTCAAAACCCGCGTGCACCACGCCAAGCGGCTCATGGCCCACTGCCTCGGCGGGCCAAAAGCCGACGAGTGATCAGGGCAGCGTCGCGCTCTCAACCAGCCCTGTCCGTTCCGCCAGCGCCTCGGCAAGTTCGGCGTCGCTCGGCCCCTCCCGCGGGGCGACCGTATAGAGCCCCAGCGCGCTTGGCCCATCGACGATGGTCGCGCCCACCGTGCGCAGCATCTCGGTGATCTCGGCGGCTTCCGCATCGGGCCGGAACAAAACCGTCACGCCCACACCCTCCACGCCAGCGGTGGTGAAGCCCGCGTCCGGGGCGCCCGGCGTCAGCTGCGGCACAACGGCCGCCTGCCAGAGCCCGATCCCCACGACGAGCGCCGCCGCGACCTGCCAGATCGGCACGCGCCAGCCCGTGTTGGCGGCGGCGGGGGCAGACGCGGGAGCGGTCTCCGCCGCGGGCTGCATCTCGGCGTCGAGGCTGCGGTTGAGCCGGGCCCATCCGAATTCGCCCGGGGCGGCCTCGCCTTCGGCCTCGGTCGCGGCGATCCCCTCCGCCAGCTTGTCCCAGGCCGCGGCACCGGGGTCGCGCTCCAGGTGCGCGCGGAACGCCTCGGCCTCGGCCGGCGCGAGCCGGCCTGCTCGATAGGCGGCCAGCCGCTCAATGTCGTCTTCGGTATCCATAAGCACAATTCCCCTATAGTGCCTCACGCCAGGATATCGCAGGGAAGGGGCCAGCGGTTCAATCTTTCTTGCACGATCCGTCGCGCCACCCCGCCTGTTGAACCGAAAGCCGCGCACCCGCGATATCTGAATGGACCAAAGGAGGCCCCATTCATGACCCCAATCACTGCCAACGCATCTATCGTTCTCGCCCCGACGCTTGCGCTTGCCCTAGCGTTTGCCGGCGACAGTCCGGCCCAGACCTACGTGCCCACGCCCGCGCAGATTGCCGCCGACAGCGGCACCCTCACCGACGCATCCGAGATCATCGTTCTGACCGAGGACGCCGCTACGATGGCGGCGCTGATCGCCGCGGCCGAGCCGCTGGGCTACACGCCGCTCGCCGACGCCGGCGCCGAGGGGCTTGGGCTCGTCGTGCGCGTCCTGCGCATTCGCCCCGGGCTCGACGGCCCCGGCGCCATCGCCGAGCTCGAGGCGCTGACCCCGGGCGTCCTTGCCGGGGTCAACCACGCCTACCAGTCAGGAAGCCGCGCCGCGCCGGCGAACGATCCCCGCCGCTACGCCGATCTGCTTCTGCATTGGCCCGAGGGGGGCTGCACGCCGCTTCGCGCGGTCGGTGTCGTTGATGCCGCGCCGCCGTCCGACGGCCGCACCGTCGCCCATCGCCGCTTCGCCCGCGGCGGCCCCGTCGAGGATGACCATGGCTGGCTCGTGGCCGATCTCGTGGCCGACCCGCGCCGCCTTCCCGGGGCCGAGCTTCACGTGGCCGACGTCGTGGAAACCACCGCGCGCGGCGGTCAGGCCGCCAGCGTCGACGCCATCGTCGGCGCTCTTTCGTGGCTGCAGGATGAGGGCGTCCGTGTCGTCAACATCAGCCTCGCCGGCCCCTACAACAAGATCCTCGACCGGACGTTTGCGCGTGCCGCCGAGCAGGGCATGCTGATCGTGGCCGCCGTCGGCAATGACGGGCCCGAGAGCCCGCCGCGCTTTCCCGCCGCCTTCCCAGGCGTGATCGCCGTCACTGCGGTCGACGCCGACGCCGCGCCCTATTCCCGCGCGGTCCAGGGCGCCCATATCGATGTCGCCGCCCCCGGGGTCGACATCTTCGTCGGCGAACGGTTCGTCTCCGGCTCGTCCTTCGCCGCTCCCTTCGTCACCGCCGCACTGGCCGCGATGGAGGGCGAAGTGGCCGATGTCGACGCCGCCCGCCAGGCCGTCGCCGCCCGCGTGCGCGATCTCGGCGACCCGGGCCACGATCCGCTCTTCGGCGCCGGGCTGTTGGATCTCACCGGCGGCTGCTGAGCCGCGGCGGGATACCGGGCTGCGCACAGCAACGCGCGCAGCCCGACCAGCGTCACTCCATCCGAAGCTGCAGACGCAAGGTCTCGGCCAGCTCGTTCACCGTGCCCTCCACCTCGGCGCCCTCGGTCAGCTCCACCAGAGCCGCCGCGATCAGGTCGGTCACCGCCACGCCCTCTGCGCCCGGATAAGCGTACCAGGGCCCCGCATGGTCGGCGACTTGCGCATGCGCCACCTTGGCGTTGGGATTGGCGTCATAGTAGGCGCCAAGATAGGCTTCATCGTCGAGCACGATCTTGTTGGCCGGCGCATAGCCGGTGTTCTCCACGATGATCTTCTGGCCCTCCGGCCCGGTGACGAACGAGATGTACTCCCACACCGCCTCCTGCGTCTCGGCATCGTCCGTCATCATCACGATGCCCGAGCCGCCCGTGGGGAAATAGACGTTGTCGGTCGCCACAACCGGCGTGCCGATCACGGTCACGTCGAAGTTGTCCGCCGCACCTTCCTCAAACCGCTTCAAGAGCGACGAGGATTCAAAGAACATCCCCAATGTGCCCGCCGGATAGGCTTGGCGCGCATCGTCCTGGCTCATCGACGACATGCCAGCCTCGGTCGCAAAGCGGTTATAGAGCGCCGCCGCGGCCATCCCCGCCTCGCTGTCGAACGTGATGTTGCTTTCGTCGGCGGTCATCGGCCGGCCGCCATGGGCGCCCAAGAGCGACTGGAAGCGCCAATCATGGCGATGGATCCAGATCCCCTCGATAGTGTCGCCAAGCGCGTCGATCTTAGCGGCCAGCTCGATGATCCCGTCGAAATCCGTCGGGAAGTCGTCCATCGAGCCGCCGGCCTGCGCCACGAGGTCGGGATTGACATAAAGCACCATGGTCGATGCCGAGGTGCCGAGCGCATGCTGCGTGTCCTCATATTGGCCAAGCGACAGAAGGGCAGGGGTATAGCCCGCCGCCTCCGGGTCCTCCGGCAGGAACGCGTCGAGCGGCTGGGTCAGCCCCCGGTCCTCCAGAATGCGCCACCGGTTCAGGCCGACATAGGCCACGTCCGGCGCTGTTCCGGCCACGGCCTCGCGCAACAGGCGCTGCACGCCCTCGGCATAGCCCTCGGCGGGGCCGTCGATCGTCACCGTGATCTCCGGATTGGCCTCCATGAAAGCCGCCGCCAGCTTCTCTTGGGTCTCGGCCCAGATGGTCGGGATAGCATAATGCACGCGGATCTCGGTTTCGGCGAACGCGGCCGACCCGGCCAGCGCAACCGTGGCCGACAGAATGAGATGTTTCATAGGTTTCCCCTCTGGTTCAGTGGTGAGTATATGCGAGCAGAACGGGCCTTGGGCCTCTGGTGGTGTTGTCTGGTCATCGCTTCAGCCCCGTATTGGCGAGGCCTTCGGTGAAGCGCTTCTGGGCGAGCAGGAACCCGATGATCAGGGGCGCCGTGATCAGCGTGGCGCCGGCCATCAGCGGCCCGATATCGTCGCCCGATTCCTCGTCGCGGAAAAACAGGATCCCCCGGGGCGGCGTCGCGAGCCCCGGATCGGTTGTCGCGATCAACGGCCAGAACAGGTCGTTCCAGTGGGCCGTGACCGAAAAGATCGAAAACGCGATGACGGTGGGCAGGCCCAGCGGAAAGGCCACCCGCCACGCGATCCCCATCTCGCTCATCCCGTCCACCCGCGCCGCGTCGACCAGATCCGCCGGCACCTGCGCAAAGGCCTGCCGGAGCAGAAAGAGCCCAAACGCCGTCGCGATGAAGGGCAGGATCAGCGCGGTGTAGGTGTTCAGGAGCTTCAGCTCCGCCAGCCCGATGAAGAGTGGAATGGCGGTCACATGAAACGGCACCAGCAAGGCCGCGACGACCGCCCCAAACATCAGGCCCCGCCCGCGAAACCGCCGGTGAGCCAGCGCATAGGCGGCAGGCACCGTGATCAAGAGCTGCAGCACCAGAATGCCGCCCGTCACGATCACCCCGTTCATCAGATATCGCGGGATGTCCGTCTCCGAGATCGCGTGCCAATAGTTCGCAAGCGTCGGCCGCGCCGGCCAGAGGGCCACATCGGGCGTGAAGATCTCGCCATGGGGCTTCAGCGACACCGAGACCATCCACACGAACGGCAGGAGCACCAGCACCGCTCCAAGGCTCAACAGGCCCAGCGTAAGGATCGTCCCCGGCTTCATCGGTAATGCACCCGCCGCTCGATCAGCACGAGCTGCAGGGCCGTCAGCGCCAGAAGCGCCACGAAGAACACCACCGTGATCGCGCTGGCATAGCCCGCCTTGAAATACACAAACCCTTCCCGGTAGAGCGCATAAACGATCGTGTCCGAGGCAAAGGCCGGCCCGCCCCGCGTCAGCGTCGCCACCGTCTCGAACACCCGAAACGCGTTGGCCGCCGTCACGATCAGCACAAACAGGGTCGTTGGCCCCAGCATCGGCCACGTGACCAGCCAGAACCGCGTCCAGCCGCCCTCGGCCCCGTCCACCTCCGCCGCGTCGTAAAGCGCCGGCGGGATCGTCGCGAGCCCCGCCAGGAACAGCACCATGTTGTAGCCGACGCTCTGCCAAACCCCGATGGCCGCCAGGGTGTAGAGCACAAGGCTGCGATCGGTCAGCCATTGCTGCGGCACCAGCCCCGCCTGCGACAGCCAGACATTCACAAGGCCGAGCGAGGGGTGCAGCAGCATCTGCCAGGCCACCGCCATCGCCACCAGGGTCGCCGCCACCGGCAGGAAATAGACCGCGCGCAGTGCGTTCGACAGGCGCGGCGCCCGGCGGGCCAATCCATGCAATCCCATCGCCACCAAAAGGCCCAGCCCCACCGAGCAGGGGATCACGATGGCCGCATAGATCAACGTGTTGATCAGCGCATTCCGCCCCAGCCGCGATCCGAACAGCTCGGCGAAATTGCCCAGCCCCACCCAGGTCGCCGCCGGTGCGCCAAACTGGTACTCGGTGAACGCAAGCACAACCACGACGCCCACGGGCAGGAAGATGAACAGGACAACCGCCAGCGCCGCAGGCCCCACCAGCGCCAGATCGGTCAGCGCTCCGGCCCTCACGCCGCCACCTCCCGCCGCTGGCCCGCCTCGTCGAACCCGTGCAAGGCGCCGGGGTCGGCGTCGAGCCGCACGGTCTCGCCCTCTGCGGGCAACAGGTCGGTCGCGCCGCGAAACGTCACCATCAGCGGGGCAAGCCCCGTGGTGCGCATCCGCAGGATCGTCTCCTCACCATGGAATGTCCGGCTCTCGACCACGGCCTCCAGCGGCCCGTCGGGCGACAGAACCAGGTCCTCCGGCCGCACGCCGATCTCCAGTTCCGATCCCGCCGGATGGAGCCGCGCCCCCGCGCCACGTGGCAACAGGTTGATGCGGTGCTGGCCGATGAACGTCGCGATCTCCCGGGTGGCCGGGCGGCGAAAAATCTCCTCGGGCGCCCCGACTTGCGCGATCCGCCCCGCGATCATCACCGCCACCCGGTCGGCCAGCGACAGCGCGTCCGACTGGTCGTGTGTGACCAGCAGAAACGGATAGCCCGTCCGATCGTGCAGCGCGCGGATCTCGGCCCGCGTTGTCGCCCTCAGTTGGGTATCGAGGTTCGACAAAGGCTCGTCGAGCAAGAAGGCCGACGGCGCGCGCACCAGCGCACGGGCCAGCGCCACACGCTGCTGCTGGCCACCCGACAGCTGCCCGGGCTTGCGCGCCATCAGGCCGTCGAGCCGCAGGATCTCCGCCACCCGCTGAACCTCGGCGTCGATCTCCCGATCGGCCGCCCGCACCGCCCCGCTCAGCCGCCGCATGCCCGGCAACCGGTGCCACGGGCTGAGCCGCCGCAAGCGCAAGGGCATCGCAATGTTCTGCCAGACCGTCAGGTGCGGGTAGAGCGCGTAGGACTGGAACATCAGCGCCACGTTCCGCGCCGACGCGCTCCGTCCGGTCACGTCCTGCCCCTTGAGCCGCACATCGCCCGCACTCGGCTGCTCGAGCCCTGCCATCAGGCGCAAGGTGGTCGACTTGCCACAGCCCGATGCGCCCAGGAGCGCCATGAACTCGCCCTCGCCGAGCGACAGCGACACATCGTCAACGGCGACGGTGTCTCCGAACCGCTTGGTCACATGGTCGAGGGCAAGAGCAGGGGCAGGGGGCATCAGGTCCTGTAAGAAAGTTTACATCGATGGAAGGTCACGGGCCGCCGTGGCCAGGAGCGCACCCAGCGCCTGCGATCCGCTCCGCCGCGGCCCGCTGCGACGCGCGCGCCTCCCGCGGCCCGATCATCCCCACCACGATGTGGCGCAGCGCCGCCGCCCCGCCGAGCCCGGCAAAGGCCGCCCGCGCCGTCAGCCCGTCCTCGGCCACCGCGCCCTCGGGCGGCACCAGCCGCCAGGGCGGCACGTCGAGCATGGCCGCATCCACCAGGAGTGCGCCGGTATCGAGACGGGCAAGCTCCATCGCCGTTGATCCGCCCTGCGTCTTGTGTAAGTTAACTTACACTAAGCGGAGCCCGGCCACAGTTTTATGACGGTTCAAGAGACATCGCAGCCCCTGACCGATCGCCAGGCCGCCATCGTCGAGCTAGTGGCGCGGAACGGCTATGTCACGATCGAGCGCCTGGCCGCGCTCTTTGATGTCTCCACCCAAACGGTGCGGCGCGACATCATCGCGCTCGATCAGTCCGGCCGCCTTCAGCGCTTCCACGGCGGCGCGGGGCCGGTGGGCAGCGAAAGCGCCCGGCTCGACTATCGCGCCAAGCGCGAGCTCGGTCTTTCAGAAAAGGTCGCCGTCGGGCGCGAGGCCGCCGCCCTTATCTCCACCGGCGCCACGCTCTATCTCGATGTCGGCACCACCATCGAAACCTGCGCCCGCGAGCTCGCCCGCCGCCCGGGCTTCGTCGTCTTCACCAATTCCATGCCCGCCGCCGCCTGCTTCGACCCGGGCGAGCACCAGGTCTTCGTGCTCGGCGGCCGCATGGCCGGCCGCGACGGCTCCCTCGTGGGGGACGAGGTCGTCGACCGTCTCGGCGACACGCCGCTGGACTACGCCATGATCGGGTGTTCCGCGATCGACGATGCAGGTCGCGTGATGGATTTCGACCTTGCCAAGATCGCGGTCAAGCGCGCCGCCATGCGCGCCGCAACCACCTCGGTGCTCCTGGCCACGCGCAGCAAGTTCAACCGCACCGCGCTCGCCACCATCGCCTCCCTCGATGCGTTCGACGCCGTCGTGACGGAGCCGGTCTGAGCCGGATCTTGCGGCCGGGTCGGCCAAAGTGCGCGCGAACATGGCGGACCCGGGCCAGCACTGTTGCCGACCCGCACCACACCAGCCGCCACCGCTTGCGCCACGGGCCACCGGGCCCCATGCAAGATCCTGTGCCTTGGTACGATTCGCCGCGCCGCGGGTGCCCCCACGGCGGTTCGGGAGCCGCATATAAGGGGGTCACGTTGGGCCTGTTCCATCGTTCGGCCGAACGGCCGACAGCGGCGTCAGGGTGCGGTGCGACAAGATACGGACGGCCATGAAAGACTACGCGTCGAGCCTGAAGAAGTTCTGGAGCATCCTGTCCGCGGCGGAGCGGCGCCGGGCGCTTTTCTGCCTCGTCCTGATGGTCGCCTCGGGCGCGCTCGCGGGTCTGATGGTCGCCTCCATCGTTCCGTTCCTGACGATCCTCGCCGACCCGACCAGCATTGCCACCAATCCCGCACTGGCCTGGCTCAAGGGAACGCTGGGCATTGCCAGCGACTATGGCTTCACGCTTGCCGTCGGGCTCGGCACGGCCGGCTTCATCCTGCTGGCCGGCAGCGTCCGCATCGCCGAGGTGACCGTTGTCGAGCGCTTCGCGGCGCAGTGCGGCCACGCCTTCAGCTGCGCGATCCTGGCCCGCTATCTCGCGCAACCCTACGAGGCCCATCTGGGCCAGCGCTCGGGCGATCTCGGCGCCAACGTCAATGCCGAGGTCACGTCCTTCGTCGGCGGCTACATGCGTCCTCTGGCCCTCGTCGTGTCGGCCTGCTGCACGATCACGGCCGTCATCACCACGATCCTCCTGCTCGAGCCCGTGGTCGCCGGCATCGTCATTCTGGGCTTCGGCCTCGCCTACGGCACCACCTTCGCCCTCAGCCGCGCCGCGGTGCGTCGCCTCGGACAGGCGCGCGCCCGGATCAATGTCGAGCGCTTCCAGATCGTCAATGAGGCCAGCGGCGGCGTGAAGGACATCAAGCTGCTGGGACGCGAGGCCAGCGTCCTGCGCCGGTTCGAGCCGGTGAGCCGCGAAACCGCCCGCATCCTGACCCGCATCGCCATCCTCACGCAGGTGCCCGGGCCCGTCGTGCAAACGGTCACGCTCGCGGGCATCGTGCTGCTCGCGATCTTCATTGTCGGCCCCAGTGGCGACGGCGGCACGGCGCAGCTTACGTCGGTTCTGCCAACCCTCGGTCTCATCGCCTTTGCCGGACAGCGCATGCTGCCCGAGGTCAACAAGCTCTACCACAATCTCGCCAACCTCACCTATTCGATCGCCGCGCTCGACCGGGTCCATGCGGGTCTCGGCGGCACGCGCACGGCGGACGCGCTGTCAGACGCCATCCCGGCGCCTCTGGGGCTGCGTCAGAACCTTGCGCTGGAAGAGGTCAGCTATGTCTATCCCAATGCGGACCGGGCCGGGCTCGACCACGTCAGCCTGACCGTCGCTGCGGGCGAGCGCATCGGTATCATCGGCACAACTGGCGCCGGCAAGACCACGCTGGCCGACGTCCTTCTTGGCCTGCTTGTGCCCCGCTCGGGCCGGGTCGTTGTCGACGGGGTCGAGGTAAGCGATGCCAACCGCCGGGCCTGGATGCAAACCGTCGGCTATGTGCCGCAGGATATCTTCCTGGCCGCAGGCTCCGTTCGCCAGAACATCGCGTTCGGCGTGCCGCGCGACGAGGTCGACGAGGCGCGTGTCCAGCGGGCCGCCCAGATCGCCCGCCTCGATCACTTCGTGCGCACCCAACTGCCCGAAGGCTACGATACCGAGGTGGGCGAGCGCGGCGTACGCCTGTCCGGCGGCCAGCGTCAGCGGATCGGCATCGCCCGCGCCCTCTACCACGAGGCCAGCATGATCATGTTCGACGAGGCCACCAGCGCCCTCGACAATGTCACCGAATCCGAGGTGATGCAGGCCATCGAGGAGCTGCCTGGCGACAAAACCCTTTTCATTATCGCCCACCGCCTCAGCACGGTGCGGGTCTGCGACCGGATCGTCGTCTTGCAGCAGGGGCGCGTTGCGGGCGTCGGCACGTGGGACGAGCTCGAGGCCAGCAATCTCGAGTTCCGGCGCATCGCCCGTGTCGAGTGAGCGGGGCCGCATGAGCTGGGCCTAGCGCCGCCCGGGCAAAGGGGTCGAGCTTGTCTGAGATCGGACCGGCGATACCTCTGCCACTGGACCGCCGGAGACGAAGATGCTGGAGATCCTCGCAGACCGCACGTTCCGCCGCTTGTTCGCCGCGCAAGTCGTGGCGCTTGTCGGCACGGGCCTGGCGACGGTCGCGCTCGGCCTGTTGGCCTTCGATCTGGCCGGGCAGGGTGCTCCGCTCGTTCTTGGCACAATCCTCACGATCAAGATGGTGGCCTTTGTCACCCTGTCGCCCTTTGCCGCTGCACTTGCCCAGCGGGTCGACCGTCGCTGGCTCCTCGTTTCGCTCGATCTGGTGCGCGCGGGCGCCGCTCTTGCATTGCCCTTCGTCGAAGAGCTCTGGCAGGTCTATACCCTGGTCTTCCTGCTGCAGGCTGCCTCCGCCCTGTTCACCCCCACATTCCAGGCGACCTTGCCCGACGTGTTGCCCGACGAGGCGCGCTACACGCGGGCGCTGTCTCTGTCCCGCCTGGCCTACGATATCGAGAGCGTGGCAAGCCCTGTTCTCGCGGCGCTTCTTCTGGCGCTGGTGTCGTTCGACTCTCTGTTCCTCGGCACCGTCGTCGGGTTTGCCGCATCGGCGCTCCTGGTGCTCTCCGTCGTCCTGCCGCGCCGTGTGCCGACGGGGCCCGCGCGCAGCTTTGGGCGCGATGCGGCTCAGGGCATCCGCGTCTATCTCGCCACGCCTCGCCTGCGCGGCCTGCTGGCCTTGAGCTTCTCCGTTGCGGCCGCCGGCTCGATGGTCCTGGTCAACAGCATCGGCCTGGTGCGCGCCGAACTCGGTCTCGGTGAGGCCGCCCTCGGCTGGACGATGGCGGCCTTCGGTGCCGGCTCGATGGTCGGCGCGCTCGCGCTGCCGCCTCTGCTCGACCGCTGGCGCGATCGCCCAGTCATGGCCGCGGGCACCGCACTCATGGCCCTGTCGCTCCTCGCCCTGGCCGCGGTCGCCCTCGGGCCCGGTCTCACGTGGTCGGCGCTCCTCGTGGCCTGGGCTGTCGCTGGGCTCGGCACATCGGCTGTGATGACACCCGCCGGCCGGCTCCTCCGCCGCTCCGCCGCCGCCGACGACCGGCCCGGCCTCTTCGCTGCCCAGTTTGCGCTAAGCCATGCCTGCTGGCTCGTCTGCTACCCGTTCGCGGGCTGGCTCATGACCGAGCTTGGGCCCGTCGCCGCCCTGGTGATCCTCGCAAATCTTGCGCTGGCGGGCCTAGTCGTTGCGTTGAATCTGTGGCCTGCCGGTGATCCTGTCGAGATCCCCCACGATCATCACGATCTTCCCCCCGATCACCCCCATATGCAGGGCGGCGAGGACCACACCCATGCCTATGTGATCGACGATCTCCATCCCCGCTGGCCGCGCCGCTGACCCGGCGCCACGGGCTGGCCGGCGCGCCCGCGAGGCCGCTCGGCGCTAGTCTTCCTCGGGCCGTTCGACCGGCCCGCCCCGCGCTTCCCAGGTCGAAAAGCCCTCGCGCAGGTGCGCCGCCTCAAACCCCATATCCTGGAGCGTCGCCACCGTCAGCGACGAGCGCCAGCCCGAGGCGCAGTGAAACACATACCGTTTGGTCTCGTCGCCAAACACCTCCTTGTAGTAGGGGCTGTCGGGGTCGACCCAGAACTCCACCATCCCGCGCGGGGCATGCACCGAGCCGGGGATCCAGCCCGAGCGTTTCCGCTCGCGGATATCGCGGATGTCGACGATCACCGTGTCGGGATCATCCACCGCCGCGATCAGGTCCTCGGTCTCCACCTCGGTGATCCGCGCTCGCGCCGCCGCGACCATTTCCGCCGCGCTCATCTTCAGTGTCCTGGCCATCGTCTCCTCCCCTCGGTCCTTCCACGGCTCGCGCCGCCATACGCGCCCGCCATGCCCGCTGCATAGAGCATGCGGCCGGTGGCGCCAAAGGCCATCGTCACGCGTCGCCCCGCCGAGCGACCTCAGACGACGCATCACGTTTCAGCGAGACCCGCCCTTCACCCTGTCCCTTCGGCCCTCCCGATGCACCTTGCGGCGGATCGACCTCACCGGAGCAACCGATGCCTCTCCGCGCTCTCCTCATGATCCTCCTGGCCCTCCTCCCGACCTCCGCGCTCGCGCAAACCGATCCGTGCGGCGCCGAGGCCCCTTGCGAGATCGGAGACGGAAGCTACCACCTCCTGCTGCCCGAAGGCTGGGACGACGGAACCCCACGCCCGGTCCTCGTCTGGTTCCACGGCCATCGCTCATCAGGCGCGTCGATCTTCCGCTCCTCGGGCCTGCAGCGCGATTTCGTCGAGGCCGGTTACGTGCTCATCGCGCCGAACGGGGCCCTGCGCCCGTCCGGCATTCGAGGCTGGCCCGCGCGCCCCACCGGGCCTGAGCTGCGCGACGACGTCGCCTTCACGCTCGCCGTCCTGGCCGACGTGGGCGCCCGCATGGCGCTCGACCCGGAGCGCACCTATGTCTCGGGCTTCTCCGCTGGCGGCTCCATGGCCTGGATGATGGCCTGCTATGCCGGCGAGCGCTTCACCGCCGCCGCCTCGGTCGCGGGCGCCCTCCGCCGCCCCCATCCCGACGGCGCGGTCTGCCCCGCCGGCCCGGTGCGGTTCCTCCAGATCCACGGCTTCACCGATGCGCAGGTGCCGTTCGAGGGGCGTGCCATCGGCGACTGGCACCAGGGCGACGTGTTCTCCAGCCTCAGCCGCATTCGCGCCACCAATGCCTGCCGGTCCAACCCCGACGCGATCACCCTCGACACGCCGCTCCGCTGCCGCGACTGGTCCGAAAGCTGTGCCTCGGGTGCGGCGGTGCGCCTGTGCATCCACGATGGCGGCCACGGCCTGCCGCCGGGGTGGACGTTGCTGGCCCGCGACTGGTTCGAGGCAACGCCCGCCACACAGTAGAACGCCGCGCCCCTAGAACCGCCGCGGCGCCAACCCGCCCTGAAACCAGCACGTAAGCTCATACATCGACCAGACAGGCAGGCCGATGGCCGCCGCCATATCGGCGGCATAGGGCGTCATGTTGGTGCATTCCAGCACGAGCCCGCCGATGTCGGGATGCGCCGCCACAAGGGCCTCCGCCGCCGCCACGTTCTCGGCGCGCGCCCGCTCCACATCGAGCGTCAGTGCGTTGCCCAGGATCGCCTCGGTGAAGTGCCCGCCCTCGGTCGATCCAACCGGCACGCCCGCCGGCACACCGGCCGCATCCAGATGCGCCGCCGTCAGGGTCGAGCCCGAGATGGTCAGCACGCCGACGCGCCGTCCCGCCGGCAGGAACCGCTCGACAAACGCCACCTGGCAGAGCGACGAGGTCAATACGGGCACGGGCAGGGCGTCCGCCAGTTCGGCCTGAAACAGCGACAGAAACCCGCAATTCGTGGTGATCCCGTCGGCCCCGTCGGCCACCAGATGGCGCGCCGCGTCGATGAAGGCGCCCAGCGTCCCTTCGGCCCCGCGCCGCACCACCAGATCCGGCGTCGCCGCCCGCACAACCCGGTAGTGCACCGGAAACGGCCAGGTCGCGGCATTGCCCATGTCCCCGGGAATGCGGGGAAATCGGGCGTCGAGCATCAGAATCCCGAGATGCGCGCCATACACCGCCTTGCCGCCCGTCACGATCGCCATCGCACGCTCCTTTTGCCGCACTTCGTTGACATGGGGCAGGGCGCTTCGCAAGCTCGCCCGGCACAGGGGCAGAGGGGACCGATGGACGCCACCAACCAGCTCACCGGCGCGGAGGCGATGGTGCGCCTCCTCGAGGCCCACGGCGTCGACACGATCTTCGGTCTCTGCGGCGACACGACCTTGCCGTTCTACGATGCGATGGCCCGGCTCGACCACGGCATCCGCCACCTGCTGACCCGCGACGAACGCCATGCCGGCTACATGGCCGACGGCTATGCCCGCGTCACCGGCAAGCCCGGCATCTGCGAAGGGCCCTCGGGCGGCGGCGCGACCTATATCCTGCCGGGCGTCGTCGAGGCCAACGAAAGCTCGGTTCCGATCCTTGCCATCACCACCGATGTCGCCACCACATCGCGCGGCCGCTACCCGCTGACCGAACTCGACCAGCCCGCGCTCTTTGCCCCGCTCACGAAGTACCGCGGCACGCTTGATGATGCCCGCCGCCTCCCCGGCCAGGTCCGTGCCGCCTTTCGCGCGATGACGACCGGCCGCCCCGGCGCCGCGCATCTCGCGTTCCCCTTCGATACGCAAAAGGCGACCGTCGCCCCGTCCGAGGTCTGGGCCGATCCCCGCCACGCGGCCTTCCCGGCCGACCGCGCCGCGCCGGATCCAGACACGATCTATGCCGCGCTCAAGCTCATTGCCCGCAGCACCCGCGCCGTGGCGATCTGCGGCGGTGGCCCGGTCCTTGCTGGCGCCGAAGACCCGCTCGCGCGCCTTGCCCGCGCCCTCGACCTGCCCATCGCGACGACGGTATCCGGCCAGGGCAGCATCGCCGAGACCGACCCGCTCGCCGTTGGCGTTGTCGGCACCAATGGCGGCGTCCCCGCCACCCGCGCCATCGTCGAAGAGGCCGACCTCGTCCTCTTCATTGGCTGCCGCGCGGGCTCCGTCACGACCGAGCGCTGGTCCGTCCCCAGGCCCGGCACGCGCATCATCCATATCGACGTCGATCCCATGGTTCTCGGCGCCAGCTACCCAACGGACGTTGCCATTTGCGCCGACGCACACCTCGCGCTGACCGCGCTGGCCGACGCCGTGGAGGCCAAACGCGGCCGCGACATGCCGCAGATGGAGGGCACCGCCCGCGCCGCCACCGCCCGTGCCGCCCGCGAGGCCGCGTTCCGCCCGCTGGCCGACAGCACCGAGCGGCCGATCCGCCCCGAGCGCGTCATCGCCACCCTGCAGGACGTGCTCGACCCCGACGCCACCATCGTCGCCGACCCGGGCACGCCGTGCCCCTATTTCTCGGCCCATTACCGCTGGCCCGAGGCCGGGCGCCACTTCATCACCAACCGCGCCCATGGTGCCCTGGGCTTTGCCCTCGGTGCGTCCATCGGCGCCCATATCGGCCGGCCAAACGTGAAAACCGTGGCCGCCATGGGCGACGGCTCCTTCGCCATGGCTTGCGGCGAGCTTGAAACCCTTGTGCGCTACCGCATGCCCATCACGCTTCTCGTCTTCTCCAACGCCACGTTCGGCTGGATCAAGGCGGGGCAGGCGTCGGGCTTTGGCAGCCGCTTCCACAATGTCGATTTCGGCCGCACCGACCATGCCGCCATCGCCCGCGCCTTCGGGCTCGAGGCCTGGACGGTCGCCGACCCGCTCGACCTCGCACCGACGCTCAAACAGGCGCTGAACGCCCCGGGCCCCACGCTGGTCGACATCATCGCCCAGCCCCTCCACGAGGCCGCGGCCCCCGTGTCGGAGTGGGTTGCGTGAGCGATGCGCTGGCGCAAACGATCACCGGCTTCGATGTCTGGCACTGCGCGCTGCCCGTCACCGCCCGGCGTGACCACGGCATCGGCACGGTCGCGGGCAGCGTCGAGGTCGTGATCCTGCGCCTGACCGCAGACGACGGCACCGAGGGCTGGGGCGAGGCCTCCCCCTGGGTCGTCTTCACCGGCTCGCCCGAGGCGTCCTTCGCCGCGCTCGACCGCTATATGCGCCCCCACGTCGTCGGCCGCGCCGTCGCCGATCATGCAGCGATCCATGCCCAGGCCAGCCGGGCCGTCGTCCACTGCACCGAGGCCAAAGCCGCGCTCGACACCGCGCTCCACGACCTCGCCGGCCGGCTGACGGGCCAGAGCGTCGCCAGCCGGCTCGGGGGCAGGGCCGGGGCCCGCATTCCGCTCTCCTGCTCGATCGCCGATCCCGACTTCGAGGCCGACAAGCGCCTGCTCGCCAGGCTCCAGGCGGACGGTGTCGGCATCGTCAAACTGAAGACTGGCTTCAACGGCCACGCCTTCGACATGGCCCGCGCCGACTACATCCGTACGTACCATCCCAAGTTCCGCCTCCGGATCGACTACAACCAGGGCCTCGACGCCGCAGCCGCCCTCCGCGACGTCCCCGAGATCGCGGCCGAGATGGCGCCCGATTTCGTGGAACAGCCCGTTGCTGCCCGCGACACACCCACAATGGCCCGCTTGAAGGACGCCCTCGAAGTGCCTATTCTGGCAGACGAATCCGTCTTCGGACCAGAGGATGCCGAAGGCGCCGCTTCCTTCTGCGACGGGCTCTCGATCAAGATCATGAAGGCCGGCGGCCTCGCCCGCGCCCAGGCCACCGCGCGCAGCGCCGCCGCCCAGGGTCTCCTCGCCTATGGCGGTGACATGTTCGAAACCGGCCTCGCCCATCTCGCCGGCGCCCACATGATCGCCGCCACGCCCGAGATCACGCTTGGCTGCGAGTTCTACCAGGCCCGCTATTTCCTCGCGCGCGATCTCCTGGCCACGCCCTTCCCCATCGAGAACGGCGAAGTCGTCGTGCCCACCGGCCCCGGCCTCGGCCACGCGCCCGACCCCGGCCTTGTGCGCCACCACGCCGTCCACGGCCCAGGAGCCCGCGCCGCATGAGCCCCGACACCTCCACGCTCCCGACCGGTGAAACGGCCACGACGCCCAAGACGCTCGCGATCATCGGGGCCGGCATCGTCGGCACCGCCACCGCGCTCTGGGCCCAGCGCGCCGGGCACAAGGTCGTGCTGATCGACCGGCTCGGCCCGGGCGAGGGCACGTCGCACGGCAATGGCGGCGTCCTCGCCTCCTGCTCCGTTGTTCCGGTCACCGTGCCCGGCCTTCTCAAGAAGGCCCCGAAGATGCTCTTCGATCCGGGCCAGCCGCTCTTTCTGAAATGGTCCTACCTGCCTCGGCTCGCCCCCTGGCTCCGCCGCTACCTCGCCCACGCCAACGCCGATGCCACCCGCGCCCGCGCCGCGGCCATGGCCCCGCTCATCGGCGACAGCCTGGCCGATCATCTCGCGCTGGCCGATGGCACGCCGGCGGCCCGCTATATCCACCCCAGCGACTATCTCTACATCTACAACGACCGCGCCCATTATGAGACCGATGCCTTCGGCTGGCAGGTCCGCCGTGAGAACGGGTTCGAGTGGGATGTGCTGGAGGGCGAGGCGTTCAAGGCCTTCGATCCGGCTTTCGGCCCGGCTCTCACCTGTGCCGCCCGCTTCGGCAACCACGGCCGCATCTCCGACCCCGGCGCCTATGTCAAAGCGCTTGCCGCCCATGTCGAGGGGCAGGGCGGGCGCATCCTGAAGGCCGAGGTCACCGATTTTGCCCGCGAGAACGGTCGGCTGACCGGCCTGCGGGCCGGCGGCGAAACCATCCCGTGCGACGCCGCCATCCTCGCCACCGGCGCCTGGTCCACGCCCCTGGCCAAGCGGCTCGGCCTGAACCCCCCGCTCGAATCCGAGCGCGGCTATCACCTCGAGCTCTGGGAGCCCTCGATCATGCCCAAGCACCCGGTCATGGTCGCCTCGGGCAAGTTCGTCGCCACCCCGATGGACGGTCGCCTGCGCCTCGCCGGGATCGTCGAGTTCGGCGGCCTCACCGCGCCGCCCTCCCGCGCGCCGATCCGGCTCCTGCGGCAAAACATCAAACGCGCGATCCCCGGCATCACCTGGGCGCGCGAGGTCGAATGGATGGGTCACCGCCCCTCGATGGCCGATTCCCTGCCCGTCATCGGCGAGAGCCCGTCCCTGAAAGGCGCATTCCTGGGCTTCGGGCACGACCATGTCGGTCTGACAGGCGGTCCGAAAACCGGGCGCCTGCTGGCGCAGCTTGCCACGGGCCAGTCGCCCAACATTGACCTTGCGTCCTTCAGCCCCGCGCGCTTTCAATAACCCACGACCGGAGCGAGAGAACTTCGCCAGTCCAACGAGGGAGACCAATCATGAAGACTCAGACCACCCTTCTTGCGGCCACGGCGCTGACCGCTGCGGCCGGCATGGCCGCCGCCGAAAAGTGGGACATGCCCATGGCGTACTCCGCCAGCAACTTCCATTCCGAGGTCGGCGCCAACTTCGCGACCTGCGTCACCGCGGGCACGGGCGGCGATCTGGAAATCGTCACGCATCCCTCGGGCGCCCTCTTCCCGGGCAACGAGATCAAGCGCGCCGTCCAGACCGGCCAGGCCAACATCGGCGAGCGCCTCCTGTCGGCCCACCAGAACGAAAACCCGCTCTACGGCGTCGACTCGATCCCGTTCCTCGTCTCGTCCTTCGACGAGCACGAGGCGCTGTGGGAGATCGCGGGCCCCAAGGTCGCCGAGATCCTGGCCGAGGATAACCTGCACTATCTCTATTCGGTGCCATGGCCGCCCCAGGGCCTTTATTTCCGCGACGAGGTCGGCTCGGTGGCCGACATGTCGGGCGTCAAGTTCCGCTCCTACTCCACCGCCACCGCGCGCCTGGCCGAACTGACCGGCATGCTGCCGGTGCAGATCGAAGCTGCCGAGATCTCCCAGGCCTTCGCCACCGGCGTCGCCGACAGCATGATCTCCTCGGGCGCCACCGGTTACGACCGCAAGGTCTGGGAGCATTTGAACTACTTCTACGAGGTCGATGCCTGGCTCCCCCGCAATGCGGTCTTCGTCAACATGCAGGCCTGGAATGGCCTGTCGGACGAAACCAAGGCGATCGTCGAAGGCTGCGCGGCCGACGCCAAGGCCGAGGGCCTCGCCCGCTCCAAGGACTACACGCAGTTCACGCTCGATGGCCTCAAGGAAGGCGGCATGACCGTGGAAAAGGCCAGCGACGGCCTGGTCGAGGAGCTCAAGGCCATCGGCGAGACGATGACCACCGAATGGCTCGAGACCGCCGGCGAAGACGGCGCGGCCATCGTCGAGACCTACCAGTCCGGCGGCTGATCCCCGAACTCCGACAAAGCGGCAGGCCCTTTTTCGGCCTGCTGCTCCCGCGTG
The DNA here is from genome assembly GCA_039822045.1 of Pseudomonadota bacterium. Lineage (GTDB taxonomy): Bacteria > Pseudomonadota > Alphaproteobacteria > Rhodobacterales > Rhodobacteraceae > HLUCCA09. Next base: position 174,426 of record JBCBMY010000002.1, on the reverse strand, counting down.
CCGTACGTGCACATCCCCGGTCTGACACGGCGGAAAGCTTGCCATGGACACCACCGATTTCCCCGAGGCGACACGTGCGCGCCGGTCGGCACGCGCTGACCGCGACACCCCTCCTGAACCTGCGTTTGTAGCTTCGCGTAGGGGTCTGACGTCGCAGGCCGTCCGCTCCTTCGACCCCACCATCGCCGCGGCAACGCCCCCGGCCGCTGCCTCCGGATCGTGCGCGTGACAGCCCTCCGACGTACGCTCGACACACTTTACCTGGCCGGCGGCATCGTCGCCGCGCTCTTTCTCATCGCGATCCTGACGATCATCGTCCTACAGATGCTCGCGCGCTGGACCGGTCAGGTCTTCCCCGGGGCCACGGATTATGCCGGCTATGCAATGGCATGCGCGTCGTTCTTCGCGTTCGCCTATGCCCTGAACCACGGTGCCCATATCCGGGTGTCGATCGTGCTGTCCTCCCTTGGGCGCCATCGCCGCTGGGGCGAGACGTTCTGCTTCGGCGTCGGGACCGTCATCGCCACCTACTTCGCCTGGTATGCCGTGCGCGGCACCTATTGGTCGTGGCGGCTCAACGAGGTCTCCCAGGGCCTCGACAAGACGCCGATCTGGATCCCGCAGATGTCGATGGCCATCGGCGCCATCCTCCTGGCTATCGCGTTTTGGGACAACTTCCTCCGCCTCGTGCTGACCGGAGACCACAACATGTCCGGTGAAACGGTCGATCAGGAGCACGCGGAATAAGGCATGGAACAGCTCGCCCCGATCGCCATCTTCCTCTTCGTTCTGTTCTTTCTTCTGGGCTCCGGCGTCTGGGTGGGCCTTGCGCTCATGGGCGTGGCCTATGTCGGGATGGAGCTCTTCACGCCACGCCCGCCCGGCGACGCGATGATCACTCGGATCTGGGGCGCCTCGTCGTCGTGGACGCTCACCGCGCTCCCGCTCTTCATCTGGATGGGCGAGATCCTCTACCGAACGCGATTGTCCGAGGACATGTTCCGCGGGCTCAGCCCCTGGATGGCGCGGCTGCCCGGCGGGCTTGTCCACACCAACATCGTCGGCTGCACCGTTTTCGCCGCCGTCTCGGGCTCGTCGGCCGCCACGCTCACGACCGTCGGCAAGATGTCGATCCCGGAACTGCGCCGTCGCGACTACCCCGAGACGATGGTGATCGGAACGCTGGCGGGCGCGGCCACCCTCGGCCTGATGATCCCGCCGTCGCTTACGCTCATCGTCTACGGCGTCACGATCAACGAATCGATCACCCAGCTCTTCATGGCGGGCGTCTTCCCCGGCCTTGTGCTGGCGCTGATGTTCATGGCCTACGTCGCCATCGTCAGCCAGGTCTCGCGCAACTTCAATCCCACGCCGGAACCGCCGATGACCTTTGGCGAAAAGCTCGCCAACTCGCGGTTCCTCCTGCCCGTTATCTGCCTGATCCTCGTCGTCATTGGCTCGATGTATATGGGCGTCGCCACGGCGACCGAGGCTGCCGCCTTTGGTGTGATCGGCTCGCTCCTCCTCGCGGCCGGGCAGGGCTCGCTCAGTTGGGGCACCTTCACCGAAAGCCTCATGGGCGCCGTGCGCACCTCGGCGATGATCGCCCTCATTCTCGCCGGCGCGGCGTTCCTCTCGCTCTCGATGGGCTTCACCGGCCTGCCGCGCGGTCTTGCCGACCTGATCGGCAGCCTCGAGCTCAGCCGGTTCGAGCTTCTGATGGCGCTCCTCGTCTTCTACATCATCCTCGGCTGCTTCCTCGACGGGATTTCCTCGGTCGTGCTGACCATGGCCGTCGTCGAGCCGATGATCCGCGAAGCGGGGATCGACCTGATCTGGTTCGGCATCTTCATCGTCGTCGTGGTCGAGATGGCGCAGATCACGCCGCCCATCGGGTTCAACCTCTTCGTCCTGCAGGGCATGACGAAGCACGAGATGAATTTCATCGCCAAGGCCGCGATCCCGATGTTTCTGATCATGGTCGTGATGGTGTTCGTCCTGATCGCCTTCCCGGGCCTCGCCACCTGGCTGCCGGAAAACATTCGACAACGCTAGCCGTCATGCCCGTCTATTCGCTCTTTGAGGCCAGCGTCACGCGCAGGGGCAAGGTGCTCTACGATTCCGGTTTCGATCCCTTGGACGGGGACTTCGACAAGGTTGTCGTGATCGACCACAGCGACGATGGCGGCGCACCGGTGGACGACTTCATGTTCGATTCCGGCCGGCCGGTTGACCTGACCTGCGCGCCCAGCGCATGGCGCTACAAGGCGCCCGGCCACCAGAAACCGATGGACGTGATGGGGTGCCGGAAGGGGACGCATATGGTCAGCCCGCGCTTCCGCGATCTGGTCGAGCGGTTGGAGCCGGGGCGGCACCAATTCCATCCCGCCCATCTCCGTCGCAAGTCCGGACCGGTGGGAGAATATTTCTGGCTGATTGTTGGCACCCGTCTCGACGGCCTCGCGCATGCGCTCTGCGAGCCGCCCCTCGACGGGCGCCGATGGTACAGGCTCCGCGAAGAAGGCGTGCCGTGGCGCAGGGTCTTCGACGCCGAGAAGATCGCCGGCCATCATATCTGGCGGGAACGGCATCAAGGCGGTCTCTTCGTCAGCGCCACGCTCGCCGGGGCCTTCGAAGAGGGCCTCTTCGAGGGCCACAGTCTCAGCACGCCCTTCGAGGTTCATCCCGCCGAGACCTAGCCCGCGCGGCTCAGACGCTTCGAACTGGCCCTGCCGGGCGGTGTCCGTTAGAGCACCGGCACCCCGCCGTCAGCCCCAGGCCCCAGATGACAATCGACCCAGAGCTACTGCACGAGGGCGCCCATGCGCTCGCGCTCCTGGCCGACCCGCTGACGCTGACGGCCATTCTTGCCATCGTCGTTCTGGCGGCCGTTATCCAGTTCGGCCTCGGCATGGGGTTCGGCCTTTTCGCCGCCCCGCTCCTGGCGCTGATCGACCCGCTGCTGGTGCCCGCGCCGACGCTTTTCCTGGGGATGGCGACCTCGGGTCTGACCGCCGTGCGGGAACGCTCCGCCATCGTCTGGCCCGAAGTGTGGATCGCGGCGCTCGGGCGAATCGTCGGTATGCTCGCGGCGACGGCGCTTCTGGCCGCGCTCACCGACCGCGAGACCTTCTCGCTCGTCTTCGGCCTGATGCTCGCGCTGGCGGTCGCCATGTCGCTCCTGGGCCTGCGCCTGCCGTTCTCCCGCCCGGCGCTCGGTGCCATGGGCGGTGTCTCGGGCCTGATGGGCACGATCACATCGGTCGGCGCGCCGCCGCTCGCCATCCTCTACCAGGACCGGAGCAGCACGCGCGCCCGTCCGACTCTCGCGGCCTTCTTCTCGATCGGCTGCGCGATCTCGCTTGTGGGCCTCTTCGCCACCGGCTGGGCCACTTGGGCCGACGCGATCCTCGCGCTTGTGATGGCCCCCGGCATGCTGGTGGGCGGGCTTATATCGGCGCGGTTGCGCGGGGCCTTCGATGCCCGCTTCCGCCCGTTCCTGCTGGCGATCTCCGGCCTTGCGGCGCTCATTCTCATTCTGCGCGGCCTGGCATGACCGCTGGGCTCGCCTTCGCCGCCCGCCACGGCCGCGTGCTGCTGATCCTTGGGCTCGTCGCCGGCATCGGCCTTCCCGGCCTTGCGCAGACCCTTCGTCCCTGGCTGCCGGCCCTCATCGTCGCGCTGCTCTACGTGTCGGCCCTGCGCATCGGCCCGGCCGCCCTGGGCGCGGTCGGGGTCCGGGGCCGCACGCTCGCGCTGACGCTTGCCTACCAGGTCGCCCTCCCGCTGGCGCTGGCCGCCGCCTTCGCGGGCTCGGGCCTCGGGCTGACCCCGCTTGCGGCCGCTGTCCTGCTCGTGACCGCCGCGCCCCCGATCACCGGGGCGCCGACGCTCGCAATCCTCGCGGGCCACGACCCGGCCCCCGCCATGCGCCTTCTGATCGCCGGCACGGCCCTCTTGCCGCTCACCGCTCTCCCGGTCTTCGCGCTCACCGGGGCGGGGGAGGCGGCCCAGAGCCTTGTGCTGCCCTCGCTGCGCCTCACCGCCGTGATCCTCGCCGCGACCGCCGCCGCCTGGGCCACGCGCCGCTGGCTCTTGCCCGCGCCTGCCACCGCGCCGCTCGACGGCGCCTCGGCGATCCTGATGGCCTGTGTGGTCGTCGGTCTGATGTCCGCCGTGGGTCCCGCGCTGGCCGAGGCGCCCGAGCGCCTGGCGATCTGGCTCGCCGCCGCCTTCGCCGTCAATCTGGGGCTTCAGCTCGGCGCCGCGCTCCTCTTTCGCACTTCGCTCGACCGGGTGCCGCTCGCGATCTCGGCCGGCAACCGCAACATCGCGCTCTTCCTCGTGGCCCTTCCGCCGGAGCGCACCGACGCTCTCCTCCTCTTCATCGGCTGCTATCAGATCCCGATGTATCTCACGCCGCTTCTGTGGGCCGCCGTCAAACGTCTGAGCTAAACGCCCTGCGCGGAACCAAGGGCTGAAAGCCCGCCGCGCATCGCCGCGCCGCGGCTCCTCAAGCTTCAGGTAAAGATATTTCATGCTTGAAATATCTGCACCACCAGCTATTCTTGCGCCAACCACAACGGGAGACACGGCCATGCGCATCGCCATCCTCGGCGGCGGCCCCGCGGGGCTCTACTTCGCCATCTCCATGAAACTCCGCGACCCGGCCCACGACATCACCGTCTTGGAGCGCAATCGCCCCGGTGACACGTTCGGGTGGGGCGTGGTGCTCTCCGACGACGCGCTGCAAAACCTCGAAACGAACGACCCCGAAAGCGCCCGGGCCATCCGCGACAGCTTCGCCTACTGGGACGATATTGCCGTGGTCCATAACGGCGTCCGCACCGTCTCCACGGGCCACGGCTTCGCCGGCATCGGCCGCAAAAAGCTCCTCCATATCCTGCAGAACCGTGCTCGCGCCCTCGGCATCGACATGCAGTTCGAATGCGAGTTCGACAGCGCCGAGGCGCTCCGCCACGACTACGACCTCGTCGTCGCCGCCGACGGGCTCAACTCCCGCGTCCGCACCGAATATGCCGATCACTTCAAGCCCGACATCGAACAGCGCAAGTGCAAGTTCGTCTGGCTCGGCACGCACCAGAAGTTCGACGACGCCTTCACCTTTATCTTCGAGAAGACCGCGCAGGGCTGGATCTGGGCGCATGTCTACCAATTCGACGCCGACACCGCGACCTTCATCGTCGAATGCACCGAGGAGACCTGGGCCAATTTCGGCTTCAAGGACATGTCCAAGGAGGAGATCGTCGCCAAGTGCGAGGAGGTCTTCGCCGACCACCTCGGTGGCCATGCCCTGATGTCCAACGCCGCCCATCTCCGCGGCTCCGCCGTCTGGCTCAACTTCCCCCGCGTCCTCTGCGAAACCTGGCACCACGAAAACGTCGTCCTCCTGGGTGACGCCTCCGCCTCCGCCCACTTTTCTATCGGCTCCGGCACGCGGCTCGCGTTCGACAGCGCCATCGCGCTGGCCGACTACCTGCATTCCGAGCCCACGCTCGAGCGCGCCTTCGCCCGCTACCAGGATGAGCGCCGCCTCGAGGTTCTCCGCCTCCAATCCGCCGCCCGCAACTCGCTGGAATGGTTCGAGGAGGTCGAGCGCTACCTCGACATGGACCCGGTCCAGTTCAACTACTCGCTCCTGACCCGCTCCCAACGGATCAGCCATGAAAACCTCCGCCTACGCGATGCCGACTGGCTGAGCGAGGCCGAGCGGTGGTTCCAGACCCAGGCGGGCGTCTCCGGCAACGCCCCCATCCGCGCGCCCATGTTCGCCCCCCTCAAACTCCGCGACATGGAGCTGAAAAACCGCATCGTCGTCTCCCCCATGGCCCAATACAAAGCCGTCGACGGCGCCCCGACCGACTGGCACCTCGTCCATTACGGCGAACGCGCCAAGGGCGGCGCCGCGCTCGTCTACACGGAAATGACCTGCGTCAGCCCCGAGGGCCGCATCACCCCCGGGTGCCCCGGCCTCTACGCGCCCGAACACGAAGCGGCCTGGACGCGCCTCGTCGATTTCGTTCACACCGAGACCGACGCCAGAATCTGCGCCCAGATCGGCCATTCGGGCCGCAAGGGCTCCACCCGGATCGGCTGGGAGGGCATGGACAAGCCGCTGCCCGACGGCAACTGGCCCATCCTCTCCGCCTCGCCCCTCCCATGGTCTGAGGAAAACGCCACGCCGAAAGAGGCCACCCAAGCCGACCTCGACACCATCAAGGCCCAGTTCGTGGCATCAGCCCAGATGGCCCACCGCGCCGGCTTCGACATGGTCGAGATGCACGCCGCCCACGGCTACCTGCTCTCCTCCTTCATCTCACCCGTCTCCAACACCCGCACCGACGCCTATGGCGGCAGCTTCGAAAACCGCCTCCGTTACCCGCTGGAAGTCTTCGCCGCCATGCGCGCCGCCTTGCCCGCCGGCAAGCCTATGTCCGTCCGCATCTCCGCCACCGACTGGGTCGGCGCCGAAGGCGTCACCCCGGAGGACGCCGTCGAGATCGCCAAGGCCTTCGCCGCCGCAGGCGCCGATTTCATCGACGTCTCTGCCGGCCAGACCACGACCGATGCCAAGCCGGTCTACGGCCGCATGTTCCAGACGCCGTTTTCCGACCGCATCCGCAACGAGGGCGGCCTCCGCACCATGGCAGTCGGCAACATCTACGAGGCCGACCACGCCAACTCGATCCTCATGGCCGGCCGGGCCGACCTCGTGGCCGTCGGCCGCCCCCACCTCGCCGACCCGTATTGGACGCTCCACGAGGGGGCCAAGATCGGCGACCGCCACGCCACCTGGCCGCTCCCCTACGAGGCCGGCCGCGACCAGACCTGGCGCCTCGCTGACCGCGAGGCCGAGGCGATCCGCGTATGAGCCTGCCACACACCATCGTCACCGGCGGCGGCACGGGGGCAGGGGCCGCCATCGCGAAGGCCTTCGCCGAGGCCGGCGCGCCGGTGACCATCCTTGGCCGCCGCGAAGGCCCACTCGCCGAGCAGGGCCTGCCCTATGTGGTCTGCGACGTCACCGACCCCGACGCCGTCACGGCCGCCTTCGCCCAGGCACGGGCCGAGCGCGGCCCCATCCGCACCGTGATCGCCAATGCCGGCAGCGCCGACAGCGCGCCCTTCGCCAAGCTCACGCCCGACGCGCTCCGCGCTCACCTCGCCGTCAACCTTGAAGGCACGGCCTATTGCTTCCAGTCCGCGCTGCCCGACATGGTCGAGGCCGGCGGTGGCCGCATGATCGCCATCGCCTCCACCGCGGGGCTCAAGGGCTTCGCCTATGTCGCCGCCTACTGCGCGGCCAAGCACGGCGTCGTCGGCCTCTGCCGCGCGCTCGCCCTCGAACTCGCGCCCAAAGGCATCACGGTTAACGCCATCTGTCCCGGCTATCTCGACACCCCGCTGACCGACCGCACCATCGCCAACATTACCCAGAAGACCGGCATGACGGCCGATGATGCCACCGCCCAGCTCACGATGGGCAACCCGCAAAGCCGCCTCATCGATCCGGCCGAGGTCGCGCAGACGGCGCTCTGGCTCGCCTCCGATGGCGCCCGCTCGGTCAACGGCCACGCTTTGAGCATCTCGGGCGGTGAGATATGAACCAAGAGATGCGCCCCGACCCCCAAACCAGGCCCGAACCGCTCTCCAAGGCCCGGCTCCGTCTCTGGTTGCGCCTCCTCAAGGCGTCGCGTCATATCGAAGACGAGGTGCGCCGCCGCCTGCGCGCGGACTACGCCTCCACGCTGCCCCGCTTCGACGTCATGTCGGCGCTCGCGCGGGCGCCCGAGGGGCTCAAGATGGGCGAGATCTCCGAGCGCCTCCGCGTCTCGGGCGGCAACGTCACCGGCATTGTCGACCGTCTGGCCGAGGAGGGGCTCGCCGCCCGCATCGCCGTACCGGGCGACCGTCGTGCCCACCGCGTTACCCTCACCGACAAGGGCCGGGCCGCCTTCGCCGATCATGCCGCGGCCCATGAGGCCTGGATCGATGATCTTCTCGGCGGTCTCGACCCAGAGGAGGTTACGGCGCTGGCCCAAAGCCTCGACCGTCTCGACGCGACCCTCAAGGAGCCGGCGCCATGAGCCCCCAGCATGTTCTGCTCAGCGTCGACGGCCCCGTCGCCACGATCAGGCTCGACCGGCCCGAGCGGAAAAACCCGCTGACGTTCGACAGCTATGCCGAGCTCCGCGACTGGTTCCGCGCGTTGACCACCAATGACGACATCCACGCCGTCATCCTCGCCCCCAATGGCGGCAACTTCTGCTCGGGCGGCGACGTGCATGAGATCATCGGCCCGCTGACGAAGATGTCGATGAAAGATCTTCTCGCCTTCACCCGCATGACCGGCGACCTCGTCAAAGCTATGCTCCATTGCGGTAAACCCATCATCGCGGCGGTGGACGGCATCGCCGCCGGGGCCGGCGCCATCCTCGCCATGGCCTCCGACCTGCGCCTCGCCACGCCCGAGGCCAAATGCGCCTTCCTCTTCAATCGGGTGGGCCTGGCCGGCTGCGATATGGGCGCCTGCGCCATGCTCCCCCGCATCATCGGCCAGGGCCGCGCCGCCGAACTCCTCTACACCGGCCGCGCCATGTCCGCCGACGAGGGCGAGCGCTGGGGATTTTACAACCGCCTGGTTCCCGCAGAAGACCTGCTGTCGGAGGCCGAAAAGCTCGCCCACCGCATCGCCACCGGCCCGACGTTCGCCAACACCATGACCAAGACCATGCTGGCCCAGGAATGGGATATGGGGCTCGATCAGGCCATCGAGGCCGAGGCCCAGGCCCAGGCACTTTGCATGCAGACGCAGGATTTCCACCGTGCCTACCATGCCTTCGTGGCCAAGGAAAAACCGGTCTTCGAGGGGAACTGATGTCACAGCCAGCGCACCCCGCCCCGGGCTTGACCCGGGGCCCCGAGCCCAAAGGCGCCGACATCGCAACCGCTACGCCTTATGCGGCCGGCTTGTCAGACCCCGACCGCAGGGCCGTACGTTCGCGCACGGTTCTTCGGGGCCCCGGGTCAAGCCCGGGGCACGGCGCGCCCTCTACACCCGGATTCATGAGAGCATCCCATGCCTGACCGGAGCTTTCTTGACTGGCCGTTCTTTGAGGCGCCGCACCGCGCCTGGGCTGACAAGGTCGACGCATGGGCCGGAGCCCAGCACGTCGACCATACAGACATCGACAGCGCCTGCCGCTCCCTCGTCGCCGACATGGGCAAGGCGGGCCTTCTCCAGCCCACCGCCTCAGAGGACGGCGCCTTCGACGTCCGCACCCTCTGCCTCGCCCGCGAAACGCTCGCGCGCCACGATGGCCTCGCCGATTTCGCCTTTGCCATGCAGGGCCTTGGAACCGGCGCGCTCACGCTCTTTGGGAGCCCCGAGCAAAAGGCCCGCTGGCTGCCACAAACCCGCACCGGCAATGCCATCGCCGCCTTCGCGCTCACCGAGCACGCGTCCGGCTCGGACGTCGCCAACTCCACCATGACCGCCACGCGCGACGGCGACAGCTTCGTTCTCGAGGGCGAGAAAACCTGGATCTCGAACGGCGGCATCGCAGACGTCTATACGCTCTTTGCCCGTACCGGCGAGGCACCGGGTGCCAAGGGCCTCTCCGCCTTCGCCGTGCCTGCCGATACACCGGGCCTGACGATCGCCGAGCGGCTCGACACCATCGCGCCGCACCCGCTCGCGACCCTTCGGTTCAACGGCGCGCGCCTCCCCGCCACCGCCCTCATCGGCGCCCCGGGCCAGGGGTTCCGCATTGCCATGTCGGTCCTCGACGTCTTCCGCGCCACCGTGGCCGCCGCCGCTCTCGGCTTTGCCCGCCGCGCGCTCGACGAGGCGCTGACCCGCACGACGACCCGCCAGATCCAGGGCGCCCCGCTCGCCAATCTGCAGATGGTGCAGGGCCACCTCGCGGACATGGCGCTCGACATCGACGCTGCGGCGCTGCTCACTTACCGCGCGGCCTGGGCCAAGGATCGTGGCCAGCCCCGCGTCACGCGCGAGGCCGCGATGGCCAAGCTTTTTTCCACCGAGGCCGCCCAGCAGGTTATCGACAAGGCCGTCCAGCTCCATGGCGGCGAAGGCGTCCGCTCGGGCACCGCGGTCGAAACCCTCTACCGCGAGATCCGCGCGCTGCGGATCTACGAGGGCGCCTCCGACGTCCAGCGCGTCGTCATCGCCCGCCAGACGCTGGCCGCCCACGCCGCCGACCACCAGGCTCCCAAGGCCGCCGAGTAGGGAGACGACCATGCTGCGCCCCTCCGCCCATTCCGACACGTTCGCGCGGGACAACCTGCCGCCGGACGAGCACTGGCCCGACCTGCTCCTCAGCCGCTTCGCCTATCCCGACCGCATCAACGCCGCCGTGGAACTCACCGATAAGATGGTGGAAAAGGGCAATGGAGACCGCACGGCCCTGATCGGCAATGGCCGCCGCCGCACCTACAAAGAGCTCAGCGACTGGACCAATCGCCTGGCCAACGCCCTGGTCGACGATCTCAAGGTCAAGCCCGGCAACCGCGTCCTCATCCGCTCCGCCAACAACCCCGCCATGGTCGCCGCCTGGCTCGCCGCCACCAAGGCCGGCGCCGTCGTCGTCAACACCATGCCCATGCTGCGGGCCGCCGAACTCATCAAGTATGTCGACAAGGCCGAGATCACCCACGCGCTCTGCGACACCCGCCTGATGGACGATCTGGTGACCGTCGCCAAAACCTCCGATCATCTGACGACGGTGGCGGGCTTCGACGGCACCTCGAACCACGATGCCGAGCTTGACCGCCTCGCGCTCGAAAAGCCGGTGACCTTCGATGCCGTCGATACCGCGCAGGACGATGTGGCGCTCATTGGTTTCACCAGCGGGTCGACGGGCAATCCCAAGGCCACGATGCATTTCCACCGCGACCTCCTGATCATCGCCGACGGCTATGCGCGTGAGGTGCTGGGCGTGCGCCCCGACGACGTGTTCGTCGGCTCCCCGCCGCTCGCGTTCACCTTCGGCCTCGGCGGCCTTGCCATCTTCCCCCTCCGCTTCGGCGCTGCCGCGACGCTTCTGGAGCAGGCGACGCCCCCCAACATGGTCGAGATCATCGAGAAGTACCGCGCCACGGTCTGCTTCACCGCGCCCACGGCCTACCGCGCGATGCTCCGCGCCATGGATGCCGGCGCCGACCTCTCCTCGCTCCGCGCCGCCGTTTCGGCCGGCGAGACGTTGCCCGGTCCGGTCTATGACGAGTGGATGGAGAAAACCGGCAAGCCCATGCTCGACGGGATCGGCGCCACCGAGATGCTCCACATCTTCATCACCAACCGCTTCGAGGATCATGCACCCGCCTGCACGGGCCGGCCCGTCTCGGGCTACGAGGCGCGCGTGCTCGCTGAAGACGGTTCCGACGCGAAGCCGGGCGAGATTGGGCGCCTCGCCGTCCGCGGCCCCACCGGCTGCCGCTATCTGCGCGCCGAGCGCCAGTCCGAATATGTCCGTGACGGTTGGAACATCACCGGCGACGCCTTCACCATCGACGAGGATGGTCGGTTCCACTTTGCCGCCCGGAACGACGACATGATCGTCTCCTCGGGCTACAACATCGCCGGCCCCGAGGTCGAAGCCGCGCTCCTGGCCCACGACGCCGTCGCCGAATGCGCCGTGATCGGCGCGCCCGACCCCGAGCGCGGCCATATCGTCGAGGCCCACGTCGTCCTCAGCCAGGGCGTCGAGGCCAACGAACACCTCTCCGATCTCCTCAAGATCCATGTGAAGGACACGATCGCCCCCTACAAATATCCGCGCTCCATAATCTTCACCGACGCGCTGCCGAAAACCGAAAGCGGCAAGATCCAGCGCTTCCGCCTGAGGTCGGCATGACCCGGACCGACCCCTACGATCCCGCCACCGACGGCGCGAAGATGGAGTTCGAGGGCGCCATGTCCTATGGCGACTACCTCCATCTCGGCCCGGTTCTGACCGCCCAGCACCCGCTCAGCGATGCCCATGACGAGATGCTCTTTATCATCCAGCATCAGACGTCCGAGCTCTGGATGAAGCTGGCCCTGCATGAATTGAACGCCGCCCGTGCCGCCCTAATGGCCCGCGACACCGCGCCCATGTTTAAGATGCTGGCGCGCGTCTCCCGCATCTTCGAACAGCTGAACTCCGCGTGGGATGTGCTGCGCACCATGACGCCCGCCGATTACACCCGCTTCCGCGAGGCGCTCGGGCCGTCCTCGGGCTTCCAGTCGCACCAGTACCGCCTGATCGAATACACGCTCGGCAACCGCAACCCCGCCATGCTGCGGCCCCACGCGCATGTCCCCGAGCTTGCGGCCCTTCTCGAAGCCGAACTCGCCCGGCCGAGCTTTTATGATGAGGTCATCGCCTTCCTCTTCGAGGGCACCGGGGCAGGGGCGCCGCCTGCGCCGCAGCTGCGCCAGCCCCACGTCGCCATCCCGGCGGTGCAGGACCGTTGGCAGCTGGTCTATGAGGATGTCGACGCGCACTGGACGCTCTACGATCTCGCCGAAAAGCTGATGGATCTCGAAGATTACTTCCGCCGCTGGCGCTTCAACCATGTCACAACGGTCGAGCGCGTGATCGGCTTCAAGCGCGGCACGGGCGGCACCTCGGGCGTGCACTATCTCCGCCGTATGCTCGACGTCGAGCTTTTCCCCGAACTCTGGCACCTGAGGGGGGCCCTCTGATGGATGCGATCCCGACCACATTGCTGCCCGTGAAGGCGCGCTTCGAGCTGCCCGAGGGCGTGATCTACCTCGACGGCAACTCCCTTGGCCCGCTGCCCAAAGGGGCGCTCGACCGGGCGCAGCGCACGATCGCCCAGGAATGGGGCGGCGACCTCATCCGCGCATGGAACTCCGCCGGCTGGATGGACATGCCACGCGCCGTGGGCGACCGCATCGGGGCCTTCATCGGCGCCGCACCTGGCACCATTGCCACCGGCGACACCCTGTCGATCAAGGTCTACCAGGCGCTCGCCGCCGCGCTGAAGATGCGCCCCGGCCGCAAGGTGATCCTGTCGGACGCCGGCAACTTCCCGTCGGATCTCTACATGGCACAGGGCCTCATCCGCACCCTCGACGCGGGCTACGCGCTGAAGACACCGCCGCCCGAGGAAGTGCACGCCCATATCGGCGAGGACGTCGCCGCCGTCTTGCTCACCCATGTCGACTATCGCACCGGCCGGCTGCACGACATGGAAGCGATTACCGAAGCGGCCCATGCCGCGGGCGCCGTGATGATCTGGGATCTTGCCCATTCCGCCGGCGCCGTGCCGGTCGATATCGCGGGATCGAACGCCGAATTCGCCGTGGGCTGCACGTACAAATATCTCAACGGCGGCCCCGGCGCGCCGGCCTTCATCTATGCCCGCCCCGACATCGTCGGCGGCATCGACCCGGCGCTCGCCGGCTGGCTCGGCCACGACGCGCCCTTCGCGATGGAGCCCGGCTACCGCCCGGCGATGTCGACCGAGCGCCTCCGGATCGGCACGCCCCCCATCGTGCAACTCGCAATCCTCGATGCCGCGCTCGATGCGTGGGAGGGCGTGTCGATGGACGAGATCCGCGCCGCCTCCCTCAGCCTGTCGGAGACCTTCATCGCCGAGGTCGAGGCCCGCTGCCCCGACCTCGCGCTGGCCTCGCCGCGAGACCCGGCCGCCCGCGGCTCGCAGGTCAGCTTCCGCTTCGCCGAAGGCTACGCCGCCATTCAGGCCCTGATCGCCCGCGGTGTCATCGGCGATTTCCGCGCCCCCGACATCATGCGCTTCGGCTTCACGCCGCTCTACCTGTCGCAGGACGATGTGATCGAGGCCGTGCGCGTCCTTGAAGAGGTGATTGCCGGTCGCCTTTACGAAGCCCCTGAATACCAAACGAAATCCCGCGTCACCTGAGGCACACCGATGGCGAACACGCCCCTCTTCATCCACATCCGCTGCCGCCCTGCCACCGCCTACAAGGTGGCCGACGAGATCGCCCTGCGCGAGCTCCATTCCGAGCTCTATTCGATCTCGGGCGAGTACGACCTGCTCCTCAAGATCTATGTGCCCGAAGACGCCGATATTGGCCGCTACATCAACGACAACCTGCTCGACATCGACGGGATCGAACGCACCCACACGACGCAGACCTGGAAAGCCTTCTAGGGCCATGCATTTCCGCTTTCTGCAGAAGGTGCTTTTCAAGCACTGCGATCCCGCCGGGATCGTGTTCTATCCGCGCTATTTCGAGATGCTGAACGATGCGGTCGAGGCGATGTTCTCCGACCTGCTGGACTATCCGTTCGAGGGGATGCACCCCGAGGCCGGTGTGCCGACCGCGCAAATCGAGATCCGCTTCACCGCACCCTCCCGCCACGGCGACGCGCTCGCCCTCGATGTCACCATCGGCCGGATTGGCGGCTCGAGCCTCGGTCTCGAAACCCGGGCCATCTGCGCTGACGAAACAAGGTTCGAGGCCCGCCACACGCTCGTCCATGTGGGCGCCACCGGCCGCCCCGCCCGCTGGCCCGACCCGTTGCGCGCCCGGGTTGAGGACTTGCTGGAGGGGGCGGCGTGACGGGGCCGCGGATCATCCACCCGCCCGGCTGGGCCCCGGCGCGCGGCTATGCCAACGGCATGCTGATGCCCGACGGCACGCTCCATATCGGCGGCCAGATCGGCTGGACGGCGGAACAGATCTTCGAGCGGACCGACTTTCTGGGCCAGATGGAACAGGCGCTCCAGAACATCGCCGAGATCGTCCGCACCGCCGGCGGTGAGGTCAGCGATATCGGCCGCCTGACCTGGTTTGTCACCGACAAGCGCGAATACCTCGCCCGGCAAGCCGAGATCGGCGAGGTCTATCGCCGGGTCTTCGGTCGCCACTTCCCGGCCATGTCGATGCTCGTCGTCGCCGACCTGATCGAAGACGCGGCACTCCTCGAAATCGAAGCGACCGCCTTCATCCCTCCGGCGCGCGACTGACCCAGAACGCGCCCAGTAGACCCGGAGCCGGCCCCGCGCTTGCGAGGGGCCCCCGCCTCGGGCAGGGTCGCCCCGCAAAGTCAGGAGGCGACGATGGCAGAGGCCACCCGGAATTTCTTTGAAGAGGTGCAGACCGTCCGCTTCCAGCATTGCGACCCGGCCGGCATCGTCTTCTATCCCCGCTACTACGAAATGCTGAACCTGACGGTCGAGCGCTTCTTCGAACGCCAGCTCGGCCACTCCTTCAACCGCCTGCACACCGAGCTTCATGTCACCGTGCCGACGGTCCGCATCGAGACCGATTTCCTCGACGCCAGCTATCTCGAGGACCGCCTGCAGTTCCAGATGGTGCTCGACCGGATCGGCCGCTCCTCGCTTGGCTTCCAGATCGTCTGCCGGTGCCGCGAGGAGGAGCGGCTGCGCGCCATCATCACCCTCGTCTGCATCGACTTCTCCAAGAAGAAAGCCGTGCCCTGGCCCGATGTGATCCGAACCCAGGTCGAGGCCCTCATCGCCGCCGGCCCCCCCGAGCAGGACCTGGCGCGCCCCGACCCCGGCATCGTCCAGGAATACTGAGCGGTCACGCCCGAGGGTTTTCGCCTTCGCTGCGCTCAGGCGATCCCCCAGGAGAGATTTCGCCCTTGCAGGGCTCGGGCGATCGCGGGCATCGGTTTCGCCCTCGCAAGGGCTCGGGCGATCGCGAGAATGTTGTGTCGCCCTCGCTAGGGGCTCGGGCGACGGGGGCCGCTTCGCGGCGCATTCAATGCCTCCGGCGGGAGTATTTCCCTAAAGAAGATCGGAGGGCCAGATCCGGTCCATCATCTCTCACGGCAATCCGCATGCCAGTAGCGACGCGCTTGAGGTCCGGCATTCGCTCAGATCTGGACGGTCCCGACGCTTGCCCCGCCGCACACATAAAGGGTCTGGCCGGTGACGAAGCCGGCCGCGTCGTCGAGGAAGAAGAGCATGGCGCGGGTCACGTCCTCGGGCTCGCCCAGGCGTCCGACCGGGATGGACTTGGCGAGGGCGGCCTCGCGGTCACTGTCGCGGGGCACGATGCTCCAGAAGTTCTCGGTGCGCACCGGGCCTGGCGCCACGACGTTAACCGTGATGCCCTTGGGCGCGAGCTCCAGCGCCCAGGTCCGCGCCATCCCGATCATGCCCGCCTTCGTCGCTGAATAGGCGGTGCGGGTCGGCACCCCGAGCACCGCGCGCGAGGCATTGAAGACGACCCGCCCGAAGCCCTCGGCCTCCATCGCGGGCAGCACCGCCTGCATCAGCGTCAGCGCGGCCCCGAGATGGAGTTGCGCAAGCGCGGCGAGGTCGTCGTGGGAGGCGTCGGCCAGTGGGGCGGGTCGGATGAGCCCGGCATTGTGGACGAACCGGGTGACGTTCATCCCGCGCACCCGTACCGCGGCCTCGGCCACGGCGGCGGGATCGAGGAGGTCGCAGGCAATCCAGTCTTCCGTGCGCTCGGGCGCCTTCCGGTCGATCACGATCACCCGCCGGCCCTGCGCGCGGAGGCTGCGCGCCAGATCCGCGCCGATCCCGGCCGTGCCCCCGGTGATCAGCGCCGCACTCACGGGTCTTCCACCAGCGCCAGAACGCGCAGGGGGCTGCCCGTGCCCCCTTTGATCTTAAGCGGCGCGGCCACAAGCATCGCGCCCGTGGGCGGCAGTTCATCGAGTGCGGCGAGGCACTGCAGCCCATACTTCCCGGCGCCATGCAGGTAGTAATGCGCGGGGTAGGGCGGGGCATAGTGGCTGCCCTGACCGGCATCGGTGCCCACGGTTTCTGTTCCGAAACCCAGGATATCGCGCGTCTCGACCAGAAACCGCACCGCCTCGGGCGTGGGCCCCGGGCTGTGCGCCCCGTCCTCCCGCATATTGAGGTAGGCCGCGCCCTGCCGCTTCGACCAGTCGGTTCGCATCAGCACCCAGGCACCGGCCGGGATCTCGCCGTGCTGCGCCTCCCAGGCCCTGATCCGCGCGACGGTCAGCTCGAAATCCTCGTCCTCTGCGGCGCCATCGGAGCAGTCGATGACGCAAACCGGGCCGATCAGCCGGTCCACCGGCACCTCGTCGACCGCGCCCAGCGGCACGTCGCGTCCCGACACCCAGTGGCTCGGCGCGTCGAAATGGGTGCCGGTATGCTCGGACATCGACAGAGTGTGCCACTTCCAGGCCGGCCCTCGATGATCGTAGGCCGAGATCTCCTCCATGCGAAACCGCGCGCACTGGCCGAACTCCGGTGGCAGCACGATCACCGGGAAATCAGGGTCGAGCGTGTGGGTGAGGTCCACCACGCGCACCCGGCCTGCTGCCATCGCCACGGCCAATTCGGCAAGCACGCTCACGGGCCCTCCTCCCCCATGGTCAGTTCGCGTTCCAAAACCTTGGGATCGCGGCGGAACCGCTCGGCCATGTCGCGGGCAACATCACCGCACCAGACATCCTCGAGCCCCCGCTCAAGCCCATCGACCACCGCGCGCGCGAGCGCCGTTGCCGTGACCTTGGGGGGCGGCACCGGCTGAAACCAGGAGGTGTCGGTCGGCCCGGTATAGACGTTCATCACCCGAAGGCCGGCGCTCCGGACCTCTCCCCGCATCGAGAGCGACACCGCTCGCGCCGCCGCCTGGCTTGCCGCGAACGCGCCGTAGCCCGGCAGGGTCGCCAGGCTTCCGACGGAGAAAATGTTGACCCAGGCCGCGGCCGAATTGACGCCGTCGGCCGTCCGCCCGCACATCCCCGGGCCAAAGGCCTGGGCCAGCCGCATCAAACCAAGGCAGTTTACGTCCATCTCGTCGCGGGCGAAGCCGGTGTCACTCCGGTCGAGCACGCCGCCTGGGCGCATGAACCCACCGTTGTTGATCAGAATGTCGACCTTGCCGCCGATCTCGCCCGCAAGCTTCTTCACGGAGGCCGTGTCGGTCACGTCGAGCGGCAGGATCTCAACCCCAAGGGCTTCCAGCCGCGCGCGGTCGGGCCAGGCCCGCCACGTCTCGGCTTCGCCGGCAAAGACCAGGGCTGCGCCGGCCTCGAAGAGTGCCTCTGCAAGCGCCGGTGCCGTTTCGGCCCGCGCGTCTGTCATCAACACCCGACGGTGTTTGGGGCTCGCGCTCAGGTCGCGCATCAATGGATCGTCCTTCCAGTTCGGGCCCGGCGCCTCGGGGAGCGCCACCATCACCCCTTGCCCCGCGCGGTCGAGGCGCAACTCCAGCCGCACCCGCCCATGTCGCGCCACTTCGCCGTGGAGATGGGCCAGCACTACCGGCGCACCGCCCAGCGCATCCAGGCGCACGGTCCCCATCCGCCAGGGCACCCGCTCGCGGAAAAAGAGCTTGGGGGACGTGCGGACCTTGGTTTCGGCCAGGACCTGACCGGCTCCAGACAGAGGGTCCCACGACAAATCCGGCGACAGGCACCGGGCGCAGGCATCCCGCGGCGGATACTGCCAAGCCCCGCAGGCATTGCATCGTTGCAACTCGAACCGGCCTTCGGCCGCTGCCACCGTCAAGCCAAGCGCGGCGCGGCTCCGCGCCTCGGGCGGGCGCGTCGGGCCCACCGTGCGCCTCTGGGGATCTTTCTTGGGGGGCGGGGGCAGTGCCTCGGTCATGGCCTACCGGGCAGCGAAGCTATCGAGCTGCCGCCGTGCGCTATGGCCGGGTCCCGTCGCAAGTTCCTTGTTCCAAGGAACTTGCAAAAGTCTTGGACCAAGACTTTTGCCTCGCGCATCGCGACCGTTGCGGCCCGGGCTCCGCGCGCGGTCTCCGGCGACCCTGCACCGCGCCTCATGCCGCCCCCTCCAGAACCAATGCACTCGAGCACACGCCTCGGTCGTAGTTGATCATTCCGAAGCCCGACACCAGTGCACGTCGTGCATCCCTCACCTGCGTCCCGCCGGCTTGTCCCGTCACCTGCCGCACCGCTTCGACAAGCCCGATGAAACCGCCGGCGGCGCCCGCCTGACCGCCCGACAATTGACCGCCCGAGGTGTTGTGCGGGAAATCGCCCCCAACGGTCATGTCCTTGTCCCGCAGAAACTCCGCGCCCTCGCCCTTGCCGCAAAACCCCAGATCCTCGATCTGCATGACCGAGACCACGGGGTAGTCGTCATAGGTCTGAACCAGATCCATCTCGCTCGGCCCACATCCAGCGAGGCCCCAAAGGCGGTCCACATCCATCGTCCACCCGCCGCGAAGCTGGACCGGGTCCTCGGCGTGGGCATTGTGCCGTTCGATCGCCCCCAGCAGCCTTGCATAGGGCAGGCCCCGCCGCGCGGCCGCCTCTTCGGTCATGACCAGCACGCATTCGGCCCCGGCACATGGCATCACGCAATCGTAGAGCGCGATCGGGTCGGCAATCGGGCGCGCCGCCAGATACGCCTCCATCGTCAAGGGCCGCTTCATCACCGCGCGCGGCGAGCGCAGCGCATTCTCGCGCTGCGCCACGCAGATCCGCCCGAAATCCTCCCGCGCCGCGCCGAACTCATGCATGTACCGGTCTGTCAGCAAGCCGAATTTCGCATTCGGTCCGCCATAGCCATAGGGGTAGGAGGCGTCCCAAGCAAACCGCGAGAACGACGACAGGAGCTGCCGGAAGCTGTCGATATGGTTGGTGTCACCCGCTACGCAGGCCACGATCTCGGCATCGCCCGCCTGCACCGCCCGCGCTGCCCGGCGAATGGCCACACCGCCCGAGGCACCGCCCATCGGGATGTGATCAAGCCAGCGCGGTACCAGTCCCAGATGCTGGGTCAGCCCCACGGCCGTATCGGGGAAGAGCGTGAACGAGGCCACCGAAAACCCGTCAAGGTCCCGCGGGCCCAGATCGGCGGCCGCCAGCGCCCCGCGCAAAGCCGCGGCGATCCACCAATGCGCCGTCTCAACCGAGTAGCGCATGTAGTCGGTCGAGAACGGCGCCACCAGCGCCACCCCGTGATAGCTCTGCGGGCGCCGGCTCACGTCAGCACCAGCGCGCTGCACGCCACTGGGCCAGCATCCCGCACATGCCGCATCACGCCACCCGCCGCTTCTTGACGTCGCGCAGATCCACCGTGCCCGCGGCCCCGACGCGCTCCGCGGCCAGCCGCTTCAGATCCCCGCGCGCAATCTTTTGCGTCCCCGTCAGGGGCAGGGCATCGGCGAAGGCGACATAGCCCGGTACCTTGTAATAGGCCATCTGCCCCAGCGCCCAGTCGGCGATCGCCCGCGCCAGCGCCTCCGTGCCCCCCTCGGCCACCAGAAGCGCAAACACCTCATCGCCCCGCACCGCATCCGGCACCGCGGCAACGCCCGCGGCGCGCACCGCCGGATGGCGCATCAGCACGCTCTCCACCTCTACCGCCGCGATGTTCTCGCCCGACCGGCGAATGACGTTCTTCTTGCGGTCCACGAAGAAGATCCGGCCTGCCGCGTCCTGGCGCACCACGTCGCCGGTATGAAACCATCCCCCGTCCCAGGCGGCCTCGGTGGCCTCCGCGTCGCGACAGTAGGCTGCAAAGAACCCCGCCCGCGGATCGGGGCCGCCATTGCGGACGAGCAATTCTCCGGGCGTGCCTCTCCTTGCGTCTTCGCCACTGCCGTCGACGATCCTCGTCGCCACCCATCCCGCGGGACGGCCGAGGCTGGCTTGCCCCACCAGGCGATCCGGTGCCGCATTTGCAATCACGGCGCCGGCGCCCGTCTCGGTCATCGCCCAGGCCTCCACCAGCGGAAATCCGAACCGTGCCTCGAACGGGGCGTGCAGCGCCGGGTCCACGCCTGCGCCAAAGCCAAACCGGACCGAATGCGCCCGCTCCTCCGGCGCCTCGTCCAATCCCATCAGGATTGACGGCATTACGCCCAGATAGTGCAGGCACGTCGCACCCGAGGCCGCCACCTCGGCCCACCAGCGCCTTGGGTGGAACCGGTCGAGCGCAATCAGGCACCCGCCCACCCGCACCATCGCCATAAAGGAATAGGCCATCGCATTCATGTGGAACACAGGCAGAGGCGTCAGCATCCGCTCGCCGTCATGGCCGAGCCACGCCAGCCCGCCGAGCCCGGCATACCATTGACCGGCCAGTAAAAAGTAGTCGTTCCGCAAGACACAGCCCTTCGGCGCCCCGGTCGTGCCCGAGGTGTAAAGCACCGCCGCCTCCTGGGTGTCCGTCGCCACCGCCGCCCCGGGGCGCGCCGGGGGCACCGCGTCCGCCTCGCCGATGACCTCCAGCGCCACTCCGGCTGACGCAGCGGCCGCCCGCACGTCCGCCTGCCGGTCGGGCAGGGCCACGGCCAGGGCCGGCGCGGCATGGCCGATCAGATAGTCCAGCTCCGCATGCCGCAGATCCGGATTCACCGGCACCACAGATGCCCCGATCCGGTTCAGGCCTGCCCAAAGCGCGAAATAGCCCGGCCGGTTCTCCAAAAGCACCGCCACCCGGCACCCCGGCCCATAGCCCGCCGCCACCAGCCGCTCCGCCCACCTGTCGGCCGCTGCCAGAAGCGCGTCATAGCTCAGATCGCCCGCCGCAATCCCATAGGCCGCCGCCGTACCCGCGGTCACATGCAGGGCCGGCCGGTCCGGCCACCGCGCCGCCGCGGCGGCAATCGCGCCATAGACCGTCTCGCTCATGGCAACAGCTGGATGTTCCCGAAGGCCGCGTCGGAATTCAGCAACACGACCTTCTTGTTGGCAATCCTCAGCGCCCCGTCGACCAGCCGCAACTCATGCTCGGCCGTCAGCGCCAGCAAGACCTGCTCGTCCAGCCGCGTCTCGACATAGTGCATGCTGGTCGAGGTCCGGATCACGCCGTCCGGCTCAAACACATCCACGAACGGCCGCTGGATCACATGATGACAGCGGCTCTTGGGCTTCTGGCTGAACGTCCGCGCCCCTTCCAATCGCTCCACGCGCAGGCGCAGCATGAACTGATCCTCATAAAGGAGCGAGGTCGCGCTCACCGGGTCCGCCTGCTGCCAGTCGAGCGGCATCCAGTAATGCCCATCGGGCAACCACAGATCGAGCCAGTCCCGATACCGCCCCTCATCGAGCATGCGAACCTCGTCGTAGAGAAAGTCCACGACATCGTCCCTGGTCACGGTCCGGTCCATCACGTTCATTCCGCCGCCGCGCGAGTCTCTGCGCCCTCCATGCCGGCCACCATGAACTTGACCCACGCGTCGAACTGGTTGCGCATCTGCCGCTCGGTGGTTCCGTTCTCCACGGCCTCGACCGAGAAATCCTCATCCTCCTCATAGAGCCGCTGCACGTTCACCCATTCCAGACCGTCGGCCATCAATCCTTCCTGCGCCCGCTCATACATTTCCAGATCGTCATGCCCCACGATCGAGGTTGGCGCGTTGATCATCCGGTTGTACATCGCCGACATCTCCACCAGCCGGTCCGGCGCGCCGACAAGCCGGTAGACATAGCTCTCCACCAGAGTCCGGTTCGCGGCCAGCGGGATGAACACCCGCAATTGCTGGAGCGGCGCCTTCACCATGATATTGGGGAAATAGACGGTGTTGTGCCGGTTCTCGTCCAGCACCGCCTTCGCCTTCTGCTCCCCGTGGGCCGCCTTCAATGCCTCGAAATAGCCCGGGATCGCGTCGTAATCGGAATGGATCGAGTGATGCACGCCGGTATGCCCATGGCCGTTCGGCCAGGTCCGGATCCCCATCTTCTCGAAGAACTCATACGGCGACATGAAGGGCGCGATGATCTGCATGGCGGCCGGGCGCGGCTGCGGCTCGCCAAGCTCTTTGTAGATCCTCACCGCCGTCCCGGCCGAGCTCTCATGGGCCACCATCGGGTGACAGGTATCTGTCTGGTTCTCTACCAGCATCTTCCAGTTGCACTGGTGCATATAGCGTAGGGGCGGCCCGCTCACCTCCAGCCGGCCCTCCGGGCTCCGATCCACCATATTGTCGATCGACGACAGCGAGGCCCCGAAGAATTCCTCAAACCCGATCCCGTTCTCCGCCAGCCGCGCAAAGACGAACCCGCGATAGACGCACACGGCGCCAACGGCCTTCATCCCCTGTCCGCTCTCGCTCTCCTCCAGCCCCGTCCCCTCATAGCCCTTCTTCAGGGGGATCGCGAGCAGACACCCGTTCGTCTTGAAGCTCCACGCGTGATAGGTGCAGCGAAAGAACTTCCCCGTATTCCCCTGCCGGTCGATGGCGATCTTCGTCCCCTTATGGGGGCACCGGTTGTAGAGAACGTGGATCTCCCCGTCCGAATGCCGCACCTGGATCACCGGCTGATCGCCCACCTGCGTGATAAAGTAATCGCCCTTGGTCGGCGTCTGGCTCTCGTGTCCGACAAACACCCAGGCATTGCGGAAGAGCTGCCGCATCTCGGCCCGATAGACCTCCTGGCTGGTATAGACATCCCGGTGCACGTCGCGCCCGCGCACCATCGCCCTGATCCGACTGGCATCCATCGCTGGCCCTCCTCAAAGATCGAGCACCAGCCGGGGTGACTTTGCCCGGCTGACACAGATTTGCATGACCTTGCCGCTCTCGCGTTCGCTGTCGCTCAGCACCACGTCCCGGTGATCGGGCACGCCGTCGAGCACATCCGTCTGGCAGATCCCGCAATCGCCCCGCTGGCAATCATAGACCAGATCGTGCCCCGCCGCCTCGAGCACCTCGATGATGGTCTGGCCCGGCGGCACGGCATAGACGTCCCCGGTCGAGGCCAGCTCCACCTCGAACGCCGTATCGCCCGCCTCGGCCACCGGCGCCGCAAACAGCTCCACACGCACCCGGTCGTCCGGAATGCCGGCGGCCGTAGCGGCCGCACGCGTCGCCTCGATCATGCCCCGCGGCCCGCAGATATAGAGGTCGTGGTCGGCCATGCCGCCCACTGCCAGGCCCAGATCGATGGGCGCCCGGTCATCGGGATGCACGACCAGCCGATCCCCGAACGCACCCCGCAGGTCGCTCAGATAGGCCATCACACCCTCCGACCGCCCGGCATAGTGCATGACGAACTTCCGCCCCGCCGCCGCCAGGGCCGTCGCCATCGAGACGAGCGGCGTCACCCCGATCCCGCCCGCTATCAGCGCCACCGGCCGGTCGCTGTCGACCAGCTCGAAATCATTCGCGGGGCCCTCCACACTCACCCGGTCGCCCGCGCCCAGCCCGTGCATCGCCACCGACCCGCCCGCGCCCTCCGGCTCCCGCTGTACCGCGATCCGCCACCCGTCGAACCTATCTCCCGGCCACCGGATCAACGAATACGACCGCACGCCCGCGTGCGTCGCCACATCCACATGGGCCCCCGGCGTCCAGTCGGGCAGAGCACCCTCGGCGGCCCCCAGCTCGAACTCCGAGATCCGCTCGGTCAGAGATGCCACCCGGCGCACGATCAGCTCAGCCATCCCGTCCCCCATCCGATCGCCACGCCCGCCCCATCATCTTGACCCAAATACTCCTGCCGGAGGCCGGCCGCCGCGCCGCACCGGGCAGGCTGCCGCAGACAGGGGCGCGCGCCGCTCACGCCGCCCCCCGCTCCGGGTCGCGCGCCGGGCCGGCAAAGCTCCGCACCGTCGCCACGGCCCCGTCGAGCGCTTGGCCCGCCTCGTCCTCCAAGGCCGCCGCCCGCAATCGGCGCACCCAATCGGCCGCGTCCGCCCGGTCCCAGACCGCGGCCGCGCCTTCCATCACCCGGTCGAACTTGCTCAGCCCGCGCGCATGCGTGTCGGAATAGCCCTTCACCAGCCGCTGACAGGCCAGCACCTCCGCCGCCAGCTCTGGCCGCCCCGGCAGCGCGGCCAAAGCCCGGGCGACCAGCGCCTCCAGATGCGCCACCTCGCGCCCGTGACGCAGCAGCCGCCGCCGCGCCGGGCGCAGGCTCGCCACGAGCCACAACATCGCGAACCCCGAGATCCGGTCGGTCCGCACCCGACGCCCCCGGTTCACCGCCCAATCGAGCGCGCCGAACGCCCAGGCGCGCCCCTCGATCCATGCGCCAAGGCCGCGGGGCAGGGCGCTGCACACCTCCGCAGCACCTGGATGCACATACTCGGTCACCCGCAGCACCGCCGCGCCATCCACGCCTTGGCCCACGCGCACCCGCTCGGCCCGCCGGGCCCGCGTCTTCAGATCGGCCACGCGGATCAGATCGTCATAGCACATGGCGCGCGCGACATATTTTGCGGCCGCCCGTTCCAACGCGACGCCCCGGCCCAGAAACGGACGCAGATGCTCCAGCCACTCCGCGCCATAGGCCAGATCCTGATAGTCGACGCAGGCGCCAAGCGCCGCCGCGGCCACATTGCGCGCCTCGGCGTCGAACGCCGTCAACTCGGCGCACAGGGCCGACCATTCGGCCATCATCGCCGCGGGCCCCGCCATCTCCGGCCCGGGCTCGCTGGCCGGAGGCGCCACCGCCGGCGGCTGCCAATCCAGCGCCCCCCGAAACGCCGCGAGCGACGCCTCCACGCCGCGCCCTGAGCCCGCGATCACCGCCTCGAACTCGGCCGCTGCAAAGGGCAGGGCGCCTGACCGCGCGAGACCGCCGAAGAGGCTCGCCGAAATCACCGAGCCCGCCTCCCGCGCCACGGCCTCCATGTCGAAGGCTACGATCTCGGCCGCATGGCTCCGCAGCGCCGCCAGCACCTCAGCGCCGTCGCCGCGCCCGTCTCCCGGCACCTGCTTCTCGCTCACCGCCAGAATGCGGTGGGTCGAAGCGACCAGAACCGTCCGGTCCGGCGTCACGAAGCCCCGCTGTGCCGCGCGCCCCGCCTCCATGATTTCGGCCGCGATCAAGACGTCCACGTGGCCGGGCGCGGGTGAGAGGGCGAACACCGGCCGCCCTCGCGGCCCGTCTGGCGCCATCTCGATGTAATAGATCGTGGCGCCGGTCCGCTGCGCCACGCCCGCGACCGAGGTCGCCTGCACATGCCAGCCCGCCCGCTCGCCCAGCGCCGCGATCCAGCCGGTCAGCACGCCGCCCCCCTGGCCGCCCACCGCCATTACGGCGATCCTGATGATCCCTGCGTCGCTCACGCGCGCAGCTCCAGTCGCCGCGCCGCCCGCCGCCGCTGCAGTGCGCCGATTACACGGGCGCGCAGGCCCGCGATCCACTGCTCCCAGCCCCCGGCATTCTGCACGTAATCCGCCTGGTAGAACGAGGGGCAGAGAACCGCCGCATCCGCGACCTCCCCGCAATTCCCGCATCCGACACAGCTTTCGTCGATCGCCACCACCGGCTCGTCACGCAGGATATCGCCCGTCTCCTTCAGCGTCAGCGACGGGCAGCCCGACAGCCGGATGCAGGCATGGTCGCCGGTGCACACATCCTCGTCGACACCAAACCGCGTCCGCACCACGCGCTTGCCGTCGGCCACGGCTTTCTTCGCGAGCGGCTTCTCGCGCCGCTGCCGGTTCAGCATGCATTCCGATGAGGCCACGATCACCTTGGGCCCCGTCGCCTCGGTGGTCAGTGCCTCGCGCAACACATCCCGGATCGCGCCCACGTCATAGGTCCGGTCCACCTGCCGCACCCAATTCACCCCCATGCCCTTCACGGCCTTGGTGATCGGGTGCCCGGTCGCCTTGCTCTTGTTCGCCGCCCGGCTCGACAGAATGTCCTGCCCGCCCGTCGCCGCCGAATAGTAATTGTCGACGATCACGATCACGCCGTCATTGTCGTTGAAGACCGCGTTGCCGACCGACGAGGTCAGCCCGTTGTGCCAGAACCCGCCATCGCCCAGAAACGAAATCGAGCGCCGCGCGCCCTTGGCGTTGAACGCGCTCGCCGAGGCGGGACCCAGCCCATAGCCCATCGTCGTGGCGCCGAGGTCGAAGGGCGCGTTGATCGAAAACAGGTGGCACCCGATGTCAGCGGCGATGTGATGCTCCCCCAGCTCCTCCTCGACGAGTTTCGTCGCCGCAAAGATCGGCCGCTCCGGGCAGCCCACGCAGAACGAGGGCGGCCGCGCCGGCACATTGTCGTCGATCGCCGGGCCCACCAGCCGCGGCGGCAGGTTCGGCGCGCGCGCCCGGTCGCCCAGCATCTGGGGTGCCTCGGTCTCGATGAACGACCGGATCGCCGCTTCCATCACCTGCGCCGTCAGCTCTCCAGCCTCGGGAAACGGGTCCTTCCCTGCCACCCGCGCGCGGGCCCCGGCCCGGTGCAGGATCGCCCGGATCTCCTGCTCGATATAGCCGGGATGGCCCTCTTCCACGACCAGCACCGCGTCCTTGCCGGCGCAGAATTCCAGCACCTCGTCGGCCACCAGCGGATAGGTCACGTTCAGCACATAAAGCGGCACCTCGGTCTCGCCCCAGGCGTCGGCCAGCCCCAGCGCCTCCAGCGCCCGCACCACGCCGTTATGCATCCCACCCTGCAGGATCAGCCCGACCCGCGCCTCGGGCCCGACCCGCTCGTTGAGGCCCCGTTTCCGGATGAACGCCTCCGCCGCCGGGCGCCGCTTTGTCACCTTCTCCTGCTCATGCAGGAACGACGAGGGCGGCAGCACGATCCGGCTATGGTCCCGCCTTGGCGCGTCGAGCGCCTCCCGCACCGTCATGTCAGGCGCCCGATTGTCCCGTGCCGCGAACGTCCCCGTCATGTGGCAGGCCCGGATCCGCACCTGCAGCATCACGGGGCTGTTTGACGCCTCCGACAGGGCAAATCCGTCGCTGACCGCCTTCACAATCGCCGGCAGGTCCGGCCGCGGGTCCAACAGCCAGATCTGGCTCTTCATCGCAAAAGCGTGGCTCCGCTCCTGCATGATCGACGAGCCTTCGCCGTAATCCTCCCCCACGATCACCAGCGCGCCGCCCGTGACGCCGCCCGATGCCAGGTTCGCCAGCGCGTCGGCTGCCACATTGGTTCCCACAGTCGACTTGAACGTCACCGCCCCCCGGATCGGGTAATGCACCGAGGCCGCCAGCATCGCGCCCGCCGCCGCCTCCGAGGCCGAGGCTTCGAAATGCACGCCAAGCTCGCCCAGAATGTCCTGCGCATCGGCCAGCACGTCCATCAGGTGGCTGATGGGCGAGCCCTGATAGCCGCCGACATAGCCCACGCCGTTCTCCAACAGCGCCTTGGTGATCGCCAGAATCCCCTCGCCGCGGAACGTCTCGCCCGCGCCCAACCTCAGATCCTGAACCTCCCGCGCGAACGACCGCTCGGCCATCGCCGCCTCCCACATTTATATGCAAATGCATATATCAGCGCAAAGCGAGTCGCAAGCCGGCACCGCCACGACGTGCGCCACGCGCTTAAACGTCCAAACGGAGCGAACCCATTGCGGGAAAGCCGAGGGCCGGCGCGGGCGGTCCGGCCTGCGCGAGGTTTGGCAACGGCCGTTCCACGCCGGATAACGGTCGACGCTCAGTGCGCGACCGCCTGCCGCCTCGCGGTATGACCGTCCGGGGCGGCTGGCGCCCTCAACCTGTCCATGGCGCTCAGGCCCACGCGCCCCTCACTGCCGGAAAATGAACGATAGATCCGCGTAGTCGCAGGTGTTTCCATCGCGCAGAATGAAACAGGTGGCGGTTCGCGTCTCGGTCTGATCCCGATACCGGCAGGTCACGACGGTATCCGACGACGCCTCTTCAAAGGTCGGAATGTTCAGGATGGCCGGCGTGGTGAAGGGCACCTCATACAGATCACTCCTCGCCACACACTGGATCCCCGTCGCGTCGCTTAACTGGAACAGGGCTGCGCCCGAGTCGAAATAGCTCAGCACTCTCGCCGGAGCCACCGACGTGGGCGTCAGGTTTTGCGCGCTGCCAAATCGGGCAAGGTCTATCGGGGCGGTGGAGATCTGGGGTGAACACGCCACCAGCCAAACGAAAATCGCGGGCGATATCAGAAACGGGTATCTCAAGGCTCTGCGTCCAATTGATGCTCGGGCTAAGCACTCCGTATCGGATCCCTCCCGAATGCCAAGAGCGACGTCGCCGATATCGCAATAATCCATCCAACCCGATTCCCGGATCAAGGTGTCGGACCCACCGCGCGACCAGGCTCAAAGCAGTTGGTCGGCCGGTGGCGGGTCAGATCGGCGTCTGCCGTACATTCGCGAGGATCTTGCGCAAGGTCGCGAGAAAGGCCTCCCGTTCGCCGGCGCCCAACCCATCGAGCATCTGCCCCTCGGCCTCCAGCATGCGTGGGAACACGGTCTCGAACACCGTCCGCCCGTGATCGGTCAACTCGACCAGCCGCACCCGGCTGTCCTCGCCGCTCACTCTCCGCGTGACCAGGGCCTCGCCCGCCATCTGCTCCACCAGCCGGCTCGTCGAGCTCTGCTCGGCCACCGAGTACACCGACAGGTCGTTCACCGTCAGCGCCCCATGGGCCGCCAGCGCAGCAAGCGCCCTGAGGCGCGGCACCGTCTGGCCCGCCTCCTTCACCGCCCGGTCGACGCTTGCATTATAGCGGCGCAGGATGCGATTCATCAGGTAGGGCGCAAACACCTCCAGCCCGTCCTCGGTGATCCCCGGGCCACCGCCCTTGCGCCCGCCGCCATCGTCCAAAGCCCGCTCCTCCGCTGGACAGAATATATGCAAACGCATATTCATGGTCCAGCCGCAAGGGGGCGGCCGGATTCGCAGGCGCACGGCAGCAGGGCAGGGGATCGCCCGATACGGCCGTTGCGGCATACCGCGATTGCGGGCAACCCTTGCGCCACAGGAAGTCAGACGCACTGACCCAGACCGCACTGACAGGGAGAGACAAATGACCCATCTTGCACGTCTTGCCGGCGCCGCTGCGCTCGGCCTTTCGCTTTCCGGCGCGGCCCTCGCGCAGGATCACACGCTCACCGTCTCGTCGTGGCTGCCGCCGTCGCACGGCGTCAACGCCATCATGTTCGAGAACCTCAAGACGATGATCGAGGAGGCGACCGGCGGCGCCGTGACCACCGAGGTCGTCTATGGCCTCGCGCCCCCGCCCGCCCAGATGGACCTCATCCTCGATGGCGCGGCCGACCTCACGATCATCTTCCACGGCTACCAGCCCGGCCGCTTCGTCGGCACCAAGCTGATCGAGCTACCGGGCTACGAAGGCACCGCCGAGGCCGCCTCGGCCGCCTACTGGAAGGTCCACGAGGAGCACCTGGCCGATCTCGACGAGCATCGCGGCGTCAAGCTCGTGGCCCTCACCACCCACGGCCCCGGCCAGATGCATGTCAACAAGGAGGTGGCGAGCCTCGCCGATCTCGACGGCCTGAAGACTCGGATCGGCGGCGGTGTGTCCGGCGATGTCGGCGCGTCGCTCGGCCTGATCGGAATCAACGTGCCCGCGCCCAAGGTCTACGAGACGCTCGATTCCGGCGCGGCCGACGCCGTCGCCATGCCGCTCGAGGGCCGCGTCGGCTTCAAGCTGACCGAGGTCGCGCCGCATCTCTACGAAATGCCGGGCGGCCTCTATCGCGGCTCCTTCGCGGTGCTGATGAGCCAGGACGCCTTCGACGGCTTGCCCGACGACCTCCAGGCGACGCTCGATGCCGAGGTGTTCGGCCTCACCGCTTCCACCATGATGGGGGCAGCCTGGGACGAGATCGACCGGATCGGCCGCGAGGCCACCGAGGCGGCCGACGACAACACGATCACCACGGCCTCTGCCGAGGATCAGGAGGCGTTCGCCGCGATCGCCGAGGAGGTGCGGGCCAAGGTGCTGGCCGAGCTTGCCGATGCCGGGGTCGATGCCGGCGCGGCCTACGAGATGGTGATCTCCGAAATGGCCGCCCACGGCGCCACCAACTAGGGCCAGACCCACGCCCAAAGCGGGGCCCCGACCCGGGGCCCCGCGCGCGCCACCGATGTGATCCCCCGGCCCCGATGGCCTCCCGCCGTTACCCGGCGCGCCCCGCGCGCGCCCCGACCGTCCCTCCGCACACCCCGCGCCACGCATCGAACCAACCGTGACGCCGCATTCCGGAGAAGCCATGCTCCGCGCCGTCCTGCGCCAGCTCGTCCTGCTCCCCGCACTCGTGGCCTCCGCCGCGCTCTTCCTCCTGATGGTCATGACCTTCACCGACGTGATGCTGCGCTCGATCTTCAACGCGCCGCTCCAGTGGGGGGCCGACATGACGCGGCTTCTCATGGCGATCATCGTCTTTTCGGTGATGCCAACGCTCTCGGGGCAGGGTGGCCAGATTGCCGTCGACCTCGCCGACCCGCTCTTCACCCGCTACCGGCTCGAGCGCTGGCGCGACGTCGCCGTCAACCTCTTCTGCGGCGCGATCCTAACCTGGCCCGCGCTGCGCGTGTGGGACCTCGCCGAACGCGCCCGCTCCTATGGCGACGTGATGGAGTATCTGGGCCTGCCGCTCCACTACATCGGCTGGTTCATCGCCGTGATGACGGGGCTGACAGCGCTCGTCCTGATCCTGCGCGGCCTGATCGGCGCCTTTGCCCCCCACTATCTGGAGAGCTTGCGTGCTTGAGGGGCTGATCGGGTTCGCGGCCGTCCTCGCGCTCGTTCTCGTCCGCGTGCCCATTGCCTTTGCCATGGGCTTTGTCGGCATGATCGGCTTCATGCTCGAGACGAACTTCCGCGCCTCGATCTCGATGGTCGCCCGGCTGATCATCGACACCAGCCAGGATTACGGGCTCTCGGTCATCCCGCTCTTCATTCTGATGGGCCTCTTCGTGAACAAGGGCGGGATCAGCCGCGAGCTCTATGCCGCTTCCAATGCCTTCCTCGGGCACCTCAAGGGCGGGCTCGCGATGGCCACCATCGTGGCTTGCGGCGGCTTCGCCGCGATCTCCGGCTCCTCGCTCGCGACCGCCGCGACGATGTCCAAGGTCGCCATGCCCGAGATGCGCCGCTACGGCTATGCCGATCGGCTCTCGACCGCCTCGATCGCGGCGGGCGGCACGCTCGGCATCCTCATCCCGCCCTCGGTGATCCTCGTCATCTACGGGCTCCTGACCGAAACCTCCATCGGCCAGCTCTTCATCGCCGGCATCATTCCCGGCGCCATCGGCATCGCCTTCTACCTCGCCGCCGTCCGCTTCACGGTCTGGCGCGACCCCGCCGCCGGCCCCGAAGGCGACCGCACCGACTGGCCCGGGCGCTGGACGGCCCTGCGCGAGGTCTGGGCGGTCCTGCTGCTGTTCTTTCTCGTCATCGGCGGCCTCTACGGCGTCTTTGACGTCGAGCCCCTCAACATCGCCTTTTCCCCCACCGAAGCTGCCGGCATGGGCGCCATGGGCGCCTGCCTGATCGCGCTCGCCCGCCGCCGCCTGTCGTTCCGCGACACGCTCGAGGTCCTGCGCGAAACCGCGATGACCGCCGCCTCGCTCTTCGCCGTCCTGATCGGTGCCTGGATCTTTTCGAACTTCGTCAACCGCGCGGGCTTTCCCGTCGCCCTGTCCGATCTCGTCACCGCCTACGAGATCGCGCCCTGGATGGTCATGGGCCTGATCATCCTCATCTACATCCTCCTCGGCTGCGTCTTCGAGAGCCTGTCGATGCTGCTCCTCACCGTCCCGATCTTCTTCCCGGTCGTCACGGGGCTGGGCTTCGACCCGGTCTGGTTCGGCATCGTCGTGGTCGTCGTGACCGAGATCAGCCTGATCACGCCCCCCGTCGGCCTCAATGTCTTCGTCCTGAAAGGCGTGGTCGGCAACGTATCGACCGCGACCATATTCCGAGGCGTCACGCCCTTCTGGCTCGTCGACATCCTGCGCCTTCTGCTCCTGCTCGCCGTGCCGGGCCTCGTCCTCTTCCTCCCCGGCCAGATGTGAGCCCGTCCGCGTCGCCAAGTCACGCTACCGCCGCTCCCCGGTCTCCCGTCCGACCGACGCACGCGACGGCCACCCTTTCCCGCGGCCCCTGCCGCGCCACCTGAACCCGATGATGCAGTTTGCCCCCGACCTCGCCCTCCTCTACGCGGCGCTCGCCTACTTCGCGGGCGGCGTCCTGAAGGGCGCGGTCGGGGCCGGGGCACCGATCATCGCCGTGCCGACCGTCGCGCTGATCTACGATGTCCCCACCGCTGTCGCGCTCTTCACCGTGCCTGCGCTTCTCACCAACACCTGGCAGGCCTGGGCCTTCCGCGCGCACCGCCCCGCCACGGGCCTGGCCGAGCGCTTTGCCCTGGGCGGCGCGGTCGGCACCATCGCCGGCACGCTCCTCCTCGTCAGCCTCGCGGGCGATGCGCTTCTCGCCGGCCTCTCGTTCATCGTGTTCCTCTATATCGGCCTGCGCCTGGCGCATCCCGACTGGGTCCTGCCGGCGGAGACCGGGCTGCGCCTTGCCCGGCCCGCCGGGTTCGCGGGCGGCATCCTCCAGGGGGCAGGGGGCGTTTCGGCGCCGATCTCCATCACCTTTCTCAACGCCATGCGGCCGGCGCGCGAGGCGTTCATCGCCACCATCGCCGTCTACTTCCTGGCCCTTGCGATCGTGCAGATCCCCATGCTCTGGGCGTTCGACGTGATGACGGCCGAGCGCTTTGCCCTGTCGCTCGCCGCCTCCGCCGTCATGGCCGGCGGCATCCCGGTCGGCGCCTTCGCCGCCCGATTTGCCTCCAAGGAGGTGTTCGACCGCGTGGTTCTCTTGCTCCTGGCGATCATCGCCCTGCGCCTCCTCTGGTCGGCCCTGACCTGAAACCTGTATACAGTGCCGGCCTCCTTGGCTGGGTTTCCGGCGCCTGAGCCTCCTATTGACCAAATTTTGTATACAAGCTACGTCTTTCCCGTCAGGGCGCCGCAGACGCGCCCACCGGCCCGTCCCGCACGACGGGCCCAAGGGAGAGAGCCGCGCGCATGCCGCAGGCGGAAAAGCCAACCCAGCTCGAGCGGGCCCTTCGCGGCCTGCGCGCCCTCGTCCTCGATGGTGCCTTCCCCGCCGAGGCCCGCCTCTCCGAGGTTGCCCTGGCCGAGCGTCTGGGCCTCTCGCGCACGCCGCTCCGCCAGGCGATGGACCGGCTCGTTGCCGAAGGGCTCCTGGAGCGGATCGAAACCGGCGGCGTCCGCGTGGCCCGCTTCACCCTGCAAGACGTCATCGACGGGCTCGAACTGCGCGGCGTCCTTGAGGGCACCGCCGTGCGCCTCGCCGCCGAGCGCGGCGCCGACCCGGCCCACCTGGCCGAGGCCGCCGCCACCCTCGATGCGCTCGACGTGGTGCTGACCCCGGGCACCGCCCTCGACATCGACGCCTACGGCCGCCTCAACGGCGCCTTCCACGCCCAGTTCGCCCGCCTCTCCGGCAGTCCGGTCGTTGCCCGTGAGCTCGACCGCATCGTCCGCTTGCCGCTCGTCGACCCCGCCGCCTTCCTGCTGGGCCAGGAGGTCATCCCCGGCTTCCGCCCGTCGCTCGACCGCGCCCAGGTCCAGCATCGCGCCATCCTCGAAGCGATCGACCGCCGCGAAGGCGCCCGGGCCGAGGCGCTGGCCCGCGAGCATGCCCGCCTCGCGCGCAGCAATCTCGACTATCTCAGCACCGCCGCACCCGGGCTCGCACGCGACATCCCCGGCTTCAACCTCGTCGTCTCCGGATAGGAAAGGACCCGCTATGCCCAGCCTGTCCGACGCTATGGCCAATCATCCAACGCCGGTCGACATGCTGCGCAACTCCCGCGCGGGCATGTATGTCTATCCCGTCGTCGCCCCCGAATTCGCCAACTGGCGCGACGAACAGCGCGCCTGGCGTGACAGCGCCGTGCTCTTCGACCAGACCCATCACATGGACGAGGTGATCGTCGAGGGCCCGCAGGCCACGGCGTTCCTCGCCCATCACGGCATCAACGGCTTTGCGAATTTCGGCCTGAACCGCGCGAAGCACTACGTGCCCGTCACGCCCGCGGGCCACGTCATCGGCGACCACATCATCTTTCGCGAGCGCGACGACAAATACGTGCTCGTCGGTCGCGCCCCGGTGTCGAACTGGCTGATGTTCTGCGCCGCCTACGGGGCCTGGAACGTGCGACTCCGCCACGATCCCCGCTCGCCCTCGCGCCCCGAAGGCGAGCGGGTCGTCCGCGAGCATTACCGCTATCAGATCCAGGGCCCCGACGCGCCCAAACTTCTGGAGGCACTGAACGGCGGCCCGCTCCCCGACATCAGCTTCTTTCATGTCGACACGATCAAGGTCGGCGCCCGCCGCGTGCGCGCCCTGCGTCATGGGATGTCGGGTGCCCCGGGGCTCGAGATCTGGGGCCCGTATGAGGACAAACCTTACATCCTCTCCACCATCCTTCAGACCGCGCATGATGTCGGCGTCGACATCGTCCGGTGCGGCGCGCGCGCCTACTCCACCAACACCCTTGAATCGGGCTGGATCCCGTCGCCATTGCCCGGCATCTACACCGGCGACGGAATGCTGGCCGCCTACCGCGAGTGGCTCGGCGCCGACAGCTACGAGGCCGCCGGCGCCATCGGCGGCTCCTTCGTGTCGGACGATATCGAGGACTACTACCTCACCCCCTTCGAGCTCGGGTATGACTTTTACATCGGCTGGAAAAAGCCTGACTTCATTGGGAAATCCGCGCTCACCGCGATGCGGGATCGGCCCCACCGCAGGAAGGTCACGTTCGAGTGGAACGCCGAGGACGTGCTCAAGGTCATCGCCACGGCGTTTGAGGACGGCACGCCGGCCAAATGGATCGACTTCCCGCAGCCCAACTACGCCGCGTCCTCGGCCGACCGTGTTGTGCAGGGCGAAACAATGGTCGGGATGTCGATGTTTAATGGCTATTCGTTCAACGAACGCTGCATCCTGTCTTTGGGCGTGGTCGACCCGCAGATCGAGGTCGGCGATGTCCTCACGCTGATCTGGGGCGAGCCCGACGATACGGCCAAAACCTCTGCCGAATCCCATCGCCAGGCCGAGATCCGCGTGCGCGTCTCGCCCACGCCCTATGCCCGTGCCGCGCGCGAGGGCTATGCCGGCGCCGGCTGGCGCACCCGGACCGCGTGATGGCGGCTGCACTTGATCATTGCCGGCGGGCGCACAGGCACTATTCTGCCCGCCAAAACAGGGCCCGGCCACACCTGTGCCGGAGCATCGAAGGGGAGGACTATCCATGACCATCCGCACGACCGCTCTGGCGGCCGTCCTGGCACTTGCGTCTGCGCTGCCCGCCGCCGCGCAAGAGCTCAAATTCGCCAACTTCACCGCACCCGGCCACACCGTCACCCGCTCGGTGATCGAGACGCTCAACACGGTCGCCTCCGAGGCCTCCGGCGGCTCTGTCACCGTGCGCGGCTATCACGGCGGCGAACTGGGCGCCGGCCCGGTCGAGCAATATGTGCGCGCCGTCCAGGGCGGGGCCGACATCACCTGGGGCCTGCCGGGCTACACCTCGTCGCAGTTCGGCAAAACCATGATGGTCGAGGCGCCCTTCGCGGTGCCCGAGGGCAAGTCCGGCGCCGATGCGATCTGGGATGCCTACGAGGCGCATCTCGCGGGCGAGTTTCCCGCCACGGTGCCCGTCGCGATCTGGACGTCCGAGCCCAACGTCATGATCATGCGCGACAAGGTCGTGCGCACGCCGGCCGACCTGGAAGGTCTGAAGATCCGCGTCGCCGGCGCCGTGGCCGGTCAGGTCGCCGAGGCCCTCGGCGCCACCCCCGTCCAGATGCCCATCAACCAAGTCTACAACGCGCTCCAGACGGGCCTCATCGACGGCGTCTTCACCGGCTCCTCGACGCTCGGCGATTTCAAGCTCGACGAGGTCGCCGCCGCCTACACGTTCGGCGCGCCCCTCGGCCGGCTCAGCTTCTTTGCTGTGATGAACGAGGGCGTCTTCAACGGCCTTCCCGACGCCACCCAGGCGTCCATCCTCGAAAATGCCCGCCGGATCTCGAACGAGGCCGAGGCTGCGTGGAACGCCACCGCCGAGACAGGCGTCGCCATCGCCCGCGAGCTGCCCGAGAACACGTTCGTCGATCTGACCGAAGATGAGGCCGCCGCCTTCGCCGATCTCATCCGTCCGGTGACCGAGGCCTATGTCGGCAGCGTCGGCGGGGCCGACGCCTTCGCGGCGATGCAGCAATAGCGTGAAACGCCTGCGCCCCATCGCAGACGGGCTCATCGGCCTGTCCGCCGCCATCGGTGCCCTCGGCCTTCTGGCCGAGGTCGCCGTCATTCTGGTCGACGTGATCGGCCGGGCCTTTGGCGCGCCGCTCTATGGCAGCCAGGACATGATCACGATGATCATGGTGCTCGTCGTCTTCGGCGCGATGGCGCTCTGCGACCGCGAGGGCGGCCATGTGGCCGTCGACCTCTTCGAGAAACGGTTCCCGCCCGCCATGAACCGCGCCATCGACATTGGCGCCGCCATCCTCGGCGCGGTGATCTTCGTCACCCTGGCCTGGGCCGTCTGGCAGTCGGCCAAGCTTTCGGTGATGCTGAACCTCTCCACGAACCTCCTCCACCTGCCCAAGGCCTGGTTCCAGTGGGCGCTGTCGGTCTTCGCGCTCGTCACCGCCTTCGGCATGACGCTCCGGGCCGCCGAACTCACCGTGCGGCCGGCCGAAGAGGCAGTAAGGCGCCGCGCATGAGCGCATCTGCCACGGGCGCGCTCGGCCTCCTGGCCCTTTTCATCCTGCTTGCGCTTCGCATCCCCGTCGCCTTCGCGATGTTCGTCGTGGGCTTCTTCGGGATCTGGGCGTTGAACGGCCTGAACGGCGCCACGTCGCTTCTGGCGTCCGAGGCCTTCACCCTTGGCTCCTCGCCCGAGCTTGTCGTCATCCCGCTCTTCATCCTGATGGGCAACGTCGCCTCGATCACCGGCATGTCGCGCCAGCTCTACGACGCCGCCTATGCCGTGATCGGCTCGCTCCGCGGCGGCCTCGCCTCCGCCACGGTCATCGGCTGCGGCGGCTTCGCAGCGCTTTCGGGCTCGTCGGTCGCCTCGGCGCTCACCATGGGCAAGGTCGCCCTCGGCCAGATGGATCGCTTCAACTACGACCCGCGCCTCTCCACCGGCGTCGTCGCAGCGGGCGGCACCCTCGGCATCCTGATCCCGCCCTCCACGGGCTTTGTCATCTATGCCATCCTCACCGAGCAATCGATCGGCCGTCTGTTCCTCGCGGGCGTCCTGCCCGGGCTCCTGCTCCTCAGCCTTTTCGTCCTGGCCGTCACCATCCTGTGCTACCTGCGCCCCGCCTTCGGCCCGGCCGGCCCGCGCACCACGCTCAATGAAAAGCTCCGCGCCATCGGCGGCGCCGGCCCCATCGTCGCCATCATCCTGCTGACCATCGGCGGCATCTATGGCGGCCTCTTTTCGCCCGTCGAGGCCGCGGCGGTCGGTGCCGGTGCCGTCATCCTGATCGGCTTCGCCACGCGCACCCTGTCGCCCGCCGCCCTCTGGTCGGCCGCGCGCTCCTCCATCGTCACCACCGCCACCGTCATGCTGATCCTGATCGCGGCGCACATGATCTCGCCCTTCATGGCGCTCTCGCATATCCCCGACGCGGTGGGGCAGCTCCTGAATTCGCTCAACCTCGGCACCACCGGCGTGCTCCTCATCATCCTCCTGATCTACCTGATCCTTGGCTGCTTCCTCGAAGGCTTCGCCATGCTGGTGCTGACGCTGCCGATCTTCTTTCCCATCGTGCTTGAGATGGGGATCGACCCGATCTGGTTTGGCGTCCTTTGCGTGCTGGCCCTCGAAATGGGGCTGATCTCGCCCCCCGTCGGCCTCAACGTGTTTATCGTGAAATCCGTGGCCCCCGGCGTGTCGCTCGGCCAGATCTTCTCGGGCGTTATCCTCTTCTGGCTGATGATGTTTCTGACGCTCATGATCCTCGTGGCCTTTCCCCAGATCGCGCTCTTCCTTCCCAACACCATGATCAACTGAGCCATGGCCGATCCAGCCGCGCCCTTCACCGATGCACTCGCCTTTCTGGGGTTTGGCGAGGCCGCGCGCGCGTTCCGGGCCACGCTGGCCGAGGTCGCGCCCGCCGCGCCTGTCACGGCGTGGGACATCAAGCTCACCGGCGCCGACGCGCCCGCCATGCGCGCCGCCATCGCAGGGGCAGGGGTCGCCGAAGCGCCCACGCCCGCCGCGCTCAGCGAGGCGCGCTGGGTCTTCAGTGCCGTCACGGCCGATCAGTCGCTCAAGGCGCTTGAGCCGCTTCTGCCCGCGCTCGATGCCGGCGTGACCATCATCGACATCAACTCGGTCTCGCCCGGGCGCAAGCGGGCAACCGCGGCGGCGGTCGAGGGGCAGGGCGCGCGCTACATCGACATGGCCGTCATGACGCCGGTCCATCCGCGCGGCCACCGCGCGCCGGTGCTCGTTGCGGGCCACGGGCTCGAAACCGATACTCTTGCTCGCCTCGAATTCGACGCCACCGAAGTCGGCGACGCCCCGGGCGAGGCAACGGCAATCAAGATGGTGCGCTCGACCTTCATCAAGGGGCTCGAGGCGATCATGGTCGAAACCCTCCTCGCGGCCGAGCGCTCGGGCTGCACCGATCTGATCCTCAAAAGCCTCGCCGCGCACTATCCCGGTCTCGGCTGGCCCGGGATCGCCAGCCACATCTTTGAGCGCACGCTCAGCCACGGCACCCGCCGCGCCGCCGAGATGCACGAGGTCGCCGTCACCCTCAACGAGCTCGGCCTGCAGGGCGCCATTGCCACCGCCTCGGCCGAGATCGAGGCGCTGCAGGGCGCCGCCGGCCCCCCCTGTAATGCTGGGCCCGATCTTGCCGAAACCCTCCGCCGCTCGCTTGCGGCGCGTCTCAGGGAGACCGCTCCATGACCGTCACCCGCACCCAGGTCGCCATCGTCGGCGGCGGGCCCTCGGGCCTTCTGCTGTCGCTCCTTCTGGAGCGCGAGGGGATCGACACCATCGTGGTCGAACGCCAGACCCGCGACCATGTTTTGTCGCGTATCCGCGCCGGCGTGCTCGAACGGGGCCTCGTCGACCTCTTGCGCCACCTCGGCATCGCGGGCCGGCTCGAGGCCGAAGGGCTCGTCCATGACGGCACGGTGCTGGCCTACGACAATGACCGCGTCCGCATCGACTTCGCTGCCTTCGTCGAGCACACCGTCACCGTCTACGGCCAGACCGAGGTCACGAAAGACCTCTATGACGAGCGCGACCGCATCGACCGCCCGGTCGTTCACGGGGCCGAGGGCGTCGTGCTCCACGGCCTCGACACCGACGCGCCGCACCTCACCTACCAGAAGAACGGCACCGAGCACCGGATCGACGCCGACTGGATCGCCGGCTGCGACGGCTTCCACGGCGTCTCGCGCCGCGCCATCCCCGACACCGTCCGTACCGAATATGAGAAGGTCTATCCGTTCGGCTGGCTGGGCATCCTCAGCGAAACGCCCCCGGTGCATCACGAACTGATCTATGCCAATTCCGAGCGCGGCTTCGCGCTCTGCTCAATGCGCAATCCCCGGCTCTCGCGCTACTACATCCAGTGCGCGGTGACCGACGATCCCGGCAACTGGTCCGACGACCGCTTCTGGGACGAGCTTCGCGCCCGCATCCCCGATGAGGACGCCGAAGCCCTCGTCACCGGCCCCTCCATCGAGAAATCCATCGCGCCGCTGCGCAGCTTCGTCACCGAGCCCATGCGCTGGGGCCGCCTCTTCCTCTGCGGTGACGCCGCCCACATCGTGCCGCCCACCGGGGCCAAGGGGCTCAACACCGCCGCCTCCGACGTCCATTACCTCTGGCAGGCCCTCGCGCGCTTCTATGCCGAGGGCGACCGCGAGGGCATCGAGCGCTATTCCGAGCAGGCCCTTGCCCGGGTCTGGAAGGTCGAGCGCTTCTCATGGTGGATGACCGCGCTCCTCCACCGCTTTCCGGATCAGGAGCCCTTCGATCTCAAGATGCAAAAGGCCGAACTGGCCTTTCTGCGCGACACGCCCGCCGCGCAGGATGCACTCGCCCGCAACTATGTCGGACTTCCCTACTGATGCAGACCTTCCCGCGCCCCTTCGGCCATCTCCATTACCGCGACGACGGTGACCCGGCCGGCATGCCTCTCGTCTTCGCCAACTCCCTCGGCACCGATTTGCGCCTCTGGGACGACCTGCTGCCGCGTCTGCCCGCCGGCCTACGCCTCGTGCGGTTCGACAAGCGCGGCCACGGCCTGTCCTCGGTCCCGCCCGGCCCCTACAGCGCCGAGGATCTCGCCGGCGACGCCGCGGCCCTGCTCGACGCGCTCGGGATCCGCTCCTGCGTCTTTGTCGGCTTGTCGATCGGCGGCCTGATCGCGCAGTGCCTGGCGACGTCCCGCCCCGATCTCGTCTCGGCCCTCGTCCTGTCGAACACCGCCGCCCGGCTCGGCTCGACCGAGCTCTGGCAGGCCCGCATCGCCGACATCAAAGCGCATGGCCTGGCAGGCATCGCCGA
The DNA here is from genome assembly GCA_039822045.1 of Pseudomonadota bacterium. GTDB lineage: Bacteria > Pseudomonadota > Alphaproteobacteria > Rhodobacterales > Rhodobacteraceae > HLUCCA09. The sequence continues at coordinate 133,137 of JBCBMY010000002.1, read as the reverse complement.
CGATGTGATGGAGCGCTGGTTCGCCCCCGCCTTCCGCCAGACCGCCGCCTATCCCGCCTGGCGCCAGATGCTGATCAACACGCCCCAGGCGGGCTATGTCGGCTGCTGCCATGCGCTGGCCGCGGCCGACCAGCGCGCCGCCACCGCCCGCCTCACCCTCCCCACCCTCGGCATCGCCGGCAGCGTCGACGGCTCCACGCCCGTCGCCGTGGTTTGCGACACGGTGGAGAGCATCCCCGGCGCCCGCGTCGAGGTGATCGAGGGCACCGGCCATCTGCCCTGCGTCGAGGCGCCCGACCGCTATGCCGCGCTCCTCACCACGTTCCTCGCCGATCTCGGCCCCGCCTGACGCCGCACCATGCCCCACGATGACAGCCCCTCCGCCCGCCTGCCCGACGCGAGCGTCAGCCCGCTCATCCCGCGCGACCGCAGCGCCCATCCCGTGCCCTACGACCCGGACTACAAAACCACGGTCCCCCGCGCCCCGGCCCAGGCGCTCCTGTCGATGGAGTCCACGCCGTCCGAGGAAACCGGCCCGCGCTTCGGCCACGGGCTCTTCGGCCCGCTCGACAACAACCTGATCCTCAACTGGACAAAGGGCGCCGCCCCGGCCGTGGGCGAGCGCATCCTCCTCCATGGCCGCGTGATCGACGAATCCGGCCGCGCCGTCCCCGACACCCTCATCGAGATCTGGCAGGCCAATGCCGGCGGCCGCTACCGCCATGTCAAAGACGGCTACTTCGCGCCGCTCGACCCCAATTTCGGCGGCTGCGGCCGCACCCTCACCGATGCCGACGGTCGCTACCAGTTCCTCACGATCAAGCCCGGCGCCTATCCCTGGCCCAACCGCGGCAACGACTGGCGCCCCGCCCATATCCACGTCTCGCTCTTCGGCCATGCCTTCGGCCAGCGCCTGATCACCCAGCTCTATTTCGAGGGCGATCCCCTGATCGCGCGCTGCCCCATCGCCGCGACGGTCAAAGACAAAAGCCAGCTCGACCGCCTCGTCGCCCCCCTCGACATGAGCCACGCCCGCCCGATGGACTTCCTCGCCTACCGCTTCGACATCGTCCTGCGCGGCCGCCGGCAGACGCTCTTCGAAAACCGCCCCGAGGGCCTCTGACCCTAGATCTTGAAGGGCAGCTCCACGAGCGTGCCCCGAACGCGCGCGTCCTCCCGGATCACTTCGACATCGTCCCCGGGGCGCGCCGCGACCGAGACCAGCGCATACCCGATCATCCGTTCCAGCCGGTACGACCACGCCTTGTGCGTCATGTGCCCGACCGGCGCCCCCTCCCGCGCGATATCGAGCCAGATCGACTGATCCTCGTTTTCCTCAGCGCCCTCCAGAACGATCCCCAGCTGGTGCCGCTGCACACCCTCCGCCTTGATCTGCCGCAGCGCCTGCACCCCGATCACATCGTCGTCGAGATCGAGGTCCACAAACCGCTCCATCCGCACCTCGAACGGATTCGTCTGATCATCGGTATCGGCGCCCCAGTTCAGCAACCCGCTTTCGGTCCGCTCCGTCGGGTTGGGATATCCGGGCCCGATATCAAACGGTTGCCCGGCTTCCTTCACAATCTGCCACAGCTTGTCGCCCTTTGTGCCATCCATCAGGTACAGCTCGAACCCACCCTGCTTCGACCAGCCCGAGCGCGCCACCTTTAGCGGGATGCCCTCGATCTCGGCCGCGCCGAACCAGAAGTATTTGAGCTCCCGCACCCAGTCGCCAAAGATCGCGGCCACCACGTCCTCCGCCTTCGGTCCCTGAACGGCCAGCGGCGAGACGTCGGGCTCCGATACCTCCACGTTCAGCCCGCGCTCCCCGGCCACGCAGCGCGCCCAGAACCAGATGTCGGAGTTCCCGATCGACAGCCAGTAGCACTCGTCGTCGATCTTCAGCGCGATCGGGTCATTGATCAGGGTGCCGCGATGGTCGCAGACTGCAACATACTTGCCCTGGTTCACCTGCTGCCGCGACAGGTCGCGCGTGCAGAGCACCTGCGCCAGGCGCGCCGCATCCGGGCCCTTCAGCTGCACCTGCCGCTGCACTGCGACATCCCACATCGAGACGCCGTTCATCAGCCGCCAATACTCGGCCTCCCGGTCGCCATAGCCCCGCGGGATCAGCATCCGGTTGTAGGTCAAAAGCGATTCCGCGCCCTCGGCAATAGTCGAGGCATAGTAGGGAGACTTCCGCAGCCGCCCCGCCGAGACGATTTCAACCATGGTGCCCACCTCCCGCATGCGCCGCCCGGATCCGCGTGCTCTCTGGATCCCAGACAGGATTTCGCGCACCATGCCGCAAGCCGCCGGGTCCCCGCCAGCCCACAAGGAACTGCACCATGGTTCAGCCTCTCGACATTCACCGCGAAACGGCGTCCCAAACGGCCGGGCCTTACGTGCATATCGGTTGCCTGCCCTCATTCGCGGGGCTCGAGGGGATCTACGAGACTGAGCTTGGCCACAGCCCGATCGGCGACGGGGCCAAGGGCGCGCCCATCACCATAACCGGGTCCGTCCTCGACGGCACCGGCTGGCCGCTCCGCGACGCGCTGCTCGAGACCTGGCAGGCCGACGCAGCGGGCCTCTATCCCGGCCAACCGGGCGCCGACCCCGCCGTCACCGGCTTTTGCCGCTTCGCCGCCGATGGCCAAAGCGGCCTCTGGTCCCTCTCGACCGTCAAGCCCGGCCCGACGCGGATGGCCGACGGCCGGATGCAGGCGCCGCATCTATCGCTCTGGATCGTCGCCCGCGGCATCAATATCGGTCTCGCCACGCGGATCTACTTCGCCGACGAGGCCGAGGCCAACGCCACCGATCCGCTCCTGTCGCGCATCGAACAGCGCCCGCGCGTCAACACGCTGCTGGCCGCGCCCACGGGGCAGGGGGATTACCGCTTCGACATCCGTCTGCGCGGCGACGGCGAGACCGTTTTTCTCGACCTCTAACACGGTGACCGCGCGCCCCCGAAGCTGGCCCCAAAGCTGGCCCCGTCGCTGGCCCCGACGCTGACCCAAACGCCGGCCGAGCACTCTGCACGGGTCGAGTGTTGTTTCCGCATGGGCAACAATCCTCGCGCCAGGCGAGTCCTATAAGAGTCATATGGAATTCATACGCGACTCATATGCGAGTCATATGAAATTCATATGCTTTTCATATTCGCCTCCGGGCTCTGATACTGTTTCCGGCGAGGCAACGGGCCCCTTGCGCGCGCGCGGTCCCTCTGTCACCGCTTGGGCGCAACATAGGAGCCCCCGATGAAAGGCAGCCGCCCAGAACAGGCCGTCCTCACCCGCGACACCGACCTGTCGAAAACCGACGAGACCCGCGCCGTCATAGAAGGCATGGTCGACGGTTTGAATGACCACCGGATCACTGATATCGGCGAATTTTTTGCAAGCGATTTCAGGTGGCTGGGGAACACAGGCTGCGGGATGAAGACAGGGCTGCGCGAGTTTCAGGAGAACTGGCAGAAGCCGTTTCAGGCTGCGTTCTCCGACAAGGTCTGCATCGACGAGGCGCGCCTCTATATGGGCGAGTGGGCGGCCGCATTCGGCCGGCAGGAGGCCACCCATTCCGGCCCCTTCATGGGGCTCGCGCCCACCGGCAAGCGCGTCGAGATCCGCTATATGGACTTCTGGAAGGTCGTTGACGGCAAGATCGTCGACAACTGGGTCATGGTCGATTTCCCCCATGTTCTCAAACAGTTGGGGCATGATGTTTTCAACGGTGAGGGCTGGGAAACCTACGATTCCGGCGAGAAAGCCCCGCCTGCGCCAGCCGCCGCGTCCCGGGCCTAGGCCATTGGCCCGCGCGCCCCTCGCGGCTCTTGTCCTCGCCGCCCTGGCGGCCCTCATCGCCTGCACGCCACCTCTCGCTACGGCGTACCGAGACCGCTCCGTCCCGATCTCGTCCACCACCCGGTTCGACCCCGATCGCTTCGCCGGCCGGTGGCAGCGCACTGCCGCCTTCGATCCCGCATTCCTGTCCTCGAAGTGCCGCACAGCGACCTTCACAAAATCTACCGATATCATGGCAGTAGCGCCCTGCGATGGACCCGAGAGTGTGGCGCACGAGATCAGCCCGCTTGGTCGACTGACCCCTCGGGAGGGGCCGGATCTTTGGGTCCTGTGGGTCGACGAGGGCTTTCGCACGGCCGTCATCGGAACGCCGTCTGGCGCCCTGGGCTGGGTGCTGGAGCGGTCCGGCCGCACCCCGCCCGACCGGCGCGCGGCCGCCCGTCAAGTCCTTGATTTCAATGGGTACGACCTGAAGAGGCTGATCGAGGGATGACCGCCAAGCGTGTTCTGATCACGGGCGGCGCCGCTGGCATCGGCCATGCCGCCGCCGAGAGCTATTTGGCCAGCGGCGCCCGCGTCGCCATCATCGATGCCGACCCCGAAGCCTGCGCCGCCGCCAAAGCCAAATGGCCAGGCGCTCTTGTCCACACAGCCGGTGTAACCGACGAAGCCGCAATGGGCGCGGCATTTTCGGCGGTCGACGCGTCGTGGGGCGGTGTCGACACGCTCCTTGCCTGTGCAGGCATAGGCGGCCCATCCGGTACGCTGGAAACCCTGGACTATCAGGCGTTTAAGGAATGTGTGGCCGTAACGATCCACGGCAGCTTTCTCGCCTGCCGCTGGGCCGCGCCGCATATGCGGGCGCAGGGTTCGGGCCTGATCGTGCTGATGTCGTCCTCCGCGGGCCTCCACGGCTATCCGGGCCGCAGCCCCTATGCCGCCGCAAAATGGGGGGTCACGGGGCTGACGAAGACGCTCGCAATGGAACTCGGCCCCGCCGGGATCCGCGTCAACGCCATCGCGCCCGGCGCGGTTCATGGCGACCGTATGGAGCGGGTGCTTGTGAAGGAGGCCGCCGCCAGCGGGCGCAGCATCGACGCGCTGCGGGAGGTCTACACCAAGGGCACCTCGCTTCGAACCTGGGTCGATGCCGCCGACATCGTGGCGCTCATGCGCTTCCTCGACAGCCCGGCCGGCGCCCGCATCTCGGGCCAGATCCTGCCGGTCGACGGCCACACCGAGACCCTCGCTCCCTGAGCCCCCTTGCCAGCCCGAGCGGTGATCCGCAGGGTTGGGCCAGGGGAGCACCAGCAATGCGTTTGGTCAGATATGGCCCGCGGGGAGAGGAAAAGCCGGGCCTGTTGGATGGAGACGGCGTGGTACGAGATCTGTCGGACCACGTGCCGGATATTGGGCCGGAGGCGATATCGCCGACCGGATGGGCCTATATTGCGGCGCTCGACAACGCGCATCTTCCGCTTGTTCAGGCGCCCCCGCGCCTTGGCCCCCCATTGTCGGGGATCGGCAAAGTCATCGGCATCGATCTGAACTATCCAGACCATGTGGCCGAGCTTGGTGCAGAGCTGCCGAGCGAGCCGATGACATTCCTCAAGGCAACGTCGGCGCTGACCGGTCCGCAAGACGATATCCCCTGCCCAGAGGGGGCCGACCAGCTGGACTACGAAGTGGAGCTTGCCGTCGCCATCGGCACGCAGGCCCGCAACGTGCCCGTGGAGCGGGCGCTTGCTCATGTCGGGGGCTACCTGACCTTCAACGACATCTCCGAGCGATCGTGGCAGTACGACCGCGGCGGGCAGTGGGTGAAGGGCAAAAGCCATGACGGCTTCGCCCCGCTCGGCCCCTGGCTCGTGTCGCCCGAGGCTGTTGGCGACCCCCAGGCGCTTGGCCTCTCCAGTGTAGTCAACGGTGTGGTGCGACAGGCCAGCACCACGCGCGCGATGCTGTTCGATGTCGCGCAGATCGTATCGTATCTGTCCCAGTTCATGACGCTCGAACCGGGCGATCTGATCGCCACGGGAACGCCCGCCGGCATCGGCATGGCGCAGCAGCCGCCCGGCTTTCTGAGGCCGGGCGATGTGCTGGAGACCGAAGTCGGCGGCCTCGGACGGCAGCGCGCGCGCATTGTGGCGGCCTGACGCCCCGAAGCACCGTCTATGGGTGTGCGCCGCAAGGTGAAATCTCGCGGGTTGGTTAACCCTTGGTGTGTATGTGCTGCGCAAGGCGCCGCACAGAGCCAAATCCGCTTAGATCTCAGGGCTTCGACGCGGTTTGCAGGTGCTCTTTGAAGGGCCCGACGGGGGCGCAAACCCGTCTGGACGATACCCCATCAGAGGCGTGCAGCGAGCCCGCCGCACACCCGGGCCTTGCACCTTTACCGTTTTTTCAGTGCCCGCATCCTAAGCCTCCGCTCAACCGGGCGTGTGTTACTGGCGTCCCCCAATGGTCGAAAGGAGACGAGCGGGCATGGAAATCATTGCGAAACTGACCGAGGACAATGGTCGCGTCGAGTTCCGGTGCGAGAAAACCGGCCTGGTCGTGCGTGGCGACTATGTCGAGTGGGTGCTTGTCGCTGCCGCGGAAATGCTCGGCGACATGGCCGAGAAGGATCTGGCGAGCAAGGTCGACGAACTGGAAACGCTCGTTGAATTCGGCGAGGCACAGCCCGTCGAAGTCGACACCGCCAGGTGGGCGCACAAGGCCCGGTTCGAGATCGTGCCACAATGCAGCATCACGATGAACTCGACCGAGTATCGCTGGGTCGCCCCGGTCGCCTCCGACGTCCGTGACGCGGAGTTCGGCGGCCATCCGGTCAAACGCATTCACAACATGGCGCTGACGCGCAACGACAGCTTCCTCGACAACGAGCCTGGGGTCGCCCCCGGCAGCGGCGACTCGCACTGATCAATCCCGGAAAGGACCTAGGACATGGAAATTATCCCCTTCGGCAGCCAGGACGTCGACAACATCCTGGCGCGTGAACCTCAAAGGGTGGAAAAGCTCGCATTCGGTGCCGTGCTGCTGGATCGCACCGGCAAAGTGGTCAAATACAATCAGGCCGAGGGCATGATTGCGAACCGCGATCCCGGTGAGGTTGTCGGCAAGGACTTCTTCAACGAAATCGCTCCCTGTGCCAAGGGCAAGCGCTTTCACGGCGAGTTCCTGAAGTTCCACCAGACCGGGCAGATCAACGTGATGTTCGACTACAAGTTCGCCTACAAGGGTGCGGATGTCGGCGTGAAGATCCACCTGAAGTCGCAGCCCGACGGGCAGCATTGCTGGATGTTCGTGAAACGCGCCTAACCGCGCCGGCGTCGGCCCGCTGCGGCTGGTCGGCGCCTTCGGCCGCGAGCCTTTCCGCCGGCAGGTGTGCGCCGGCGGCCAAATCCTCGGCAGGAGAACTTGCCGGCAGACGCAGGGGCCGCGGTGTGTGGCCGGTGCGCATTCGAGTGTTTCGATCTTGCGAAGTGTCCTTGTGAGGCTTCTGGCCGGGCGAACTCTCATCACAGACGAAACTTCTGCCCAGAACAGAAAAGCCGGAGAGTCCGATGACCTATATGACTGAACCGCGGGCCGACCAATCCGTGTCGATGCCGTCCGCCGCCGAGGCCCCGTCGAGCCTGTCGATGGGTACCTACCGCCTGCTTCGTATGGGGACACGCCCGATCGTGTTCCAGGGCGAAGAGCTGGGAATGGCCATGAGCTTTACGCCCGATTGGCCGTACTGGTTTGAGATTAACCTGTTTCGTGCAACCGACGGCACGTTCCCGGTGGCCATCAAGCAGTACTTCGTGTCCGAGTACCAAAAGAACCTGGCCACGGCCGAGGCGACGCACTCGCTCAGCGCCGCATTCGACTTCATCGAGCACTTCGACCCTGCACAATACATCCCCCTGACGACCAGGGTCTCTGCCGCGCCGGCGACAGCGGCCGAGATGGGAGCCGCCGCGATGGATCTCAAGGCACAGGTGGAGGCGATGCGCAGCCACTATCGCGGCCTTGTCGGCGAGTTCATGCACGAGATCGACGCCGCGTGATGACCCCGCGCGCGCCTGGCGCGGTTCAGTTCGTCCGCGCCGCTGCCGACGGAGCCGCAGCCCGATGCCCGGCCTCCGGACCGGGCACGGGCCGCGTGGCCGCGTGTTCCGGACCGTTGCGCGAAAAGGGCGCGGCTGCGACTGGCCTGGGTGCCGCCGCGCTGGAGCGGGTGGCACGCAGCGCGCTGCGCGCCCTGATCGGTCGGTGGCGCGGTGGCGCGGTGCCTGACCTGCCGGGCGACGCGTTCTTGGGCGAGGCGGGGATCGGACTAGACAGCCTCGAGATGCTCGAGGCCGTCGCCGATTTGAACCGCCGTTTTGGATTGTCCGTGACGGGCGTCGAAGATCATTTGCTCGTCAACCGCAGGCTCTGCGATTGGGGCAGGCTGATTGAGGCCCACTTCGAGTTGGTGGGCGATGCGGCCGAATTGACCTTCTCGACCTCCGGATCGACGGGGACGCCCAAGGAAATCGACCATCGCCTTCCGGGCCTTCTGGCCGAGATCGATGCGCTCAGCGGGGCGCTCTGGCCCGACGCGGCCGACGCGCCGAGCCGAGTACTTGCACTGGTGCCGGCCCACCACATCTTCGGCTTCCTGCTTACGGTCCTGTTGCCCGGTCGGCTCGGGGTGGAGGTCGTGGATCTCAGCGGCAAAGGGCCTGGCGCGCTGGGGCGCCTTGGTCGCCCGGGCGATCTGGTGGTGGCCACGCCGCATCTGTTGTCTCTCGCATTGAACACGATGAAACCGACCGGCGGGCTGACAGCCGTCGTTTCCGGTGCGCCTACGCCGGACGCGCTCTGGCAGATGGCGTCGGACAGAGATGTCGCGCTCATCGAGATTTATGGTGCGACGGAGACTGCCGGCATCGGCTATCGTCGGAGCCCGCACGCTGGCTTCGCGCTCATGCCGCATCTCGACCGCGCAGGTCCGGGCATATTCGCACCCGGACGAGGGCAACTGGATGTGCAGGATCGAGTGCGCTGGCTTGGCCCGCGGAGCTTTGTGCTCGAGGGTCGGAAGGACAACTCCGTCCAGGTGGCCGGGGTCAACGTCTCGCCCCAGGCGACGGGGCGCCACCTGGAGCGCACCGATGGCGTCGCGGCAGCCGCGGTGCGCCTCGACGCACAGTCGGGGCGCCTCAAAGCCTTTGTCATCGCCAAGCCCGGCGAGGACGAGGCGGTGTTGGAGGTGTCGCTGCGAATGGGAGCCGAAGCGCTTCCGGCCGCCGCGCGGCCCGCGCGGTACACATTTGGCCTGCGCCTGCCGACAACACCGGCAGGCAAGCTGTCCGACTGGTAGAACGGACAGCGCCGGCACACCCATACGACGGAGAGCGCCGGCACACTCGCGAGCCGGGCGGGCCAAGCGGGCACGCCTTGGCAGCGAATGCGGTGCCCGGCGCTTTTAGCTCGGCGTGGCCTCTGGGTCCCTCGTCGCGCCCCCCGCACGCAAAATGTCAACGGATGCCTTTCGCTGACCCCCCTGTGGATTTCTTGCGCGCTACTTGGGGTGTCCGCCCTCGGCAGATGCCTCAGGAGGCATGCTTGAAGAGGAGCGCTCGCAAGGTCGACGGGCTGATTTGGTTTATCCAGCGCGCAGAGCTCTGCCATTCGCTCCTGGGCTTCGCCTGACCTGTCGCCGAACGCGTGGCATTCGCGCTGTCGGTTGAGGTTGCTTGCGGATATCCTTAGCGGCCAGGAGGACCTGCGATGATTTCCATCGACTTGATCGAGCGCACCGCCGAACGCCTCATGGACAAGGCCGCGATAGAGATCCCCGACGATTACCTCACGGGGCTGAAGGTCGCCGCCGATGTAGAAGAGGGCGATCTGTCGTCCTTCGTGTTGCAGGCGATGCTCGAGAATTACGAAGCGGCCAAGGAAGACAGGCGCGCGATGTGCGGCGATACCGGTGTGCCGCGGTGGTTCGTGAAGATGTCCAACAGTGCGCAGATCCAGGGTGGGCCCGTCGCGCTTGAGACGGCCTTGCGCCGGGCCACCGCAACGGCGACCCATGCCGTGCCCCTACGTCCGAACCGCGTCCACCCGCTCTGGCGCACCGACCACGACAACAATGTCGGAATCGGCGCGCCCGAGATCGAGTTTGGCTTCGAACCGGAGCCGGCGGGCGCGTGGATCGACCTGACGACGGTGCACAAGGGGGGCCTGTTTGGCACGGACTACCGGATGCTGTTCCCCTCCGACGGGATGGAAGGGATCAGGCGGTTCTACCTCGACACGCTCATGGCGTTCGGCAAACGCGGGCTGGCCTGCCAGCCGGCGATCATCGGCATCGGGATCGGCGGCTCGAAGGACACCTGCATGACGCTCGGCAAGCGCGCGGCGTGTCTGCGGGTTGTTGGCTCAAAAAACCCCGACCCCAAGATCGCGGCGATGGAGGAGGAGTTCAAGGAACTCGGCAACTCCATCGGCATGGGTGCGATGGGATTTGTCGGCAAGTCGATGGTGATCGACTGCCATATCGAGGTTGGCTATTGCCACACCGGCGGCATGCAGATGTCGGTCCATGCCTTCTGCCTGTCCTCGCGTCGTGCCGTTGCGCGGATCTGGGCCGACGGACGCGTGGAGGAGCGGACCGATCCGGACTGGTTCACGCCCTACCAGCGGCGCGAGACGGTGGAGTGGCCAGCCGCCCCGGCAGAGGCGGCGGAATGAGCCCGCGGCGTGTGACGCTCTCGTCGACGCCAACGGCTGACGCGATCGCCGACCTGCAGCTGGGTGACGTCGTCTATCTCGACGGGCTGATCTACACGGCGCGCGAAGGCGTCTACAAACGTGCGCTGGATGATCGGGCGAACCTGCCGATCGAACTGCCGAAGGCCAGTGCCGCGAACTTCCACTGCTCACCCGCGGCGACCATCGATGCCGACAAGAGCTATCGGCTTGGTGCGGTCACGGCAACGTCGAGCTTTCGGTTCGAGAAGTGGTTGGGCCCCTGGATGGATCAGACTGGCGCCAAGCTGATCATCGGCAAAGGCGGCATGTCTTCGCGCGTCTACCGCGAGGTTTTCGTGCCGCGCGGCGCAGTGTTTCTGACGACCGTTGGCTATGGCACCGGCGCGCTTTTGGGGCGCGGAGTGAAGGAGGTGGCCGACGTTTTGTGGCGCAAGGAACTGGGCCTCGCGCAGGCGATGTGGCTTCTGCGGGCCGAGCAGATGGGGCCGTTCATCGTGGCCTCGGACCTGGACGGCGCCTGCCTTTTCGAGCGGGAGAACGCCAAGATCGCCGAGAATATCGAGCGGGTCTATGAGGGAACGCGGCCGGCCGTGATGCGCCGCTACGGTGAGACCGACGACCGCGGCGACGAGGTGATCTGACCGGGATGGCGCTGCGCGGCGGGCTGCGCTAGCGTCGCGCCAGACACAGCGAAAGCGTCCCATGTCCGCCCCTGCACAACCCGGCGCCTTTGCGCCTGACGATCCTGGCGCCGCGCGCCGAGGCATCCTGTTCGTCCTGATCGCGATGGCCGCGATCTCGGTGAACGACATGGTGATCAAGTTCCTTTCGGGCGACTATCCGCTCCACCAGATGGTGTTTCTGCGCTCGCTCATCTCGCTGCCATTCACGTTCACCTTTCTCTACTTCGAGGGCGGGCTGACGCTTTTGCGGACCAAGACGCCCGGGCTCCACGCCCTGCGCGCCCTGCTGATCGTCTTTGCAAACATGTCGTATTTTGCGGCGCTTGTGGTGCTGCCCTTGGCGGAGGCAACGGCGATTTTCTACATTGCGCCGCTCTTTGTGACGGTGCTGTCCGTGCCGATCCTTGGAGAGATCGTCGGGGTGAGGAGGCTTGCGGCGGTTTTTGTGGGCCTTGTCGGCGTCGTCGTGATGCTGCCCTTGGGTCAGGGCGATCGCGGGGGATTGGATGCTCCGCTCTGGGCGCTCGCCCTGCCGGTTGCGGCGGCCGCGGCCTATGCCGGTATGCACGTGCTGACCCGGAAGCTCGGGATCTCCACGCGCGCCTCGGCCATGGCGATCTATATTCAGTCGGCCTTCCTCGGCGTCTCGGCCCTGTTCTTTCTGGTGGCCGGGGATGGGCGGTTCGCCGAAGGGGTGACGAACCCGTCGCTGCAGTTTCTGCTTCGCCCGTGGATCTGGCCGACGGCGCAAGACTGGCCGCTCTTCATTCTGATCGGCTGCATGGGGGGCGCGATCGGGTTCTGCCTGAGTCAGGCCTACCGGCTTGGCCCACCTGCCACGATCGCCAGCTATGAATACATCGCACTGCCGCTTGCGATCTTCTGGGGATGGGTGGTGTTCGGCGATGTGCCTGGCGTTCAGACGGGCCTTGGCATCCTTCTGATCGTGGGGGCAGGGATCTATGTGTTCTTTCGGGAGGCCAAGCGCGACGCGCCTGTTGCGGCCCGCCAGCCGCAGCGCCGGCTCTAACTGCGCAAACGGGAGCTGTGGGTTGCAATTGCCGGCTTGACGCCCGACGCCCCCGTGCCTAAACCACGCCTCACGCCGACGGAAGGACGCCCTTCCGAACGGCAGCAGCGCGCGGTTGTAGCTCAGTTGGTTAGAGTACCGGCCTGTCACGCCGGGGGTCGCGGGTTCGAGCCCCGTCAACCGCGCCACTGCTGTCATTCGGGTCCGAACGGGCCACCCGTCGGGCGCTTGAGTGCGGTTGTAGCTCAGTTGGTTAGAGTACCGGCCTGTCACGCCGGGGGTCGCGGGTTCGAGCCCCGTCAACCGCGCCACTTCAAGGATCGTCCGTCGATAACGTTTGCTGGGGTCGGTCGGCCTTGCCGCCCGAAGTGTGACGGGGCATGAGCACGCGCATGGCCAAAGCAAAGTCCCTGATGTTCCGATGCACCGAGTGTGGGGCGCGCGCGTCCAAATGGGCGGGGCAGTGCGATGCGTGCGGCGCGTGGAACACCTTGCAGGAAGAAGCGCCATTGTCGGACACGCCCGGCAAAGCGCGGGTTGCTGGGCGGGGCCGGGTGCTGGAACTGTCGACGCTGTCGGCCGCTGACGCGCCGCCGCCGCGGGCCTGTTCGGGCCTGCAGGAGCTTGACCGGGTTCTGGGCGGTGGGCTGGTGGCCGGCTCGGCCACGCTGGTAGGGGGCGATCCAGGGATCGGGAAGTCGACGCTCCTTCTGCAAGCGGCGGCACGGTTCGCGGCGCAGGGGCTCGACACCGTCTATGTGTCGGGCGAGGAGGCAGCGGCGCAGGTCCGCCTCAGGGCCGAGCGGTTGGGCCTTTCGGAGGCGCCCCTGGCGTTGGCGGCCGAGACGAACCTGCGCGATGTGCTGACCACGCTCGACGCGCGCCGGCCCGGCCTCGCCGTCATCGATTCGATCCAGACGCTGTGGCTCGACAGCGTCGAGGCGGCGCCCGGCTCGGTCAGCCAGGTGCGCGCCGTGGCGCACGAACTGACCCAGTTCGCCAAACGGCGGGGCACAGCGGTGATCCTGGTCGGCCATGTCACGAAAGAAGGGCAGATCGCGGGGCCGCGAACCGTGGAGCACATGGTCGACACGGTCCTTTATTTCGAAGGCGAGCGGGGGCACCATTTCCGGATTCTCCGCGCCGTGAAGAACCGGTTTGGGCCCGCCGACGAGATCGGCGTGTTCGAGATGACGGGGCAGGGCCTGCAGGAGGTGCTGAACCCCTCGGCCATGTTCCTGTCGGACCGCGAGGCGCGAGCGCCGGGCACAGTGGTCTTTGCCGGCATCGAGGGGACGCGGCCGGTGCTCGTGGAGTTCCAGGCGCTTGTCGCGCCAACGCCGCAGTCGCAGCCGCGCCGCTCGGTTGTGGGTTGGGATGCGTCGCGGTTGGCCATGATCCTGGCGGTCCTCGAAGCGCGCTGCGCCGTGCCGTTCGCGGGGCTCGACGTCTATCTGAACGTGGCCGGCGGCATGCGGGTGACCGAGCCGGCCGCAGATCTGGCCGTCGCAGCGGCGCTTTTGTCGGCTCGAGAAGATGCAAGCCTGCCACAGGACATGGTTATCTTTGGCGAAATCAGCCTTTCAGGCGCTCTTCGCCCTGTGGTGCAGGCGGAAAACAGGTTGAAAGAGGCTGCGAAACTTGGTTTTTCCCAGGCTGCGTTGCCTGCTCGCTCGGCGGAAACGCTATCCAAGGCGAGCCTAGGGGAGGTCAGCGTCCACGGCGCCAGCGATCTGACGGCGTTCGTGGGAGAGATGTTCGGCGCAGGATAAGCGTCGGCATCACAAGAGCCGCCCGCTCGGTGCGGGCGGGGCATTGGCGGGGCGCCGGCCCCGGATGGGGCAGAAAGGCAGGCCTATGGAAGGCTTCACTCTCGTCGATGCGGGCGTCGCCGTCATCATCGTGTTCTCGGCCATTCTCGCCTATGCGCGCGGCTTTGTGCGCGAGGCGCTGGCCATCGCCGGCTGGGTTGCGGCGGCCATCCTGGGCTATATGTTCGCCCCCCGCGCCGAGCCGCTGATCCGCGAAATCCCCTATGTCTCGGATTTCCTCGACAATTGCGCGGCCACGACGATTGCGGCCTTTGCCGCTGTCTTCGCGGTGGTCCTCATCCTATTCGCGCTCTTCACGCCGCTTTTTTCCTCGCTCGTGCAGCGCTCGGCACTGAACGCGATTGACCAGGGCCTTGGGTTTCTCTTCGGAGCCCTGCGAGGCATGCTCCTCGTCGTGATCGCTCTGATCCTCTACGATTTCGTGGCCGGCGCGCAGGGTGTGGCCATGGTCGATGACAGCAGGTCTGCCCAGGTTTTCGCATCGATGCAGGATCAGATCTCGGGCGAGATCGCCGATCAGGAGCAAGCGCTGAACTGGCTGACCACGAAGTTCGAAGAACTGATGGATGCCTCCTGCGGGGCTGCCGAGGGTGGCAACGACGCGGCAGCTTTGGCCGACGGCCCGCTCCTGCCCCAGCTCGGCTGAGGCTCAGCCGGCGCTGCGTGCTGCGGTGATGAAGCTCAACGCGTCGGCCAGGGCGTCGACGGAGCTGGCGATTGAGTACATCCGCAGAAGGTCGGCGCCGGCAAAACCCTCGGCGACGATATGCTTCAGCAGGTCGAGCAGCGGTGACCAGTAGCCGTCGATATCGAGGAAGAAGACCGGCTTCTCGTGCAGGCCAAGCTGGCGCCAGGTGAGGACCTCGAACACTTCGTCGAGCGTGCCGGCGCCGCCCGGGAGCACGACGATCGCATCGGCGTTCATGAACATTACCTTTTTGCGCTCGTGCATTGTTTCGGTGACGATCAGGGCATCGAGGTCGCGCTTGCCAATCTCACGCGCCATCAGGTGGGCGGGGATCACGCCAAGCGTTGCGCCGCCGCCGGCCTGGGCGGCCCGCGCGACCCGGCCCATCAGCCCCACGTCGCCGGCGCCATAGACCAGGCGGAGACCGTTCTCGGCGAGCATCGTGCCGACGCTATCGGCTGCGCGCGCGAAGGCCGGACGGGCGCCATCGCGGGCCCCGCAATAGACGCAAACAGAAAATGTGCCGTGGGGCATGGCGGTCACACCTGAGAATCTCTACATTTAGTGGGGACTTAGCTGTCTTGACCGAGGCGCTCAAGTGGCGACACGGTCGTTCGACGTCTTGCGTGGGGATGTGCATGGCGAGTTGGCTCGCTTCGAGGGGGCTGCAGGTGGCAGCCGGTGCAGTGGCCCTAGGGGCCGCGGCAGCGGCAGGCTTTGTGCTGTTCTTCCGGAGTGACGCGACCTCGCCGCCGCCCGAGGTGATGATCGCAGCGGCGCCAGCGCCGGATGCGCCTGCGCCCGTTCCGGCCCCATCCCCAATCCCTGACGACCAGCCTTCGCGTGCCGATGGAACGGCTGGCCCCGCGCCCGAGGATGCGCGCACTCCGGCCTTGGCCGGGCCCGAGGAGACGGGCGATGCGGCGCCGGACATTCCCACGCAGAGCGCGGCGCCGCCGCCGCTTGAGCCTCCCGTCTTCGATCTGGTGCGCGCTGAGCCAGACGGCACGGTCTTGATCGCCGGGTCCGGCCCCGGCGAGGCAGAGATTTCGGTGTCAGTCGATGGGGAACAGGAGGCCCAGGCCAGGGCGGATCGCGGCGGCAGCTTTGCGTTCTTTCTCGTGCTGGCGCCCTCGGGGGACGCTCGCGTTCTGACCTTGGCGGCGCTGGCTCCTGACGGCCGCATGTCTGTGGGAGAGCAGAGTGTGATCCTCGCCCCGACGCCTGTCACGGAGGACCCGGGTGCGGGTGACGTGGTGGCCTCGGCCGGGCCCGCCGCTGCGGGAGCCGCAACTGACGGTGGAGCGGCAGCTGCGGAAGAGGATGACGCGCCATCCGACGCCGGGGACATCGTTGCCGATGCGGTTGAGGCTGGGGTGGGCTCCGGCACCGCTAGTGCCGAGGCAGGGGGCGCTCAAGCAGACGTCGCGGCTGGGTCGCAGGCTGAGAGAGCGGCTCCTGCCGCTCCGAGCGCAGACGCGGTGGCGCAGATTGACGGGGGAACGACGGAGGGCGCGCCGCCGCCCGCCACGGCCGACGGGGTCGACGTTACAACTGGCGCCACGGAGGCTGAGGGCGTCACGGCCCTACCGGCATCGGACGGTGCGCCCACCCTCGCCGAGGCGGCCAGCGCGCCGGCCGTGCTGATCGCCGAGGCCGACGGCGTGCGATTGTTGCAGCCTTCGGCGCCGGCGCGCGCAGTGACCGACCGGGTTGTGGTCGACGTGATCAGCTACGACACCGACGGCACGGTCACGCTCGAGGGCCGCGGCGCGCCCCCACCGCCCCCGATCGACCGCGTCCGTGTCTATCTCAACAATACGCCCATCGACAGCGCCCGGATCTCTGACGATGGCTCGTGGCGCCTGCCGCTGGAGGGCGTGGCGACGGGCATCTACACGCTACGGGTCGACCAGCTCGACCGCTCGGGCCGCGTCGTGTCGCGCTTTGAAACTCCGTTCAAGCGCGAGGCGCCCGAGGCGCTGGCTCGGCTGGAGGACCCTGTGGCCGCGGCCGGCGACGTGAGTGCGTCGGTGATCACGGTGCAGCCGGGCTTCACGCTTTGGGGCATTGCGTCGGACCGGTATGGCAGCGGTCTGCAATATGTTGCGATCTTCGAGGCGAACGTCGATCAGATCCGAGATCCCGACCTGATCTATCCCGGTCAGGTGTTTGATCTGCCGGAATCCGGTGCGGACGGTCAGTCGAACGCCGCACCGCCCGAGGAGTAGCTGCGCTTGTAGCGGCCGCCGAGGCTCGTGAGGATCTCATAGCCGATGGTGCCGGCGTCCGCCGCGAGCGCGTCGATGCCCTGAACCGGACAGAGCACGTCGAGGGTTCGGGGCGGGTCGGGCAGGTGGCTGACGTCGCAGGCCACGAGATCCATCGAGACGCGGCCAAGGACGGGGCAGTGTGTTTCGCCGTCCCAAAGGGTTGCAACGCCCGAGAGCGCGCGGATGAGCCCGTCGGCATAGCCCGCCGCGAGTGTAGCCACGCTGGTGTCGGCCTCGGCCGTCCATGTCGCGCCATAGCCCACGCTCTCCCCCGCAGCGACGGTCCGTGTCTGGATCACCGGGAGCGACAGGCGGACGACCGGTTGAGCGGCATCGAACGGCAGCCCGCCATAGAGGCCGATGCCGGGACGGGTCAGCTCGAAGTGATAGTCGGGGCCGAGCAGAACGCCGCCGGTCGCCGCAAGCGAGCGTGGGACGCCAAGGCCCTGCGTCATATCGAGAAAGGTGGCGAGCTGTTCTGCGTTCTGCGGGTGGTCGGGCGTGTCGGCGCAGGCCAGATGGCTCATGATCAGCTTCGGGCCCGCCTCGAGCACGATCTCTGACACCGCGGCCCATTCGGCCGGCTCGAGCCCCAGGCGATTCATGCCGGTGTCGAGCTGGATGGCGAACGGCTGGCCTGGCAACGCCTCGAACTGGCGCGTCATCTGCGCGACGGAATTCAGGACCGGGATCAGGTCGAGATCGTGGATCATGTCGGTGTCGCCGGCCATGTGACCGCCAAGCACCATGATCTCTGGGCCACGTCCGAGCACCTCGCGCAGCGCGGCCCCTTCCTCGGCGATGGCCACGAAAAAACGCCGGGCTCCGGCGCGGGCGAGCGCCCGGGCGACCTGCTTTGCGCCAAGGCCGTAGCCGTCGGCCTTTACGACCGCGGCGGTCTCCACATCCGGGCCGGACAAGGCATCGAGCGCCCGCCAATTGGCGGCCACAGCGTCGAGATCGATAGTAAGCGTACCGCTGGCCATGCCGGCCGTTCTGCCATCCGGGCCGGCGACGTCAAGCGGATATCGGCTCTGCCGCGCGCGTTATTTGGGGCGCCGTGAGATCCGCCCCAACGCCCCAATAGGTGTCGATCAATCAGATGCCCGGGCGGCCGGTGCGATGGATCAGGGCGTGCCGGAAATCGGGCGCGTAGTGTCCCAGATGCGCTCGCCAATCAGACAGTCGTAGGGGGCAGGCTCCGACGCCAGGATGATGCGCGCCTCGGCCCGCGGCACGAGGCCGGCAATCTCCATCACCAGCTTGCGGCGGACCGCCGTGGCAAACTCGCTCCACTCGGTGACAGGGATCACGAAGGCACCGGGGCCGCCGATCACACAATCCTCGTAGTAGACATCGAGATCTTCAAGGTCCCACCGGCCACCATAGCCCTCGCGCGTCATCAGCGGCAGGCCGTTGATGACGATGCCGCGTGACGTGACCTCGTTCCGGGCCTGCACCACCGGGCCGCCGGAATTGTTCGGCCCGTCGCCCGAGATGTCGATCACCTTGCGCAGTCCCTCGAAGCCGTTTCCGTCAAACGTGTCGGCGGCATAGATCAGCGCGTTGGAAATCGACGTGCGCCGGAGCGACGACGGGGGCGAATTCAGCAGGACGTCGGCAAAGGCTTGGGCATCGTCAGGTGTTTCGATCAGCGTCCAGTCGATCACCGTGCGCTGGCTCGCGCCGCCGGCCCATTCGACATAGGTTACGGCAATCGATCCCAAGAGGCCCGCCCTGACGGCCGTCATCACCTCGTTGGAGGTGATGGCTTCGGCATAGCCTCGGCGCTGCACCTCCATCTCGCGCGGGGTGACCGACAGCGAGACATCGACGGCGAGAACAAGCTCAACATCAACCTCTTGCCCATCCATCTCCCATGCAGGGGCTGTTGCGGATGTGCCCACGACGAAAGCCAGGGCGAGAAGCGGGGCTTTGGCAAAACAATGCAGCATGCAAGGATGCTGACGCAAAATCGTTACAAATGTCTAGTCATCCAACTGTTACTTTTGTACGCGGCGGTCAATTTTATCACTTCAGATGAACAGTGGATTATACGCTTAGCACTTTGTTGATCGCTGGTGAGCCCTGCGAATCTTCTGACACCGCTCACCTCAGTGATCTGTCTCGCGGTCCTGCCAGGGTTTCACGAGGTTGCCGAAACGCGTGAACTGGCCCTCAAAGCTCAGCTCGACAGAGCCGATCGGCCCGTGACGCTGCTTTCCGATGATCACCTCGGCCTTGCCGTGGGCCGACTCCATGCGCGCTTGCCACTCGGCGATCTTCTCGAGGTTGTCGTCGGCCGGTTTCTCGCGTTCGACGTAGTATTCGTGGCGATAGACGAACATCACGACGTCGGCGTCCTGCTCGATCGAGCCGGATTCGCGCAGATCCGAAAGCTGCGGCCGCTTGTCTTCCCGCGCTTCGACCTGGCGCGACAGCTGGGACAGGGCGACGACGGGAATGTCGAGCTCCTTGGCAATGGCCTTCAGGCCCTGGGTGATCTCCGACACCTCGTTGACCCGGCTGTCCTTAGCGGAGGCGGGGCGCACAAGCTGAAGGTAGTCGACGATCAGAAGGTCGAGCCCGTGGGTCCGTTTCAGGCGCCGGGCGCGCGCGGCGAGCTGGCTGATCGGAAGGGCGGGCGTGTCGTCGATATAGAGCGGGCAGGCTTCGAGTGCCTTGGCGGCCTCGAGGAAGCGGCGGAACTCTTCTTCGCTCATATCCCCGCGGCGAATCTTCTCTGACGGCACCTCGGCGGCCTCCGACAGGATCCGTGCGGCAAGCTGTTCGGCCGACATCTCGAGGCTGTAGAAGCCCACGACCCCACCCTCGACCGCGCCGGTCGAGCCGTCGGGCAGGGCGCCCTTGCGATACGCCTTGGCGACGTTGAACGCGACGTTGGTAGCGAGCGATGTCTTCCCCATCGACGGGCGGCCGGCGAGGATCAGCAGGTCGGAATGGTGGAGACCGCCGAGCTTGCGATCCATGTCGATCAGCCCGGTCGACAGGCCCGCTAGACCGCCATCGCGCATATGGGCCGCATTGGCGACCTGCACCGCATCGGTGACGGCGGACAGGAAGGATTGGAACCCGGATTCCGCGCGTCCCTCTTCGACGAGGGCATAGAGCTTTTGCTCGGCCTCGACGATCTGCTCATGGGGTTCCGACGCAATGTCGACCTTGGCAGCCTTGGCCGAGATATCGCGCCCCAGTGACATCAGCTCGCGCCGTATCGAGAGGTCGTAGACGATCTGGGCGTAGTCGCGGGCGGCGAAACTGGCGATGGCCTGTCCGGCAAGCCACGCCAGATAGGCCGGTCCACCGAGGTCGGCCAAGCCCGGCTCGCCCTCGAGATAGGGCTTCAGCGCCACCGGCGTCGCGGGGCGGTTCTGGGCGATTCGCGCCGAGGCGATCTCGAAGATCCGGCCATGGATCGGGTCGTAGAAGTGCTGCGGGCGCACGACGTTCGAGACGCGATCGAACAGATCATTATTGGTCAGGATGGCGCCGAGGAGCTGTTGTTCGGCCTCGATGTTGTGGGGGAGGGACCCGATGTCCCCCGTTTCTCCCTCCCCCGTACTGCCGCGCCTTGCCTGCGTCATACCATCCACCGGAACACTGGGAACCGGTGCCGGGGCGCCTGACGGCGCCGGAAAACTTTCGTTCATGCCTGTCTCTCGCCGCGCCCCTGTGCTCGTTACGAACGCGTGAGGCGGCGTTCGTGGCGGAGGCTGCTTGTGGTTCGGATGTGATACGCGGTCGGGCGCGCCGCCGCCACAAGGATATCCCTGTGGACAGGCTGTGAATGCCCCAAGGCACCAAGATATAGCCTCCACCACGGTCGAAACCGCTTCATGTTGGGCAGTCTGCCGCCGGAACGCGCACAAAAACATCGGCGGCACGGCGATGGCGGCCCGCGTTGGGCAGGCCGGGGCGGGTTTATCCCCAGGCGGAGGCGCGAATCGCGGTGGCCATCAGGCCCGGGCGTCCTGCCAGGCGCGGGGGTTGTCGAGGAAGCTCTCGACCTCGCCCAACGTGGCGGCGTCGAAACTCTGGCGCGCGCGCGCCTCGGCGATCACATCGGCCCACGTGCAAAGGTTGTGCAGGCGCACGCCGTGATCGCCGAGGATGCGCGTCGTCTCGGGGAAGATCCCGTAGGAAAAGATCACGGCGGTGTGGCCGCACGTGGCCCCGGTTTCGCGGATCGCATCGACGAACGACAGCTTGGAGCCGCCGTCGGTGGTGAGATCCTCGACGAGGAGAACGCGGTCGCCCTCACTCATTGCCCCCTCGATCCGCGCATTGCGGCCATAGCCCTTTGGCTTCTTGCGGACGTAGCTCATCGGAAGGGCGAGCCGCTCGGCGATGAGGGCGGCAAACGGAATGCCTGCCGTCTCGCCGCCGGCGATGTTGGTGAAGGCCTCGAAGCCCGCGTCGCGCATCACTTTGGCGGCGAGGAAGTCCATCAGCGTGGCGCGGACGCGCGGAAACGAAATCAGGCGACGGCAATCGATGTAGGTGGGCGAGGGCAGCCCCGAGGCCAGCGTGAAGGGCTCGGCCGCGTTGAAGTGCACCGCCTTGACCTCGAGAAGCATCGCCGCGGTCAGGCGCGCCATTGTTGCGTCGTCGGGTTGGCCGGTGGGGATCATGGGCGCTCCTGTCGTTGGGCGGGCCGCAGCCAAGCGGTGGGGCGAAGGGGGCGGTGAAGTCGGAGGTTAGAATGACCAGACCGCCGTCGCGCGAGTGCAGGTGCCAGTCGTCCGGGCGGCGCAAGGTGAGCGTGTCGGTCATTGCAGGGCGGGCCTTAGCCGAGCCGGGCGGGCTTGGCCAGAGGGCAGCGGCGGGCAGGGGGCCGGGCTTAGGCTCGGACCAGAGAGAGGCGATGCTTGCCCGTGTTGCCCGCAATTCCGGCAGGGCGTTGCCCGGACACGGTCACATGCCTCAGAATAGTTCATGCTGCATTGCAGCGAGCCGCGTTTTCTGCGATGAGGCACAAAACAGGCGTCCTATGTTCGATGATCCCTCTATGCCCACGCACCTGCAGCGCGCCAAAGGCCGCGCGGAGGCGGGGTTGTCGGCACGGTCGGGGCGAACGCGGCTCGACCATCTAGCGCAGTCGGGCTCGGCGAAAGTGTTTCTGCCCCGCACCCCGGGCGCACCGGAGGTGGTGTTCCTGAACACGGCGGGCGGGCTAACCGGCGGTGACGCGATGCGGTTCGAGGTGACCCTGGGGCCGGGTGCTGAGGCTCTTGCAACGACGCAGACGGCCGAGCGTGCTTACCGGGCGTCGGCAGGCGCGGCGCCGGCCGCTATGTCGGTTCGCTTGTCGGCCGGGGCCGGCGCACGTCTCGACTGGTTGCCGCAGGAGACGATCCTCTATGATGGCGCGTCGCTGGCCCGGGAAACGGAGGCAACGTTGGCAGGCGATGCCGAATTCCTGATGTGCGAGGCTGTTGTCCTTGGTCGCGCGGCCATGGGCGAAACGCTCGACAGCCTCGACTTCGAAGACCGGCGCGTTGTGCGCCGCGACGGACGCCCCGTGCTGATCGACGCGGTGCAGGTGGACGGCGAGGTCTTGCGCCGGCGCGACGCCGTTGCGGGCTTGGCCGGCGCACGGGCGTTCGGCCTTTTGGCCTTCTTTTCCCGGGGCGCGGAGGATGCGACTGACGGATTACGTGGCCTGATGCCGCAGCCTGGCGTGCGTGCTGAGGTGAGCGGCTGGGATGGCCGCACGATCGTTCGGCTGCTGGCGGACGACGGCTGGCCGTTGAGGGTAGCCCTTGCCCGTCTGATCCGGCATCTTCGCCCGGACGGCGCGGTTCCCCGCGTTTGGCAGATCTGAGAGGCACGCGATGAACTTGACGCCCCGAGAAAAGG
Source organism: Pseudomonadota bacterium (assembly GCA_039822045.1). Lineage (GTDB taxonomy): Bacteria > Pseudomonadota > Alphaproteobacteria > Rhodobacterales > Rhodobacteraceae > HLUCCA09. The sequence goes on along the minus strand of JBCBMY010000002.1, from coordinate 110,192 downwards.
ACAAGCTTCTGATCGCCATGGCGGCCGAAGTTGCCCGCAAGCGGCTCGGGCGTGGCGTCAAGCTGAACCACCCTGAGGCGATCGCGCTGATCACCGACTTTGTCGTGGAAGGGGCACGCGACGGGCGTGCCGTGTCGGACCTGATGACGGCCGGGGCGCTCGTGGTGCGCGCCGAGCAATGTATGGACGGGGTGGCGGACATGATCCACGAGGTGCAGGTCGAGGCGACGTTCCCCGATGGCACCAAGCTTGTCACCGTGCACCACCCGATCCGATGACCCGCGATGTGAGCAAGGAGAGCGCCCGATGATCCCCGGAGAAGTGATGCCAGCAAAGGGTGAGATCACGCTGAATGCGGGGTGCGAGACCCAGACGCTGACCGTCGAGAATACCGGCGATCGGCCGGTGCAGGTGGGCAGCCACTATCATTTCGCCGAGACCAATCCCGCGCTCCGGTTCGACCGGGCTGTCGCGCGCGGGATGCGGCTCGACATCGCCGCCGGCACCGCCGTGCGGTTCGAACCCGGCCAGACGCGAGAGGTCACTCTGGTGCCCTACGCAGGCGCGCGCCGGGTCTTCGGTTTCAATGCGGCTGTCATGGGAGATCTGTAGACTGGCGATGCCAGCGCAGAGGGGAGAGCAGCCACCCAACCGCGAACGCTTCACAAGGAGCAAAAGACGAACATGACACCATTCACCACCCCGATCGAGATGTTCAGCGCCGGTCTGACCCTGTGGAGCCGTCAGGCCGTGATGCAGGTTGAGATGATGCGGATCGGCATGGGCGTTGCCCAGGGGATGACCCAGGCCATGGCGACGCCGGCGCTCGCGGCGACGCAAATGATCTATCCCAGCGGGGCGATCGGCCGCCCGGTTGCCCGGCGCGTCGCCACCAAACCCCGCGCGACGGCAACGGTGACGACGCTGACCCCGGCGCCCACGGCGAAACCCGCTGCACCGGCCGCTACGGCGGCGGCGCCCGCAGCGGCGCCTGCGCCAGCGGCCAAGCCGAAGACGCCGGCGCCGAAGCGCGCGACGACGCGCAAGGCCACAGGGAGCACGCCCGCGCGCGCCAAGACACCAGCGGCTCCCAAAGCGGCCGCGAAGACGGCGACAGCTACGACAGCCAAGACGGTCGCAAAGACGGAGACGACCAAGACGGCTCCCGCAAAGACGGCGGAGCCGAAGCCCGCGCCCGCGAAGGCCGCCAAGCCCGCGACGAAGCCCGCCGCGAAGGCCCCGTCTTCCGCGGCCCCAAAGGCTGCGCCGAAGACGGCGCCAAAGGCGACTGCCAAGACTGCGGCCAAAGCTGCGCCTGCACCAAAGCCCGAGCCCAAGGCCGCAACGGCCGTGTCAAACGCACCGCGCACGACGCGCGCGACCTCCAAGGCGGCAGCGCCCAAGACAACCGGCACCAGCAAGCCCGTCGGGGATGCAGAGGCCAGTGCGGCGAAGCCGGCTGCAGGTACCGCGGCGGCCAAGACCGCGTCGAAGCGGGCACGTCGCGCGCCCTCGGCGCCAAAGCCGATGCCCGAAGCCAAGCCAAGGGCCGACGACACGGCAGCCGCGCCCGCTGCACCAGCCGCGCCGACGCCCACAGGGTCCAAGGCTGCGGAGTGAGCGCGGTTCGGCCGAATAACCCTGCGCGCAGACGCACACTTGCGATTTACCGCGTAGGGGTTACGTTACAGATCCTCGAGCGGGATCACTTGGAGACCAAGAATGAAGGCCATAGGCCAACTGATCGATCGGGTGCTGGACGCCCTGCTCCCCAGGCCGGAGCCGCGCCCGATCCCGGTGCGTGTGGATCCAAAACACCGCCGCTAGTTGCGGCAGGGAGCCGGGCGTGATGGCCGGCTCCAGACAGCCGAACAGCGAGACGGAGACGTCATCCCAAGTGATGACGTTTGCCGACGCTAGAAGTTCTCTTTGGTTTTCAGAAGAGTGCGGCGAGGTCTTCACCTCGGCGCCGGTCGACCGTTTTGACGCCTGGACCGCAGGGATGGAGGCGTGTTGCCTCTTGGTCGAGGCGCAGTCCGTTATCATTATGCGCCTTTTGGGCTTTGTCGGAGCGCGTCCGTCCGAGCCTGATGAGGCGCTGCGGATGGTCGTCGAGAAGCCTGCTGCCTTTGTCGAGGCCGGGGGCGCGGCGTGGCAGGCGGCAGCGCAGGCGGGCCGCGCAGACCATGCCGTTGCGGCAGCGATTCGGTCGCTGAGGGATAAAACGGGGGCAAATGTGCGCCGGCTGTCGGAAACGGAAGGTGACGTTGCGTCCACCTCCGACGATCCTCCTGGCTCCGCTCTCGCAGTGCCCCGCCTGTCGTCAGATCCCGCCTGATCCGTCCGGACGAAGGAGCCCTTAATGCCTGCCTCGATTTCCCGCGACACCTATGCCGCGATGTTCGGCCCGACCACGGGCGATCGCGTTCGCCTCGCCGATACCGATCTTATTGTGGAGGTTGAGAAAGACCTCACAACCTACGGGGAAGAGGTGAAATTCGGTGGCGGTAAGGTGATCCGTGACGGGATGGGCCAGAGCCAGGCGACGCGGGCCGAGGGGTCGGTCGACACCGTGATCACCAACGCGCTGATCCTGGATGCCAGCGGGATCTATAAGGCCGATATCGGGCTGCGCGACGGGCGGATCCACAAGATTGGCAAGGCCGGCAATCCCGACACGCAGCCTGGCGTCGACATTGTGATCGGGCCGGGCACGGAAGCAATTGCCGGAGAGGGCAAGATCCTGACGGCCGGCGGGTTCGACGCGCACATTCACTGGATCTGCCCCCAACAGATAGAGGACGCACTCCATTCCGGGCTGACGACGATGCTTGGGGGCGGCACCGGGCCCGCCCATGGCACCCTTGCCACCACATGTACCCCGGGCCCGTGGCACATCGGGCGGATGCTGCAGGCGATGGATGGCGTGCCGATGAACGTGGCGCTGGCCGCCAAGGGCAATGCCTCGCGCCCCGATGCGCTGGTCGAGATGGTGAATGCGGGCGCCTCGGCGCTGAAGCTGCACGAGGATTGGGGAACGACGCCGGCCGCCATCGACTGCTGCCTTGGCGTGGCCGACGACATGGACGTGCAGGTGATGATCCACACGGACACGCTGAACGAGGCGGGCTTTGTCGAGAACACGATCAAGGCCATCGGCGGCCGCACTATCCATGCGTTCCACACCGAAGGCGCCGGGGGCGGGCACGCGCCTGATATTATCAAGGTCTGCGGCTTGGCGAATGTCATCCCGTCGTCGACCAATCCGACCCGGCCCTACACGGTGAACACGTTGGAAGAGCATCTCGATATGCTCATGGTCTGCCACCACCTCGACAAGTCGATCCCCGAGGATGTGGCCTTTGCCGAGAGCCGGATCCGGAAAGAAACAATCGCCGCCGAAGACATTCTGCACGATATGGGTGCGTTCTCGATCATCGCGTCCGACAGCCAGGCGATGGGTCGCGTCGGTGAGGTGATCATCCGCACTTGGCAGACGGCGCACAAGATGAAGGTGCAGCGCGGGCGCTTGCCGGACGAGACAGGCGACAACGACAATGTCCGCGTGAAGCGCTACGTCGCTAAGTACACGATTAACCCGGCGATCGCCCATGGCATGGCTGCGGAGATTGGGTCGGTCGAAGAGGGCAAGCGCGCCGACCTGTGCCTGTGGAGCCCCGCGATGTTCGGCGTGAAGCCTGAGATGGTGTTGATCGGCGGGTCCATTGCGTGTGCGCAGATGGGCGATCCCAATGCCTCGATCCCAACGCCGCAGCCGGTGTACTCCCGGCCGATGTTCGGAGCGATGGGGCGGGCGGTAGAACGTGCGGCCGTGACCTTCGTGAGCCAGGCGGCGCATCAACAGGGCATCGGAGAAGCGCTCGGACTGGCGCGCGACACCGTGGCCGTGTCAGGCATTCGGGGCGTCTCCAAGGCCGACATGGTGATGAACGATGCCACGCCCGAGATCGACGTGCATCCCGAGACCTATGAGGTGCGCGCCGACGGAGAGCTTCTGACCTGCGAGCCCGCAGCGGAACTGCCGATGGCGCAGCGCTATTTTCTGTTCTAACCACGGCGATTGCGACAGCCGACCCGGTTGATCCTTTCGGGGCAGGCGGGGGCCGACGCGAGCCGGTTGGCGCCGTCATGGCCGCCACGATTGGCATGCGCAGGGAGCCATGCGTGAGGTGCATTGCGGGCCTTCCGCTCTGGCGGTGGTGCCGTGCTCCGTGAGGGCCTATGTTACTGTCATCAAGAGACAAAAAAGGAGTAGGCAGATGTCCGTTCTGTCTGAGAAGCCCGCTGCGACACTCGGTCTTGCGGGCCCGCTCTATTCGGCGTTCGCGTCCATTTTCCGTGCCACCGACCTTCTCGTCGCTGCCATGTCTGCCTCGCGCGAGATGGAGCGGCTGAGCGCCATGTCCGACGCTGCGCTCGCCGAGCAGGGCACGAGCCGCGATGCGGCAATCCGGGCCGCCTATGAGCGGCATTTCGGCGGCTGAGCCACCCTTTCCCTGCCGCGCTGCGGCGCATAGGATGCTGGGGTGAGCGACCGGAGCCCCCGATGAGCAATCTTCCCCGCGCCGGTTCGGTGGCGCGCCGCGCGGCCCGGCCGGAGGACGCGTATGTCGTCCTCGACTATGAGGGCCGATTCCTGCGCCGTCGCCGGCTGGAGACCGAGGCTGGCCGCGCATTTCTTGTCGATTTGCCCGAGGTGGTGTCGCTCGACGAGGGTGATGTGCTGGAGCTGAGCGATGGCGGGCGCGTGGCGGTGCGCGCGGCGGCCGAGCCGCTTCTCGAAATCACGGGGCCGGAACTGGCGCGATTGGCGTGGCATATCGGTAACCGCCACACGCCGTGCAGTATCGAGGCGGACCGCCTCTTGATCCGCGACGATCACGTATTGGCCGACATGCTGCGCAAGCTTGGGGCCGGGGTGCGGCCCCTTCATGCGCCGTTTCAGCCCGAGGGCGGCGCCTATGGCCATGGCCGCACGATGGGGCACGACCACGGGCCGGGCGCCGAACATTCCCACAATCATGCGCACGACCACCGCCATGGATGATCATGGGCTATTGACGCTCACCCAATGGCTCTCACCGGCCTTCCCGCTGGGAAGCTTCTCCTATTCGCACGGCCTGGAAGCGGCGATTGCCGACGGCGATGTGACGTCAGCCGAGAGCCTCTCGGCCTGGCTTGACTATCTGCTGCGCTTCGGAACGGGGCGGGCGGATGCGACTCTGCTGCATGCTGCATTGCGGGGCGAGGACCCGGACGCGTTGGCCGACGTCGCGCGTGCGCTCGCGGCGTCCGCCGAGCGGGCGCAGGAAACCGAGGCGCAAGGTGCGGCGCTCGCCCGCACTGTTTCTGCAATCACGGATCAGGACATGCCCGCTCGGCCCTTGCCTGTGGCTTTGGGCGTAGCGGCACGGCCGCTCGGTATGCCGGCGGTACAGGTGGTGGCGCTCTACCTTCATGCATTCGCGGGCAACCTGACCAGTTGCGCTACGCGGTTCGTGCCGCTTGGGCAGACCGAGGCGCAAGCGGCTTTGGCTGGCCTTGCGCCGACGATCCTGTCGGTCGCGGCCGAGACCGAGCACACGCCCGTCACGGATATCGCCAGCGCGGCCTTCGGGGCGGATCTGGCCGCGATAGCGCACGAGACGATGGACGTGCGTCTCTTTCAGACGTGAGGAGGCCCCCGCCATGACATCTCCCAACGGCCCTTTGCGCGTCGGCATTGGCGGGCCGGTCGGTGCAGGCAAGACGACGCTGACCGAAGCGCTCTGCCGGGCATTAGCGCCGCGCCATTCGATGGCTGTCGTGACCAACGACATCTACACCAGCGAGGATGCCGAGTTCCTGATGCGCGCGCAGGTCCTGCCGCTGGACCGGATCCGCGGCGTGGAGACCGGCGGTTGCCCCCACACGGCAATCCGCGAGGACGCCTCGATCAATCTGGCCGCGATTGATGCCCTGACCCGGGATCTGCCGGATCTGGAGCTTGTTCTGATCGAGAGCGGAGGAGACAATCTGGCCGCGACCTTCTCGCCCGAACTGGCCGATCTGACGCTTTATGTGATCGACACGGCGGCGGGCCAGGACATTCCGCGCAAACGCGGGCCCGGCCTCACGAAATCCGACCTGCTGATCGTGAACAAGACCGATCTTGCGCCCCATGTCGGGGTTGATCGCGATCGGTTGGAGGCCGACACATCGGCCGCACGGGCCGGGCGCCCCTATGTCATGGCCAGCCTCCGGAGCGGCGACGGCGTGCCGGAGATCGCGGCCTTCATCGCGCATCAAGGCGGGCTGGGGTGACCGAGCCGAGCGGGCTGCACTGACACCTTCTGTCGGGAGCGCAAGGCGCGACTAGACGGCGTGGCTGACCGGAGTGACGTCGCTCTCGACGGGGGCCGGGGGCAGGGCGAGGCCCTCTCCCAGAAGACGCGCCTCCGCCTCGGCCAGGCCACGGCGGAGCCGCGGACGGTCGACCTCTCGCAGCGCGGCGCGGCACCAGAGCGCCTGAAGGATCGGCCGGTCGGCCGTTTCCAGCGCGTTCAGGACATGGCGCAGGTAGGCCGCGTGGGCCCGACGCTTGCGGTAAAGCTGGGCAAACGTTGCCGGGGTCAGCCGGCCCTTTCCGGCCGCCCGCAAGAGCGGCCCAAGGACGCCCATCGTCTCAAGCTCGAATTCCGTGCGCTGCCCGACGCGCGGGCAGCGCAGATGTGTCGCCTCCGGTCCGAACAGGGCGGCATGCATCGCATCTTCTTCGATCCGCGGATCATAGATGACGAAGAGTTCGCTCGCGGCCTCCGCCATCGTTGGCGCATAGCCATAGCGCGACGTGAAGTCGAGGCGGCGCGCCTCGCGGTGGCGGTTGTCCCAACTGGCCAGCGCTGGCGCCTGGGTGGCCTGCGGACGGACCAGCACGACCGACGCACCCGGCGCGCCCACGGAGAAGGCCGACGCCGCATAGCCCTGCACCCCGGCGCCGAAGAACACCACACGGTCGAAATGGTCGAAGAAGCCATCGTCGACGACGTCGTCGAAGAAGGCATAGACCGCCTCGTCGCGGAACCAGGTGGGCCCCTCACTGTAGAGACACAGGTGCGACCACCCCTCCTTGCCGGCGATTTGCAGGCCATAGGGAAGGGCGGCCTGTTCCTCGGTCCGGATGGTGTGCGCATCCTCGAAGGTGACCAGCAGGACGTCACGGTCGTCCTCGGTGTAGAGCGCGCCGTGACTGTCGGACAGGAGGGCGTGGAACCCGTGCGCCTGGGCGTGCGCATCGAGATTGACGAGCCAGTCGGCGCGCCCCTCTGCGGGTTTCGTTATGGACTCGGTCATGCCTGCCCTCGATCCTGGTACCGATTACTCTAGCTCAACGTGGCCACTAGTGCATGGGAAATGGGGCTGAATTGCGCAAGTCGAAGGACAATTCACGCTAGGCTCCGGGCGATCGTGAGGCCGTGGAAACCCGGCTCCCCCAAGGGGTTGCGCCCGACTCCTCCGTCATCCGGTTGCAGGTGCCGGCAAAGCAGGAGGGTGCGCCGGCCCTGCTTCTAGAAGAACGCCTGAAGGCCCGTCTGCGCCCGGCCGAGGATCAGCGCGTGAATGTCATGCGTGCCCTCGTAGGTGTTCACTGTCTCGAGATTCACCATGTGGCGCATGACCTGGTAATCCTGCTGGATACCGTTGCCGCCGTGCATATCGCGTGCCCAGCGGGCGATCTCGAGGGCTTTGCCGCAATTGTTCCGCTTCATCAGCGAGATGCCCTCGGGGGCGGCCGTGTGCGCCTCCATTATGCGCCCGAGCGCGTGGGCGCCGTGGAGGCCGAGCGTGATTTCGGTCTGCATATCGGCGAGCTTCTTCTGGAAGAGCTGCGTTTGTGCCAGCGGCTTGCCAAACTGTGTGCGGTCGAGACCGTATTGGCGCGCGGCGTGCCAGCACGCCTCTGCCGCGCCCATAACGCCCCAAGCGATGCCATAGCGGGCGCGGTTCAGGCAGCCGAACGGGCCCTTCAGACCTTCGACGCCCGGAAGAAGCGCGTCTTCCCCAACCTCGACCCCGTCCATCACGATCTCGCCTGTCACCGAGGCTCGCAGCGAGAGCTTGCCGCCGATCTTGGGCGCCGAAAGGCCCGGCATGCCCTTCTCCAGCACAAAGCCGCGGATCTTGCCGCCATGGGCGTCGGACTTGGCCCAGACGATAAACACGTCGGCAATCGGCGCGTTCGAGATCCACATCTTTGAGCCGCTCAGGCGGTAGCCGCCCTCGATCTTCTCGGCGCGGGTCTTCATGCCGGCCGGGTCGGAGCCGGCATCGGGCTCGGTCAGGCCGAAGCAGCCAATCAGGGTGCCCGCTGCAAGACCGGGGAGGAACTTACGCCTTTGGGCGTCGGTTCCGTAGGCGTTGATCGGATACATCACCAGGGAGGATTGCACCGACATCATCGAGCGATAGCCCGAGTCCACGCGCTCGACCTCACGCGCGATCAGGCCGTAGGAGACGTAGCCGGCGCCGAGCCCGCCGAACGCCTCAGGGATCGTCACGCCGAGAAGGCCCGCCTCGCCCATCAGACGGAAGATCTCGGGCTCGACCCTTTCCTCGGCGTAGGCGTCGGAGACGCGGGGCTGAAGCGTGCCCTGCGAAAAGGCGTGGGCCGCGTCGCGCAGCATGCGCTCGTCCTCGGTGAGCAGCCCCTCAAGGCCCAGGGGATCTTCCCAGTTGAAGGGCGCGAGATTGGGGCGGTCGGCCGCTTCGACAGCGGTCACGGGCGTTTCGACGTTCATCGCAAGGCCTCCTCTTTCACATGGAGGTAGCCCAACAGTGCCCCAAGAGCAACGTTGGGTCCGGCGCTCCGCCCCGTCTGGTCCGCACGAACCGCCAGGCGCCGAATCCGCAGCTTTCGGGTCGCTCAGGGCCGTGGTGCCGTCAACGCTCTCGGCGAATTGAACAGGAGGTCACGATGCAACTCACCTTTCACCCCATGAAGAACGAGACCGCACAGGCGCTGCGGGCCGGTGGCCCCGACGCCTATGGCTTGCCCGCCGAACGGGCGATTTCAGACGGCGTCGGGGTGCCGTGTCGTGTTTGCCTGCACGACGTACCGAGGGGCGCGGCGATGCTCATTGCCGCCGCACGGCCATTCGATGGGCTGCACCCCTATGCAGAAACTGGTCCGATCTTTCTATGCGCCGAAGCCTGCACCCCCTGGACAGGGACAGGCGTTCCGCCCGTCCTGCGCACCTCGCCCGACTACCTGCTGAAGGGCTACGATGCCGAAGAGCGGATCGTTTATGGCACGGGGAAGGTGGTGCCGCACGAGGAGATCGAGGCATATGCGGCGACGCTGCTTGCGGACCCGCAGGTGGCCTTCGTGGACGTGCGGTCGGCCCGCAACAATTGCTGGCAGGCGCGGGTGCGGCGGGCCGCGCAATAGTGCGCGCACCGGCGATCCCGCCCGATGGGCCGGGCGGGCGTCGAATAGCCAAAGCCGTTTAGCTGTTTTCTTCTTTCAGGGCCGCGCTCTCGGCCTTGAGCTTGCGCGACGGCGGGCAGACCTCTTGCAGGAAGCCCGCAAGCGTTCCGGACAGGGTTTCGCGCTCCATGCCGTATCGCACGAACTGCCCTTCTCGCCGCTTCCACACCAGGCCCGCCGTTTCGAGCACGGAAAGGTGCTTGGAGATGGCGGGCTGCGACATGTCGAACCGCTTTGCGACCTCGCCCGCCGTGAGCGGTGTCTCCGACAGATAGGCGAGGATCCGTCGGCGCGTGGTGGACCCCAGGGCCTCGAAGACCTTCTCGATACTTGACACGCAGCCAACCTTTTAGCTTATTAGTTATATATCTATGACTCTACTTGTTCGACAGAAGAGGTTCAAGCCCATGACAGATCCACTGCTACCGACCGAGCGGGTCGTGCCCGGCCCGACCACCTCTGCAACTGAGGGGCGCATCGTGCTCGAGCCTGTCCGGGCGTTGTGGATCGCGGGGATGAGTTTGGGGGGCATCATCGGTGTCGCCTTTTTCCCAAGCTGGTCTGCCGCGGCACTGTTCCTGGGATTATCGGCGATCACGCTGTGTGCAGGCCATTCGGTTGGCATGCATCGGCTTCTGATCCACCGGTCCTTCAAGACGCCGCTTTGGGTTGAACACATGCTCGTCTATCTCGGAACGCTTGTCGGTATGGCAGGGCCCTTTGGCATGATCCGCGCGCACGACATGCGCGACTGGCACCAGCGGCAGGCGGTCTGCCCGCCGCATCCCAGCCACGGCGCGCGTTTCTTCAAGGATGCCTACTGGCAGCTTTGCTGCACGTTCCGGCTCGCCTCACCGCCCGAGTTTCACATCGAGTCACGGGTGAGGGAGGATCGCTTCTATCGGGTCCTCGACGCCACGTGGATGTGGCAGCAGCTGCCGGTGGCGGCGCTCCTGTTCGCCCTTGGGGGAATCGGTTGGGTGCTTTGGGGCGTTTGCCTGCGAGTCTCCGTCTCCCTGATTGGGCATTGGTCGGTGGGGCACATTGCGCATCGCAGGGGCCACCAGGGATGGGTCGTCGAGGGGCTGCCTGTTCAAGGATATAACCTCACGCGGCTGGCCTTCGTGACGTTTGGCGAGAGCCTGCATGGCAACCATCACGCGTTTCCCCATTCGGCGCTGCTTGGCGTCGAGCGCGGGCAGGCGGACCTGGGCTTTCTCTTCGTCCGGCTGCTTCGTGGCCTTGGCCTTGCTTACGATGTGCGGGGCCCCGACAGTGCGCCGGCGCGCGACGGGCTTCGCCGCGTGGACCCGGTCTGGCATCTCGGCGGCGAGAAGGATCGTACGGTGCCAAGGACATCGCCGCCCACGGTTCCGTCCGCGGCGTGAGATGATGGTGGACAAAAAAAGCCCCGTCGCGGGTGCGGCGGGGCTTCGAGCGGAGAGATCGACCGAGCGTTACTTCGACGGGCCGATCATCATTACCATCTGACGGCCTTCCATCTTGGGCATGTTTTCAACCTTGCCCAACTCCTTTATGTCGTCAGCCACCCGCTCGAGCAATTCGCGGCCAAGGTTTTGGTGGGCCATCTCGCGGCCGCGGAACCGCAGGGTCACCTTCACCTTGTCGCCGTTCTCGAGGAAGCGGGTCACGTTCCGCATCTTGACGTCGTAATCATGCGTGTCGGTGTTGGGGCGGAATTTCACCTCCTTCACCTCGATCGTCTTCTGCTTCTTCTTGGCTTCGGCTTCGCGCTTTTGCGTCTCGTACTTGTACTTGCCGAAATCCATGATCTTGCAGACCGGCGGCGTCGCGTTCGGGGAAATCTCCACCAGGTCGAGACCGATCTGCTGGGCAAGTTCGAGCGCGCGCTCAGGCTTCACCACGCCAACGTTTTGGCCGTCGGGGCCGATGAGCCGAATTTCCGGGGCCCGGATCCGCCCGTTGACGCGGGGGCCGGTTTCGCGCTGCGGGGGCGCGTTGTGGGGTCTGCGGGCTATGGTGCTTCTTCCTTCGATCGTTTCTGAAAAGAGGCTTCCAACGTAGCGTTATCGGCCATTCACTTCAAGCAGCCTCACGGCGAGCGGACGCCCGCCGACAATGCTCCGTGGCGCAAATGCAGCCCGCCAGCAAGGCCAGACTATGGCACACTACCGTCGCGACCAGTCCACGCCCCAGCTCCATGGAGAGCCACCATGACTCGCACCATTGCCATTCTTATCGCCGTCATTGCAATTGCGCTCGGCGCCTATCTTTATCTTTCTCCCGGCGCGCCTGAGGCCACGCCGACGGCCGAAGCGCCGACCGAAGATGGCGGGGCCGCGGCCGAGACCGCCCCTGCAGACAGTGCAGACGCCGCCGGCACGGAGACCGACGGCGCAACCGACGGGACCGCCGCGCAGTAGCGCGCTATCCGACGAACGCCTTCTCGACCACGTATTCGGCAGGCTCGGAGTTTGCGCCTTCGCGGAGGCCGTGACCTTCGAGGATGGCCTTCATATCGACGTTGAAGGGGAGCGAGCCGCACACCATGGCGCGGTCGGTGTCCGCGCTCATGCCCTCGATGCCGAGATCGGCAAAGACCGTGCCGTCTTCGAGCAGGGTCGTAATGCGGCCCATCTTGGGGCTCTCGTCCCGCGTCGTGGTGGGGTAGTAGACCAGCTTGTCGGCAAAACCCTCGCCGATCAGCTCGGCCAAGAGCTCATCCTGCCTGACGCTCTCGACCAGGCGGCGACCGTATTCCAGTTCTGCCACTTCACGGCAGGTATGCGTCACGATGATCTGGTCATAATCCTCATAGGTCTGCGGCTCGCGGATGAGCGACGCGAAGGGCGCAAACCCGGTGCCGGTGGCGAAGAACCAAAGCCGCTTCCCGGGCAGAAGGGCATCGTGAACGAGCGTGCCGACGGGCTTGGGGCGCAGGATGATCTGGTCACCGGGCTGGATGTGCTGAAGCTTGGAGGTCAGCGGCCCGTCCTGCACCTTGATCGAGTAGAATTCGAGCTCGTCGTCCCAGGCGGGCGACGCGATGGAATAGGCCCGCAGGATCGGCTTCTGCTTGCCGGTCTTGGGGTCGGGATCTCCCATCAGGCCGATCATCACGAACTCACCCGAGCGGAAACGCAGGCTTTGTGGCCGCGTCACGCGAAAGGAGAACAGACGGTCAGTCCAGTGCTCCACATGGGTGACGGTCTGAGCGTCCGGCAGGGTGGGGGCCTTGGGCGCGGGAGCGTTCATTTGGTCGGCTTGATCCTTGGGCATCGGAGCGTCTCGCTTGGTTCGGGCCCCGGCTAGCGCATGCAGCGCGGGCGGGCCTTGATCGAAGTCAGGTTTGGGTGTCACGCACGCAGCGTCAAGCAAAATAGACATGCATGCTAACAAACTGTGCGGGTGGGGCGGGCTTATCCGGTGGCGGCCGGGCCGGCAAGATGGGCCCGGTGGTCGAGCGCGCGCCAGTCAGCCCGAAAGCGCCACTGGTCTTCCGGCTGCCGCTGGGCCAGGTCGTCGGAGATCTCGACCTCGTCGAAGCCCGAGCGCCGGGCCATGGCATATTGGTCGGCCAGGACATGCCCGCGGGCCCGGAGCCGGCCGGCATAGCCGAGCCGCCGCAGGCCCTTTGCGATCGAAAAGCCGCGCCCATCGGCAAAGCTCGGAAAGTCGACGCGGATCATGGAGATCCCGCCAAGCCTGCCGGAGAGCGTCTCGGGGTCGGTGTCGGAGGGCAGGTCGAGCGCAGGCGCAGACGTGCCGGGCTCTGCATTTGCGGCATTCGTCTCAAGGGTTGCGAAGCGTCCCTCGAACGCATCAGGCCCAAAGCCTTCGTCTGTCACGATCACGGTCATGGTGTTGCTGCTCCTGACGGCCGGCGTACGATGCGTCCGTTCTCGAAATGAATTCCGCATTCGTCCTTGTTTTGCCCGGCCCAGCGCCCGGCGCGGGCATTGGCGCCAGGGGAGGGGCGTGCTGTGCAAGGCGCGCAGCCGATCGACGGATAGCCCTGTGCGACCAGCGGATGGCGCGGAAGGTTGTGGGCCGCGATGTCTGCGGCGATCTGATCTGGCGTCCAATCGGCCAGCGGGTTGAACTTCAGCCGTGAGCCGTCGGCTTCAACAAACGCCAGGTCGGCCCTGCGGCGGGACTGGAAGCGTTTGCGGCCGGTGAACCAGCCGTCGAAGTTCTGCAGGGCCGCAGCGAGGGGGCGGACCTTGCGCAGGGTGCAACAGGCATCGGCGTCGACTTTGTGGAGGAGGCCGCCGGGGTCTTGCGCGGCGATCTGGGCGTCGTCGGGGCGCACGATGCGCAGGTCGCTGAGCCCTAACAGCTCCGCCACCTCACGCTGATAGGTGAGCGTCTCGGCAAAGTGCATGCCGGTGTCGAGGAACAGAACCGGCGTGTCGGGCGCCTCCCGGGCCACCAGCCGCAGAAGCACGACCGCCTCTGCGCCGAACGACGAGACAAGCGCCAACGGGCCAGAAAGCGGGTGCGTCAGCGCGCGCGCGATCCGGTCCTCGGCCGAGAGCGGCGCAAGCTCGACCGAAAGCGCCGCCGCCCGGCCCGCAGCCCGCAGGGCGGCATGCGGGTCGCCCTGGCTGAGCCCGTCAAGCGGCATCGCGCGTCCCCTCGCCGCCATAGAGGGCGTCCTTGAACGGCTGCAGCCCGGCGCGCGCGACCGTGTCGGCAAAGCTCTCGGCCTCTTCCCTCAGATCAAGATAGGCATAGAGCAGCCGCTCGATCGCCGGCACGACCTCTTCGTAGGAAAAGCCCGGGCCCATGCGCTGGCCAATGGCTGCGTGCTCGGTCGCGTCTCCACCGAGGGTGATCTGGTAGTTTTCCACGCCAGCGCGATCGAGGCCCAGGATCCCGATATGGCCCACATGGTGATGGCCACAGGCGTTGATGCACCCGGAAATCTTGATCTGGAGCGGGCCGACCTCGTGTTCGATCCGCAGCTCTTCGATCCGCTCGGCCAGCTCTTGCGCCACAGGGATCGACCGCGCCGTGGCCAGCGCGCAATAGTCCATGCCCGGGCAGGCGATGATGTCGGAGGCAAGGCCCACGTTGGCAGTGCCGAGACCCGCGGCACCCAGCGCGGCGTGGAGCGCGGGCAGGTGGGCGCGGGGCACGTGGGGCAGCACGACGTTCTGTGTATGCGCGATGCGCAGTTCGCCATAGCCATAGGCCTCGGCCAGATCGGCCATCAGGCGCATCTGGCCGGCCGTCGCATCGCCGGGTGCAGCGCCATGGGGCTTAAGCGATATGGTGACGATGGCGTGGTCGTCGCGCCGGTGGTCGGTCAGGTTCGTATCGGCCCAGACCCGATAAGCAAGGTCCGCCTCACGGGCCGCATCATCTGACGCCCGGCTGGATGCGACGAATGCGGGCGGGGCGAAATCCGCCTTGAGGCGCTGCAGGACGTCCCGGTCGCGGCCGTCGAACTCGGCCCGGGTGCGGAGAAAGGCCGCTTCGACCAGCTCGCGGATCTCATCGATCCCGTGCTCATGCACCGTGATCTTGATGCGCGCCTTGTACTTGTTGTCCCGTCGGCCGAGGCGGTTGTAGACGTGCAGGATTGCCTCGAGATAGGGCAGCAGGTCGGCCTCGGGCAGGAAGTCGCGCACGACCTTGCCGATCATCGGGGTGCGGCCGAGCCCGCCGCCGACAATAACCTCGAATCCGGTGTCGCCGTCGCGCTCGAGCATCCGCAGACCGATATCGTGGGCCTTTGTGACCGCGCGGTCGTTGGGACTGCCGGTGACCGCGATCTTGAATTTCCGGGGCAGGAACTGGAACTCCGGGTGGTCGGTCGACCATTGCCGGACCAGTTCGGCATAGGGGCGGGGATCGGCGATCTCGTCGGATGCGGCGCCCGCGAAATGGTCTGCTGTCACGTTGCGGATCGTATTGCCCGAGGTCTGGATGGCGTGCAGCCCGGCATCGGCCAGCGCGTCGAGCATGTCGGGCACGTCAGACAGTTTGGGCCAGTTGTACTGGATGTTCTGGCGCGTCGTGAAATGACCATAGCCGCGATCCCACCGCTCGGCGATCTCAGCGAGCTTGCGCATCTGGTCGGACGACAGCGTGCCATAGGGGATTGCGACGCGCAGCATGTAGGCGTGAAGCTGTAGGTAGAGCCCGTTCATCAGGCGCAGCGGCTTGAATTCGTCCTCGGTCAGGGAGCCATCCAGCCGGCGCGCGACCTGGGCGCGGAACTGGGCGTTACGCGCGTCGAGAAAGGTGCGGTCGAAATCGGTGTAGCTGTACATGTCTCGGGCCTCGTCTCGGAGCTTTGTCTGGGCGGCGGGCAAGTTCCTTGATCCAAGGAACGTGCAAATCTCTTGGAACAAGAGATTTGCGTGGGTCTCTGGGTCAGGCGGGTGCGATCCCGGCCGGGATGGTCGGCCCCTTCGCGCGGATCAGCTCGCGCAGGTGAATCGGTTCCGGGCCGTTCGGGCCCGAGCGGGCATCGGCGAGGTAAACACCAACAACCTCGCCGGAGCGACGTGAGGCGTCGAGCAGGCGGATATCGGCATGGGCCTCATCTTCGATCAGTTCGGCGTCCCCGGGATCGCGGGTCCAGCGGTCGTCCTCGGTGAGATAGACGACATGGCCCCCGATCAGATCGTTCGCGGTGATGACTTTGGGCGTGTCGCGGCGCGGCATCAGGCATGCTCCTTCAGGCTGGGCGCGGGTGTGCGGGCGGCGTTGGCCGCGGGGGCGAGGCCGATCAGCAAAACGGCCGGGCCGGCATTGTCGAACTCATCGAGGTCGGCGGCCAATGTGGCGAGGGTTGAGGTCAGAGTCCGTTCCTCTGGGCGCGACGCGTTCTCGACCACCGTGACAGGCGTATCGGGTGCCGCTCCGTGCATCAGCAGACGCCCCTGCACGAAACGCGCAGCGCGCCGACCCATATAAACGGCGGTCACGGCGCTGGGGGCGGCGAGGCCGCGCCAGTCGTTCTCGGCGAAGCCTTTCATGTCATGGGCCGTGATGAACCGGATCTCCCGGTTCCTCCCGCGCTCAGTCAGGGCCCTACCGGCGCTCGCCGCGGCAGCGGAGGCCGCGGTGATACCCGGTGTGACGGCGTGGTCGATGCCGGCCTCGCGGAGCGCGGTCAACTCCTCTTCAAGCCGGCCGAAGATGCCGGGGTCGCCAGATTTTAGGCGCACGACGCGCTTGCCGGCACGGGCATGCGCCACGATTGCGGCATCGATCTCGGCCTGCGGGACGGAGGGGCCGAACCCGGTCTTGCCCATGGGCAGGATGTCGGCCTCGCGGCGGGCGAGCTCGAGGATCTCCGGAGGCACCAGCGCGTCGTGGATCACCACATCGGCATCGTGGAGCAACCGCCGGGCGCGCAGGGTGAGCATTTCCGGGTCGCCGGGACCAGCGCCGACGATGTCGACACGACCTGGAGTTGCCTCGGCCGACAGATGCCGCTCAAGGAGCGCATCGAGAGCGCCTGGCAAATCGGCATCGGTGGCTTCGGGCCCTGTCCGCTCAAACCAGTCGGACCAGAGCGCGCGGCGGGCCCGCCCGGGGGCAAGCGCCATCGCGGCGCCTCGGGCGGCCCGGGCGACCCGCGCGAGGGCCCCGAGCCGCGGCGACAGGCGCTCTTCGAGATCCGCCTTGATCCGGCGAGCCAGGACCGGTGCCGCACCTTCGGTGCCGATGGCGACGGTCACCGGGTCTCGGTCGACGATCGCTGGCGTGATGAATTGCGAGCCGGTCAGATTGTCGACCATGTTCACCAGGGCCCCGTCGGCCCGCGCGAGCCGCGCGACACGGGCATCTTCCGCTTCATCGTCGGTCGCCGCGTAGAACAGAGCCGCGCAGAGCGCATCCCCAGGTTCCAAAGTGCGGCGCACGAGCGTCAGGCGCCCGTCGGCGGCCCAGGCTTCGATTTGCGCGTCGGGGTCGGGTGCAAACACAGTGATCGTGGCTTCGGTCTTGAGGAGCAGCCGTAGCTTCGACAGGGCAGCGCCCTCACCCCCGGCAAGCACCACACGCCGTCCGGCGAGATCGAGATAGATCGGGAAATGCTGCATCGGGCGCTCCGGCGCTTGGGTTCTGCTCCTATGTAGAATATCCTCCTCCAGTGGCGCTAGTATCGGCGCTAAATAGGAACGCTGGGCGCGCGCAGTGCTGCAGGCATGGAACAACGTTCCGAACAGCAGGAGGTCTTCCGATGCCCGTCCCTCTCGATCCGCTTGACCGGAAAATCCTTTCGGAACTGCAGCGCGATGCCAGCCAGTCTCTGGACGAAATTGCCCGCCAGGTGGGCTCGTCGAAGACCCCGGTGTGGAACCGGATCCGCAAACTGCGTGAGGCGGGCGTTATCCTGCAAAACACGGTTCTTCTGGATGCCGAGGCCCTGGGGCTTGAGGCCTGCTTCTTCGTGCTCATCCGGACCGCCGCGCACGAGGCCGCATGGCAAGCCGCGTTCCTGGAGGCGGTTCGCTCCCGGCCCGAGGTGCTCGAGGCGCACAGACTGGCGGGCGACATCGACTATATCCTCAAGGTGCGGGTGGAGAATGCGCGCGCCTATGATCGGTTCTATCAGGCCCTGATCAGCGACGTGTCGATCCACACTGTGACCGCGCTGCTGTCGATGGAAGAAATCAAATCGACCCCGAACTTACCCCTCGAGGCCTTGGGGAGCGAGGCGGCTCCGGCCTGAGGGGCGTAAGGCGGTGAGGGCTAGCCCTCGACCATGAGACGTTCAAGGCCGTGGAAGTGATAGATGTCGGCATAGCGCGGTGGCTCGGCCAAGCGGAGCGCGGGTCGGGCGGCGAACAGGGCGGGCAAGGCACGGACCAGTTCCAGACGTGCAAGCGGCGCGCCGAGGCAAAAGTGCAGCCCGGCGCCAAAGCTTGCATGCGGTTTGGGAGCGCGGGTCGGGTCGAACCGGTCGGGCGCCGCGTGCGCGGCCGGGTCACGGTTGGCCGAGGCGAGCAGCAGGGCGACCTCGTCCCCGGGCGCGAACGCATGGCCGTAGATCTCGACGTGCTGGCGCGCGATGCGGGTGAAGACGTGGAGCGGCGGGTCGAAGCGCAGCACCTCCTCCACCGCCCGGTCGACCCCGTCTCCGGTGAGGCTGACCTGGGCTCCGGCTTCGATCAGGGCCTTCACGCCGTTGCCCAGCGTATGGACAGTGGCCTCGTGGCCTGCATTGAGAAGCAGGATGATTGTCGAGACGAGTTCATCAGCCGTGAGCCTATCTCCTTCGGCCTCGGCGGCGATCAGGTGGCTGAGAAGGTCTCCGCCCGGTGAGGCGCGACGGGTGCTTATGAGGTCGGCGATGAACGCAGTGAAGGCCTCGGTAGCTGCCACAGCGGCGTCCTCGTCGGCGCGGCTCCGGCCGGGCTGATACATCTTCACCATGGCGTTGGACCAGGCGAGGAGGTCGGGGGCACGGGCATCGTCGACGCCGATCAGTCGGGCGATGACCGTGACGGGAAGGGGGCGGGCGAAGGCGTCGAGCAAGTCGAACGGCCCCTCGGGGAAGGCCCCGAGCAGATCTGCGATCAACGCGTCGATCTGCGGGGTCAGGGCGCGGACCCGGGCGGAAGTGAACGCGCGCAAGACAAGCCCGCGCAGGCGGGAATGGCGGGGCGGTTCCAGTTCGAGCATCGAGTTGGCTTCGACAGCATAGAACGGTGCGAGCCGGGCCGGGGGGGACGTGCGCGGCGCCTCGGGCGGTGGTTCGCGGCCAAAGCGACGGTCACGCAGGAGGCTGTCGACGGCGTCGGCCGTGGTGGCCGCAGGCATTCCGTAATCGTCCCACCAAACTAGGTCGCCCGCCGCGCGCGCCCGGCCATAGAAGGGATATGGGTTTTGCACGAAGGCGGCTTCGGTTGGGGATTGGGACACATGCTCCATGGGCGTGGTGATCTCCCGAGGGCCCTTGCTTCGCAAGCCGCCTTTACTTGAGTGAAACGGTCGAAAATGCTTGACCGGGCCGGGGGATTGGATAGTTGAGTATTTAGCTAAACTTTGTACTGCAGGGAGCTAAAGAATGAACTTTATGCGTACGACCTTGGTCGCGGCGCTTGCAACGAGCGTCGCTCTTCCGGCCTTCGCGCAGGAACTCAACCTCTACTCGTCGCGTCACTATGACACCGACGAGCGCCTCTACTCGGACTTTGAAGAGGCGACCGGCATCACGATCAACCGCATCGAGGGCAACGCCGACGAACTGATCGCGCGTATGGAGGCCGAGGGCGAGAACAGCCCGGCCGACATCTTCCTGACCGTCGACACGTCACGGCTTGAGCGGGCCAAGAATGCCGGTCTTTTCCAGTCAATTGAGAGCGACGTTCTGGAAGCTCGTGTTCCCGGCTATCTGCAAGACGAAGACAATGAGTGGTTCGGCTTCTCGCAACGCTCGCGGATCCTATTCTACGACAAGACCGACGTCACCGACCCGCCGATGACCTATCAGGATCTGGCCGATCCGAAGTATGCGGGCCAGATTTGCATCCGTTCGTCTTCTAACGTGTACACGCAGACGATCGTGGGCGCGCTCATCGAACACCTGGGCGAAGACGCCGTGAAGGACTGGGCCGAAGCAGTGGTGGCGAACTTCGCCCGTGCACCGCAGGGTGGCGACACCGACCAGCTCCGCGGTATCGTCTCGGGCGAATGCGACATCGCGATGTCAAACACCTACTACTTCGGCCGCGCGATCCGGAAGGACGTTGACGGCTTGCCGAAGGACGCCATGGCGAACATCGGCTGGGTGTTCCCGAATCAGGACACGATCGGCGCACACATGAACGTCTCTGGTGGGGGTGTCGCAGCCCACGCTCCGAACCTGGAAAACGCAGTCACGTTCCTCGAATATCTCGCCTCGGATCAGGCACAGGAATACTTCTCGGCAGGCAACGACGAGTATCCCGCGGTCCCGGGCGTCGCGCTGAGCCCGTCTGTGGCGCAGCTTGGCTTCTTCAAGCCCGATGGGCTGGATGCGACAGCGATTGCAAACAACATTCCGGCGGCGCAGAAGCTTCTGAACGAGGCTGGCTGGGAGTAACGCACACCTGCACCTGAGGAAGGTCGATCCAGTGAGGTCGGGCGGACGCGCCCGGCCTTTTCATTTTGCGTGTGTGAAACGTGTCAGGGCATCGCCCGCTGCGCGCACTGGGGCGGCGTTCGTCCGCGCCCGGGCCGTAAGGGCTGCCGAAGCGAAGAAGGTCACATTGGCCCCCAGCAGGAACACCCCGGCTGCTGCGAGCCATGTGCCCCCGATGGCAGTGAGGTAGAGTACCGCAGCCAAAAGGCCGCCGATCCAGCCAAGCAAGACGAAACCGATAATCACGCGTGCCTCCCTTTTGCGGTTGCTCGACCTCACCACGGGTGAGCTTACCACTGAGTTAATTTTGTGCGGCCTCGCCAAAAATGATTAACCGAACATAGGCAAAAAAAAGGTAGGGCCCCTAGGGACCCTCCTTTCCAACACAATCTGACTTTGTCCAGCGTTCTGTTCGCCTCTCAGCGGTTTTCCACGTCAACATAATCGCGCATAGGTGTTCCGGTGTAGAGTTGACGTGGGCGTCCGATCTTGAGCGCGGGGTCGCTCAACTGCTCTTTCCACTGGCTGATCCATCCGACGGTCCGCGACAGCGCAAAGATCGGCGTGAACATCGAAGTCGGGAACCCCATCGCCTCGAGGATGATGCCCGAATAGAAGTCGACGTTCGGGAAGAGCTTGCGATCGGTGAAGTAGGGGTCAGCGAGCGCCGCCGCCTCCAGTTCTTTGGCGACCTGGAGGGTTGGATTGTTCTCGACGCCAAGAAGCTCCAGCACCTCATCGGCCGATTGCTTCATAACCTTGGCCCGCGGGTCGAAATTCTTGTAGACGCGGTGACCGAAGCCCATCAGGCGGAACGGGTCGTCCTTGTCTTTGGCGCGGGCGATGTATTCGGGGATACGGTCCACCGAGCCGATTGCCTTCAACGTCTCGAGTGCGGCCTGGTTGGCGCCACCATGGGCCGGGCCCCAGAGGCACGCAATGCCGGCTGCGATGCAGGCAAATGGGTTGGCGCCGGAAGACGAGGCCAGGCGCACGGTCGACGTCGAGGCGTTTTGCTCGTGGTCGGCATGAAGGGTAAAAATCCGGTCCATCGCGCGCGCGAGGATCGGGTCGACGACATACTCTTCCGCCGGCACGGCAAAGCACATCCGCAGGAAGTTCGACGCATAGTCGAGCGAGTTCTGCGGATACACGAAGGGCTGGCCGATCGAGTACTTATAGGCCCATGCGGCAATCGTCGGCATTTTGGCGATCAGACGGATCGAAGCGACTTCTCGCTGCCAGGGATCGTGGATGTCCGTACTGTCGTGGTAGAAGGCCGACATCGCGCCAACCACGCCCACCATGATCGCCATGGGGTGCGCGTCGCGCCGGAACCCGCGGAAGAAGTTCTGCATCTGTTCATGCAGCATCGTGTGCATGGTGACCCGGTTCTCGAAGTCTTCGAGCTGTTCGGCCGACGGCAGGTCGCCGTAGAGCAGAAGGTAGCACACCTCGAGGAAATGGGATTTCTCGGCCAGCTGGTCGATTGGATAGCCGCGATGCAGAAGCTCGCCCTTGTCTCCATCGATAAAGGTGATGGTCGACTCGCAGGCAGCGGTCGACGTGAATCCGGGATCGTAGGTGAACACGCCCCCCTGGGCGTAGAGCTTGCGAATGTCGATGACATCCGGCCCGGCGGTCGGCGACAGGATCGGCAGCTCCAGCGTTGTGTCACCGACGTTGAGTGTCGCGACACGCGGGGAATGGCTGGTGTCTGGCATAGGCGGCTTCCCTTCCTCGGTATCTCGCGCCCCGCTTGGCGCGCGGCGGATTGTCTCCGGCAGGACAGCGGTCTCAGGCGCCCTCTCTGCCAGCGGCATCATACAAGCGGCCGAGTGTCTCCTCCCGGCCGATTACCACCATGATATCAAAAACGCTCGGCGTGGCCGTGCGCCCTGATAGCGCGGCCCGAAGAGGCTGAGCGATCTTGCCCAGCTTCAGGCTGTGAGCTTCGGCGAAGTCGGCTATGGCCGCCTCCAACGCCTCGCGGGACCAGCTAACATTTTGCAGGTGCGGCGTCAAATCCCTCAGTATACCACGGGATACCGGATGGAGGCTCTGGGCCGCCTTCTCGTCGGGCACGACGGGCCGCGCAATAAGCGCAAAGTTTGCTTTGTTTAGAAGGTCTGGAAAGGTCTTGGCTCTGTCTTTCAGAAACGGCATCGACCGTGACAGGGTGTCGCGCTGCGCTGCAGAAAACTGAGCCTCTCCTGCCGCCGCACGGAAGGCTTCGAGCTCCGACAAAAGCGCATCGTCCTCCATCGCGGCGATGTGTTGGCCCGAGATGCTGTCGAGCTTCTTGAAGTCAAACCGCGCGGCCGACTTGTTGATGCCTGCCAGGTCGAAGGCCGCACAAAGCTGATCGTCGGTAAAGAACTCCTGATCGCCCTTCGACCAGCCGAGGCGTGCCAGGTAATTGCGCATCCCGGCGGCTGGATAGCCCATAAGCTGGTATTCCGACACGCCGGTGGCGCCGTGGCGCTTCGACAGCTTCTTGCCGTCCGGTCCCAGGATCAGCGGGATGTGGGCGAAGACCGGCACCGGCCAGTCCATGCCGTGATACACCAGGGTCTGGCGCGCGGCATTGTTGAGGTGGTCATCGCCCCGGATCACATGGGTTACGCCCATATCGTGATCGTCCACCACGACCGCGAGCATATAGGTCGGCGTGCCGTCCGAGCGCAGCAGCACCATGTCGTCTAGCTCGGAATTGCGAAAGCGCACGTCACCCTGCACGGCATCCGGAACGACCGTCGCGCCCTCCCGAGGCGCCCTGATCCGCACGACGAACGGCCCGTCGGGGTGCTCGGCCTCGGGCACATCGCGCCAGGGCGAGCGAAAGAGGGTAGAGCGGCCCTCGGCGCGGGCCGCCTCGCGGAACGCCTCGATGTCTTCCTGCGTCGAGAAGCACTTGAAGGCCGCGCCGCGCGCCAGAAGCTCCCGGGCAACCTCGGCATGGCGCGCGGCGCCGGCGGCCTGGCTCACAGCGTCGCCGTCCCAGTCGAGGCCAAGCCAGCGGAGGCCCTTCAGGATCTCTTCGGTTGCTTCGGGGGTCGACCGGGCCTTGTCAGTATCCTCGATACGCAGAAGGAACCGGCCCCCACGGCCCCGGGCATAAAGCCAGTTGAACAGAGCCGTCCGCGCGCCCCCGATATGCAAAAGCCCGGTCGGCGAAGGGGCAAAGCGGGTGACAACGGGCGTCTCGGGATCGCGTTCGGGCATCGGCCTCTCCCCTGGGCGGCTAGGTGGGCAACGGGTGGTTAACCATTAACCTTTCGGTAACGCATCTGGCGTAGCGCGGGCGGTGTGTATGCGGAGGCCGGAGCCGAGACAAGAGCGCCGCCCTGGTCGGGGCTGACCCACGCTTTGCTGAACCAGCGCGGGGCGCTGGTTCATTGGGTGCCGGTCTGTCTGGCCGTCGGAATAGGCGGTTGGTTCGCCCTGCGGTTCGAGCCTGGTCTGTCGCACTACAGTGCCCTGGGCGCCGCCATCGTCCTCTGCGTTATGGCAGCGCGGTACGCCCATGAGGCGGTTGCGCCGCTCTTCGTGGGACTTGCGCTGATTGGGGCCGGGGCAGGGCTCGCCGGGCTGCGTGCCCACAGCGTGGCCGCTCCGGTGCTGGAGTTTCGGTACTACGGCCCGATTGAAGGACGTGTGGTCGGGATCGACCGCTCAAGCGGCGGGGCCGTGCGGCTGACCCTGGACCATGTGCGCCTCGACGATGTGCGGCCCTCAAGGGTCCCCGACCGCGTGCGCCTCTCGCTCTATGGATCTGCACCGGTCCTCACGCCTGAGCCGGGCATGGTGGTGATGGCAACGGGCCACCTTTCGCCCCCGGGCGGGCCCATCGAGCCCGGCGGTTTCGATTTCGCCCGGCGGGCATGGTTCGAGCGGCTGGGTGCCGTCGGCTACACCCGTGTGCCGGTGCTCGAGGCGGCGCCACCCGACCGGTCGTGGCGCCTGGCGATCTTTCGGATCCGGATGGCGCTGTCGCGCGGGTTGCAAGCCTCCATGCATGAGGAGCGGGGTGCGTTCGCCACGGCGATCCTGACGGGGGATCGCTCGGCCATCCCGCCCGACGCTTTGGAGGATCTGCGGGCCTCGAACCTGGCGCACCTCTTGGCGATTTCGGGGCTCCACATGGGCCTGCTGACCGGGGTGGTGTTCGGAGCGTTGCGGGCGGGGCTGGCCCTTTTTCCGCCGCTCGCGCTGCGCCTGCCCTGCAAGAAGATCGCGGCAGCAGGCGCGCTGATGGCGGGGTTTGTGTACTTGCTCCTGTCCGGCGGGAACGTGGCAACGCTACGGGCCTTCACGATGGTTGCGGTGGTGCTGGTGGCGGCGCTTCTCGACCGCCGGGCGATCTCGCTGCGGAGCGTGGCCATCGCGGCGGTCCTGATCCTGGCCATGACACCGGAGGCGCTGCTCGGCCCAGGGTTCCAGATGTCTTTCTCGGCCACGGTGGCGCTGGTCGCGGTGTTCTCGGTGGTCTGGCGCGACTGGATGCGCGGGATGCCGGCCTGGGTCACCATGATCGCCGCGACAGTGCTGTCGTCGGCGGTTGCGGGCGCGGCCACGGCCCCCTATGCGGCGGCACATTTCAATCGGATCGCGGACTATGGGCTCTTGGCCAATCTGATGGCCGTGCCGGTTATGGGAACGATCGTGATGCCGGCGGCCGTGGCCGCCAGCGTGCTTGCTCCGGTCGGCCTCGCAGAGCCGGCGCTCTGGGTGATGGGACAGGGGCTGGCATGGATCCTGTGGGTGGCGGGTTTCGTGAGCGGGCTCGAGGGCTCGGTGTCGCATGTCGTGGCGCCAGCGCCGGCAGTGCTGCCTCTTCTCTCATTCGGTGCGCTCTTCTTGCTCCTCTGGCGGGGTGCGTTCCGATGGGCGGGCCTTGTGCCCTGCCTTGCTGCCCTGGTTCTTTGGGCGCAAACGGAACGGCCCGCTTTGCTGATCGCGCAGTCCGGCGGCCTTGTGGGGGTGATGGGGCCGGAGGGCCGCGCCCTGTCCAAGCCCAAGGGCGACGGGTTTACAGCGTCCGTTTGGCTGGAAAACGATGGAGATGGGGCCGACCAGGCAGAGGCTGCATCCCGCCCGGGGCTGGATGGATCGCAGGGAGACCGGCGCGCCGAGCTCGGATCGAATACCGTGCGCCACATCACGGGGCGGGGGCGCACCGTGCGTGCGTCCGAGCCTTGCGTGCGCGGGCTCGTGGTTGTCAACACATCTCTTGAGCTGCGACCGCCTGGACCGTGCCATGTCCTCGACACGGACGCACTGCGCCGCTCTGGCTCGGTCGCTGTCTACGTGGACGGCGCCAGTTTGCGACTTGTCTCAGCCAACGAGACGGTCGGAGACCGGCTCTGGCGTGCGCGCTAGGCGAACGGCGCTCAGCCGTAGGTGCGGATCAGACCGACAAGTCGGCCCTGCACCTGCACCTGGTCCTCACGGAACACACGCGTCTCGTATGCAGGGTTCGCGGCCTCCAGCGCAATCGCAGCGCCCCGCCGGCGGAAGCGCTTCAGCGTCGCCTCATGGCCTTCGACGAGGGCCACCACGATATCGCCGTTGTCGGCCGTGTCCTGTTCGCGGATGACGACGACGTCGCCGTCATTGATCCCGGCCTCGATCATCGAGTCGCCCTTAACCTCAAGCGCGTAATGGTGCCCGGCGCCGACCATCTGGCCCGGCACGGCCACGGAATGGCTGCGCTCGCTGATCGCCTCGATCGGAACACCCGCTGCAATGCGGCCCATCACCGGCAGTTCGACCGCGTCTTGCGTCACCGGCACGGCCTCGGGCGGACGAGCCGCCGGCTCGTCGCCGCCGTCGATCACGCGGGGCACGAAGCCTGACGTGTCTGACCCGCCGAGTGCTTCGGGCAGCTTCACGATCTCGATCGCGCGGGCGCGGTGGGCAAGGCGGCGGATGAACCCCCGTTCCTCGAGCGCTGTGATCAGCCGGTGAATGCCCGACTTTGAGCGCAGATCGAGCGCATCGCGCATTTCGTCGAACGAGGGCGGGACCCCGTCGCGCTGCATGCGCGTGTGGATGAAGTCGAGCAGGTCGAGCTGCTTTCGCGTCAGCATGGTGGATCGGACCCCCGTCACAACGGCCAGTTGCGGAATGTTCTACAGGTGTTCACGTTTTGTGTCAACGCTCAGCCGAGTGGGATCATCTCGACGGTGTCTCCAGCGCAACGGGCCGGATCGTGCGGAGGGCGGACGAGAAGGGCGTTTGCCTGGGCCAGGACGCTCAGAAGGCTGGAATCCTGACGGTCGAAGGCGCGTATCCGGCCGTCTTCCAGACGCGCGCGCATGTAATGCTCCCGCGGGCCGTTCGCAGAGAGGTCTTCGGCAAGGATCGCGGGCGAACGCGGGAGCGGCTCGGCCGGCAGGCCCTGCATCGCACGCAGAAGGGGGCGCACGAAGATCATGCCGCAAACGATGGACGACACGGGGTTTCCCGGCAGACCCACCAGAATGGAATGGCCGAGCCGCCCGGCCATGAGCGGTTTGCCTGGCCTCATCGCCACCTTGTGAAACGACAGATCCATCCCCATCGATTGTGCGACAGGCGAGACAAGGTCGTGGTCGCCGACCGACGCGCCGCCAGTGGTCAGAATAAGGTCGGCCGAGCGGGCCAGCCCGAGGGTGGTACTGAGGCTTTCCGCACTGTCCCGGGCAATCGGCAACAGGCGGGCGTTCGCCCCTTCGGCTTCCACGAGCGCCTTCAGGGCAAAGATGTTGGAGCCGATGATCTGGTCGCGGTCGGGCATCTCGCCGGGTGGGACGAGTTCGTTGCCAGTGGCGATCAGGGCAACCTGGGGCCGACGCGCGACTGTCAAATCAGGCACGTTCATCGCGGCGGCGAGGGCGAGGTCGGCCGGCGCCAACCGGCGCGGAGCCTCCAGCATGGCGCCCCTCTGGAAATCGCCGCCGGCAGGCCGGACATAGTGCTGGGTCGGCACGTCGGTCACGCGAATGGTGCCATCACTGGCGCGTTCGGCGTCCTCCTGGATCAGAATCGTGTCGGCGCCGTCGGGAAGCGGGGCACCGGTGAAGATCCGCACCGTCTCGCCTGGGCCCACTGGCCCGTCATATCGGCACCCGGCCACGGCTTCCCCGATCACCCGGAGGCGCGCGGCGACGGTCATATCCGCGGCGCGCACCGCATAGCCATCCATGGCCGACGCCGCGAACGGCGGTTGATCGCGCTTGGCCGTGACGGGCTCGGCCAGCACGCGGCCGGCGGCATCTGCTAGGGCAACCGGTTCGGTTGTGACGGGGCCGACCAGCGCCGCAATTTCGGCGAGCGCCGCTTCAACCGAAATCACAACTCCGCCTCGTACCTTCCTGATTTTCCACCGTCCTTGAGGGTCACGCGGATACCACCGATCGACATCGAGCGCTCCGCGGCCTTCAACATGTCATAGACGGTAAGGGCCGCGGTGCTGACTGCGGTCAGGGCTTCCATTTCCACGCCCGTCTGCCCGTTGGTTTTGACGGTGGCCTGGATGCGCACGCCAGGGAGCGAGCGATCGGGCGTGAGGTCGAGCGTCACTTTGGTGATTGGCAGGGGATGGCAGAGCGGGATCAGCGCAGAGGTCTGCTTGGCGCCCATGATGCCCGCAAGCCGGGCGACGCCGAGCACGTCGCCCTTCTTGACGCTGCCTTGCTCAACCAGATCAAGGGTTGCCGGCAGCATTTTCACCCACCCCTCTGCCGTCGCCACACGCGCGGTCACGGCCTTTTCCGATACATCGACCATGTGGGCCTGACCGTCGCTGTCGAAATGGGTCAGCACGAGGCCTGCTCCGACACCGGGGAAAGGAGCGCGCGGGTTGCCGCCGTCACGTCGGCCTGACGCATGAGGCTCTCGCCGATGAGGAAAGACCGCACACCGTGCTCGGCCATATCGGCCAGGTCCTGAGGGGTGCCGAGGCCCGACTCGGAGACGATCTGCCGGCCCTCGATCCGCGGCGCGAGTTCGCGCGTCACATCAAGGGAGGTGACGAACGTTTTGAGATCGCGATTATTTATCCCGATCAACTCAGAGCGGAGGTGCAAGGCCCTGGTGAGCTCGCCGGCATCATGGACCTCAACCAGAACGTCCATGCCCCAGCGTTCGGCTGCATCCTCCAGTTCGGCGGCCTGCGCATCGGAAACGCTTGCCATGATGATCAGGATGCAGTCTGCACCCATGGCCCGCGCCTCGGCCACCTGCCAGGGGTCGTACAAGAAGTCCTTTCGAAGGACCGGCAGATCGCAGGCGGCACGCGCGTCGACCAGATACTCAGCCGCGCCCTGAAAGCTGGGTTCGTCGGTGAGCACCGACAGGCATGTCGCGCCGCCGTCCTCGTAGGCCCGCGCGATGGCGGCTGGGTCGAAATCTGCGCGGATAAGTCCCTTCGAGGGGCTCGCCTTTTTGACCTCGGCAATCAGGCCGAAGCCAGATTCCTCCGCCATCGCGAGCGCGGCCGCAAAGGGGCGGACGGGGCCCGCTTCTTGGGCCCGCCTCTCCATTTGGGCCAGCGGCGTCTCCGCTTTGCCACGCGCAATCTCGTCGAGCTTGTAGGCCTTAATCCGGTCGAGGATAGTCAAGCGGCGGCTCCTTTGGTGAGGGTCGACAGAGCCTGAAGCTTCTGACGCGCGGCACCGCTGTCGATGCTTTCCCGTGCGATGTCAACGCCTTCGGGCAGGGTGTTCGCGCGTCCGACAACATGGAGAGCGGCGGCCGCATTCAGGAGCACCGCATCGCGATAGGCCCCCTGGGCGCCCGCGAGCAGATCGGCGAACGCCCGGGCGTTTTCGGCCGGCGTGCCGCCGAGGATCGCTTCGAACGGGTGCACCGGCAAGCCGGCATCCTCGGGAGAGATCTCGAGATCCTGCACTGCGCCATCGCGCAAGGCCGAGACATAAGTCGGACCGGCGATGGAGATCTCGTCGGTGCCGTCTGCGCCATGGACGATCCACGCCGCTATGCCGCCCAACGCCCCAAGGGTCTCGGCCATCGAGCGGATGAGATCGCGGCTGTAGGCGCCGGTCAGTTGGAACTTCACGCCCGCCGGATTCGTCAGTGGGCCCAGAACGTTAAAGACCGTTCTTGTGCCCAGTTCGGCCCGCGTCGGCATCACGTGGCGGATCGCAGGATGGTGCATCGGCGCCATCATAAAGCCAATGCCGATTTCCTCGATTGCGTGGGCCACGACCTCGGGCGGCACCATCACGTCGACGCCAAGCTCGGTCAGGGCGTCGGCTGCGCCCGACTTCGATGACAGGTTCCGGTTGCCATGCTTGGCGACCACGACGCCGGCTCCCGCAACGACAAAGGCGGTGGCCGTGGAGATGTTCAGCGTTCCCTTACCATCGCCGCCCGTGCCGACGATGTCCATCGCGCCGTCGGGGGCAGTGACGGGCGTGCATTTGGCCCGCATGACGCGCGCGGCGGCCGCAATCTCGTCGACCGCTTCCCCGCGGGTGCGCAGGGCCATAAGAAGGCCGCCCATCTGGCTCGGCGTCGCATCCCCCTCGAACAGAATCTCGAAGGCCGTTTCCGCCTCGTCGCGGCTCAACGGCCCCTCGGCCGCACGCGCGATCAAGGGTTTCAGTCGGTCGCTCATGCGGGAACTGTGACCCGGCCGAGGAAGGTGCGCAGCATGGCATGGCCATGTTCGGAGCGGATGCTCTCGGGGTGAAACTGCACCCCTTCTATCGGCAGCTCGCGGTGCCGCAGCCCCATGATCGTGCCGTCCTCGAGCCACGCGGTAACAGCGAGCGCGTCGGGCAGGCTCTCCCGCTCGACGATCAGCGAGTGGTAGCGGGTTGCCGATAGCGGCGAGGGCAGGTCGCAGAACACGCCGTCGCCCGCATGGTGGATCTCTCCCGGTTTCCCGTGCACGATGTCGCGAGCACGCACGACCTTGCCGCCAAACGCCTGCCCGATGGTCTGGTGGCCGAGGCAAACACCCAGGAGCGGCGTGCGGGTCTCCGCTGCGGCTGAGGTAAGCGCCAGGCAGATACCGGCCCGGTCGGGGTCGCAGGGGCCGGGGGACAGGACGATCGCGTCGGGCCGCAGGGACATCGCGGCCTGCACATCCAGCGCGTCGTTCCGGTGCACCTGCACCTCTGCACCCAGTTCCCCAATATAATGCAAGAGGTTGTAGGTGAAGCTGTCGTAGTTGTCGATCAGCAGGATCATTGCGGGTCCGGTCCGGGTTCCGGCAGGGGAACGGTTGCAGAGGGGACGCAGGGCGCCCGGCGCGTGCGCCTTTCGGGGGTGATCCTTGGGCGCAGTCGGGATATACATGGTCAAAGGCGCCCGTCGGGGTCAAGCGCATCCCGAGAAAGAGGCCGCCAATCCGGGGGCGCGTGCGTGATCCGGCAAGAGGACGGACGGGCAAGGACAGGCGATCGGCAATGGGCAAAGGTCTGCTTTCTGGGCTTTTCTGGGGAACGAGCGTCTCAGCATTGGTGCTGGGCACAACCTCACTCGTGGCACCACCCCCGGTCACCTCGGTGGCTGTGGCGCCGGGCGCCGGTGGCGATGCCACCCCGGCCGAGCCGCCTGGAGCGGAGGCCGGACGACCAGAGGCCGAGCGGGCCGACGAAGTGGCCGCGCCCGAGGAAGGTCCGCGGGTGGGCGCTGAAGCCGGGTCGCCACCTCCTGCGGCCGCTCCTGAATCCGAGCCAGAGACGGCCGCGTCGCAGTCTGACCAGCCGGCTGAGGTCGCGCCCGCGGCATCCGATGCACCCGATGGGCCGCGCGTTGCTGAAACCGAGAGGGACCCCGCTCAAACTGGGATCGGCACGCCCGCCGACTCAGCGGTGGCCGCGGCGGGACCGGATGTTGCCGAGGGGGTCGGTGCGTCTGACCAAACGGCACCGGCAGATCCCGGCCAAGCGGCGGAGAGCCCGACCGAGGCCGCCGACGTGCCTCTCGAGGCGCCGGCCGGGGTGCCCGATCAGACGCCATCTGCAGCGGCACCGGCTGCGGTGGCCGACATATCCGAGGCCGGAGGGCCAGCGGCCAGCGAGGCGGAACCCGACGCCTCGGCGACCGACGCTCCGAGCCCCGACGCCACGGTCGCCGAGGACAGCACTTCGGATCAGCCGGTTGCCGTCGAGACGGCGGCGACTGAGCCAGCAATCGGACAGTCGGCGCCAGGTGAGCCGGCCACCGGCCAGCTTGTCGCCGACAGGGCAAGCGCCGCTCCGACGGGGCGAGACCGCGACGAGGAAGTGCCCGACGCCATGGTCGCCTTGCCCGAGTTGGGCTTTCCGGTGCCGAGCGCGCGAACCCGAGAGAGCCAAGAGGTCGAGACCGACGACCAACGTGCACCGTCCGATGCGTCGCCCCTTGCGCGCGCCATCGAGGACGGCTTTGCCGGCGAGGCGCGGCGCGCCCCTGCGGCGTCGGTGTTCGCCGAGATCGCCGGCACGCAGGATGCAGGGGCAGCTGCGCCGGGGGTTGCGGAACGACTGTCGACCGGCGTCGTCGGCCTCTCAAGCGCACGGTCGGACACGGGAGAGCCGACTATCCCCAGCGCCCTCGTCGCAGCGGCAATCGGGCCTGCGCCTGCGACGGGGCCCGCCGCTCTCGCACCCCAAGATGCGGGACGCGCGGAGCCGGGGCGCGCGGTTGTTGCGGCCGCAGATGGTGAGGCCATCGCAATAGAGCTTGAACCGTCTGCGACAGGCGAAGGCGCGGAAAGCGGCGCGCCGGCCGTAGCTCTCGCCGAGCCGGAGGTGGCCGAAGGCACGGAGCTTGGCGCAGGCCTTGCACCCAGTGCCACGGAGGGACCGGTCGCAGCGGCCGTCACCGAGGCCGAACCGGAGATCTTGGCGGAGTCGGTTGGCACCCCGGAGACGGGCGCGGCGGCCGGTTCGGAGGCACCTCCAGATGCGGACACCGGGGCTCAGGTCGGAGCGAACGACGCAGTCGTCGTGGTTGAAGACGCGGCGCCGGAGGCTGAGCCCGAGACAGGCTCTCAAGGCGCGCAGGTAACCGCCGAGGCGCCTCCTGCCGATACGGCCCCGTTGGAGCAGGCCGCTTCGGATGAGACCACCGCCGATCCCGCGGCCGAAGTCGCCGAGGCCGTGACGGAGGTGAGCCCTCCCGCCGCCGGGTCGGACCCGGAAGCGTCGGAGCCTGAGGACCGCGTGGCCGCCGCACCGGCCGCGCCTGAGCAAGGCTCGCCCGACGTGGCCGCCGCCGAGACGACTGAGCCCGAGCCGGCCGAGCCTGAAGAGCCACCCTCTGAGGTTGCCACACTGGAGCCCGCCGCGCCGCCGCAACCGGGGCTCGGCGGCGGGCTCTCGACACGCGTTCAGCCTCTGACCGAACGCGCTTCGGGAACGCTCGGCGGCGTGCGCATTCGCCGGATCCAGCCGGCCGATGGCGCATCCGACCTGCCAGGAGAGCCGGCGCCCGGCGCGCCCGAGCCGGCAACGCCCGAACCAGCGGACGGCGGCGCGCCCGATGGCCCCGCCCTTGAGCGCAATGCCCGGCCCTTCGACAACCCAGACGGTCTGCCGGTCCTTGCCATCGTTCTCTTGGCGGAGGAGGCCGAGCTGCCCGGGCAGGGCCTCGACGGCCTCGACGCCCCCTTGTCGATTGCCGTGCGGCCGGACGCGCCCGACGTCGGCACGCTTATGTCGGACTATCGTGAAGCGGGGCAGGAAGTGCTGATTCATGGGGCTGGATTGCCGCGCAATCCGCTGCCCCAGGACGTCGAGGTGACGCTTGGCACGCGTCTGTCGCAACTCGATCAGGTCGTCGCGCTCCTCGATCTCGAGGAGGGCGGCATCTCGCGCGACCGCGAGGTGCTGGAGCAGGCGCTCGGCGTCCTGTCGGATGGTGGTCATGGCCTGCTGCTGTGGGATCAGGGCCTGAACTCGGCCTTCGGGATTGCAAGCCGCATCGGGCATCCGGCGGCGCTGGTCCCGCGCAAGGTGGCCGGCACCGATGGGCGGGCCGTGGCCAGGGCACTCGACCGTGCCGCCTTTGATGCCGGGCGATCGGGGAGCGGTGGCATTCTGGCTATCGAAGCAACAGGGCCCGCGCTTGAGGCGCTCCGCTCTTGGCTTGAGACCTCGCGCGCCGAGCAGGTTGCGCTGGCGCCAGTGTCGGCCCTGCTTCGCCCGAGCGAGCCCTAGCGGTTGCCGGAGCGCGTGAAGCGGCCGGCATCTTCGGCCGCCGTCCGCAGGGCGCGGGCCTTGTTCACCGTTTCCATCCACTCGGCCTCGGGGTCGCTGTCAAAAACGACGCCGCCACCGGCCTGAACGTAGAGGGTTTCGTCCTTCACGAGCGCCGTGCGCAGCGCGATACACATATCCATGTCGCCGTCGGCCGAGAAATAGCCGACCGCGCCACCGTATATCCCGCGCTTCTCTGGCTCCAACTCGTCGATGATCTCCATCGCGCGGACCTTGGGCGCGCCCGAGACGGTGCCCGCGGGCAGACCCGCCAAGAGCGCCGAGAGCGCGTCGTGGTCGTCGGACAGGTCGCCCACAACGTTCGACACGATGTGCATCACGTGGGAATAGCGCTCGATCACGAACTCTTCGGTCGGGCGCACCGTGCCGATCTTGGATACGCGGCCCGCATCGTTGCGCCCCAGGTCCAAGAGCATCAGATGCTCGGCGCATTCTTTTTCGTCAGCCAGCAGCTCGGCCTCGAGCGCGCGGTCCTCATCTTCGGTCTTGCCCCTGGGGCGGGTCCCGGCGATTGGGCGGATCGTTACTTCACCGGAACGCACGCGCACAAGGATCTCCGGGCTGGCGCCGACAACCTGGAAGCCGCCGAAGTCGAAGAAAAACATGAAGGGCGAGGGGTTGGTGCGTCGGAGCGAGCGGTAGAGCGTGAAGGGGGGCAGTGGGAACCGTTGCGCCCAACGTTGTGACGGCACGACCTGAAATATGTCGCCCGCGCGGATGTAATCCTTGGCCCGCTCGACGGCCGCCAGATAGCCATCCTTGGTGAAGTTCGAGACGGGCGGGCCGACCTCGGCCGCTTCGCCGAGGCTGCGCGGTTCGCCGGGCAGGCCGCCCTCTAGGTCGCGCACGGCGTCAGCGACCCGCTCGGCCGCCTGTGCGAACGCCGCTTTGGCCGACAGGCCCGTGCCCTGGAAGGCCGGCGCAACCACGATCACCTCGCCCTTCACCCCGTCGAGGACGGCGACCACCGAGGGCCGCAGGAGCAGTGCGTCGGGCAGGCCGATCGGATCGGGGTTCTCGTCCGGCAGGTGTTCGACGAGCCGGATCATGTCATAGCCGAGATAACCAAAGAGCCCGGCCGCCGCCGAAGGAAGCCCGGCGGGCAAAGTGATCCGGCTTTCGGCCAAAAGCGCGCGGAGCGAGGTGAGCGGGTCACCGGCCTCCTCAACAAACGCGTCGGGGTCGTAGCGCTTCTCGCGGTTGAGGAACGCCCGGTCGCCATCGCATCGCCACACCAAATCGGGTTTCATTCCGACGATCGAGTAGCGCCCGCGCACCTCGCCGCCCGTGACCGATTCCAGCATAAACGTGTCGGCCCCGGCTCCGCCGAGCTTCAGCATCAGCGACACCGGCGTATCGAGGTCCGCGGCGAGACGCGCATAGACCACCTGGTTCTCACCGGCCTCCCACGCGCGAGCGAAGTTCGCGAACTCCGGCGCCAGAGCGGCCATTCAGTTGAAGACCTGCGTGTGGACGGCGTTGAGGCTAGTCTCGTTGAACCGGATACCCTTCTCGGCCAGAAGCGCCCGTGTATAGAGTTGAAGAATATCCGATGAGAAGCTCTGACGGAGTTGCCCGCCCAATGCCTCGGCCAGAAAGGCCGTGCTCTGATCCTCGGGGTCAGGCGGGGAGATACCTGTCAATTGCACCAAGGCGACGGTCCGGTCGCCCGGAATGACGGCCGTGTCGCCCTCTTCCATCTCGAAGGCGCGCGCGGCCACGCCTTCGGGCGCCCCTTCGAGAACAGCGTCGCGGCCGATCCCCTCGGCGGTCTGGACGCCGCCCCCTAGGCCACCGCCGACCGACAAGGTCGCCTCTGCGCTTTCGGCGAGTTCGGTCAACAAGGCGACGGTTTCAGCGGCGCGCCAGTCCTCTTCCACCTCCACCCGCACGTCATCGAATGCCTGCCGGCGGGGCGGCACGATCTCGTCGAGCCGGACCGCGAGGAGCGTCCCGTCTTCCATTTCCGTTATCTCGGGGAAGTCGCCGTCTTCGACCGCTTCCGCGGCTTCGCGGAAGCCCTCATAGCCCACAACCTCGGCCTCGACGCCCGGATAATAGTCGATCTCGGCGATGCGCAGCTCCGTTTCCTCGGCTAGGTCCTCCAGCGTGGCGCCGGCGGCGAGCCGATCATCGACATCGGTCACCATATCCGCCAGCGCGCGGCGCGCGCGTTCCATGCTCAGCTCACGCGACAGCTCATCGCGCACCTCGTCCAGAGTGGTTGTGCTGGCATTGAGCACGCCATTCACCCGATAGAGCGCCGGGCCGAACGGGCTCTCAAGCGGGCCGGTGACGCCGGGCGTCGCGAGGGCAAAGATCGGTTCTGCGGCTCCGTCGAGGTCCTCGGCGGTGACATCCCCCAGATCGATATCGGCGAGCGCCAGGTTTCGCTCCGCCGCAATCTCGGAAAACGTCACATCGCCCGCGTCCAGGCGGGCAGCGGCGCTCTCGGCAGCCGCCTGGTCCTCGAACACGATGCGCTCCACAAGCCGGCGCTCGGGCAGAACGTAGGTATCGATCCGATCCTGATAGAGCGTCTCGATCGCTTCCTCAGTGGGCTCGAGCGTGGCCGCTAACTCCTCGGGTCGCAGCATCACATAGGTGATGCGCTTGGTTTCCGGCAGCGTGTAGAGACCTTCGGCCGTCTCATGAAATGCCCGAAGCTCCTCCTCCGTCGGATCGGGTACCGGCACCGTCAGATCGTCGGCGGTGTAGCGCCGCCACGCCACGTCGCGCCGTTCGCCAAAGAAGGTCATCAAAGTGTCGTTCAGGGGGGCAGGGACGTCGACGCCGCTTGAGACCGCGCCTTGCAGAATGGTGCGCGACGCCTCTTCGCGAACATCCTCCTCGTACCGCGCCACCGACCAGCCGTTCTGGCGCAGCAAGAACTCATAGGCACCACGGTCGAACTCTCCGCTCGGCCCTTGGAACCCGGGTTCGGCGAGGATCTGTTCGCCCACCCTCTCGTCGCCCACCGAGATGCCGAGCGCATCGACCTCGTCATCCAGAGCCGCCTGGGTGGCGAGTTGGCCCTGAACGAAGCGGGGAATGCCCCGTGCTTCGGCCTCGGCACGGCCGATGGCGCGGCCCTCGGCGGCTTGCTCGGCGCGTATCGCGTTTGAGAGGGCGCGGAAATACTCCTGCACCGTCACGTCGCGATTGCCGATCGTGGCCACAGCACTGGCCGATCCCCCAAAGCTGCCGATGCCGAAGCCCGCAAGCCCGACAATGAGAAGCGACAGCAGGATCCAGACTACGACCCGTCCCGCCTTTTTGCCCACACCGTTCGCCATGCTGCCTCCCTCTGGTTCGCCGTTGTCTAGGCCGAGGCCGCGGCGGCGGCAAGTCGCGGTCCGGTGAGCGCGACAAGCCGATCGGCGAGCTCCCCGATCCCTGCGCGGTCGACATTTGCAAAGGCGATGCGCAGGTGCTGGTGCCCTTCGCCCTCGGGCATGAACATCGTGCCGGGCAGCAACAGGATGTTCGCCTCGGCCACCATTCGCTGGGCGAGCAGGTCGGAGGGTTCGTCGAACGGATGGCGGACATAGGCGAAGTAGGCGCCGGAGCCCTCCAAGATCCAGCCCGATCCCGCAAGCCCGTGAAACGCCTCCTCGATTGCTGCGCGGCGATCAAGGATCTCGGCGCGCTCTCCGGCCAGCCATTGGCAGAGGTTCCGCATGCCCCATAGAGCCCCGCGCTGGCCGACCTGGTTGGGGCAGATGGCAACCGTGTCGAGGAATTTCTCGATCTCTGCCAGAAGGTGGGGCGCGGCCACAATCGAGCCGACACGGTGGCCGGTCAGCCGGTAGGCCTTTGAGAAGGAATAGAGTTGTACGACGGTGTCGCGCCAGTCGGGCCGGGACAATAGGGTGTGGGGCGGGCCGCTCCGCTTGTCGAAGTCGCGATAGGTCTCGTCGATGATCAATGCCAGGTCGTGGCGGCGCGCGATGTCGTAGCAGGCATCAAGGAGCGTGGCGGGGTACTCCACACCCGCGGGATTGTTCGGAGTGACCAGGACAAGAGCGCGCGTTCGGTCGGAAATGCGCGCCTCGATCTCGGCCGGTTCGGGCAACAGGCCGGGCCCTGGCGGGATCGCAACCGCCCGCACGCCAACCATGTCGAGCCACATCTTGTGATTGAAGTACCAAGGGGTTGGCAGGAGAACTTCATCGTCCGCTCCGGCAATCGCGGACATCACGGCCGCAAAGGCCTGGTTGCAGCCTGACGTGATCCCAACATCGTCGGTCGAGATCGACGCACCGTAGGAAGCCGAGAATTGTGTAGCGACCTCGGCGCGCAGATCCGGCAGACCGAGAACGGGGCCATAGAGATGGGCGGCATCGTCCTGCAGTACGGCGTCGGCCATCGCCCGGCGCAGGCCGTCGGGCGGCGGGTCCACCGGTGCCGCCTGACTGACGTTGATGAGCGGTCGGTCCGCTGGAAAGCTGCGCCCGGCAATCCAGCGTCGCGCCTCCATCACGGGGGGCGCTTCGGTCTGGGTCATAGCGGGGTTGATGCGCATGCCGGCCTCCTCATCCGGGGCGCATCGCGCTGGACCCGTCCCCGCTCTGGCCGTATCACGGCCGGTGTCGGGAGAACATGCCATGGGCGGCAACGAGATGACAGAAGCGGATGCCAAGGCGGAACTGGCCGACCTGCGCGCGAAGCTGGTCCAAGCGAATACGGCCTATCACACTGACGACGCACCGGAAATCAGTGACGCCGAGTATGACGCGCTAAAGCGACGTGCGCTTGAGCTCGAAGCCGAGTTCCCGGCGCTGGCAACGGTCGACAGCCCGACGCATCAGGTGGGCGCTGCGCCGTCCGAAGGCTTCGGCAAGATCGTGCACCGGCAGCGGATGTACTCGCTCGCCAACGCGTTCGACGAGGAGGACGTTGCCGATTTCGTCCGCTCCGTCCGGAGCTTCCTTGGTCTGGCCGAGGACGCGGCGCTGAGCTTTACCGCAGAGCCCAAGATCGACGGATTGTCGCTGTCCCTTCGCTATAAGGGCGGACGGCTCCTTCAGGCGGCTACTCGCGGCGATGGGTCGGTAGGGGAGGATGTGACACCCAACGCCCTGACGGTGAACGATATTCCAGGCGTGATCGAGGGCGCGCCCGACGTGCTCGAAGTGCGGGGTGAGGTCTACATGACCCACGACGACTTCGCCGCGTTGAATGACCGTCAGGCCGAGGCCGGTGGCAAAACGTTCGCCAATCCGCGCAACGCCGCGGCGGGCTCGCTGCGCCAGCTCGACCCCGACATCACGCGCGCGCGCCCGCTACGTTTCTTTGCCTATGCATGGGGGGAAGTGTCGAGCCCCCTGGCCGAGAGCCAGAGCGCCGCCATCGCGCGGCTCAAGGCTCTGGGGTTTCAGACAAATCCTCTGACGCGCACGCTCGACAGCGTGGCGGCGCTGATTGACCATTATGGCGAGATCGAGCGGCAGCGCGCGGCGCTGCCGTACGATATCGACGGGGTTGTCTACAAAGTCGACGATCTGGCGTATCAGGCCCGGCTGGGCTATCGCTCCACGACGCCTCGCTGGGCGACCGCGCACAAGTTCCCTGCGGAGCTCG
This sequence comes from Pseudomonadota bacterium, assembly GCA_039822045.1. Taxonomy (GTDB): domain Bacteria; phylum Pseudomonadota; class Alphaproteobacteria; order Rhodobacterales; family Rhodobacteraceae; genus HLUCCA09. The sequence continues at coordinate 70,831 of JBCBMY010000002.1, read as the reverse complement.
CCTGGACACGGCTGGAGGCCATCGACATTCAGGTCGGGCGCACCGGCGCCCTGTCCCCGGTCGCGCGGTTGCAGCCGGTGACGGTTGGGGGTGTTGTGGTCTCGAACGCCACGCTCCACAACGAGGATTACATCGCCGGGCGCGACGCCAAAGGGAACCCGATCCGTGAGGGGCGCGATATCCGGGTCGGGGATTGGGTGCAGGTTTATCGTGCGGGCGACGTGATCCCCAAGATCGCCGATGTCGACCTGAGCCGTCGCCCGGACGGCGCGGACCCTTTCGTCTTTCCAACGGTTTGTCCGATCTGTGGGTCCGATGCGGTGCGGGAGGAGGGCGACGCGGTGCGTCGCTGCACTGGCGGCATCAGCTGCGCGGCGCAAGCCGTTGAGAAGCTGAAGCATTTCGTTTCGCGTGCCGCCTTCGACGTCGAGGGCCTCGGGGCAAAGCAGGTCGAACAGTTCCACGCCGATGGATGGATCAAGGAGCCGGCGGATATATTTGATCTGCAAGAGAATTATGGCTCCGGGCTGCAGCAGCTGAAGAACCGCGAGGGCTGGGGCGAAAAAAGTGCGAACAACCTATTCCAAGCTATTGAGGATCGACGGGAAATTCCCCTGAATAGGGTCGTTTTCTCGCTGGGGATCCGACATATCGGAGAAAGCGCCGCCGCCCTGCTGGCCCGCCATTATGGAACCTGGGACGCCTTCCGCACCGCAGTCGTCGCCGCGTCGGACCGGGACGACACTGCCTGGCAAGACCTTGTCGACATTGACGGAATTGGCGAGGTGATGGCCACCTCGCTTGTCACTGCATTCCAGCAGGAAGCCGAGCGCGCCACAATCGATCGCCTTGCCGAGCGCCTTAGCATCACGGCTGTTGCCGATACGCGCACGACCGAAAGCCCTGTCTCGGGGAAAACTGTTGTGTTTACAGGCACTTTGGAGCAGATGAGCCGCGCCGAGGCCAAGGCGCGCGCCGAGGCGCTCGGGGCAAAGGTCTCGGGCTCGGTGTCGGCCAAGACCGACCTTGTCGTGGCTGGGCCCGGCGCCGGCTCGAAGGCGAAGAAGGCCGTGGACCTCGGCATCGAAACGCTCGATGAAGCCGGTTGGCTCAAGCTGATCGGCGCAGAGTGAGCGCTGGATGAGCACACGACCGCCGGTCTTGTTCCCGCTCTTTGCCGGCATCGAGACCTTGCAGGGTGTCGGCCCGCGCATCGCCGAGCGGTTCCGCGCGCTCGACATCACGCGCCCGCGCGATCTGGCCCTGACCCTGCCGCAGGGCGGCGTCGAGCGGCCGCGCGTTCCGAGCATCCGAGCGGTGGTGCCCCCGGCGACCGTGACGGTCGAGGTGCGTGTGGGCCGGCACATGCCGCCCGCGCGGCCCGGCCGACCCTATCGCGTGACGGTGGAGGATGCCGAGACCGAGTTTCAGCTCATCTTCTTTCGCGGCAAGGACGAGTTCCTCGCGAACCTGCTTCCAACCGGCCAGACGCGGCTGGTGTCGGGAAAGGTGGAGCTTTTCGACGGCGTAGCCCAGATCGTGCATCCCGATCACGTGGTGGCCCCGAGCGCGGGGGACGCAATTCCTGAGTTCGAGCCCGTCTACCCGCTCACCGCTGGTCTGACCCAGGGTACGGTGGCGCGGGCCATTGCCAGCGTGAGGGCACGTCTGCCAGACCTCGCCGAGTGGATCGACCCGGCGCTGAAGGAGCGCGAGGGGTGGCCGGATTGGCACGCGGCCCTCGACGTGGCCCACACGCCGCAAACGCGTGCCGATCTTGCGCCCACTGCACCTGCGCGACGGCGATTGGCCTATGATGAGCTCCTGGCACATCAGTTGACCCTGGCGCTTGCCCGCAGCGTCTTGCGCCGCGCGCCGGGCCGCAGCTCGCACAGCACTGAAGCTTTGCGCGACAAGGTGTTGAGCGCGCTTCCTTTTCCGCTGACCGGAGCCCAGGAGCGAGCAATTGGCGAGATCTCGGAGGACCTGGGCGCGCCCCACCGGATGATGCGGCTTCTGCAGGGGGACGTGGGCGCGGGGAAAACACTCGTTGCGGTGATGGCCATGCTCGCGGCGATCGAAGCGGGCGGTCAGGCCGTTCTGATGGCGCCCACAGAAATCCTTGCCCGTCAGCACCTTGCGTCGATCGAGCCCCTGGTCGCTGCAGCAGGTGTTCGGGCCGAGGTGCTGACCGGGCGCGACCGCAGCGGTGACCGGGACGAAAAACTCGCCGCGCTGGCCACAGGAGACATCGACCTGCTGATCGGCACCCATGCCGTGTTCCAGGCCGACGTGGACTTCCACGATTTGCGCCTCGCGGTGATCGATGAGCAGCATCGGTTCGGTGTGGCGCAACGGATGGAATTGGGCGCCAAGGGCCAGGCGGTTGACGTGCTGGTCATGACTGCGACGCCGATTCCACGGTCGCTCACTTTGGCGCAGTATGGCGATCTCGACCTGTCGGTTCTCGATGAAAAGCCGCCGGGGCGGACGCCGGTGCAAACGGCGCTGGTCTCGACCGGGCGGTATGATGAGGTTGTCGACCACATTGTGGCCGCCATCGGGGAGGGGCGACAGATCTATTGGGTCTGCCCGCTGGTGGAAGAAAGCGAGGTGAGCGATCTCGTAGCCGCTGAGGAGCGGTACAAAGCGCTGCGCGCGCGGCTTGGCGAGGGACATGTTGGACTTGTCCACGGCCAGTTGCCCCCGGCAGAGAAGGATGCCGCAATGGCGCGGTTTGCCGACGGGCGAACGGCGCTTCTGGTCGCGACGACGGTGATCGAGGTGGGCGTGGATGTGCCCAATGCTTCGATCATGGTGATCGAGCAGGCTGGCGCCTTCGGCCTGGCCCAGCTCCACCAACTCCGCGGTCGGGTCGGTCGCGGCGCGACGAAGTCGACCTGTCTCTTGATGTATCGCCCCCCGCTGGGCGAAACAGCCCGCCGGCGCCTCGAAATTTTGCGAGACACAGAGGACGGGTTTCGGATCGCCGAAGAGGACCTCGCGATCCGGGGGGCCGGCGACGTCATCGGCACGGCGCAAAGTGGCCTGCCGCGCTTCCGCGTGGCCGACCTCGAGCGGCAGGCGGGGCTGATGGCGCTGGCCCAGCAGGATGCGCGCCGTTTGCTCGATGCAGATCCGGATCTCACCACACCCCGGGGCGAAGCCGCGCGTGTTCTCCTGTGGCTGATGGAGCAGGACCGTGCGATCCGTTTGATCTCAGTCGGTTAAGGCGCTCGCCCGAAAAGTTCGCCGCATGTTCTCAAATGTTCTCATAAAGTTCTTTACAATGTGTAATTGGTATGAGAACAAAGCAGCAACAGAGCGATGGAGGGAACGATGCTCAAGGAGATGCGAGACATGATCGGCCGAGCCGACGGACTTGTCGCAGATGCTGCGGGCGCCGTGTCGCTGATGGTAATCCTCTTTGCCGGGCTGCACCTTCCCATGCTCTTCTGACCTGCCTGCGGTCTGTATTCCGGCCGACGCGCCTGTCCCCAACTGCGCGTCATGCCTGTCCCTGAGCCGTTGTCCCCAAGTGGCTCTCTCGCTGGATCAACAGACACGCCCTGCCGTCGCATCACCCTGATGCGGCGGCTTTTTTTTGCGTTCAGGATCAGGCTGCGCGCTCGGCCTGTTCAAGAGCTTCGGCCGCGGCTTCGAACGCCAGCAGGATTGAGGCGTGGCGATTGGGAAAGGCGCGGGCGGGCAGGAGCGTTTCGAGCTCCGCAAACGGCGCGACCGGGGGGGCGCCATCGGCCTTGAGCATGGATGCAAGCGCGTCGCGGGCCGCGTCGATCTCGTCGCGCGTGCTGCCGATTGCTCCTCGACCAAGCACCGACGCCGCCGCTTGCCCGAGTGCACACGCTCGAACATCTTGCCCTATGGCAGTGATGCGCCCGTCCTCGACGCACAAGTCCACAGTCACGGTCGAGCCGCATTGCGGTGAGCGCCGCTTGGCCGAACCGGTGGGGTGATCCAGCCGGCCCAGATGCGGAATGTCCGCCGCCAGCGCCAGGATGCGCCCGGAATACAGCTTGACGAGATCGGTGTCGTTGCTCATGTGCACCCCTCCGCCGCAGACTCTAGGTGGCGGACCCGCATTTGCAAAGGAACGGGCATGGCTGACAAGCGGAAATTTGATCCAGCTTCCCTGCGGTTCAACGACAAGGGCCTGATCCCGGCCGTCGCCCAGGATGCCGATACCGGCGAGGTGCTGATGATGGCGTGGATGTCGGAGGCCTCTATCGCCCGCACGCTCGAGACGGGTCGTGTCACCTATTGGTCACGCTCGCGGCAGGCCTTCTGGGCCAAGGGAGAGACGTCGGGCCATATCCAGAGTTTGCGGGAGATGCGGGTGGATTGCGATCGCGACACGCTGTTGCTTCTGGTCGATCAGATCGGGCCTGCTTGTCATACCGGTCGACGGACGTGCTTTTTCACCGCGGTTGGGGCTGAGGGGGAGACGGTCCTGATGGAGCCCCTGGCGATCTAGCTCGCGGGCTCAAGGCCGATGTCGCGCAGCACGTCTGTCGGCGACCATCCTGCATTGCGTAGGGCGCGGAGAGCGCGCGCGTCGTGCCGCTTGGCCAGGCGCTTACCGGATGGATCTCGGATCAGGCGATGGTGGTGATAGGTGGGATGCGGCAGGCCCAGCAGGTGCTGAAGCAGCACGTGAATTGCCGTGGCGTCAAACAGGTCCGCGCCGCGCACGACCTCGGTGACACCCTGCGCGGCATCATCAACGACCACGGCCAGGTGGTAGGCTGCATAGCCGTCGCGACGGCGCAGCGCGACGTCGCCAATTCCGTGGATCATGGTTGAGCCCGCCACCGATATGCGCCCGGGCGCACCGTCAGCGGCGTCGCCGGTCTCCTCGAAGACTATGTCCGTCAGGTCTCGGAGCGCACGGCCGATATCGAGGCGGAGCGCCCCTTCGGTTGGAAACCCGCCCCTTGGCTTGCCGCGACAGGTGCCCGGATAGACGATCCCGTCTGGCCCGATCATGGGCGCGCCTTCCTGGGGCGCGGCGGCGGCCGCCTCGATGTCGCGTCGGTTGCAGGTGCAGGTGAAAAGGAGGCCGGCGTCCCACAATGCCCGTAGCGCGGCCTCGTAGGCGTCCGCGCGCTGCGATTGCCGCCAAACGGGCTCCGGATAAGCGATGCCGAGCCACGCAAGGTCTTCGGCGATCAGTGCCTCCCATTCGGGCCTGACGCGGCTGCGATCGAGATCCTCGAGCCGCAATAGCATCTCACCACTGGCGGCCGCAGCCCTGCGCGCCGCAACACCGGCCGAATAGGCGTGGCCAAGATGAAGGGGCCCCGTCGGGCTCGGCGCGAACCGGGTGCGATAGCTCACACGCGGTCGAACACGTACACCGTCGAATTGAGCCCGATCCCGGGCAGATGCTCGCCGTATTCTTCAAAGGCGAGGGTCATCCCGTTTTCGCGCAATTCCCGCAGTGCGTCGATATAAGTCGGATCGTGCAGCGCATGGTCGTTGAACGAAAACGCGATCCGGCCCCCTTCATCGAGCGCTGCGGCGAGCCGGTGGAGTAGATGTGCGGGGGCCGCCCCGGGGCTGACCACACCGGCCGCGACGATGATCGCGTAGCTGCCGAACGATACCGGGTGGAGCGGGTCCTCCTCAGCCTGCCAGAGGCGCCCATAGATCTGCTTGTGTTCCGCTTCGGCCAGCATACCCGTCGACAGGTCACAGCCATCGAGCAGCGTGAAGCCCTGCGCCACCAGGGCCTGCCCGCTCAAACCCGTCCCGCAGCCGTAGTCGAGCAGTCGTTCGTCGGTCGGCGTCTCCAGTTTGGTGAGCGCCTCGGCAAGGCGCTGGGGCGTCGAATAGGAGTTATCGACAAGCTCCTTGTCATAGGAGGCCGACCACTCGTCGTAGAACGCATCGACCGTCTTCGACGCATCGCGGTCGTAGACGTCTTCGAGGAATTTTCTGATCATGTGTGCTTGTACCATGCGGTGCCGCTGGCCACCACCGGACCTCAGGCCGCGTCGCTCGCGCGCGCCTCGAGCCAGGCGAGCCACGCCGCCTTTGCGCGGTCAGTATAGGCGCGATAGCGTTCGCGGCGTCCTTTGCGGCCGCCTCGGGCGTCGATCGGCGGAAAGAGCCCGAAATTCACGTTCATCGGCTGAAACGTCTTTGCCTCCGCGCCACCCGTAATGTGGGTCAGAAGCGCCCCCATCGCGGTCTCGGCCGGGACGGCCGGCAGAGATCCGCCGGTCAGTTCAGCCGCGGCCATGCGCCCGGCCAAAAGCCCCATCGCGGCCGATTCAACATAGCCTTCGACGCCGGTGATCTGGCCGGCGAAGCGCAGGTTGGGGCGTGCGCGCAGCCGCATCTGGGCGTCCAGAAGGGTCGGGGAGTTGATGAACGTGTTGCGGTGGATGCCGCCCAGCCGTGCGAAACGCGCCTCGCGCAAGCCCGGGATCATCCGAAACACCTCGGTCTGCGCGCCGTGGCGCATCTTCGTCTGGAAGCCGACGATGTTGTAGAGCGTGCCAAGTGCATTGTCGCGGCGCAGCTGAACGACGGCATAGGCCTTGGTGTCGGGGTCATGCGCGTTGGTCAGCCCGATGGGCTTCATCGGCCCGTGGCGCAAGGTTTCGCGCCCCCGCTCTGCCATCACCTCGATGGGGAGGCAGCCGTCGAAGTATCCGGCCGTCTCGCCGGGCTTGAACGTGGTGACGTCGGCGGCGAGGAGGGCGTCGATGAAGGCCTCATATTCGTCGCGTGTCATCGGGCAGTTGATATAGGCCTGCCGCTCTTCCTCGGTCTCGCCCTTGTCATAGCGCGACTGCCGCCAGGCGACCGACATGTCGATGCTGTCGGCATAGACGATTGGGGCGATCGCGTCGAAGAAGGCCAGCGCGTCCTGACCGGTTTCCCGGGCGATCGCCGCGGCTAGAGGGCCTGAGGTGAGCGGGCCGGTCGCAATGATCGCTGGCACGTCGTCTGGTAGGTCCGTGACCTCATCCTCGACTATGGTAATCCCGGGGTGGGCCCTCAGTCGCTCTGTCACGCCCTCGGCGAACCTGTCGCGGTCGACCGCGAGCGCACCTCCGGCCGGCAGCGCGTGGGCGTCGGCCATGCTGATCAGAAGGCCGCCGGCGGCCCGCATTTCCCAATGCAAGAGGCCCACGGCGTTGTTCTCGTCGTCATCGGAGCGAAACGAGTTGGAGCACACCATTTCGGCCATATTGCCGGTGCGGTGTGCGAACGTGCCAGTGCGCGGTCGCATCTCGTGCAGCACCACGGGCACCCCGGCCTCGGCCGCCTGCCATGCAGCTTCGGACCCGGCCATGCCGCCGCCGATGATATGAAGCTCTGTTGCCATCCGGCTCACCTAGTCAAATCCCGCTCCCTTGTTAAGCCCCAAGGGCGCGCTGCAGCGCTCTCAAACTCTACAGGCGCGACTTCCGGCTCGGCAATTGCGCGGGGTGCAGGCCGGGCCTGTCGCCCGCGCCGCGCTGCCATTTCACCTTCCATCGCCGGTGAATCCAGTACCATTGATCGGGATGGGCCCGAATGCGGGCTTCGCAGGCGGCGTTGTAGGCGCGTGTCGTCTCCACCGGATCGCCCTCGGGGAGGGGCGCGTCCACCTCCACAGTGAAGCTCAGACCGTCGGGCTGGCGAATGCCCCAGACCGGGATGGCACGGGCGCCGACACGTTCGGCGATCTCGGCGGCAGAGGTCGAGGTCATCGCCGGGTGGCCCAGGAACGGAAGCTCCAGGCCGCTGCCGACATAAAGATCGTTGAGCAGCATCGCGAAACCGCCGGACCTGAGGAACGCAATCAGTCCCTTTGTGCCGGCACGCCCTTGCGGAAACACGGGCGGGCCCATCCGCTCCATCGTGGCCCTGTAGTGGGCGTTGAAATAGGGGTTGCGCATGGGGCGATAGAGGCCGCCCACGCGATAGCCCCGCGCGACCAGAGAAGCACGTGCGGCCTCATAGTTGCCGAAGTGCCCGGTGAGCAGAAGGACGGGCGTGCCAGCCTCTTTGGCCTCGGCCAGGGCCGCAACACCAGGGCCCGTTGGCTCGACGTGGTTCATGCGCGCGGCGAGCTCGGGCCCGGAGTAGTTCTCGATCAGAAGGCGACCGGAATTGTTGGCGGAGCGACGGGCGAGCGTGCGCCGTGCGGCCTTGTCCATCTCAGGGTAGACCAGGTCCAAGTTCTCCTCGATCCGCCGACCGAAGCGCGAGGCCATGGCGAGCCGCTCGGTGACCCAGCCGAAGGTCCGGATGCGCGGGGCGTAGGGCAGGCGCAGGACCGACCAAAGCAGGCCGCGGAACGCGAGATCCACCACACGATCGCCCGGCCGGGCGGCGTCTTCGGGAGGGCCGGGCTCGCTCTGCGTTTGCCGTGAGTCTCCCGACACCAAAGTCCTCCGTGCGCCTGGTCGGCCCGGGCATAGGCAAGGGAGGTCAGCCGTGCAAGTCCGGGCCGGATCAGTCGTCGGCCAAAAGCAACAGGTCGCCCGCATCGACCAGACGACGGACCTCGGCGATCACGGTGGCCATCGCGGCTTCTCCGGCCTCCTCGTTCGGCGTGTCGCCATCGTCGATCTCTTCGCGCAGCGCCTCCGACATGCGTTTGGACATGTTGTCGAGCACGAAGTCGCCGGCGACCTTCAGGTCGTCGCGGCTGAGTGCGAAGGCCAGGGCGGCCTGCAGAGCGGCCGGGTCGATCCCCTTGACCACGCGGGGAATGTCGCGCGTGTCGATCCGGGTGGAGAGGTTGGCGAACGTAAAGATCGCGCGGCGCACCTCGGCCGCGAACTCCCGGTCCTGCTCCTCGAGCCCGTCGAGCACATCGTCGCGGGTGACAGACCGTGTGGCATTGAGGATATCGCCAACCTTCTGCACCGGGCCCTCGGGGAAGGCGCGCACCGGTTCCGCGTCAAGCTGTGCGGCGAGGGACAGGCCGATCCGGCGCACCGTTTCGGGGTCGACGGTGCCGGTCTTGGAGATGGCATAGGAAAGGGCCCGAGCCCGTTCGCCCGGGAGCATGCCCAGAAGCTCGGCAGCCCTGCGCGTTTCGAGCTTGGCCAAGAGGACGGCGCCGACTTCGGTGCTTTCCTCTTCGAGCACCGCGACGAGACGCTCCGGCGAGAGGCCCGCAATCCGCTCCCACGGGTCTCCCCGGGCGGCCACGCCGGCCTCGCGGCGCAGGCGCGCAGCGGTGGCGGGGCTGATATGATCTTCCAGCAGGCCCAAAGCGCCCGCGATCCCACCGGGAAAGTGCAGACCGATCGCATCGAGCTCGCCCGCGAATTCCTCAATCACCTGTCGCAAGGTCTCGCGATCGACCGAGCGCATGGCGGCCATCTCGTTGGTTAGGCGCGCTTGCATCTCGTCGGGCATCAGATCGAGGGGCAGTTTTGCCCCTTCCGCGATCAGGAGCCGCACAATCACGGCGGCTTTCTGGCTCTTGCTGAGCGCAACGGAGACCCCACCACTAGCGAGCGGCGGGCCGGGCAACGCGATAGAGGAAAGGCTGTCGTCCAAGCCGCACGCTCCACGAAGAGGGACGGCCATGGTCCTAAAGCCTCACCCTTAACAAAGGGTTGGCTCATGCATGAGACTGCGCATCTGAAGGAAGCCTGGCGGCGCCGTCAGTAGGCTACCGGGCGTCCGGCGCGCAGGGCGAAACGCAGCGCAAACTCGGCGCGGGTCTGCCGCCCGCCGCGACGTCGGATCTCGGTCAATTGGGCACGCGCGGCGGCCACATCGCCCATCTCCAACAGGCCAAGGCCCAGATAGGAGCGCGCCAAGAAGTTGTCGGGGTTCCGCGCGAGGGCGGCGTCATAGGCCAAAAGCGCCTCGTCCGTGCGGCCGGTCTTTCGCAACAGGAAGCCGCGTTGTGTCAGGACGCGGTCGGTCTGCGCCTCGCCCATCGTGTCGAGAACGGCCAGCGCCTCGGCGTAGCGGGCCTTCTCCGACAGCGCGATCACAGTGCGAAACAGCGCATCGTCGTCGAGCGCCGCAGCATCCGGTGCGACGCAGTCAGGCGTGTCGCCTTCCGGAGTGGCGTCGTCGGTCGCGGTGGCGCCCTCGGTTTCCGGCGCACTGGGGATCGTTCCTTGGGGACAAGCATCGACCGCGGGCGGCGGCGCCACAGGCTCAGGATCCGAAAACCCCGCAGCCCACGCCGTGTTCAGCGTTAGGCCCAAAAGAACGAGAGATGGGAAAAAATGGTTATACACCAGAGTGCTACCGCGTGTTCTTGAAGTGACAAGCCCCGCTGAAACGGATCAGCGGGGCCCGAAACCGTCTGGTTTGCCCAGGCGCAGCCGGGCACGCCCCGTTAGGACGTCGTGCTTGGCACGCAGGTGCCAGAGGCCGCGTCGTAAACGGTGCCTGCGGCGCAGGACATCGCTGTGGTCGGTGTGTGCGCTTCGCCCCAGTTGCAGCCGGCAGCGGCGGCGAAGGTGGGAAGGCCGGCAAGTGCTATGGCGGCAATCGTCGCTTTCAGTCTCATCTTCGTCTCCTCTGTTGCAATGTGAAGAACGTTAGCACGGACGCAGCGTCAGCCAAGTCCTTATCTCGTGAGCGACTTGTGGCCGGTCCCAGTGCCCGGATCGGCGGCGCAGTCGCCCATCACGCAGGCAGGTCGGTGTCGGCAAAGACCCGAGCGAAGATCGTGTCCACATGCTTCAGGTGGTAGCCGAGATCAAAGAGCTGATCGAGGTCCGCCGGTGTCAGGGCACCGGCGACCTCTTTGTCGGCGCCGAGTTCGGCCCGGAAATCGGCCCCGTCCTCCCACACGCGCATCGCATTGCGCTGCACGGCGGCATAGGCGGCCTCGCGGCTCAGCCCCTTCTGTGTCAGCGCCAGGAGCACGCGCTGCGAGTGGATCAGGCCGCGAGTGGCGTCGAGGTTGGCCATCATCGCCTTCGGGTAGACCAGAAGGTTCTCGATCACGCCCGCCATGCGGTGCAGCGCAAAGTCGAGCGTGACGGTGGCATCCGGGCCGATCACACGCTCCACCGAGGAATGGGAAATGTCGCGCTCGTGCCAGAGGGCCACGTTCTCGAGAGCCGGCGTCACCGCGCTGCGCACCAGGCGCGCAAGACCCGTGATATTCTCGGTCAGGACCGGGTTGCGCTTGTGCGGCATCGCCGACGAGCCCTTCTGGCCCTTCGAAAAAAACTCCTCCGCCTCGCGCAGCTCGGTGCGCTGCATGTGGCGGATCTCGACCGCGATGTTTTCAAGGGACGAGGCGATGACGCCGAGCGTGGCAAAGAACATCGCGTGCCGGTCCCGCGGGATGACCTGCGTTGAAACCGGCTCGGGAACGAGACCCATCGCCGCGCACACATGGTCCTCCACGGCTGGATCGATGTTTGCGAATGTCCCCACCGCTCCCGAAAGGGCTCCTGTGGCCACCTCGGCCCGGGCATCGCGCAAACGCGACAGGTTGCGGTCCATCTCGGCATAGAAGCGCGCGAAGGTCAGACCGAGCGTCGTCGGCTCGGCATGGATGGCGTGCGACCGGCCGATCCGGGGCGTGAGCTTGTGTTCGTGCGCCCGGGCCCGGAGCGCGTCCATGCACCGGCGCACGCCCGTGATCAGAAGGTCGGCGGCGCGGGTGAGTTGGACATTGAAGGTTGTGTCCAGCACGTCGGACGAGGTCATGCCCTGGTGGACGAAGCGGGCCTCCTCGGCGCCCACGATCTCGGCCAGATGGGTCAGGAAGGCGATGACGTCGTGCTTGGTTTCCCGTTCGATCTCGTCGATCCGCGCGATGTCGAACTCCGCGTCCTTGGCTTTCCACACCGCTTCGGCGTTGGCCCTTGGGATCACGCCCAACTCGGCCTGTGCGTCACAGGCATGGGCCTCGATCTCGAACCAGATCCTGAACTTCGTCTCAGGGGCCCAGATGGCCACCATATCGGGTCGGGAATAGCGAGGGATCATGCGGCGGGCCTTCCATCCTGAACAGGGCGGTGATTAGACCGTGCGAACGGATGGAGCAATGGCAGCCCAGATGGCAGAGCATCGGATGGCCGATAGGAGGGCAGGGACCGGTTTGACGCCTGATGGGTTGATCGCAGGGCTTGCAGGTGTGTGGCAGCTATGCAGGGCCATTGATGATCGGCTGGGGGACGGCCCGTCGCGCTTTGACGGCGAAGCGACCTTCACGCCGGGGGAGGGCGGTCTGGACTATGTCGAGATTGGGCATCTCGTCCTCCCGGATGGCTCGACGCTGGCCGGTCACCGGGCGTACGCCTGGCGCATCGTGGCAGACCGAATCCACGTGACCTTCCCGGATGGGCGTCCGTTTCATGAGTTCGACCCGGCAAAGGCTGTGCCAACGGCGGTTCATCTCTGCGAGCCCGACACCTATCGCGTGAGCTACAACTTCGACCTGCCGGACCTCTGGCGCGCCGTTTGGGATGTCGGCGGGCCGCGCAAGGATTATCGTATGGAGAGCACCTACACGCGCTTCTGACCGGGGATGCGGCGAGGGGCGTTCGCCAATCGAGGTCCAGCCAGCCGAAGGGTGCGCTTGCGCGGGGCAGGCCTTTGCGGCACACCTTGCGGGACGAACTCACACGGGAGACGGGCAATGGCAGCCGCATTGATGAACCGCACGCTGGCGGAAGCGTTGGGTCCAACGGAGGGCACGGCCCTCAGGATCAAGCAGGCGATCCTTGTTGCGCTCGGCATCGCGGCGCTGACGGTTGCGGCGCAAATAAAGGTGATGGTGCCGCCTTCGCCCGTTCCGGTGAACCTCGGCACGCTCGCCGTTCTGACCATCGGAGCGGCTTATGGCCCGCGTTTGGGCCTCGTAACCATCCTCGGCTACATGGGAATTGGTGCGCTTGGCTTCGACGTCTTCGCCAGCTCCACCGCCGAGTCGAATGGCCTGAGCTATATGATGGGCACGACCGGCGGTTACCTTCTGGGCTACGTGCTTGCCGTCGCCGCCATGGGCTGGCTCGCCCGCCGCGGCTGGGACCGGTCGATCCTGTGGATGGCACTCGCCATGCTCATCGGCAACGTCATCCTGTATGTGCCGGGCCTCGCGTGGCTGAACCATCTGATCGCCACAGGCATGTTCCGCCCAGAGACCTATGCCACGGTTTGGGATCAAACGCTGGTCTGGGGCCTCACGCCCTATCTGATCGGCGACGCGATGAAGCTCGCGCTCGCAGCGCTGCTTCTGCCGCTGGCCTGGCGTGCCGTGGGCCGCGCCCGCACCTGACCGCAGGGACAATTCACCAATAGCACCGCGCTCCATCGGAGCGCGGTGTCTTCTTTTCAGACCTGTGCAGGGCTCCCAACCAGCACGGCCCGAAAGCTTGTGCAGTGGGACCGCGTTACGCCGAACAGCTTGCCCCGCCAAGAACGCAGAACTTCGCGCAATGCGGGTGGTTCAGGGCGACGGGCCGGGCCGCTTCGGCCAGAGTCTCGCCCAGCTCGAACTCCGCCTCGTAGGGCAGTAGCGTGCAGGCCAAGACCGACGGCCGCGCCGCCCCCTTGCGCTTCACGACCATCCGTGACGTGGCGCACATCACGCTCTCGGGTCGCTTGCCGAGGATGCCCCAGCAGGCCGTGGTGATCTCAGGCACGTCGGCCTGCGCATCCATCTCGGGAAAGAGGACGCACTGGGCGGGGTCGCTCGCGTCAACGTCGTATCCGCGGTCTTGGAAGAGCTTGGCAAACCCGGCCCGGATATCGGCCTCGGGTTCATCCCACATCGTGCGGCCGGCAACGCTCATGCGAAGCCCCGCATCTCGGATCCAGTCCATACCCGCAAGGCTCGCCGCAAAGCTGCCGGCCCCCCTCTCGTCGTCGTGCCGCGCGGCGGCGAAGTGATCGAGCGAAACCCGCAGGGTAAGTTGGTCGCCATACTCCGCATGCAACGCCTTCAGTCCGGCCTGGACGCGAGGGCGCATCATTGGCTTCATCGCATTGGTGAGCACCAGCACCGCATAGCCGCGCGCCAGACAGTCCCCCAGCATCTCCAGGAAGCCCGGGTTCAGGAACGGCTCGCCGCCTGTAAATCCGATCTCCCGAGCGCTCCAGGCCGGCCCGTCGAGCTCGTCGAGATAGCGCCGGACCTCGGCCGGTGTGATATACTCCAACCGGTCGTTGGTGGGGGAGCTCTCGATGTAGCAGTTCAGGCATGCAATGTTGCAAAGCGTGCCGGTGTTGAACCACAGTGTCTGCAACGTGCCGAGGGCGACCGTAGCGCGCCGTTCGCCCTGTGCCGTCCAGTCCGGGTGCTGAAACTTGCCAATTGTGCCGGAGGGCGGCAGCCCGTCTTTCATGTCGTCGTCCTTGGGTCTTGCATTGTGGGTACGGCTAGCCGTTCATGGGAAGACAGGGAAGGCCGGCCCGGCGGTCTGACACCGATGTGAAGGCTTTATCAGGGCGGCTGGTTGCGCTAACAACCCGGTGACGCAGCCGAAGCGAAAGGGCGCCCGATGGTCGCGCGCATCATTCCCGTCGATCCCTTCGATCTTGTGATCTTCGGAGGCACCGGCGATCTGGCCCGCCGCAAGATCCTGCCAGGCCTGTTCCGCCGCTTCGCCGATGGTCAAATGACGTCCGAAGCCCGCATCGTCGGGGCCGCGCGCACCGACATGAACGATGACGGCTATCGCACGTTCGTGCGCAAGGCGCTGCGGGAGTTTCTGCCCGAAGCCAGCAAAGACCGCGACTGTGTGGCACGCTTCGTCGATTGCCTTGGCTATGAGCAGATCGACGCGAAAGGCACCGATGGCTGGGCGAAGCTGGCCAAGCGAATGCGCCCCGATGCCGTCCACGCCTTTTACCTGTCCGTCGCGCCGAGCCTCTTCGAGCCGATCGCAGAGCGCTTGCGCGCGCATCAGGTGGCCACGGGCGAAAGCCGGATCGTCGTCGAAAAGCCCTTCGGCCACGACCTCGACAGTGCCCGCGCCCTCAACACGAGCCTCGCGCAGCATTTCGACGAGACCCAGATCTACCGGATCGACCACTACCTCGGCAAAGAAACGGTGCAGAACCTGATGGCGATCCGGTTCGGCAACGTCCTGTTCGAGCCGCTCTGGAACAGCCAGTATGTCGACCATATCCAGATCACCGTGGCCGAGACGGTGGGTGTGGGCGGACGCGGCGAGTATTACGACCGCGCCGGCGCCATGCGCGACATGGTCCAGAACCATCTGATGCAGCTTCTGTGCCTGATCGCGATGGAGCCGCCCTCGCGCTTTGATCCCGACGCTGTGCGGGACGAAAAGCTCAAGGTCATCCGCGCGCTCGAAGCCGTCGATCACCATCACCTCGTACGGGGGCAGTATGAGGGAGTCGATGGTGGGCCCGGCTATCGAGACGATGCCGGAGACGCCCGGTCGCGCACCGAAAGCTTTATCGCCATGAAGCTCCAGATCTCGAACTGGCGGTGGGCCGGAACCCCGTTCTACCTGCGCACCGGAAAACGCCTGCGGGCGCGCGCCTCGGAAATCGCGATCGTGTTCAAGGACGCGCCGCATTCGATCTTCGGCGCCGAAAAGGGCATCCACCGCAACATCCTGTCGATCCGTCTGCAGCCCAATGAGGGAATCCAGCTTGGCGTGACGATCAAGGAGCCGGGGCCCGGGGGCATGCGCCTGATCGACGTACCGCTCGATATGTCGTTTGCCGAGGCGCTAGGAGACGAGGCCGACACGATCCCCGACGCCTATGAACGGCTGATCATGGACGTGATCCGGGGCAACCAAACCCTCTTCATGCGCGGCGACGAGGTCGAGGCCGCGTGGGCCTGGACCGATCCCGTCATCGCCGATTGGGTCTCGCGCGCGGACGTGCCGAAGCCGTATGAACAGGGCAGCGCCGGTCCCGAGGATGCCCAGATCCTGATGCATCGCGACGGGCGGCGCTGGCGTGAAATCAAGGCGTGAGGGCTCTCCATGGAATTCATCGAATATCCCGACGCCGAAATGATGATGATGGATGTGGCTGACACGCTCGCCGGCGATCTCAAATCGGCGCTCCTCACCCATGAGCGCGTGACCTTTGCCGTGCCCGGCGGCACCACGCCCGGCCCGGTGTTCGACACGCTTTCAGGCGTTCACCTGGATTGGGACCGTGTCTATGTCATGCCAACCGACGAGCGGTGGGTGCCGGGCGACCACGAGCGCTCGAACGCCCGCCTGATTCGCGACCGTCTTCTGGCCGGCGCCAGCGCCGCGGCCTCCTTCATTCCCTTTTATGTCGAGGGCGAAACGCCCGATGGGGCTGCTGAGCGCCTGTCCGACGAGATCGCAACCCATCTTCCCGTCGATGTCCTGCTTCTGGGAATGGGCGCCGATATGCATACAGCCTCGCTCTTTCCCGGCGCGCCGGGCGTGGCCGAGGCCCTTGCCGCGCAGGCGCCCGCGGTCGCGGTGGTGCGCCCCGAGGGCCAGCCTGAGGTGCGGCTGACACTGACGGCACAGGTCCTGAACGGCGCCCTTGCCAAGCACATCCTGATCACCGGCGCCGACAAACGGGCCGCACTGGAACGGGCCGCCCAGGCCCAACCAGACGAGGCGCCCGTTCAGGCCGTGTTGAGGGGCGCGAAGGTACATTGGGCCGAGTGAGCGGCCACCGGGCTTTCAGGGGATAGCGATGACCACCATAGACGAGATCTGGGCAAGGCTCGATGCGCACGCGGCCGGGGTGAAGACCCGGCGGATCGAGGCACTCTTTGCGACGCCCCTGCGCGCGGCGGAGTTCTCGGCCCGCTTCGGCGACATGCTGTTCGACTATTCCAAGACGAATATCGACACCGAGGCGCGCTGGCTTCTCTTTGAGCTCGCCGAACTCGCCGGCGTGGCGGCACGCCGCGACGCGATGTTCGCGGGCGAGAAGATCAACACCACCGAGGGGCGCGCCGTTCTGCATACCGCATTGCGCAATCTCGATGGCGGGCCGGTGATGGTTGATGGCGCCGATGTCATGCCCGAGGTGCTCGCCACGCTCCGTCGCATGCAGGATTTCGCCGAGGATGTGCGCGAGGGCAGCTTCGAGGGTGCGGGCGGAAAGATCACCGATGTCGTCAATATCGGCATCGGCGGGTCGGATCTGGGCCCGGCCATGGCGGTGCTCGCGCTCGCGCCCTACTGCGACGGTCCACGCTGCCATTTCGTGTCGAATGTCGACGGCGCCCACGTGACCGACATCTTGCGCGGCCTCGACCCAACCACAACGCTCGTGATCGTGGCCTCCAAGACCTTTACAACCATCGAGACCATGACCAACGCTGCGACGGCTCGGGCCTGGATGGGCGAGACGGTCGATGAGCCGGCAGAGCAGTTCGCAGCGCTTTCGTCGGCGCTGGAGGAGACCGCGCGCTTTGGCATCCCAGAGAGCCGTGTCTTCGGGTTCGCCGATTGGGTGGGCGGGCGCTATTCGATGTGGGGGCCGATCGGGCTGTCGCTGATGATCGCCATTGGGCCTGAGGCGTTTCTGGCGTTCCTTCGTGGCGCCCAGGCGATGGATCGACATTTCCAGGCGGCCGAACCGAAGGAGAACCTGCCGATTCTGCTTGCGCTGACCGGCGTTTGGCACCGGCAGGTCCTCGGCTATCCCTCGCGCGCCGTTCTGCCCTACGAGCAGCGGCTGGCGCGGCTGCCGGCTTACCTGCAGCAGCTTGAGATGGAGAGCAATGGCAAGCGTGTGACCCGCGAGGGCACGGACACAGGACGTGCCACCGGCCCCATCGTGTGGGGCGAGCCGGGCACCAACGGCCAGCACGCCTTCTATCAGCTTATCCATCAGGGTACCGACATCGTGCCTTGCGAGTTCATGGTCGGCGCGCGCGGGCACGAGCGCGACCTCGTTCACCAGCATCAGCTTCTGGTCGCAAACTGCCTCGCCCAGTCCGAGGCGCTCATGTGCGGCCGCAGCCTCGACGAGGCCCGGAAAATGATGTCCGCCAAAGGCTTTGCCGGAGACGAACTCGAGGCGCAGGCCGCCCAGCGCGTCTTTCCCGGCAACCGGCCCTCGGTCACGCTTGTGTATCCTCTTCTAACGCCCGAGGTCCTGGGTCAGATCGTGGCGCTCTACGAGCATCGCGTGTTCGTCGAAGGCGTGGTCCTGGGGATCAACAGCTACGATCAATGGGGCGTGGAGTTGGGCAAGGAACTGGCCAAGGGTCTGCAACCCGTCGTTGCGGGAGACGTGGCGCCAGCGGGCAAGCCGGCCGACGATTCGACCGCGCTCCTCGTCGAGCACTTGCGCCTTCACAGGTAGCGGCCAGACGCCTCCGCGTGCGTGCCGTGCATCCCGGATCCGGATGCGATCAGCCCGCGTCCTCGGCCCCATCGAGCTCGGCGAGGCGCGCGCGCACAGCATCGTCAAGCGGGCGCTTGGTGCGGCCATCGGGCTCCATCATCACGACTATCGCCTCGCCCTCGGCACGGATCTCGGGGGCGAACACCGCATAGCGCATGACAAAGCTGGTGCGCCGGAAGCTGAGCGTTCGCGCCGCCACGATGTAGGGCTCATCAAGGAACATCGGCGCGTGATAGTCTGCCGTGACACGCTTCACCACGGTCTGGGGCGCGCCAAGGTCGTACGTCGTGATGCCGCGCGCCTGGATGTAGTGGACGCGAATGGCCTCGAACCAGCGCAGATAAGCGGTGTTGTTGGCGTGGTTCAGCGCGTCGATCTCGGAATAGCGCACCTGGTCGCGCATCCCGAACGTCCACTCGGCGGGAAGGCCAGCCGCCCGAAGGGCTGCCGCGTCGAGCGGGGCCAGAAACGGCAGGTCTTTCATCGTCTTATTCCCAGGATCCCAAGCTGCCTCCGGCTGCGTTCCGCCTTGCCCGTAAGGTCGCTCATTCTCGCCCCCGATGCCCATTCTCGCCGGCACGTTGGGTCAGGAACCAATCGGGCGCAAGCCTGTCGCGACGAAGGTCTGGATCTCGGTCGACCTGGCCCTTTCGTCCGGGCCGCCGGGATGCCAGTTTGGCCCGAACAGGCGGCGCGCTGAGCAGGGCGTGGTCTTTTTCAGAGTGCACGAAGAGGCGCTGACCCAAACGCATGATCAAGATCCTCCACACCGCCGACATTCATCTCGATTCGCCCCTGCGATCGCTGGCTTTGCGCGATCCGGCGCTCCGCGACCGGGTGCAGACAGCCACCCGGACGGCACTCACGCGCATCGTCGATGCAGCGCTGACCGAGCGGGCGCAGGCCGTTCTGATTTCCGGCGACCTCTTCGACGGGGCCGAGCGCAGCGCCCGCACGGCCGCGTTCCTCATGCAGGAGCTTGACCGGCTGCGCGCCCGCGACGTGCGCGTCTTCTACATCAAGGGCAATCACGACGCCGAGAATCCGATCACCGGTCACCTCACCCTGCCGGACAACGTGCATGTGTTCGACGGGCGAGGCGGCAAAGTGCAGCTGGCCGAGGGCGTGTGGATCCATGGCGTCAGCTTTGCCAGCCGTCAGGCGCCCGACAGCCTTCTGCCCCGCTTCCCCGCGCCGGTCGCGGCTGCCGTGAACATCGCGATGCTCCACACCTCGCTCGCCGGTGCCGCCGGGCACGACCCCTATGCGCCCTGCACGGTGGCCGAGCTTGCCGGGATGGGGTTCGACTATTGGGCGCTCGGCCACGTCCACCGCCGCCAGATCCATGCCGATAACCCATGGATCGTGATGCCCGGGATGCCGCAGGGACGCGATATCGGTGAGGCGGGGCCAAAATCGGCGACACTCCTGACGATTGGCGAGGCGATCATGGTGGAGGAGGTGCCTGTCTCGGCCGTCGAATTCCTCGACATTGCGGTGGACGTTGCCGGTGCCGCAAGCGATGACATCCTCCGCGACCGGATCCGCGGCGCAGTGAATGCGGCGGCCCAAGCCCTTCTGTCCGACACCGGCGTGGTGCGCCTTACCCTGCAGGGCGCCACGCCGCGCCGATGGCAGATCCTGCGTGATCGCGATGTCTGGGCCGAAACCGCTGACCGGATCGCCCAGGAAACGGGGCGCCTTTGGCTCGAGAAGCTGCGCACGGACCTCTCTGATCCAACGGAGGCGGGGCAAGGCGCCACTGATGAACTTGCCCGGCTGATGGACGGGATCCGCCGCGAGCCGGGGTTCGATGCGTCCTGCCGTGACAAGCTCGATGCGCTCCTCGGCGAGCTGCCACCCGCCCGTCGCGCGGCCCTTCTCCCCGACGAAGACGCGGCCGACGCGCTTGTTCAGAAGCTCGCGGGCCGCGGGGCGGCCAGGATCATTGCGCGCATGAAGGGGGCAGGCGGCTGATGCGCATCGCCCGGCTGTCGCTTGAGTTTTTCGGACGATTCACCGATCACAGCTTCGATTTCGGATCGGCCGACGGGCCGTCGGACTTTCACGTGATCTACGGCCCAAACGAGGCCGGCAAGACCACAACGATGGAGGGGTTTCTACGCCTCCTCTACGGCTTCCCGACGCGCGAGCCCTATGACTTTCAGCACCAGCGCAAGAACCTCAAGGTGTCGGGTGTCCTGGAGCTTGGCGGCGCGCAGCGCAGCTTCACACGTCTGCCCACGCGAGCCGGCACCTTGCTCGACGGCGGTGGCACAATAGTGCCGGAACAGGCTCTGTCGGCGCATCTGGGGGGCCTGGCGATCGAGGACTACCGCAGTCTCCTCTGCCTGGACGACGACACGATAGAGAAGGGCGGCGAAGATATTGCGAACGCCCGGGGCGACATTGGGCGGCTTTTGTTTTCTGCCGCAGCCGGTATCTCGGACCTGAGCACGGTGCTCGATGCGGCGCGGGCCGAGGCCGACATGCTCTATCGCAAGCGCGCCAGTTCCACCCGCATGGCGCTTTTGAAAAAAGACCTGGCCGAGGTCGAACGATCAATCCGCGAAAAGGACGTCACGGCAGGCGCCTGGCAAAAGCGAAAGGACGCCGTGCGCCAGGGCGAGGGCGCCGAGCGGGAGGCGCGGGAGGCCCGCGACGCCCTGCGCAACCGGGCCGCGTGGGTCGCGGCGCAGCGTCGGGTCCTGCCGGACCTTCATGAACATGAGGACCTGAGCGCCGAAATCGCACCCTTTGCCGCGTATCCCGACCGGCTCGACCTCAACCCCGAAGACCTGGTCGCTCTGACGGCGGCACAAGGGAAGGCGGAGGCCGATATCGCGCGTCTGACCGCCGCCATCGCCGACGCCGAAACGGCGCGCGATGCGATCGTATTCGACGATGATGGACCGGCACTAGCTGAGGCGCTCGATGGGCTCGACACGCTTCGCAGTCGCATGAGGACTGCCGATCTGGACTTGCCAAAGCGCCGTCAGACGGCCAGCGAGGCCTATGACGATATGGCCCGCGTCGTACGTGACCTGGGTGCGCCGGACACCGCCGATCCCGCGCACCTCGTCGTGGCGCCCGCCGAGATCGCACGCCTCGAACAGCTTCTCGAGGAAGCGCGAACGGCAGACCTCGCCCGCGAGACAGAGGCTGCCGAGGTGGCCGACCTCCAGGCTCGCTTGCGTGCGGCAAACGACACCAGCGCCACTCTTCGCGACGAAACCCCGGCGCCCACGGGGCTGCGCGATCTTCTCGTCCGCTTCGAGGCCGACGCGCTTGCACCGGACGTCGCACGGGCCCAAGACGCGCTCGACGCCGCGAATACGCATTTCGCAGAGGCACTCGATGCCCTCTCGACCGAGGAGCAGTCGTGGACCGAGCTACCCGCGCGGCCGCTCTCGCCGCACGAAGCCGCAGAGCTCGCCGCGGAGCACACCAAATTGGCAGCTCAGATCGACAGTGCGCAGGAGAAGCTCGCAGACTACGAGGACGAGATAAGGGTCAAGGCCGCGCTTCGCGCCGGCATGGCCGAGGCCGAGGGCGTGATAGGCGATGCCGAGGCGCGACAGGCCCGCGAAGAGCGCGACGCGCTCTGGCAGGTCCATCGGGTGGCGCTGAGCGGCGACACCGCGGATGCCTTTCGGCATGCGGCAGATCGGGTCGACGCGATGGCAGAGGGGCGCTTGGCTCAGGCCAGCGCCCTCGGCCAGCTCCGCCAGCTGGAGCAGGACCGCGTCACGGCCGAAACCCGTGCAAAGCTACAGCAAGAGGCGCTCGTGGCCCTGAGGACCAAGGCCGCTACGGTCACGGCCCGCGCGGCTGAGGCCGCCAAATCAATCGGGTTGCCCAGCGCCGACCCGGCGGCCCTGCACGCTTGGATCGACGCGCATGAGAAGGCCCGACAGGCCGGCGATGCGCTCGACAAGCTGGCCGAGCGGCACACGCCAACACTCGACAAGGCGCACCGGCTCCTTGAGGCGCTGAAGCCGCTTCTGCCGCTCGAGGATCCCAGCTTCACCGCCGCGCTCGCCATGGCGCGTCGGCTCGCGGAAGAAGAGCGGGCCCACGAAGACCAAGTGAAAAGCGCGGCAGCCGCGGTCCGCAGCCTGACTAAGGATCTTGCGGACCGCAAGAACCGCCTTGCAACGCGAACCGAGGCGGCAGACGGCGCAGGTCAAGCGTGGGCCAAGAAAGTGGCCGAACTTTTCGGTGGCGCACTTGACCCCGAAACTCTCGCCGCTGCCCCCGGGGCCCTGCGGGAGCTGCGAGAGCACGACGCAAAGCGGCTCCAAGCGACCCGCTCGGTCACCGCCATGGAAGCCGATCAGAGCCAGTTTCGCGCGGCCATCGCCCCCCTCGCGGCACGCATTGGCATCGACCCGACCAACCCGCTCGCCGCATTCGATGCCC
This sequence comes from Pseudomonadota bacterium, assembly GCA_039822045.1. Lineage (GTDB taxonomy): Bacteria > Pseudomonadota > Alphaproteobacteria > Rhodobacterales > Rhodobacteraceae > HLUCCA09. The sequence continues at coordinate 48,115 of JBCBMY010000002.1, read as the reverse complement.
TCCGCGCGCACGCCGAAACAGACGCCAAAGCGCGCGCCGAGCGCGCACGTCTTTCTCAGGTCATTGCAACCGACAGGCAGGCGCGCCACGACGCCTCCGTCCGGCTTTCCGACATCGCCCGGAAGGTCGAGACGCTAGGCGCGCAGTTTCCAAGCGACGCAGAGACCGACACGATCGAGGCGCTCCGCCGCACCGTGGGTGTGGCGCAATGGGTTATCGACACGCGGTCCAGGGTCGCTGCGCTTGCGTCGCGGGTCCGCACGGAGCTGTCGGTGCCCGACATGACCGCCGCGCGCGCCGCGCTCAGCGATGCGACAGCCACCGACCTCGACGCCCAGGCCGCAACCATCGAGGCCGACCTCGAGCGGGCGGAGGCGCGCCTGTCGCAGGCGATAGAGGCGCGCGTCACGGCCACGCGCGATCTCGCCGAGATCACCGGCGACGCCGAGGTCGCCGAACTGGTGGAGCGCCGCGCCAATCTTCAACTGGAGTTGGAGGACACGGCCCTCGAATATCTCGAGCGCGCCTTTGGCCTGCGCCTCGCTGATGAGGCGATCCGGCGGTACCGCGATGCCCATCGCGGCGCCATGCTCGAGGCGACGGAGCGGGCCTTTGCCGATCTCACCAACGGCGCCTATCCAAGGCTCGCGACCCAGACGGACGGGCAAACAGAGCATCTGGTCGCAATCGATACCGACGGCGGCGCCAAACAGGTCGGCGATATGTCGAAAGGCACGCGGTTTCAGCTCTATCTCGCGCTCAGGGCCGCCGCGTACGAGCAGATGGCCGGTCAGGGGATCCGTTTGCCGTTCTTCTGCGACGACATCTTCGAGACGTTCGACGAAGACCGCACACGCGCCGCGTGCCGCCTGATGGAGCGGATCGGCCGCAGCGGCCAGGCCATCTATCTCACGCATCACCGGCATGTCGTGGAGATTGCGCGCGACGTCTGCGACGCCGAACCGCGTGTCCACATGCTCTGATCCACGCGGATCCAAAATACATCTGGGGCCAGTCTGGAGCGGGTAGCGGGAATCGAACCCGCGCGTTCAGCTTGGGAAGCTGACAGGCTACCATTACATCATACCCGCCGCGTCCGCCTCGTTACGAAAGCCACTGGCCCAGGTCAAGCGCCAGCGCAAGCATGGCCCGTTCGTGCTATCATCGCGCCACGACAGGGAGGGACAGACCATGGCACATGGGCTTTCCGTGCTCGTGGGGACGACCAAGGGCGCATTCATCCTCAATGGCGGTGAGAACAGGGCGGGCTGGTCCGTCGAGGGCCCCCATTGCGACCATTGGGGCATCAACCATATGGCGGGCGATCCGGCGACGGGCACCATCTGGGCCGGCGGCGGCGGGGAATGGACCGGTGCTGGCGTCTGGCGCACCGAGGATGGCGGCCAAACCTGGTCGCTGTCCCGCCTCTCGGGCGGCCAGCTCGACGGTTGGTTGGCCTCCGACCCGGAGGGTGCCGCGGCCGTTGGCTTTGCCCCTCTCCCGGCCCCAGCTTTCGAGGAAGAGATCGCCGCTGTCTGGTCACTCGGGCGGACCAACGGCGCGCTCTACGCTGGCACCAAACCGGCGAGCCTCTATCGCAGCCACGACCGAGGCGACACGTGGGAGAAGGTCAAGGCGCTGACCGACCACGAGTCGCGCGACAGCTGGAACGCGGGCGGGGCCGGTCTGACGTTGCACACGATCCTCTCGGCGCCCGACGCACCGGAGCGGCTTTGGGTGGGGATCTCGGCCGCAGGGGTCTTTGCCTCCGAGGATGGCGGGGCAAGCTGGGAGCGGCGCAACCGACGGTCCAACGCCGATATCGTGGCCGCGCCCGACACCTCGACGCATCCGGCCGCGGGCACGGGCGGCGAGGTCGGCCATTGCGTGCACAACATGGTGCGGGCCTACGGGGCAGGCGACCTGATCTACATGCAGAACCACCACGGCGTGTTCCGCAGCGCCGATGGCGGGCGGAAATGGGAGACGATCGGGCAGGGGCTGCCCTCGACGTTCGGCTTTCCCATCGCGGTCCATCCCCGCGACCGCAACATGGCCTGGACCTTTCCGCTAAACGGCGATTCGCAGGGCCGCTACCCGATCGACGGGCGACCGGCCGTCTGGCGCACTGCGGATGGCGGCGCGACCTGGGAGCCCATGACCACCGGTCTTCCCGAGCAGAACTGCTTTTTCACCGTCCTGCGTCAGGCGATGGCGACCGATCCGGGCGACCCCGCCGGCGTCTATTTCGGCACCAATACAGGATCGATCTTCTTTAGTGACGACGAGGGCGTGAGTTGGGAAGAGATCGCGCGCCATCTCCCCACCGTGCTCTGCGTGGAGGTTCTTGCCCGAGAAGGGACATAGGGTCTTTGCCACGGTGCGCGAGACAGGGGCCGCTCAGGCGCGTCGACGCCTTCGCCGGCCTCCGCTTTCGCCGTCGCCGCCGCCGGTATTGAAGCTCACTTCGGGCAGCGTTACGACGCGCCCGAGTTCGGGGAATGCGTCGACGGCGTGGGGCAGGGCGTTGGCATTGACGAAATGCTCCTGAAAGCGCGGCTCGATCGCCGTTTCAACCTTGGTGATCTGACGCACCGTTTGGTCGATCTCGGCCCGAAGCGCCCGATTGAGCAGAGCCATCCGCGCGCCCGTGCCCGCCGCGTTGCCGGCCGATGTCACGTCGTCGAGGCGGGCATCGGGGATCATGCCGAGCACCATGGCGTGTTTGGGCGAGATATGGGCCCCGAAGGCGCCGGCGAGCACCACCTTGTCGACCCGCTCCACCCCGCGCTCGTCCATTAGCAGGCGCGCGCCGGCATAGAGCGCCGATTTGGCCAGCTGGATCGCTCGGATGTCGCCCTGCGTCACGGTAATGCGCGGTCCGCCCTCGGCGGTCGCATCGTGGATCAGGTAAGCATGGGTCCGCCCTTCGGGCACCGACCGCGCCGTTCCCGTTTGCGCGGCCGATCCGATAAGGCCCGACGCGTCGAGCAGTCCGGCCATGCGCATCTCGGCCACGGCCTCAATGATGCCCGAGCCGCAGATCCCCGTGATGCCGGTGGCGCCGGCCGCTTCGGTGAACCCGTCTTCGTCGGACCAAAGGTCAACCCCGATGATGCGGAAGCGCGGCTCTTTCGTCTCGGGGTCGATCTCGATCCGCTCGATGGCGCCGGGCGCGGCCCGCTGGCCCGACGAGATCTGCGCCCCCTCGAAGGCGGGTCCGGTGGGTGAGGAGCAGGCCAATACGCGCGTGCGGTCGCCCAGAAGGATCTCGGCATTGGTGCCAACATCGACGACGAGCGTCAGCGCCTCGGCCCTGTCAGGCGCCTCCGACAGGGCCACCGCCGCCGCGTCGGCGCCAACATGGCCAGCGATGCACGGCAGGAGATGCGCCTGTGCCGAGGGATTGATCGACGCGAAGCCAAGCTCGGCGGCGCCCACACGCACCGCCTCGGACGTGGCAAGCGCGAAGGGTGCCTGGCCTAGCTCCACCGGGTCGAGGCCCAGCAACAGGTGGTGCATCACGGGGTTGCAGACGATCACCGTCTCAACAATCGCACGTGGGTCGATCTCGGCCTCCTGGGCGATGGCTCGGGCCAGGTCGTCCAGCGCCTCGCGCACCGCGGCAGTCATTTCACCATCGCCGCCCGGGTTCATCATCGCGTAGGAGACCCGGCTCATCAGGTCCTCGCCAAAGCGGATCTGCGGGTTCATGACGCCCGACGAGGCCAGCACCTGACCGGTGTCGAGCCGGCAGAGATGCGCCGCGATGGTGGTGGAGCCCAGATCGATGGCGAGCCCCAGAAGCGGCCCCTCGAAATAACCTGGCCAGAGGTCCAGGAGCACGGCCGGCCCGTCGGGATCGGGCTGGTGAAGTGCCACGGTCACTTGCCAGTCGCCCTTACGCAGCACAGGCTGAAGGCGGGCGAGCACGGGCAGCGGGCATGAGACACTTGTCACGCCCCACGTCTCGCGTAGAGCCTCGCGCAAACGCTGAAGATCGCCCGACGGCTCGTGCATGTCGGGCTCGGTCACGTCGACGAGCAGGAGCCGCGTTGCCGGATCCATCTCAATCGCCCGTTCGGTCGCGGCCTTTCTCACCACCTGGCGGTGCACCTGGCTTTCGGGCGGCACATCGATCACCATGTCGCCCTGGATCGTCGCCTGACAGCCCAGCCGCCGCCCCTCTTTCAGTCCGCGCTTGTCCTTGTAGCGCTGCTCCACCGCATTCCACGCCGAAAGCGCGTCGTCCCGGCTGACCACCCCGTGCTTTGGAAACTCGCCGAACGCCGGTGTGATCTGGCACCGCGAGCAGAGGCCCCGCCCGCCGCACACACTGTCGAGGTCGACCCCGAGCTGACGCGCCGCCGTCAGAACGGGCGTGCCTACCGGGAAGTGACCGCGCTTGCCCGAAGGCGTGAAGACAACCAGTGGATCGCCCATTTCATCCTCTCAACCGGCTCTCGAACTCAATCGTACGGCGACATGTCGTACGCGATCTCCGCTGTGCAAGCCACCTGAATGCGGCGCACCCGAGGAAAGCGCCAAAGTCAAACCGCGCTCGGACGTGGGTTGGGCCAAGGAGTTGCGCGACGGCCGCCGTTGCCGTCCCAGCGCTTACGCGCTGCACCGCGCGGTAACCCCATTCCGATCCAGATCAGCAGATCTCGGCGGTCAGGCCCGGCGCCGGCGGCGTCCGCCGCGCCCGGCGCCGGCCTCGGCGGCGGCTTTCGAGGCTTCGGCGAAGGTGGCGCCTTCCTTGACCGCATCGATCACACGGGAAAACCCGATCCATTGCGCGCCGTTCGCGTCGTGGTTCATCAGGAAGTTGGCGGCGCGGATCGCCTCCATCTCGACCTGGCGCACCGGGTTCATGATCGCGCTCGTCATGCCGGCGCCGATGGCCATCGGCAGGAACGCTGCATTGATCCCATGGCGGTGCGGCAGGCCGAACGAGATGTTCGACGCACCGCACGTTGTGTTCACGCCCAGCTCTTCGCGCAGTTTGCGCACCAGGGCAAAAACCTGTTGCCCGGCCGTTGCCATCGCGCCCACCGGCATCACCAGCGGGTCGACCACGATGTCGTGGGCGGCAATGCCGAAGTCCGCCGCCCTCTCCACGATCTTCTTGGCCACTGCAAAGCGCACCTCGGGGTCCTCGCTGATCCCAGTGTCGTCGTTCGAGATCGCGACGACCGGCACGTTGTACTTCTTCACTAGCGGCAGGATGGCCTCGAGCCGATCCTCCTCACCGGTCACGGAGTTCAAAAGGGGTCGGCCCTCGACCTCTTCGAGCCCGGCCTGCAGGGCGCCGGGAACCGAGCTGTCGATGCACAGGGGCACGTCGGTCAGCGCCATCACGGTCTGCAGGACCTGGCGCATCAGCGGTGGCTCGGTCTCGTTCGGATTGGGGTTGGAGTTGTAGACGACGCCCGCATTGACATCGAGCACCATCGCCCCGCACGCCACCTGCTCCAGCGCGTCCTTCTCGACCGTCGAGAAATCGCCCGCCTCCAACTCGGCAGCCAGTTTCTTGCGCCCCGTGGGGTTGATCCGCTCACCGATCACGCAGAACGGTTCGTCAAAACCGATCGTGATGGTCTTGGATTTGCTTTCGATGACGGTGCGGGTCACTGCACGGCTCCTTGGAGGTCAGAGCCCTCGAGCCAGCGCGCGAGAGCGGTATCGGTGAAATCGGTAACGGCGTGGGACGCGCCTTGTGCCACAAGCTCGTCCACCGACAGCGTAGAGGCAATCCCCACCACCTCAAGCCCCGCACCGCGGGCCGACGCGATGCCGGCGGGGCTGTCCTCGAACGCAAGCGCCGCGTCGGCCGGGTGGCCCAGTCGGTTGAGCGCTTCGCGATAGACGGCCGGATCGGGCTTGCCGCGGGCCACGTCCTCGGCGAGCGACACCGTGTCGAAGAGCGGCGCGATGTCGAACTTCGCCAGCACCGCCTCGGCATTGGCCCGGCAGGCGTTCGTCACAAGGGCAGTCGCGATCCCGCGCGCTCGGGCGCCATTGATCAAGGGCAGGAGGCCCGGCGTCGGCGCGATATCGGTCACGGCCAGCACGTCGCGAAAGGCCGCCTCCTTGGCGGCATCGAGCGCATGGGGGTCCTGATCGGGCAGAAGCTCGGCAAAGATCTCTTCGTTCCGCCGCCCATGGAACCGGCGCACATAGTCCGCCTCGTCGATCTCGAGCCCACGCGCGCCGAGGAAGTCCACAAACACCCGCGCGTGGATCGGATCGCTGTCGATCACCGTGCCGTCCATGTCGAAGAGCAATGCTCTGAGGGTCACGACACCGCGGCCCGGGCCGGCCCGACACCCTGATCGGCGGCCCATGCGGCGGACGCCTTGATGCCGCCGAGGGGGAAGATGTGGACCCGTTCGATGCCGAAGCCAGGGTTGGTCGCCCGATGGGCCGCCAACGCGGCCACCAGATCGGTCGGTTCGAAGGGCATCACGAGCTTGGTGACGTCCTTCGCGCGCCGCTGCAGAACACGCAACGATGGCCCCACACCGCAGGCAATGGCGAACTTGATCATCGTCTGCAGTTTAGCAGGCCCCGCAATGCCGATATGGATCGGCAGCCGGATCCCCTCGGCGGCCAGGCGGTCAGCCCAGGCAATGATGGGGTCGGGCTCGAACGCGAACTGTGTCACGATCGCCATTTGGGCGTCTGTACGCTCGGAGAAGGCCTGCTTCCAGCGCAGCGCCTCCATCACGGCCGCGTCGCCCCCATCGGGGTCGATGTCGCGATTGCCCTCGGGATGTCCCGCCACGTGCAACCGGGTAAAGCCGGCTGCATCGAACAGGCCCGTCTCCATCAGCTGCATCGAGGCATGGAAATCGCCGGCAGGCGACTTGACGCCCCCCGCAAGCAGCAACGCCTCGCGCACATCCGCTTCGCCCTGATAGCGCGCGATCCAGTCGCCCAGCGTTGCGCGGTCCTTGATCAAGCGCGCCGGAAAATGCGGCATGACGGCAAAGCCCTGCGCGGCAAGGCGCCGCGCGGTAGCAACCATCTCCTCGACCGGCGTGCCGTCGATATGCGCGATGTAAACCCGCGTGCCCGCGGGGAGCAGCTCGCGGAAATCCTCCACCTTGGCCGCCGTTCGCGGCATCACTTCAAGGGAGTACGCGTCGAGAAAACGCGCGATGTCGGCCGAAGATCGGTGCGCGGCGGGGCGCTTGAAGGACAGAAGCGACATCACGGTCTCCCAGAAGTGCGGCGGGCTCAGGCCCATCCGTCGTTGGCAATCAGCGTCTTCAGACGCTCAGCGTCGTACTCTGCGTCGATCCGGGCGGCAGTTGCGTCGGCCACCTCCACGTCGGTCCCCTCAGCGGCAAATGGTGCAGCCTTGCGCCATTCGGCCAGATAAGCATCGGTGTCGCGCGCGCCAACCTTCATGGCACACCGGTCGATCGCCTGCTCAAACCGCTCGGGCAGCGGGCGCTTGGTGCCACGCCGGCCCTTGCCGACGATCACTTGAGCCGGAATGTCTCTCCAATAGACGATCGTGACGTCGGGCATCTGCGCACTTCCGTTTCTTTCCAGTCCTGTTAGCGGGTCGTCGCCCGCCTCACCGACCTGTTTTCGACGCAGCGCGCGCCGCGAGCGACCTTTCCCAAAAAGGGCGCGACCGATTGCACATCGCGCACGGCCAACTCTCCCCACGCTTCGCGCGTGAAGTCCAGAGGCGGCGCGCGACGCAACCACCTTGCGCGATGGTTCGGTCGGGACTAGTCTTTTTTCAACTTGATATGGAGGGCGCGAACCATGGCGCCCAGGCGTCCCGATGGTGCGGGCGCGTTCCCGAGACCGGTCGATACCCCCGCGCCACTCCCGCCCGATCCGGTGGCCCCGTATGCCGCTCTGGATTTGGGAACAAACTCGTGTCGTATGCTCGTGGCGCAGCCCAAGGGCAGCCAGTTCCACGTGGTCGACAGCTTCTCGAAATCCGTTCAGCTCGGCGCCGGGCTGGAGGCGACCGGCCGGCTCGGCCGCGCCTCGATGGCCCGCGCGGTACAGGCGCTGAAGATCTGCAAATCCAAGTTCCAAAAGCACAAGGTCCGCCGGATGCGGCTGGTGGCCACCGAGGCCTGCCGTCGCGCCACCAACGCAGCAGACTTCGTCGAGTATGTCCGGCGCGAGACCGGGCTGGAGCTGGAGATTATCGAGACCGAGGAAGAGGCGCGCCTTGCCGTCGTCTCCTGCGCGCCGCTCGTCTCCGTCAAGACCGACCAGCTTCTGGTCGTCGATATCGGCGGCGGATCGACCGAGCTGGTCTGGATGGATCTGTCGCGCGTGCCAGGGGCGGACCGCCCGCGCGCCATCATGCGGCTGCACAAGGGGTTTCATACGGCCGGCGACCCATTCCCCTCGGCCAAGGTGGTGGACTGGATCTCGGTGCCGCTCGGTGTCGCCACGTTGCGGGATCAGTTTCGTGACGTCGATGACGATGCAGGCCGCTTCGCGCTGATGAGCTGGTTCTTTGAGGAGCAGCTTGCCGAGTTCACGCCGTACCAGTCCGACCAGGCGCGCGACGGGTTCCAAATCATCGGCACCTCGGGCACCGTCACCACGGTTGCGGCCTCGCATCTGGGCCTCCGCCGCTATGATCGCACCAAGGTCGACGGGCTGCGCATGACGTCGGACCAGATCGATGCCGTCATCCGCAATTATCTGTCGCTCGGCGAGGTCGGGCGGCGGAAGGACCCGCGCATCGGGAAGGACCGGCAGGCCCTTATCATGTCGGGGGCAGCCATCCTGCAGGCGCTGATGCGGCTCTGGCCAACGGACCGGCTGTCGGTTGCCGATCGCGGCCTTCGCGAGGGCCTGCTCTATGCTCAGATGTCGGCCGATGGCGTGCTGGAGGAAGGGCCGTTCTGATCCGGGGAGCCCTGCGCGCGATGTCCGCGGCGGGGCCTCCGGCGGGAGTATGTCTGTCAAGATGATGGGAGAGGCGCCTTTTCGACGGAGCCAAGACGAGGGGCGCTGATTGCGCAACCTGTGGGCCGGATGGCTGAGGCAGACGAGGACGATGGCAAAAAAGTCGAGCGGGCGCGGTCAGCGCGACCTGAAGGTGAAGGTCAAGACCGCCCGGGGGCGCAAGCTGTCCTCGACGCGCTGGCTCGAGCGGCAGCTGAACGATCCCTATGTGGCGCGGGCCCGGCGCGAGGGCTATCGCGGCCGAGCCGCCTTCAAGATCCTCGAGCTCGACGACAAGTACCGGTTTCTCGTGCCCGGCGCACGTGTCGTTGATCTGGGCTGTGCCCCTGGAGGCTGGGCGCAGGTGGCCGTGCACCGGGTGAACGCCCTCGGTGCGCGCCCCGACAAACCCCGCGGCCGCGTCATCGGGCTCGACCTACAGGAGGTGGAGCCGATCCCCGGGGCGGAGCTGCGCCAGATGGACTTCATGGAAGACGGCGCAGATGACGCGGTCAATGACTGGCTCGGCGGGCGGGCCGATGTGGTGATGTCTGACATGGCCGCAGCCTCCTCAGGTCACAAACAGACCGACCATTTGCGGATCGTTGCCCTCTGCGAGGCCGCAGCTGCGCTCGCCTTCGATGTGCTCGAAGAGGGGGGCACGTTCGTTGCCAAGGTGTTGGCGGGCGGCGCGGAGGGCGGCCTGCAGGCCGAGCTGAAGCGGCGGTTCCAGAAGGTTGCAAACGTCAAGCCTCCTGCAAGCCGCGCCGACAGTTCCGAAAAGTTTGTGGTGGCCACGGGCTTCCGGGGATCCGGCGGAGATGAGACGGACGGCGCTCCGTCGGAGAATGGCTCTTCCACGTCCTAGCCATCTCGCATGGACAGAGAGACCCGCAATGTGAGGGGGGTGCGGGAGCGCCAAGACCCATTCTTCCGCGCTATAGTGTGCGTTGACTATGCGATTGGCGCTCGACGCGCCGGCAGAGGGGCGAGCGCCGCGTCGAGCGGTCATGCCCGCTGTCCGCGAGGTTTGCAACGAGGCCCTGACCCATGTGATTCGGCGGAATTCCGGCGATTCTGGTGCCTACTGAGAAACTGTCCCGGCGAAGACTCGCGTATTGTCGGGCGGATTCCGCACAATGCCGCAAAGGTGCCCCGATAGGGCCTGACGCCTGGCACGATTTGAACCGGCTGACGCCTCATTTCCGTTTTGGGGACAATTGCCCGAGCTTTGATCGGGATCCCCTTGTATTCCCGGAGTTTGCAGCGCCTCGGCGCCCTTTCGGGTTTCCCCGCTGGAAACTGTGACCCCCTCCGCAGACACCGCCTCGATGTCCACTCGCAACGGTCGTGCCTTTGCCTTAACTATGCGCTGAATTTCTCGACAACTTTCACTTTTCTGAAACTAAATTGGAGAGGTATAGAGGGCAGGTCCCGACTGGGGGGCTTCGAACGGCCTGGGGCGGCCAAGAAGAGTAACGCGGACGCGTATGCGGTCCGGGCTGGCGTCCCGTCTCGACGGGAATGCGCCAAGGGAAACGGCGAACAGCCGATCCAGCCTGGTCCTGCTTGACGGGTGTGCGTGTGTGTATGTGCCGGCTCGTGTTCGTGTGTCCGGCCGTGTTTGACAAGGTGGCCCGCAAGGTCTGCCTTGAAGGTAGGAGTGGGAAAATGAGCTTTACGCTCGATTGGGCCGCGGTCGATATCGACGGATCCACTACCCTCACCGATGGTGCCAGTGACATCGCCGTTACGATCTCGACACCGGAGAACCACCGCGGCGAATCCTGGAAGTTCGGCTTCCCCCCCAAGACCGGCCCAGTCTTCGACGGCGACTCGGAAACGATTCGCTCGTCCAACGTCAAAGACTCTGTCGAACTTCAGGTCGCATTCGACCGGGAAGTGAGCGATCTCAGCTTCGAAATCTACGACATCGACAGCGGCCACCGCTGGGACGACAAGGTCACCGTGCGTGCCTTTGACGCCGACGGCAACGAGGTCGAGGTCATTTTCTCCGACCTCGAGCGCACGCACGATGTCGACGGCAACACGATCGAAGCCGAAGGGAATTTTGACACCGGCATCGACGGCTCGGGCGCCCGGGACAGTGTCACGGTGGAGTTCGCCGGCCCCGTGCAGAGCCTGGTGATCATCCACGACAATGGCGATGACTACCACAAGACCGGCACGATCGGCCTGTCGGACTGGCACTTCTCCGCGCGCGACGGGATCGTGACCGGCACCGATGGCAACGACAGCATCGTAGCGGATGAGTTCGTCGACGACGACGGCGACGAGATCGACAACGACGACGCGATCATTCCCGGAGACGGCCCGAACGACGACCGGGTCGAGGCCGGCGACGGTGACGACACGGTTGACCCTGGGGAGGGCAACGACACCGTCTATGGCGGCGAGGGGAACGATGAGATCCGGGCCGGCTCCCTTGGGAGGCCGGACCTTGGCTATCCTGGCCTCTTCCCGGGCGACGATGACCCCAACGACGACCGCGACCTGTTCGATGGCGGCGCGGGCGACGACGACATTTTCGGCGGCGACGATGACGATACGCTGATCGGGGGCACCGGCCGCGACACAATCGACGGGGGCTTTGACCGCGACGACATCGATGCGGGTGAGGGCGACGACAGCGTAATCGGCGGTGAGGGCTCCGACACGATCCTCGGCGGCGCGGGCAACGACACGATCTTTGGCGGTATCGGCCTGCCCGACGACGCGATCAACATCATCGACGATCCCGCCGCCGCGCCGCCGGCGCCCGATCTTGTGCCTGACAATGGCCGCGACCTCCTCGACGGGGGTGATGGCGACGATGTGATCTTCGGCGAAGATGACGACGACACGCTGCTCGGCGGCGACGGCAATGACGCGCTCGATGCCGGCATCGATGATGACAGCGTCGAGGGTGGTGCTGGCAACGACACCATCACCGGCGGCCAGGGCGTCGACACGCTGCTTGGCGGTGACGACCGCGACGTCTTTATCGGCGGCAACGGGGGCGACAGCATCGTCGGCGGCGAAGGTGGCGACGATTTCGACACGCTCGATCTGTCGGGCACGGGCCCGGCCACCATCCTCTTCACCTCGGACGACCGCGAAGACGGCATTGTGGTGTTTGAATCCGACGGGTCGATCCTGACCTTCGAAGAAATCGAGAACATCGTGCCGCCGCCTGGCGGCAGCACCGACCGCGACGGCATTGTCGAAGGCACCGAGGCCGGCGACCTGATCGACATCAACTACGACGGCGACCCCGACGGCGATTTCGTCGACAACAACGATGCGCTTCTGCCCGGGGAAGTGGGCAACGACGACATCATCCTCGCGAAGGGCGGCGAGGACACGATCATCGCCGCGCTCGGGAACGACGAAGTCTTCGCCGGCGACGGCGACGACGAGGTTAGCGGCGGCGAGGGCGACGATCGCCTGGTCGGCATGGGCGGCGACGACCTCCTTGAGGGCGATGCCGGCAATGACGCCCTGTCTGGCGGCGTGGGCAACGACACGCTCGATGGCGGCGAAGGCGGCGACACTGTGTTCGGCGGCCTCGGCAATGACGAGATCATTGGCGGCTCGGGCAACGACCTGGTCGATGCGGGCTCCGGCAACGACACGCTGACCGGCGGCGCCGATGCCGATACGCTTTCGGGTGGCGACGATGAGGACACGTTCATCGTCACCAGTGCCCAGAACGATGGCAACGACCTGATCTTTGGCGGCTCGGGCGGATCCGACTTCGACACGATCGATACGCGGGCGATCGGGCTTCAGGGCGTCGACTGGGATCTCGAGGACGTTGTTACCGATAGCGACGGTAATGGCATCGACGGGACGTTAGTGTTTCTCGATGGGGGCGATGTTTCGGGCCGGCTCCGGTTCGAGAACATCGAGGACATCACCGTCATCTGCTTCACGCCTGGCACCCGTATCGCGACCCCCAAGGGCGAGGTCCTGGCGGAACAGCTGACGGCCGGCGACAAGGTTCTGACCCGCGACAATGGCGTGCAGGAGATTGCGTGGTACGGCCAGACCGGCCTCAACGCCGCCGACTTCCAGGCCCGCCCGCATCTCGCGCCGATCCACATCAAGGCCGGCGCCCTCGGCAACGGATTGCCCGAGCGCGACATGATGGTCTCGCCCCAGCACCGGGTGCTGGTCAGCTCGGAAAGGGCCGCCTACTACTTTGACGAGCGCGAGGTCCTCGTGGCCGCTAAGCATCTGGTAAACGGCGATACTATCGTCCAAAAGCCCGTGCCGCAGACGGCCTATATCCACTTCATGTGCGAAAGCCACGAGATCGTTCTGTCGAACGGCGCGTGGACCGAAAGCTTCCAGCCCGGGGACTTCAGCCTCAACGGTATCGGCGACGCACAAAGGGACGAGATCCTCGAGCTTTTCCCCGAGCTCGCCACCGAAACTGGTCTCAAAGATTATGCCGCAGCCCGCCGCTCGCTGAAGCGGCACGAGGCGGTCGTCCTCATGCGCTAGGGTGCAGCCGGTCCGCGCCCCCAGGCCGCGGACCACGTTTGGGGGCCGAAGGGACATGGGATTGCAGCCCCATGTCCCTTCTCATTTCCTGCGAATTGTCTTTAGTTGGCGCCAGATGCGAGGTGAGAGCGACATGGATCTGGTCGGCAAGCGCGTGCTGTTGACCGGCGGCGGCAGCGGCCTTGGGGCGGTGATCGCCCGGCGCATGGCCGACGCCGGGATGGCGTTGGCGCTGAGCTATGCCAGTGACCGGACGCGCGCCGATGCGACGGCCCGCGCGGTGCAGGCAAACGGGGCCGAAGCCCTTGTGCTCCATCTCGATCAGTCCGATCCCGTCTCGGTGGAGCGTGGCGTCGCCGAGGCGGCGGATGCGCTCGGTGGCCTCGACATCCTGATCAACAACGCCGGTCGCGCCGGCGGCCCGCCACCGGGCGATCTCGAGGCGATGACGGCGACCGAGTGGGACGCGCAGATGCTCGTGAACTTGCGCGGGCCCTTCCTGGTGTCGCGCGCCGCTGCGCCCGTGCTTCGGGACGCTGCGCCCGGCCGGATCATCAATATCGGGTCCGTCGTCGGCTTCGGTGCGGCCGAAAGCCAGGCGGCCTTCACCGTCAGCAAGGCGTCCGTGATCCCGCTCACCCGCTATCTCGCTTCGTGCCTGGCGCCGGATGTACTGGTCAATTGCGTGGCTCCGGGCCTGATGCAGGGCACGGCGATGTCGGGTGGTGCATCGGACGCCTACGTCGCGGAATGGAAATCCCGCGCCCTTCTCAACCGAACGACGGCGATCGAGGATGTGGCCTCACAGGTGCTCACGCTCTGCGCCACCGGCTCGATGACCGGTCAGACCGTGCTCGTCGACGGCGGGTTGCACTTCCACTGAGAGGGCAATGCCCCGCCGGTTGAAGCGGACATCCCTCAGCCGCGCAGACGCGCGCCATCGGGGTCGAAGAGGGGCGTGTCGGTCAGAACCGCAGGCCGCATGTCGCCCAGGATCTCAATCTCGACCTTTGTGCCCGGCGTGGCGCGCTCCCGCGGGAGGAAGCCCAGCGCGATCGATCTCCTGGCATGGTGCGAGTAGCCGCCCGAGGTGCAGAACCCGGCGACCTTCCCATCAAGCCAGATCGGCTCATAGGCGACCACGTCGGCATCGTCGGCCTCGACAAGGAATGGGCAAAGGAGCCGCGCAGGCGGTGTCGCACGTTCCGCCTCGGCCGCCGCGCGACCGATGAAGTCGACGTTCTTCTTCCACGAGATGAAGCGATCGAGACCGGTTTCCGCCGCGGTATAGTCCGGCGAGAACTCCCGGAGCCAAGACCCGAAGAACCGGTCGAGCCGGAGCGACATCATCGCCCGCATCCCGAACGGGCGGAGGCCGAGATCGGCGCCTGCGGCCCACAGCGTGGTCCAGAGATGTCGCTGGCTCATCGCGTCGCAATAGATCTCGTAGCCGAGATCGCCGGTATAGCTGACCCGCTGAACGATGCAGTCGGCCATGCCGATGGTCAGCCGTTTCACATCGAGAAAGCGGAATGCCGCGGTCGAGACGTCCTGCCGCGTGACCCGCGCCAAGAGATCCCGCGCGCGCGGCCCCGCGATCTGAAATCCCGTGCGGGCGTCCGAGATGTTCTCGATGCGCACCCCAGGATCGGCGTGGGCTTCGAACCAGCGCAAGTGATAATCCTGGGCGCCATACGAGGCGGTGAGCTGAAACTCCGTCTCGCCCAGGCAACTGATGGTGAAGTCTCCGATGAGACGGCCGTTTGGCGCAAGCATCGGCGTCAGGCTCAGCCGGCCCGGCTTCGGGATGCGGCCCGCCATGATCCGGTCGAGCCAGGCCCGTGCCCCGGCGCCCGTCACGCGAAACTTCCCGAAATTGTGGACTTCGTTGATGCCGACGCCCTCGCGCACCGCACCGACTTCCTCGGCCGTCGCCGCCCACGCGTTGGATCGTCGGAAACTCGGCGTCTCGTAATCGGGCTCACCCGGCAGGGCGAAGTAGTTGACCACCTCAAGCCCATATTGCTGGCCGAAGACCGCGCCCATCGAGGCCCAGATGTCGTACATGGGTGTCGTGCGGAAGGGCCGGGCGGCGGGCAGTTCTTCGTTCGGATAGGCGACGGAGAAGCGCTTCTGATAGTTCTCGATGACCTTGGGCAGCGTATAGCCTGGCGTCGTCCACCGTCCGAAGCGCGCGACGTCCATGGCAAACGTGTTCTGGTCGGGCTGTCCATCGACCATCCACTGCGCGAGGCTGAGGCCCACGCCGCCTCCCTGGCTGAACCCAGCCATCACAGCGCAAGCGGCCCAGTAATTCCGGACGCCCGGCACGGGTCCCACAAGCGGGTTGCCGTCGGGAGCGAAGGTGAAAGGCCCATGGATCACGCGCTTGACGCCCGCGCGCTCGAGCACCGGAAAGCGCTTGTAGGCAAAGGCGACCGAGTCCTCGATCTTCTCGAACTGGTCATTCAAAAGCTCATGGCCGAAATCCCAGGCCGTGCCGTCGACCGACCACGCCTCGCAGGGCTGCTCGTAAAAGCCGATGCAAAGGCCGCGCCCTTCCTGGCGCAGATAGCTCTCGCCGCCCGGATCCATGACATGCGGGAACTCGGTGCCACGGTCATAGATCTCGGGGATGTCGTCGGTCACCAGATACTGGTGCGCCATGGGCATAAGCGGGTGATAGACGCCCGCCATCGCGCCCACCTCGCGGGCCCAAAGGCCGGCCGCGTTGACCACGTGCTCGGCATGGATCGTGCCCTTGTCGGTCACCACGTTCCATGACCCGTCGGTGCGCGGCTCGAGCCGCTCCACCTTGCAGTGCAATTCGATCTCGGCGCCCCCCATCCGAGCGGCCTTGGCATAGGCATGGGTCGTGCCCGACGGGTCGAGATGGCCGTCGAGCGGGTCGTAGAGCGCGCCGATCACGCCCTCGGTGTTCACCAATTCGGCGAGCTCGCGGATCTCGGAGGGCCCGAGGATCTCGGTCTCCAGCCCCATATAACGGTGCTTGGCGCGCTCGGCCTTCAGCATATCCATCCGCTCGGGGCTGTCGGCCAGGGTGATGCCGCCGACATGGTGGAGCCCGCAGGAGAGGCCGGTGATCTCCTCCAGCTCCCGGTAGAGGCGGATCGTATAGCCCTGCAGCGCGGCCATGTTCGTGTCGCCGTTAAGCGTGTGGAACCCGCCCGCCGCGTGCCAGGTCGAGCCCGAGGTCAGCTCCGACCGCTCCACCAGCATCACGTCCGACCAGCCGAGCTTGGTCAGGTGATAGAGCACCGAACATCCGACGACACCGCCGCCAATCACGCAAACCTGGGTGGTGGTCTTCAATACACGTCTCCAGAAATCTGTCTGGCGGACCAAAGCTTATCTCATCCTCGGTATCACGTCTGAAACCGACTTTGGACCGGGGGAAAATGGCATTATTTGGCGCCGCTGGATCTTGGCGCCTCGGAAATTTGCCATTGTCGCCGCTTTTGCGAGCCATCAACCGTTAACTAATTCATTAACGCAACCAGGGGTCGAAGCGTGAGATCCAAACAAATTCTGATGCTTTCGTTCGTATCTGTGCTTGTTGCTTCGTCTGGGCATGCGGCCGGCCCATTATCGTCTCCACTGCCAGAGCTTCCAGTTCGACAAGAGGCGGTGGGGCCAATCGACCGGCTTTCTGCCCTTAGCAGTACATATGGCGATTTGGTGCCGGCAGCATGTTGCAGGATGTGTCGCAAAGGCAAACCTTGCGGTGATAGCTGCATCTCAAGAGATAAGACCTGTCACAAGGGCCGAGGTTGCGCCTGTTAGTCCGCATTCTCACTTCCGCGGAGTATGTCTACTCAGGCCAATCGGGCGCGCGCTTTTGGAGAAATGCTCGAATGCCCTCGTCGGTGTCGCGATAGAGCATATTCTCGACCATCACCGCGGCGGTGTGCTCGTAAGCGGCGGCCAGGGGCAGTTCGAGCTGCTCGTAGAATGCCCGCTTGCCGATCCGGACAGCCGAGCCCAGCTTGGCGGCAACCGTCTCGGCCAGGGCCTTTGTTTCGTTGGCGAGCGCTTCTTCGGGTACCACACGATTGACGAGGCCAAGCTCGCGGGCGCGGTCGGCATCGACGAACCCGCCGGTCACCAGCATTTCGAAAGTCTGTTTGGGCCCGACATTGCGCGAGAGCGCCACCATGGGGGTCGAACAGAAGAGGCCGATATTCACGCCGTTCACGCCGAACCTGGTGCCTTCGGCGGCCACGGCCATGTCGCACGAGGCGACCAGTTGGCACCCCGCGGCGGTGGCGATCCCGTGCACCTCGGCGATGATCGGTTGGGGCAGGCCGCGGATGGCTTGCATGACGCGTCCGCAGCGCGCAAAGAGATCGGCGAAATAAGCCTGGCCGCCGTCTTCGGCCTGCCGCCCGGCTTGCATCTCGCGCAGGTCGTGGCCTGCGCAGAATGCCTTGCCGGCGCCCCTCAAGATCACCACCCGCGTCTCGCGATCCTCGGCCAGGGCCGCGAAGGTCTGGGACAGCGCGGCCAATAAACCGTCCGACAGTGCGTTGAGTGCCTGCGGCCGGTTCAGCGTCAGCTCCGCCACGCGACCTTCGTCGCGCCGCACCAGCACCTCCTTTTCGGGTTCGGCCATCTTGTCCTCCCTCGCCGCTCCCGGCATCTATGCCCGAAACGAGGAGGGAGGAAAGAGTTGGACCCGCAGATGGACACGCGCGACTTGGCCACCTTCCTCGACGAGGCGTTCCCTCAGGTGGCCGGCGAATTCGATATCCTCGAGGTCACGGCCGACGGCGTGCGCGTGGCGCTGAACACCTACGATCGGCATTTGCGCCCGGGGGGCACGGTGTCGGGCCCAACCTTGTTCTCGCTCGCGGATGTGGGGATGTATCTGGCCGTGCTGTCGCGGATCGGGCCCGAGGCGCTGGCCGTGACGACCAACTGCAGCATCGATTTCATGCGCAAGCCACCCAACGGGGCGCGCCTCGTCGCGGAAACGCGGATCCTGAAGCTCGGCCGCGCCCTGGCCGTCGGCGATGTGCTGATCGGGGCCGAAGGCCATGCGGGTGTCGTGGCGCGCGCAAGCCTCACCTATTCGATTCCACCGAAGAGATAGGCCTCGTCGACTTCGGACGCGTCAGGTCAGGGCATCAGCCGCTGAATGTAGCGGGGCAGGGCAAAGGCGGCCTTGTGCACGTCCGGCGTGTAGTAGAACGGGTCGAGATCCGCCGCGGCAAACCGATCCTTCAGCGTTTGCAGGCTGACATCGCGTGCGGTACCATCGGTGCCCCAACCAAAGGCCATCGGCCCGCCGGCATAGCTCGGGACGGTGGCGATGTAGCAGCCCCAATCCGTGAAGAGCGACTTGAAGGCCCGCATGGTGTTGGTCAGCTCATCGGGCTGCAGAAACGGCACGCCGTTCTGCGTCACCAACACGCCACCATCGGCCAGTCGGGTCTTGGCGTGGCCGTAGAAGCTGTCGGTGAAAAGCACCTCACCAGGTCCGACCGGGTCGGTCGAGTCGATGATGATGACGTCGAAGCCCTCACCACGGTCGGCCATAAAGGCCGCGCCATCGGCGATCACCAGATTCAGTCGAGGATCCTCGAATGCGCCGCGCGACAACTCGGGGAGGAACTCTTTGGAGAACTCCACGACACCTGCATCAATCTCGACCATGGAGACATGGGCCACCGAAGCATGGTCGAGCACGGCGCGAGCCATGCCGCCATCGCCGCCACCGACGATCAGCACCCGCTTGGCTTGCCCATGCGCCAGGATCGGCACGTGGGTCAGCATCTCATGGTAGATGCGGTTGTCCGCCTCGGTGGTTTGCACGACGCCATCAAGCGTCAGAACCCGCCCGAAGGTGCCGTTGCGAAAG
This sequence comes from Pseudomonadota bacterium, assembly GCA_039822045.1. Lineage (GTDB taxonomy): Bacteria > Pseudomonadota > Alphaproteobacteria > Rhodobacterales > Rhodobacteraceae > HLUCCA09. The sequence goes on along the minus strand of JBCBMY010000002.1, from coordinate 28,788 downwards.
ACCCTGAGGCGCTGGTGCTCGGTCTCGCTGTCGTAGAATACCTCGTCCTCGCGCAGGGCTTGGGCGTAGTCGTCGTGAAGCGTTTCCTGCACCCAGCGGGTCATACCACGGTTGTCCCAGCCGCCGCGCCGGCGCACAGACCGTCGCCGCGCAGAAGCTCGCGCACCCGCACATCGCCGGTTGCGAAGGCCGCTTTCAGCACGTCGACCGCCTGCCAGGGCTCGGCATCGCCACACATGAACACATCAAACGCACCATAGCCGATCTCGGGCCAGGTGTGGACGGAGATGTGACTTTCGGCGAGCACGGCCACGCCCGACACGCCCTGGGGCGAAAACTTGTGGGTGTGAATGTGCAAGAGCGTTGCGCCGCAGGCGGTGACGCAGTCGCGGAAGGCGCCTTGAATGCGCGCCTCTTCGTCGAGCCCTGTCCCGTTCACGACCTCGATGATGAGGTGCGTGCCCGCAAACACCCGTCCGTCGCGGCGGATGAAGTGGTCCTCGCGGTCGCTGTCTGCGAGTGTATCGATCAGCGCGGACGCACCGCGCATGGTGGTGTCTTCCTCATGGGCGCCTGTTGCCAGACCGGACCCCAGTTGGAAGAGGTGGTTGCCGTCCATGGCACTCCCCTTCTAGCCAGAAGTTCGTTCCAGTCGGTTCCTTAGCGCCCCCGCGGAATACACTCCGAAGTTGGGATCGGTTCCGATCGTCGTCGCCACGTAGAAGCGCGGGGAGATTCGATCAAGCCCAGAAGTTGTCTGGCCATCTCAAGCATGGCTGCTCTGACCTGCGCGCATAGGCCCGTTGGTCAAAGGGCCGTGGCACCCCGCACAGGGGAACGGGGGCCACGGCTGGGATCATCTGGGCAGACTCAGATGTCCCAGAACGGGCGCGCCGCTTCGCGCTTGGCCTCAGTTCGCGTCACCCCGATATCGCGGAGCTGATGTGCACTGAGGTCGTCGAGGTGGCGGCGGCTGCGCCATGTCTGTCCCATTGTGGGGACGCGAGGACGGCGACGGGACACATCGCCAAAGAGCGCGGCCACAAAGGTGGAGAACCGGGGCAGGGATGACAGGAATGGCATGGTGTCCTCCATATTGTATTGACACAATTTACGCGTTTGCGTAGCCTTACATCGCGCGAATTGGGGTACAATGTCGAGGGATTCATTGTGACCGATACAAATTGGTGGGATACAATCCAGTTGGCCGATACACACGGTCTCCCGAAATATCGGCAGCTTGAGGAAAGCGTGGTCGCGCGGATGCGCGAGGGCGGCTTTGCGGCGCATGAGAAACTGCCGCCGGTCCGGGATCTCGCCTGGCGGCTCGGGGTGACGCCGGGAACGGTGCAGCGGGCCTATCGCGCGCTGACTGAGGCGGGTCACGCGAAGGCGACGGTGGGGCGGGGGACGTTCCTGGTCGGCGGCGGCCCGGTCGAGGAGGCGCCGCGCCCGTCTCCCTTTCGGATCCCGCTCGAATGGGATCACCCAGAGACCGATGCCGAGGACGGTCCGATTTCACTTTATGCACCGCGGTTGCCGGATGTCGGTCAGGTCGCCGCCGTTCGGCGCGCGCTGTCCCAGGTGGGCTCGGCGTCTCCGTCTGCCCTGCTCGATTATCCGACCCGTGCGGGCTTCCGCAGAGCCCGACAAGCGGTGGCGGACTGGTTCGGAGACGACCTGCTCGGCCCCGTCGACGAGGCGGACATCGTGCTGACCCATGGCGGGCAGAACGCGGTTTTACTGGTCCTGCTCACGCTCTTGTCCGGTCCGAAGCCGGTCGTGATTGTCGAGGAGGTTGCCTATGCCGGGTTTCGCCGCGCGGCGGAACTTCTCCGGGCGCAGGTGGTCGGCGTTCCGATGGACGAGGACGGCGTGATCCCGGAAGCACTGGATGAAGTCGCACGGGCAACAGGGGCTATCGCCTTTTGCACGATGCCCGAGGCGCACAATCCCACGGCGATCCTTACCCCCCTGAAACGACGCCGGAAAATCGCAGCGATTGCGGCGGCGCGAGGGCTGCAGATATTGGAGGACGGCTGCTTCCGCACGGTTGAGAATGCGGCTCCCAGCTATCGGCAATTGGCGCCCGAGCGGACATGGCACATCAACTCGCTCTCCAAGGTTCTGACGCCCGCCCTGCGGACAGGGTTTGCCATCGCGCCGCCGGGACAGGGGGATCGGCTGAAGCGCGCGGCGGAGTTCAGCTATTTCGGCCTTGCCCGCCCGCTTGGCGAGGCGGTCGAGAGCCTGTTGTCCGACCCGACATCCAAGGCGCTCAGCGCGAGGATCCAGGCCCGGATGGAGGATTATCTGTCGGTCGCGGTCCGGGGGCTGGCGGGGTTCCAGTTCAACACGCAACCCCATGTTCCCTATGTCTGGCTGACCCTGCCGGAGGGCTGGCGGGTGACAGGCTTCTGCACGGCGCTCGAGCGCGAGGGGGTTCTGGTGCGGCCTGGCGACGAGTTTGCCATCGATCCCGCGCGCGCGCCGAGTGCCATCCGTGTGTCGGTCAACGCGCAGGTGCCGCTGGAAGAGTTTGCCAGCGCGATCCTGCGGATGCGGCGCCTTCTGCAGCGGCCGCCAGAGGCGCTCACGATCTGAGGTATTTTGATACCTCACTAGCAGAATGCTGATTGGAAAGCGCTTTTTCGGCTCTTTTGGCGATTGACGTGCGCGCGGCCCGGCGTATAAGACCCGCCATCCCAAGAATGCGATTCCAAGGCAGGACCATGAAAACCTTCTCCGCGACCCCGGCGGACATCGACAAGAAGTGGATCCTGATCGACGCTGAAGGCGTCGTTCTGGGCCGCCTCGCCTCGATCGTCGCCAACCGTCTGCGCGGCAAGCACAAGCCGTCGTTCACGCCGTCCATGGACATGGGCGACAACGTCATCGTGATCAACGCCGAGAAGGTGCAGATCACGGGCAAAAAGCGTATGAAACCAAACTATTGGCACACGGGCTATCCCGGTGGGATCAAGTCGCGCATGACCGGCCAGATCCTGGAGGGCGACCATCCCGAGCGGGTGGTGATGCAGGCCGTGAAGCGGATGCTGCCGGGCAACCGCCTGAGCCGCAAACAGATGACGAACCTGCGGGTTTATGCGGGCACCACGCACCCCCACGAGGCGCAGCAGCCCGAAGTGCTGGACGTCCGCTCGATGAACAAAAAGAACACCCGGAGCGCCTGAGCATGGTTGAAGAAATCAAATCCCTTCAGGACCTTAACGAGGTCGCGGGCGTCGAGGGCGGGGCTCTTGAGCTTGAGATGGAAGCGCCGCGGGAGCCGGTGCGGGACGAGCTTGGGCGGTCGTATGCGACCGGCAAGCGGAAGGATGCGGTGGCGCGGGTCTGGATCAAGCCGGGCTCGGGCAAGGTGGTGGTGAACGGCAAGGAAATGGCCGTCTACTTCGCCCGCCCGGTGCAGCAGCTGATCCTGCGCCAGCCGTTCCAGATCGCCGGCGTCGAAGACCAGTTCGACGTGATGGCGACCGTCAAGGGCGGGGGCCTGTCGGGCCAGGCCGGCGCGGTAAAACACGGGATTTCCAAGGCGTTGCAGCTTTACGACCCGGCGCTGCGGCCCGCGCTGAAGGCGGCAGGGTTCCTGACCCGCGACAGCCGCGTGGTGGAGCGGAAGAAGTTCGGCCGCCGCAAGGCGCGCCGCTCGTTCCAGTTCTCCAAGCGCTAGGCGCGACCGGCCCAGCCGGCATGTTTTCAGACGGGCCGCCCGGGCAACGGGCGGCCCGTTTACCTTTGGCGATCACGCATCCGTGAGCATATGAATAGCATATGAATTCCATATGACTCGCATATGAGTCCCGTATGAGAACCATATGAGCATTATAGGACTCCAGGCCGTTAACCTTTGCGCCCGCCCACGCAACACCGCGGCGCCCGCTCGGTGACGGGCGCGCACGGATGGATCGGAGCCGGGCCTAGCTCAGATGCGTGTTGAACCAGTCGATGGTGCGTGACCAGGCAAGCTCGGCCGCGTCCTCGTCGTAGCGCGGTGTGCTGTCATTGTGGAAGCCGTGGTTCACGCCGGGATAGATGTGGGCCACGTAGGTCTTACCATGCTCCTGCAGTGCGGCCTCGTAGGCCGGCCAGCCCTCGTTGATGCGCTGGTCGAGCTCGGCATATTGCAGCAAGAGCGGCGCCTCGATGCGGGGCACGTCTTCGGCACTGGCCTGGCGGCCATAGAAGGGCACGCCCGCGCCAAGCTCGGGGTATGCGACGGCGAGCGCGTTGACGACGCCGCCGCCGTAGCAAAAGCCGGTGGCCCCGACGGAACCGGTCACGAGCGGGTGGGCCAGCAGGAACTCGAAGCCGGCGAAGAAATCGTTGAGGAGCAGCTCACGATCGACGGTGCGCTGAAGCTCGCGCCCCTCGGTGTCGTTCCCGGGATAGCCGCCGACCGAGGTCAGCCCGTCCGGGGCCAGCGCCAGGAAGCCGGCCTTGGCCACCCGCCGTGCGACGTCTTCGATGTAGGGGTTCAGCCCGCGGTTTTCGTGGATGACGAGAACGGCGGGGCGGGCTTCGTCGACCGGTGCGCCCTCGGCGGCAGGGCGGACGAGATAGCCGCGCACCTCGCCGTGGCCGTTGGGGCTGGGATAGGTGATGTATTCGGGGAAGATGTCGGGATCGGTGAACTGCACTTGCTGGGCGACCGCGTAGTTCGGGCTGAGCATGTCGAGGAGGGCCATCGCTGTGAGGCCGCCGACCGCAAACTTGGCGGCCCCGTCGAGGAATTCGCGCTTGGTGATGCGCCCGTGGGCATAGAAGTCGTAGAGGTCGAGGAGCTCTTGGTCGAAGTCCTTGGCGGTCATGCGGCGGGGGGGTGTCTGGTCGTTCATGGGGGTTCTCCCTTGGGCGCGGGGCGCGATGTGCCAGTGCCAAGGAGATAGCGCGCGGCGCCCTTGGGAGAAGAGACACCGGGCGCGCACGAGGTGACATGCGCGCGCTTGCCGGGCGGCCAGGGGCCGCTTCTCCGTCCAGCGTGAGACGTGGAGGGGTGGTTCGACCTAGCCGGTTATTCCTCGATCCACCAGGTGTCGGGCAGGAAGCCGATCCAGTCGCCATACATCTGCACCTGGTCGGCGGCGTAGGTGAGCTCGGCTTTGTGCGCGAGCCGCGCAACGGGCGAGTGCCAGATCGGGACGACGTAGCGGCCGGTGGTCAGCACCCGGTCGAGCGCCTTTACGGCGGCGCGGAAATCCTCCTGGCCGGTGGCGGTGAGCATTTCGGTGATCATGGCTTCAGCGGCGGGGCTGGCCATGCCCATCCAGTTGCGCGTGCCTTCCTTGGTCACGCCCTCGGCGCCCCAATAGAGCGTCTGTTCGTTGCCGGGGCTGAGCGACAGGCTGCGGATGTACCACGTCATGTCGAAATCGTAGATCTGGGTGCGCTCCTTGAACTGTGCGGAGTCGATTGTGACGACGGTGGCGCGGACGCCGATGCGCTCGAGCGCCTCGACATAGAGCTCGGCGATGTTGATCTCTTGCGTGGCGCCGGAAGTCAGCAGGATGTCGAAGGTGAGGGGCGCGCCGTCGGCGCTGGTCATCACGCCGTCCTGGACGGTGTAGCCGGCCTCGCCCAAGAGCTGAATCGCGGTGCGGGTGTTGCGCCGGTTGGCTTCGGAGCCGTCGGAGACGGGCAGCGTGTAGCCGTCGAGGGCGCCGGGCAGGAGCTCGGCGGCAAAGGGCTCGAGAAACTCACGGACGCGGCCCTCGGCCGGGCCGTCGGACATCGTGAGGACGGAGTTTGAGAAGTAGGAGGTGATCCGCGGCTGCTCGCCGGCATTGAGCGCCTGGTTGATGAACTCGAAATTGAAGGCGTGGATCAGGGCGTCGCGGACGCGCCAATCGTCGAATGGCGCGCGGCGGGTGTTCATCACGAAGCCACGGATGCCGGAGGGGCGCTGGTGCGGGATGAGCGATTTGACGATTTCGCCGGAGCGGGTGGCGGGAAAGTCGTAGGCGGTATTCCACTTAGCCTGGTTCAGCTCGCGCACGACCGAGATCTCGCCGGCACGGAACGCCTCGAACGCCACGTCGCCGTCGCCGAACCACTCATAGCGGATCTCTTGGATGTTGAACTTGCCACGGTTGAAGGGGAGGTCGGCGCCCCACCAGTCGGGATCCTTGCGCAGGACCAGAAAGCGGCCCGGTTCGAAGTCGGCGACGGTGTAAGGCCCTGATCCGGTTGGCGGTTCGAGGGTGGACTCGTCGAAGGCACGACCCTCGAAATCGGCCTGTTTCAGCACCGGGCGGAGGCCGAGGATCAGCGGCAATTCGCGATCTTCGGTGTTGAAGGTGAAGCGGACGGTGCGGGGGCCGGTGGCCTCGGCCGTCTCCACCTTGTCCCACGCGCCATGGTAGCGGGGGTGGCCGAGTTCGCCCAGAGTTTCGAAGGACCACAGCACATCGTCGACCGTGACAGGCGAGCCGTCGGAGAAGCGCGCATTTTCGCGCAGCGTGAACTCGACCCAGTTTCGATTCGGGGGCGTTTCAATCGATTCGGCCAGAAGGCCGTAGAGGGTGAAGGGTTCGTCCCAGTTTCGCCCCATCAGGCTTTCGTAGCCATAGACGCGCTGGCCATAGACCGAGGACCCTTTGAGGATGAACGGATTGAGGGAATCGTAGCCCCCGACCTCGGCCAGGGTGATCCGCCCGCCCTGGGGAGCTTCGGAATTGACGTATGGGAGTGACACAAAATCCGGTGGAAGCGCGGGGTCGCCATACATAGCTATGCCGTGGGCGGGCTCGGCGCCGAGGGGGGCGGCCAGTGCGAGGATTGCCGCTGCGGCAAGGGTGTGATTGCGGAAATAGCCTGCTCTGCCCGTCATGGCCTCGATGCCCCTCGCTGTCCGTGGATGCCTTTGGGACGAGGGTAGGCGGCGAATTCAGGCATTTCAAACTTTTAACTTGGACAGGCCGACGGGTTTGCGTATAACGGGGTCACTGCTCGATAGGTTTCTTGCCTGTATGAAACCTGCCTCAATAACTAGCGCCCGCCTTGTGCGGGCGTTTTTTTTGTTTGAGGCTGGGGCGGTTGTCGGATGCGGGTTTGGCGGCGGTTTGGCGGGCGCGGAGGGCATAAACCTTTGGGTTGATGCGCCTGCGGGGCAAGGGGGAGACGCGGCTGCCGGGCGCGATCCGGCACGGCGCCCGACCGGGGCGCAGACGGAGCGCGGACCGCTCGATCGGGGCGCGCGAGGAAGCGGTGTTGGGGGGGGGCGGAGCGAGAGTGCCCGCGCTTTCGCCGGTGCGGGAATCAGGGCGTTTGCCGCGAAAGGATGACGCGGGGGCGGGCGATGGGAACCCCCTGCATTTTGCGCATGCAGCATCTAGAGTGACGTCGAGATCACTGACGTGCGAGGCCCCTCCCGATGACCGATCCCCTGACGCCGCTTGCCGGCAAAACAGCCATCATCACCGGATCGAATTCCGGAATCGGGCTTGGCGTGGCCGGGGAGCTGGCCAAGGCGGGTGCCGATGTGGTGCTGAACTCCTTCACCGACCGGGAGGAGGACCACGCGCTGGCAAAGAAGATCGCCGACGAGACGGGCACCCGCGCGCGCTACATCAAGGCGGACATGTCGAAGGGCGAGGAATGTCGCGCGCTGATCGCCGAGGCCGGCGCCTGCGATATCCTGGTGAACAACGCCGGCATCCAGCATGTGGCGGGGATCGACGAGTTCCCGGTGGACAAGTGGGATGCGATCCTGGCGATCAACCTGAGTTCCGCGTTCCACACCACGGCGGCCGCGCTGCCGATGATGCGGGCGGCGGGCTGGGGGCGGGTCGTCAACATCGCCTCGGCGCACGGGCTGACGGCCTCGCCCTATAAATCCGCCTATGTCTCGGCCAAGCACGGGATTGTGGGGATGACCAAGGTCGTGGCGCTGGAGACCGCGCGGGAGCCGATCACGGCGAATGCGGTGTGCCCGGGCTATGTGCTGACACCGCTGGTGGAGGCGCAGATCCCCGACACCATGAAGGAATACAACATGGGCCGCGGGGACGTGATCGAGAAAGTCCTCCTGGAGCGGCAGCCGTCGAAGGCGTTTGCGACGGTCGAGCAGATGGGGGGCACGGTGGTGTTTCTCTGCTCGGACGCCGCGGCGCAAATCACGGGCACGACGATCAGCGTGGATGGCGGGTGGACGGCGCTATGAGCGCGGAAGAGACCGAGGCCGGCACCGACACGCTTGAGATCGACAACATGTATCTCTGCGGCTCGCAATTCTCGCGGGTCAGCCTGAAAGGGTCGACATTCAGAGATGCGCATCTGATGGAGGCGCGGTTCGATGACGTGAATGCAACCGGGCTGGTCTTCGACAACGCCAACTTGACGGATGCACAGTTCACCAACGTCAATCTGTCGGGGGCGCTGATTGCCGGCGCCAATTTGACCGGGCTGACGATCAAGCATGCGGATATGGCCGACATGACGATCAACGGGATAAAGGTGACCGATCTGCTTGCGCTCTGGGATGAAAAGCACGGGCCAAATGGCTGAACGCAAAAGGATAAACCTGGCCCTGCAAGGCGGTGGCGCGCATGGCGCGTTCACCTGGGGGGTGTTGGACCGGCTGCTTGACGACGAGGATCTGGAGATCGCCGGGATCTCGGGCGCCTCGGCGGGTGCACTCAACGGGGCCGCCTTGAAGGCCGGCCTCGTGGCCGATGGCAAGGGCGAAGACCGCGAGGCGGCGCGGGCCAACCTCGATTGGCTGTGGGCACAGGTGGCGGGGGTTCACGACCTGCGGATTGCGGCCTGGTTTGCCCAGATCTCGCCACCGACGGAGGCGATCGCCAAGGCGCTGGAGGTCTCGCCCGCCTTTGCCGCCGCCGACATGGCCACGCGGGTTGTGTCGCCCTATGCGTGGGGGCCGTTTTATGCCCATCCGCTGGAGCGGATCGTGGAGCGGTTCCGGTATGATCTGGTCTGTGCCGCGAAGGGACCGGCCTTTTTTGTGTCGGCCACAAATGTGCGCACGGGCAAGATCCGCGTGTTTTCCGGACAGGAGATCGGGACGGAGGTGATCCTGGCCTCGGCCTGTTTGCCGACCCTGTTTCAGGCGGTGGAGTTCGAGGACCCGAAGACGGGCTGTGTCGAGGCGTTCTGGGATGGCGGCTATACCGGCAATCCTGCCCTGTTCCCGCTGTTCGAGCCCGAATTGCCCAACGACATCATGGTGGTGAACATCAATCCGCTCTACCGGCCCGACGTGCCGCAGACGGCGCAGGATATACAGAACCGGATCAACGAGATCAGCTTTAACTCGTCGCTGTTGCGGGAGCTTCGCGCGATCCGGTTCGTCAAGCGGCTTTTGCGGGAGGGACGGCTGGAGCCGGGGACGATGTCGGACATCAACATCCACATGATCGCCGACGACGCATTCATGCGGTCGCTCAGCGTGGCGACGAAGCTGATCCCCTCGAACGTGGTGCTGGCGCGGCTGAAGGCGGCGGGGCGCGCGGCGGCCGATGCGTTTCTGGCCGAGCATCGCACAACGCTGAACGCGGAAGGGACCGTCGACCTTGAGGAGCTGTTCGGGTAGCGGCCGGACCGCGATGCGCCGTCAGGCGCTTTCGCGGGTGCGGGCGGCCTCGCTTGGCATCGGCGGTTCGAGGCCGGGCTTGACGATAACGGGCGGGCCGTCGGGCGAGTCGGCCGGATAGACCAGACCGGCGGAGATCACGAGCTTGGCGGCGTCTTCGACCTTCATGTCGAGCTCGATCACGTCGGAGCGCGGGACAAACAGCAAAAAGCCCGAGGTCGGGTTGGGCGTGGTCGGCAGGAAGACCGACACGAGCCCTTCGTCGCGCGGGATGCGGCTGGCCAGCTCGCCCTTGGTGGAGGTCGAGATGAAGGCGATCGCCCAGATGCCCTTGCGCGGATATTCCACGAGACAGGCGCGGTCGAAGTTCGTCTCGGTCTGCGCGAACACGGTTTCGGCGATCTGCTTGAGGCCGGCATAGATCGACCGGACGACCGGCATCCGGTCGACCAGGCCCTCGGCCCAGCTGATCAGCGAGCGGCCGATGATGCCCTTGGCGATCCAGCCCACGATGATCGTGAACAAGAGAAAGAAGATCACCCCGATGCCGCGGATGTCGATGCCGATATAGCGCTCGGGCAGGTAGACATCGGGCACGAACGGCAGGACGACGCTGTCGATCCAGCCGACGACCGTCCAGATCAGATAGGCCGTCAGGCCGATCGGCGCGATGACCACGAGACCGGTGAGGAACGACGCCCGGAGCGACGCGAAAAGCCCCGGCTTCCGGCGTGGAGGGTCCAATGGGTTCTCTAGTAGATGCGGCTTGCGTTTGGGCATCGGAACTTCGGCGGCAGGTTGCGGAAGATCTAGGCGAGGGCGGCTGGGGCTGCAAGGTAAGGGGCGGCAACGGGATCGGTCGGACGCCTGTTCAGGTGGCGGGTTCGCCGATTTCACGAGCAATTGCGGCGGCCAGACGTGCATTGTTCAGCACGAGCGCGATGTTGGCCCGAAGCGTGGCGCCCTGGGACAGCTCGAAGAGCCGCTGCAGGAGGTAGGGCGTGACCGATTTCGCGGCAATGCCGTGGGCCTCGGCATCGGCGATGGCGCGCGCGATGAGGGGGGCGAGCGTGTCGGCGGGGATTTCGTCATCGGCCGGGATCGGGTTGGCGACGAGCTGGCCGCCAGGCAGGCCGAGGGCCGCGCGCATATGGTGGGCGCGGGCGACCTCGGCGGCGCTGTCCATCCGCAGGGGCGCGGCCAGGCCACTGTCGCGCGACCAGAAGGCGGGGAAGCCGTCCTGCCCCATCGCGATGACCGGCACGCCGAGGGTTTCGAGCACCTCAAGCGTTTTGGGCAGGTCGAGGATGGCCTTGGCCCCGGCCGCGACGACGGTGACGGGTGTGCGGGCAAGCTCGTGCAGATCGGCGGAGATGTCGAAGCTCAGCTCGGCGCCCCGGTGGACGCCGCCGATGCCGCCCGTGGCGAAAACGGAGATGCCCGCGAGGTGAGCGGCGATCATGGTGGCGGCGACGGTTGTGGCGCCGGTGCGGCCTGTGGTGAGGCACGCGGCGAGGTCGGCGCGGCTGAGTTTGGCGACGCCCTCGGCGCGGGCGAGCGCCTCGAGGCCCGGCGCGTCGAGGCCGATCTGGATCCGGCCACGCATCACGGCGATGGTGGCTGGTGTGGCGCCGGCGTCGCGAACGGCCCCCTCGACGGCGCGGGCCATCTCGAGGTTCGTGGGCCAGGGCATGCCGTGGGTGATGATCGTGCTTTCGAGCGCGACGAGGGTCTGGCGGGTGGCGCGCGCCTCGGCGACCTCGGGCGAGAACTGAAGGAGCTGGGATGCGTCGGTCATGCGGTCGAGACGTAGAGGGCGGTGGCGGCCAGGGCCTCTTCGAGCGCGGCGGCGCCTTCGAGCCCGCGGCGTTCGGCGGCGATGTGAGAGGCCATGAAGGTGTCGCCCGCCCCCGTGATGCGCGAGACCGACACCGAGGGCGGCGCGAGCATGTGCAGGGCGCCGTCGGCGCGGGCCTCGGCCATGGGAGCGGCGCCGTCGGTGACAAGGACACGGCGGGCGCCGATCTCGATCAGGGCGCGGGCGGCGGCCTCGGACGAGGAAAACACCGCGCCGCAGATCAGGCCGGCCTCGATCAGATTGACATAGACGGTGGCGCGCGGGTGCGACAGGAGCGGCTTCAGACGGGCGGCTTTGCCGGGAGAGGCGGGCGCGACGCGCAGGTCGCAGGCCGAAAAGGCGGGTGATGTGGCGATCTCGGACAGAAGCGCCTCGGTCAGGTTGCCATCGAGCGCGACGGCGCCGCGCCAGGGCGTGTCGGCCGCGGCCAGGGCCCCATCGCTTAGCGGCTGCAGAATGAGCGCGCCGACCGCCTCGAGGGAATGGGCATCGGCCACGGCGGCAACGAGGCCGTTTCCGGCCTCGATGGCCATGTAGCGGTCGGTCGGGAGCTCGTCGGACCAGGTGACATGGTCGGTGATCAGGCCGAGCCCGGAACAGGCATCGGCGAGGGCGCGGCCTTCGGCGTCGCGACCCAGAACCGTGAGGAGGGCGGGGCGCAGGCCCTCGCGCATGCAGGCCATCGCGATGTTCATCGCGACGCCGCCGGGCAGCCGCTCGATTCGGCCAGGCACATCGTGGCCGAGGGACATCTTGCGGGGCGTGCGGCCGATCACGTCCCACAGGACGGAGCCGATGCAGAGGATATCCGGGCGTTCGCGGCGCATGGCCTTTCATGCAGCGCGCGCGCGGGGGTGACAAGCTGGCAATCCGTCTGGTTGAGCGGAACGTGCGGACGCCTCCGCGTCGGGTGCCTGCTCTCAAGGTGGGCGGCAGGCCACGGGGGGCATCAGGCGGGTCGTTCGGCGCCATTGGCTCCGCCGCGCGGTGGACGCGCTAGCCGGTGTTGGCGCGCAATAGCTCCCAGGCGTCGACCGTGCGGCCGTCGGGCAGGGTGCATGTGCCCCCTGCCTCGTCGGTGGTGTTGAATGTGTAGGTTCCACCCTGGTCGATGCAGGAGGTGGCGGCGGGGTTGGCGATCGTCGCCTCCTCGGTCGGGGCCGAGCAGCCGGCGACCAGAGCGACGGGGACGAGAAGGGGGAGGACCAAGCGCGGCATGGCTCTTTGTGGGGCGCGGCCGTGCCGTTTACAAGGTGCGACGGTGCCGGCCTAAAGGCCGAACGCGCGGGCCACGGCCACGAGATGCGGGGCGAGCGCGGTTCCGAACGACAGGAGGCTGCCGCCGGCGTCCCCCAGATTCTTGAGGACGGACAGCGCCTGGTCGACGCGTTCGAGCGACGGGGTTGATGCCTCGGCCTCCTCCGCGATGTCACGCACGGCCGCTTCGGCCTCGGCCCGCGCGTCTTCGGGCAGACCGGCATCCCGCAGCAGAGCCCGGATCGCCTCGAGATCGGACGCGACCGGGCCGATCTGGGGCGCATTGACCGAGATCGAGGCATTGTCGCCCACAGCCACATTCTGGGCGGTCAGGGTGCCGCCCCCCATCTGGATGCCCTGATTCGTGGGTGTCCTCTTCGTCATGGTCTTGCTCCCGCTTGCTGCACGTTGCGCGCGGTTTGACTGATGCGCGCGCCGATGCCCGTGGCCACGTTTTCGGCCTTGAAGTCGCCGTTGTTGACGATGACGCCCTGGTTCAGCATCACGGAGCGCTGCTCGCGCAGGTCGGCCGTGTCGATGCCCAGCTCATCGAGATAGTCGGCGAAGGTGCGTAGGATGCGGCCGGTCAGCGCCATCTCGGTCACCCGGCGGTCCATCAGGTGGAAGAAGGACATCGCCTCCCCCTCGGACGCCTGGCGCCGCAGGGGCAGGGGGGCGCCGTAATCGTAGCCGACGGTGTTGCGGGCGGCGCGCGCAATCGCGGCTGTTGGATCAACGAGGATCCGCACCAAGGCCGCGAGAGCGCGTGTCAGCAAAATCACCGGGGCAGACAGCATCTCCCAGATCGCGAGAAGCGGCGATGCAGCAAGGTCGGCCACGAGCGTTTGCAGGCTTCGGGGTGGGATGCTGTCGACCCAGCGGTAGCGCCAGCCAATCGGCGGCATATAGATGGCATGCAGTTCGAGCGAAAGATCGCCGCCGCTGCGGAAGATCCGCACGAAGTAGTTGAGGACCAGATCGCCGGACCATTCCGCCTTGGCCATCCAGAGATAGCGCCGAATGGGAGCATGGGGGTCCTCGTCGATCCGCGAGACCCATTCGGGAGAGATCGCCGTGTGCGGCGGGCCTTCGCGGGTTAGAAGGAGGTCGTTGGGCACATTGGCGCCCTGGACGAAGTAGAGCCGCCGCACAACGGTATCGACGACCCCGGACGCCGCGACGGACTTGGCGATGGCATCCTCGATGTCGGACACGCGCACCTCGGGACGGGTGCCATTGGTCATCGCCGCGCCGTCGGGGCCGCGTTCGGCATCGACGGTGAGAACGGCGCTGTTCACCGAGACACCGAAGGCCGACATCGGGCTGACGCCCGGATAGACGATGAGATCGGCCGGACCCAGATCGTCGGGCTGGTAGGTTTCGGTTTCGCGATTGTTGAAGACCCAGGGCGCATAGTCGGCGGCGATTGTGTAGCGGTCGATATAGAGGCAGCGCAGCGTGTAGAGCATCGCGCCGGACAGGGCGATCAGGCCCAGGATCGGGAAGCGCTCGACGGAAAGATCGACGATCAGGGCCACGAAGACGATGGCCAGGAGGACGGTATAGGCAAAGGCGCGAAGGAGGCGGCGGCGGTCGGCTTCCTCAAGCTTTGCAACAATACGGTCACGCTGCACGCCGAGACCGGGCGGCCGCGCGTTGGTGTGATTGAACTCCTGGTTCAGGAACGCGGCTTTTCCGGGAAACCGGCCGGTGGCGGCCGCGCCCTCGAGCAGGCGCTGCGGTTCGTTCTTGCTTAGGTGGTACAACATGCTTGACCTCCTGTCGAAGCGCGTGGGGGGCCGGGCGTCGCCCGTTCGAAAGCTCAGGATGAGAAATGCGGCCGTGCCGAGAACGGGGACGAGCGAGGCGAGCAATTGGAGGGGCGCGTCGCGTCCCCAGGCCGGGCCGTAGTGAAAGAGGGACCAGAGTGTGAACGCCGCCCACGGCGTGAGGGCGGCAAGCGCGATGAGCCGGAGGCCGGTCACATAGCGGGCGAGGAGCAGCATGGCGGCATAGGCGATCAGCAACCCTGCGCCCAAGCTCCCGAGCCAGACCAGAAGGACGTTGCCGAGGGACGCTAGCGGCTGGACGTTCAGCAAGCGGATGGCAACCGCGATATAGGGCACGAGGGAAAACAGGATGCCGACCGCCAGACCGATCCACGGGCCCCGGCCGGGTGCGAGTGCGATACGGGTCCGGCCGCTTCGATAGAGGGCCGGATGCACGACGAGAACCACGATGATCGTAAGCAAGAGAAGCATGGGTCGTCCTCTCGACTGCGATGGGATCGGCGGCGGTTATCGTGAAGACCTACCACCGGTTGCGCGGCCGGTCATCGAACGTGGCGCACCCCCTTGCGGAGTTTCACGTTTTATTCTAAGGGGCGCGCACTTCACAGGCAGCGTCGGGCGGTCGGGGGAAACATCCCCGTGTCGTCCACCGGTTGGGAGAGATCCCTGATGCGCTGCCGAGGATCAAACCGGAAAGGACACAACGCAGATGTCTCTGCCTAGTTTTTCTATGCGCCAGCTTTTGGAAGCGGGCGTGCACTTTGGCCACCAGACCCAGCGCTGGAACCCCCGGATGGGCGAATTCATCTATGGGGACCGCAACGGCATTCACATTCTCGACCTGACGCAGACGGTGCCGATGCTCGACGCCGCGCTGAACGCGGTGCGCGAGACGGTGGCCAAGGGCGGCCGCATCCTGTTTGTCGGGACCAAGCGGCAGGCGCAGAAGCCGGTGGCGGACGCCGCCGAGAAATGCGCGCAATATTACATGAACCACCGCTGGCTGGGCGGCACGCTGACGAACTGGAAGACCGTGAGCCAGTCGATCCAGCGGTTGAAGGAAATCGACGAGCAGATGGCGCTGGGGGCCGAGGGCCTGACCAAGAAAGAGCGCCTGGGCATGGAGCGCGACCAGCAGAAGCTGCAGGCCTCGCTCGGCGGTATCCGCGAGATGGGCGGCCTGCCCGATCTGCTGTTCATCATCGATGTGGGCAAGGAGGATCTGGCGATCCTGGAGGCCAAGAAGCTTGGCATTCCGGTCGTCGCCGTGGTCGACACCAACTGCTCGCCCGAGGGGGTGGACTATGTCATCCCGGGCAATGACGACGCGGCGCGGGCGATCTCGCTTTACTGCGACCTGGTGAGCCGGGCGGCCCTCGACGGGATGTCGGCGCAGATGGATGCCGCCGGCATCGATCTGGGCGAGATGGAAGAGGGCTTTGTCGAAGAGGCGCTGGCCGAAGCCGAGGCGGCCGAAACCGCGGCGGCCGAGGCGGAAGCGGCCGATGCCGAGGCGCAGGTGGCTGCGGCGGCGGCTGAAACGGCCTGATCGATCGCCCCGGGGCCGACGCGCGGCCCTCTGTCACCGAACTGACATGCGCGGCGGGGTAAGCCCGCCGCGGCAAGAACCAATCGAGGAGACGCGATCATGGCGATCACCGCTGCACTGGTGAAAGAACTGCGCGACAAGACGGGCGCGGGCATGATGGACGCAAAGAAGGCCCTGACCGAAACCGACGGCGATATGGACGCGGCCGCCGACTGGCTGCGCACCAAGGGCCTGGCGAAGGCCGCCAAAAAGTCCGGCCGGACGGCGGCCGAGGGGCTGGTGGCCGTGCGTGTGGACGGCGGCACGGGCGTTGCGGTTGAGGTGAACTCGGAGACCGACTTCGTGGCGAAGAACGCCGAGTTCCAGGAGATGGTCGCGGGCATCGCCGGCGCCGCGGTCTCTGCGGCCGATGTCGATGCGCTGGGTGCGGCCGATCTGGGCGGCAAGTCGGTGACCGACACCCTGACCGACAAGATCGCGACGATCGGCGAGAACATGTCGCTGCGCCGGATAGCGAAGATCGAGGGCGACACGGTGGTGAGCTATGTCCACAACGCGGCGGCCGACGGCATGGGCAAGATCGGCGTGCTGGTGGCGATGACCGGCGGCGATGCGGGCTTTGGCCGTCAGGTGGCGATGCATGTGGCCGCGGCCGACCCGCGCCCGCAGGCGCTCAACGAGGCCGAGCTCGACCCCGCGATCGTGGAGAAGGAAAAGCAGGTCCAGATGGACATTGCGCGCGAGAGCGGCAAGCCGGAGGCGGTGATCGAGAAGATGATCATGGGCCGGATGAAAAAGTTCCTGGCCGAGATCACGCTCCTGAACCAGAGCTTTGTGGTCGACCCGGACAAGACGGTGGGGCAGGCGGCCGCTGATGCGGGTGCGACGATCACCGGTTTTGTCCGCTTCGAGGTGGGCGAGGGGATCGAGGTGGAGAAGGAAGACTTCGCCGCCGAGGTTGCCAAGGCCGCACAGGGCTGACCCAAGCGCCGGGTCGAGGGGCAGACCGCTATATCGGGTTGTCCCTCGATCAGGCAGAGATCAGAGCGGCCTGCCGGGAGGACCTGTCCTTTTGGGAACAGGCAGCGTCCACCCCAGGGCGCGCACCGAATTTCAGGAAGTTGGTTTGACCCGGCCGGGCAAAGGCCGACCCGCATGGCGGACTATGCACCAACGGGCCGGCAACCCGGTTGCCCGGAAACGAGCGAGTTCTTGCGTAATCGCGCAGCACCCCCCGCGGTTCCTTGGCCAATGCCACCACTCACGGAACGCGTTAGTTGTGCCAAGTTACGGCGGGGAAAGGTAGTCTGGAAATCCTGACCTGAACCAATTGGTCAGTTTTATTCACGGCGTGTTCACAGCTTCTTCCACTCGACCCTAGGATGATGCGCCTGTTTTGCCGAATCTGAGGGCATTCAGAGGACATATATCTGATTCTGTACGCCAGCCTTGAAGACGGCCTGGGGTGTTGTATCGACGCCGAGGGCCTCGCGCGCGAGGCGGAGATGCTTTTCGACTGTTGCGACGGTCAGCCCCATAGCGCTGGCCGCCTCGCCGCTGGTCTTGCCCTGGCCGATCCATTCGAGCACCTCGCGCTGCCGCGGCGTGAGCGGGCGGCGGGCGCCGTGGTGGGGCAGGGACGCGTAGCGCAGGTGGGCAACGTTGCAGATCGCCAGGACCTCGCGCCCATGCCGGGCCCAGGCGGCTTCGGCGTCGTCATGGGTCAGACCGCGGGGGGCGCCGAGGCTCATCGCAGCTTTGGTGCGCTGGGACAGGTCGACAAAGCTGATCGTGTAGCCGGCGACAAGGCCGTGGCTTCGGCTGAACTGGTGCACGCGGCGCTCTTCGGGGCTCAATCGGCCCGCAGCGTCCTGCTCGTCGACCCAGCGCCAGGAGCAGGCGCCGGTATTTTCCATACACCAGCGCGTCATCGGCGCCTTGGAAAAGAGACCGCCGCCGACGAAGCCGCGCACGTAGTCGGCGCCGTGGTTGGTGAGCATCAGCGCGTCTTCGGGCGCGCCGAGGGACTTGCCGTCGCGCGACTTGGTGGACCCGTACATCAGCCGCGGAAAGCCGAGCGCGATCAGCCGGGAGCAGTGCAGGTCCCAGAGTTCCTGGATGTCGCGGCATGCCATGGCCTCTTCGACGAAGTCGATCATGGCGCGCCCTCGAGATGGGCGTGGAGCGCGTGGAGTGCCAGCACATAGCTGTGCGCGCCGAAGCCCGCGATCTGGCCGAGCGCAACGGGGGCGATGTGGGAGACGTGCCGGAAGGGCTCGCGGGCATGGATATTGGACAGATGCACCTCGACCACCGGCACGTCGATCGCGGAGATGGCATCGCGGAGCGCAATGGAGGTGTGGGTGTAGGCGCCCGCGTTCAGGACAACGCCGTGGGCCGTGTCGCGCGCTGCATGAAGCCTGTCGACCAGCGCGCCCTCGATGTTGGACTGGCTGCAGGTGACGCTGAGCCCCAGAGCTTCGCCGGTCTCGCGGCAGAGCGTTTCGATATCGGTGAGTGTGGTTGTGCCATAGACCTCGGGCTGCCGCGTGCCGAGAAGGTTCAGATTGGGGCCGTTCAAAACCAACACATCACGCATAAAACCACCTCCGAACTGCGACTTAAGCCGAGGGCCGCAGATATGTCGACCCTACGTCATGGCGGCTCAACTAGTCGTGAGGTGGCCTGTGAGGTCAAGGGCGGAGACGTGAACAATGTCCGGGAAGTGGCTGATTTAGAACGGAATGCGCGGTATCGTGGGCCGTCCCACGAGGATCTGGTCGGGCCGCTGAAGTTTGAGGGGTGCCCGAGCCGCGGCACGTCGGTGGACGGCGGACGAGCGCCTCGATCCTGTGGCGTCTCACGGCCTCACGTGAGTATCCGGGGTTGAGACGGTCCACGAGCCAGTCGCTGCAGTGCGGTGCAGGCCGGACCGGAAAGCGCTAAGCGCCTGCTTTTACACGCATCTCATTTTTACATAATCCTGATTATCAGACTTGGCCTGGCGCCGGGAGCACCTTGTTCCGGCTACCCCACCGCCTGGAATTCGACGCGGCGGTTTTCGTCGGCTCTGGGGTCGCCGGGGTTGGCCGGGACGGCTTCGCCGAGGCCCATGACCTCGAGGCGGTCGGCGGGGATTCCGCAATCCTCGACGAAGTGGCGGGCGACTTCGCGGGCCCGCAGGAGCGACAGTTGCATGTTATAGGCGTCGGAGCCGCGGCTGTCGGTGTGGCCGACGACGCGGACGACGAAATCCGACTGGCGGAGTGCGTTGCACATCACCTGAAGCTTTTCCGCCTCTGAGGCGGCCAAGGCGGCGGAATCGAGGGAGAAGTTGATTTCGAGCTCGATACGCATGTCGGCCTGAAACTGGCCGTAGGCGCCGGCGGCCGCTTCGATCACGTCGGCCGCGCCCTGACCGGTGCCCCCGACGGCGATCTCGGTGCGCCCGTCATCGGGGAGCGGCTGGGCTTCGTCGGAGATACCGAGATCCGTGGCTTTGATCACCTGCAGCCCGCGCGTGCCGCCGCCGGCGAGGGAGCGCGTCGCGCTGAACGTGCCCGACGCTGCATCCTTCCAAAGATCGCGCTGGCTGTTCAGCCGGGAGAGCACATCGTCGGCATTCAGCTGCTCGGACATGGCCGGGCTTGCCGCAAGGACGAGAGACATCAGGGCGGCGACGGAATAGGCGCGGGTGGCGAAGGACATCGTCAACCTCAATCAGACAATTAAGTTCGTGCGCTAGTATACCGAAAATGCGGGATAACGCGAGATTTGCGGCGGCGCGCACCGGGCGCGGCCGTCGCTTATCACGATCAATTAACCGAGCGCATACCCTGCCCCGCGGACCGTGCGCACCGGATCCTCGCCGCCATGCTGGCAGAGCGCCTTGCGGAGGCGGCCGATATGGACGTCGACGGTGCGGGTATCGACATAGATGTCGCGGCCCCAGACGCGGTCGAGGAGCTGCTCGCGCGACCAGACCCGGCCGGGCTTTTCCATGAACGTGGTCAGGAGGCGAAACTCGGTGGGCCCGAGCTTCAAGAGCTTGTCGCCGCGAAACACGCGGTGCGCCTCGGCATCGAGGATGATGTCGTCGAATTGCAGCCGCTCGCCGACGGCCGCGGGACGGGTGCGGCGGAGCTGGGCGCGGATGCGGGCCATCAGCTCGACGACCGAGTACGGCTTGACCACGTAATCGTCGGCGCCGGTCTCGAGCCCGCGCACCCGGTCGACCTCTTCGGACCGCGCCGAGAGCATGATGATGGGCACGCCCCGCGTGTCGGGGCGCATCTTGAGGCGGCGGCAGATTTCGATGCCCGAGACGTTGGGCAGCATCCAGTCGAGCACGATGATGTCGGGTGCGCCCTCGTCGACCAGCAAAAGCGCCTCTTCGCCGTTCTCGGCGCGGGAGACGCGGTAGCCCTCGGCCTCGAGATTGTAGGCCAGGACTTCGCGCTGCGCGGCCTCATCCTCGACGACAAGGACGGTGGGCTGTTCGGAGGGACTCATAAGCGGGTCTCCGTTTTCTCGAACGGTGTCATGTCACGCTTGGGGCGGTTGTCGCCCGGCATCTCGCCGCTGACGAGGTAGATGACCTGCTCGGCAATCGAGGTGACGTGGTCGCCCATGCGCTCGATATTCTTGGCGATGAAATGGAGATGCATACAGGCGGTGATGTTGCGCGGATCTTCCATCATATGCGTGAGGAAGTTGCGGAAGAGCGAGTTGTACATCTGATCGACATCCATATCGCGCTGGCGGACATCCTCGGCCAGTTCGGGGTCGCGCTGGATGTAGGCGTCGAGCGCGTCGGTCAGCATGATCTCGACCTGCTTGGCCATGCGGCGGATGGAGCCGGCGCTGTCTTCGATTGGGTTCATCTGCACGAGGACGGAGGTGCGCTTGGCCATGTTCTTGGCATAGTCGCCGATCCGCTCGAGATTGGTGGAGATCTTCATGACGGTGAGGATCGTGCGCAGATCGCCCGCAGCGGGCTGGCGCAGTGCGATGGTTCGGGCGCAGGCCTCGTTGACCTGCTCCTCGAGCCGGTCGATCACGGCATCGCCCTCGCGCACGTGCAGCGCCAGTTCTTCGTCTCGTGATTCCAGACTGTCGGCGGCTGACATGATGGCGGTCTCGACGAGACCGCCCATCTTCATGATCGTCGTCTGAATCTCCTCAAGATCCCTGTCGTAGGCCGAGGTTATGTGCGGCTCGTAAGCCATGTCGTCCCCTGCCCCTGGATGCTTTCCGCTCAGCCGATCCGTCCGGTGATGTAGCTCTCGGTGCGCGGGTCTTTCGGGTTGGTGAAGATCGTGCCAGTGTCGTCGTACTCCACCAGGTTGCCAAGGTGGAAGAACGCCGTCTTCTGGCTAACACGCGCGGCCTGCTGCATCGAGTGCGTGACGATCACGACCGAGTAGTTTTCACGTAACTCGTCGATCAGTTCCTCGACTTGCGCGGTGGCGATCGGGTCGAGGGCCGAACAGGGCTCGTCCATAAGCAGAACTTCGGGCTCGGTGGCCACGGCGCGAGCAATGCAGAGACGCTGCTGCTGACCGCCCGAGAGACCTGTGCCGGGGGCATCGAGACGATCTTTCACCTCGTCCCAGATGGCGCCGCGGCGTAGGGCCTTTTCCACGAGCTCATCGAGCTCGGCCTTGCTCTTGGTCAGGCCGTGGATTTTGGGGCCGTAGGCCACGTTGTCGTAGATCGACTTGGGGAACGGGTTGGGCTTTTGGAACACCATCCCGACCTTGGCGCGGAGCTGCACCGGGTCGACCTGCTTGTCGTAGATCTCCTCGCCGTCGAGCTGGAACGTGCCCTCGACACGGGCGACGTCGATCGTGTCGTTCATGCGGTTCAGGCACCGCAGGAACGTGGACTTGCCGCAGCCCGAGGGGCCGATGAAGGCCGTCACGGTCTTGTCCAGGAGGTCGACCTCGACGTCCTTGATCGCGTGGTTTTCGCCGTAATAGACCTGACAGTTCTCGCAGTGGAACTTGATCTCGTGCTCGTTGACCGACGGGTCAACAGAGAACTGTTCGGGCATTTTTTCTTCGGCCATGGCGGGGTCCCCTCTTACCAGCGGCGCTCGAAGCGGCGACGCAGGATGATCGCGATGATATTCATAGTGAGCAAGAAAATGAGAAGGATGATGATCCCGCCCCATGCCTTTTCGTAGAAGCTCTGGTCGGCCCGAGCGGCCCATGTGTAGATCTGTGCCGGCATCACCGAGTTGGCTTCGGTGAAGCCCGACATGAACCCTTCGGGATAGGCGCGCGCGACAAAGCCGACCATGCCGATCAGAAGGAGCGGCGCGGTTTCCCCAAGCGCCTGCGCCAGGCCGATGATCGTGCCGGTGAGAATGCCCGGCATCGCAAGCGGCAGGACATGGTGGAAGACCGCCTGCATTTTCGACGCCCCGACCCCGAGTGCTGCGTCGCGAATGGACGGCGGCACCGCTTTCAGCGAGGATCGTGTGGCGATGATGATCGTGGGCAGCGTCATCAGGGTCAGCACCAGGCCGCCCACGAGCGGTGCCGATTGCGGCAGGCCCATGAACTGGATGAACACCGCAAGGCCGAGGATGCCGAACACGATGGAGGGCACGGCTGCAAGGTTGGAGATGTTCACCTCGATCAAGTCGGTAAACCAGTTCTTTGCGGCAAATTCCTCAAGATAGATCGAAGCCGCCACGCCGATCGGCAGACTGAGCGCGAGAACGACGAGCATCATGAAGAACGAGCCAACGACGGAGACGCCGATGCCCGCGCCGCCCGGGTTGTCCACCCCTGAGTCGGACCCGAAGATGAAGGTCCAGTTGAAGGCGTTGTGGATGATGCCGGCCTCGTAGAGCGTGTCGGCCAGGTCGAGATCGCTGACCATGAGGAAACGACTGTCCTGCACGTCTTCTCGTTTCAATCGGCCGTTGAAGTAGCCGTCGATCCGGGAGGCGGCGGGCAGTTCGAACGTGACGGGAGAGCCGATATCGTCGGGGTTGGCCTGGAAGTGGCTGCGGATGATGCCGCCAGTCTTGCCGACCATCCGCTCAAGCGCAGCCGCGTCGAACTCGGCGTCGACGCCGGCCTCGTTGAGTTCGGCCTCGAACGCTTCGATGAAGACCGCCTGGTAGGCGGCGGTTTTCAGGACTTGGCTTTCGGCGTCGTCGTACTGCTCCTGCGTGAGCGTCAGATCGAACTCCACGACCATGCGCGTGAAGGCCGGGACGCCGCTGGAGATGATCGAGACGAAGAGCACCACCAGGAAGAAGAGGCCGGCGCAGATGGCCGTCACACCGTAGGCCTTGAACCGGGCCTCGGCCGCGTTGCGGCGTTTGGTGCCTTCGTCGAGCGTATAGAGAGAGGTCCGCGTCTTGCCTGCGGGGGCAGCAGCGGCGCCTTGAGCGGTCGCGTCGGTCATTCGTATTGCTCCCGGTACTTGCGGACGATGTAGAGGGCGAGAACGTTGAGCCCGAGCGTGATGACGAAGAGCGTGGCACCAAGTGCGAAGGCGACGAGCGCCTCGGGCGATGCGAAGTCACTGTCGCCGGTAAGCTGGCTGACGATCTTGGCGGTCACCGTCGTCATCGCTTCAAACGGGTTGAGCGACAGCTTGGCCGCGGCCCCTGCCCCCATGACCACGATCATGGTTTCGCCGATGGCGCGCGAGGTTGCGAGCAGGATCGCGCCCACGATGCCCGGCAGCGCCGCCGGCAGGACAACCTGCCGGATCGTCTCGGACTGGGTTGCCCCGAGGCCGTAGGACCCGTCGCGCATCGCCTGAGGTACGGCGTTGATGATGTCGTCAGACAACGAGGAGACGAACGGGATCAGCATGATCCCCATGACGAGGCCCGCGGTCATCACCGCGGTGCCCGCATTCATCCAGCCCAGACCATCGTCGCCGAAGGCCGCAAGCAGGAGCGGGCCCACCGTGAGGAGCGCGAACATGCCGTAGACGATGGTAGGGATACCCGCCAGCACCTCAAGGAGCGGCTTGGCGAACGAGCGGACCCGGTTGCTTGCATATTCCGACAAGTAGACGGCGGCGTAGAGGCCGATGGGCACCGCGACGATCAGGGCGATGAAGGAGATGTAGAGCGTGCCCCAAAGCAGCGGAATGAAGCCGAGGTCGGACGCGCCGCCCCGTCCCGAGAAGCTTGGTGACCATGTGGTGCCGAAGAAGAACTCAGTCCACGGATAGAGGCGGAAGAACTCTGCGGTGTTGAAGACGAGCGACAAGATGATGCCGATGGTCGTCAGGATCGCGATGGAGGCGGCGCCGATCAGCAGGTAGAGCACCGCGGTCTCGACGATGTTTCGCGCTCGATAGTCCTTGTTGGTTCGCATCATCGAGATGCCGAAACCTGCGATGGCGATGCCGAGCACAACAACCGTCATCAGCGTGCTGCCGGTTCCCGACATCGCGCGGTAGCGCTGCGCGGCGCGGAGCTGCGGCGGGCCGACATCGGAGCCGAGGGCAACGCCAATGGTGCCGAGGCGCTCGCGCACGTCAGTGAATTCGGATCGGATGCTGGACGCGTAGTCACGGTCCATGGCGCCCTGCGCAACCGCTGCGTCGAGGCCGTCGGCGATGCGGCGCACATCGGACATCATCAGACCGATCGTGCTGCCCTCGGGGATAACTTCGGGCGGGATGGTCGCGGCGATCCGGTTCTCGACCACAATCGGCTGAATGATGAGCCATGCGACCAGAACGAGAAACGAGAACACCATCGTGAAGATGGCAACGCTCGCCCCGTAATACACGGGGAGCGAGTGCAGGCCTCGCGGGTCTCCCCCGGCGCTCGCCATGGCGCGCTGGCGACCCAGCACATAGCCAACGGCGGCAAGCCCCAAAATGATCAAGACGATCCAAGTTACAGGCATCGCGCTCCCCTTCGTTCGGCATCACGCAAGGCAAGCGAGGCGGCCCGTGCCGAGCCGCCTCGCCGCACTTAAAGTCAGTGGCTTACGAGCCGCTGCCGAGGGTGCGGCCTTCGGCGACCGCAGCTTGCGTATCGGACAGCTCGGGGTCGGACACGAGGCCGTACTGTGCGAGCGGGCCGGAGGGGCCGGCGACCGGGTCGGAGACGAAGAAGGAGGCGTACTCCTGCAGACCGGGGATCACGCCGATATGCGCCTTCTTCACGTAGAAGAAGAGCGGGCGGGAGACCGGGTACTCGCCGGTGGCGATGGTCTCGGTGGACGGCGAGATGCCGGTCATCGTGGCGACCTTAAGCTTGTCGGTGTTGTTCTCGTAGAACGCCAGACCGAACACGCCGATGCCGTTGGGGTTGGCGTCGATGCGAGCAAGGGTCTCGGTGTAGTCGCCGTCGATATCGACCGACTTGCCGCCGTCGGCGCGCACGTCGAGGCAGGCATCCTCGGCGTCGTCCTCGGACATGCCGCCGGACATCATGGCTTCCATGGCACCGGTCTCTTCACAGCCGATCAGGAGCACCTTCTCTTCGAAGACCTCACGGGTGCCGTGCTTGGTGCCGGGGATGAACATCGCGATCGACTGGTCGGGAAGTTCGGAGTTGAACTCGGCCCACGAATCGTAGGGGTTGGCGACGATTTCGCCGTCGACCAGCACCTGAGCGCCAATGGCGTTAAAGATGTCGGAGGGCTCGAACGCGGTGAAGGCCGGGCCGGACTGCTGGCTGGCGAACACGATCCCGTCGTAGCCGATGCGAACTTCGATGATGTCGGTCACGCCGTTGGCGGCACAGGCCTCGATCTCACGCTCGCGGATGGCGCGCGAGGCGTTGGCCACGTCGATGGTGTTTTCGCCCACACCTTCGCAGAAGCGCTTAAGGCCGGCCGAGGAGCCGCCCGATTCGACGACGGGTGTCGGGAAGTCGGTGTTCTCGCCAAAGGCTTCCGCAACGATCGAGGCGTAGGGAAGCACGGTCGACGAACCGGCAACCTGCACGTTGTCCCGTGCGAGGCCGGCGGTCGTGGAAACTGCAGTGATCGCCAGAGCAGAGGCGGTCAGTTTCACCAGAGACATTATTGATCTCCATCCTGTTGGTTACTGGGCGGCCTGGGATGGCAGCCTCAAACGCCGTCTAGGGACGACGGGTTGGGCTTTTGTGTCAGAAACGTAACCGTTTCACGACAATGGTTGGGTGTCCTCGGGTCACCCGCATTGCGCTGCCAAAGGCGACCAAACATCCGAATGAACTTGCACGAAAAACCGCACTGGCGGGGCGGTGTCGGAGCGGTGCGGACCCTCAGTTTCGATGCCCGTTCCCGGCCGCGCACCTCAACGGGCGGCGGACGCGACCGGGTCGCAGAGTCATGCGCGTGCGGCAAGCAAAGTGACGACGCCTACAACTGCCATCAGTCCTCCGAGGGCAACACCCCAGCCTTTCGCACGAATCACTGTTCCATTTGGCAGCCGGATCTCGAAGCTATGAGCGTCTTGGGTACGTTCACTTGCGTCAGAATGCTCTGAAGCATGCGAATGCGCACTGTCAGAGGACGAATCGACGGCGTTTTCGGCATCTTGCTCGGGTTGCGAGTCGCCGGGGGGGAGTTTATCCATGCGAGGGCTCCTTTCGCAGGGGTTTCAATGGCGGGATCGGGTGCAGGTGTGGAAGCAAGCGCTCGTTCCCGTTTTTTTTCGCCCGTGAAGTTTGGACGGAATCAATCAGCTACGGACGACAGGTTGGGCTTTTGCGTCGGTTTTGTAACAGAACTGCGACATTGGGTGGGTCACGATTGGGCAGGTTCGGGTAAGGACTGAGACAACGGGGAGGCCGGTACAGCCCAACTTCGAACCTGCTCGGCAATAGGCTGGTGGAGGTTGTTTCTGCGCCAATCCAGAGTCCACCTTCTCGTAGGAGATCATCGGCGGCTCGCCTAATCCTCCGCGGCGCGGCTGGCGGAGGCGGGGAGCAGGACGGAGAAGGTTGCCCCCTCGCCGGGCGCGCTTTCGATGCGGAAGCGGCCGCGGTGGCGGTTGACGATGTGCTTGGCGATGGCGAGGCCGAGGCCCGTGCCGCCCTTTGCGCGCGAGCGGTGGGTGTCGACGCGATAGAATCGCTCGGTGAGGCGCGGAATATGGATCGGGTCGAACCCGTCGCCATTGTCGATCACGTCGATCTGGACGGCGGGGCCGCGGAAGGCGACCTCTCGCGCCCGCGTCGACAGTTGCACCGTGACGGTGCCCCCTGCCCCGCCATATTTGATGCCGTTCTCGACGAGGTTGGTCATGACCTGCTGCAGCTGGTCGCCGTCGCCGGGCACGGTGAGGCCCGCGCCCATCTCGCCCACGAGGCGCAGCTCGACCTCGCCGGCCTCGGCCATCGGGCGGAGGGCGAGAATCACCGAGTTGGCGAGATCATCGATTCGCACCCGCTCGGTCGGCCGTTGGCGCTCGGAGCCCTCGACCCGGCTGAGGGAGAGGAGGTCGACGACAAGGCGGTTCATCCGCTCGGCCTCGCGCTCCATGATCGACAGGAAGCGGTCGCGGGCCGCGGGGTCGTCGCGCGCCGCGCCGCGGAGCGTTTCGATGAAGCCGAGCAGCGCGGTGAGGGGCGTCTTGAGCTCATGGCTGACATTGGCGACGAAATCGCGGCGCATCTGGCCCGCGCGCTCGACATCGGTGACATCTTCGAACGAGACCAGCACGCCGGCGCCGTCGTCCCACTCCACCGAGCCGACCGCGACCCGGTAAGTAGCCTCACGGGCTTCGGAATTGTCGAAATAGCGGGCCTGTCCGGCGCGGCGTCCACGGAGGGCGGCTTCGATGACTTCGAGCAGGGCGGGCTGGCGCAGGACGGTGACGTGGTGGCGGCCGGTGCCGTCGGTGCCGAAGAGATCGCGCGCCCGGGCGTTCATGGCTGCGATTCGTTCGTCTTGCCCGACCAGCACGAGAGGCAACGGAATGGCCATCAGGACGGCGGCAATACTTCCCGACTGCATCTCTCCCCCTCGTCCGGCGCCCCGTCGGCCCCGGGCGGGCGATGCGGGGCGGTTCCTGCGCCTGTGGCGCCATTGGGACGGATGGATGCACGGATGCAACCCCTTGCAGAATTACTCTTCCATTAGGTGAGCAAAACGTGTTTGTTCCCTTATAAGCTGATTTTGATTGTGACGTGATGGTATTGGGGACGGTTTAGGGGACGATGGGGCAATACAGCCAGCGTAGCGCAGAAGGCGCTACTATTGACGCAGTGCGGGCCGGGCGCAACCCGGCACTTGCGATGTCGGCCAAGCCAGCGGTGATGCTGTGGCTTGGGCCGGTGGATTTGGTGTCGCGCATGCCGGAGGCCGTACTGGCCGACGCCGGCGGGGTGGCCGGACGCCGGACCGTGCTTTGGCCGATGACGGTCGCCGCGCTTTCAGCATCCTTGGCGGAAGGCACGGTGCCAGACGCAGTGTTCTCGGCGCTATTCTGGCGCGCCGGCGATGTGCTGGAGGTGGCCCGCGTCCTGAGCGTCGGTGGATATCGCGGGCGCTACCGGGTCATTGTGCCGCCTCTGCCCCAGCCCGACATGGTGCGGCGCGAGGTGAGGGCGGCCCATACCGAGCTCGATTTCGATCTGATCCCGCTGGAGCGTAAAGGATCGACGCCCGGCTAGGCGCTTGGCAGGGCGGCCGGTGCCGGCGCCCTAGAGCGTTTCAGGTTTTGTCTGAATCGAATTGGGATTCCCATCTGGGTTCGCTTGTGATTCAGACTCCATACTGGTGGAGGAGGCCAGCATGGATGACGAGACCTTACTCAGACGATCTTCGGGAACGCGTCGTTG
>JBCBMY010000001.1:0-562148 GCA_039822045.1 Pseudomonadota bacterium | reverse complement strand
TGAACCCCATCGAACAGGCCTTCTCGAAACTCAAACACTGCACGAGAAACACCAGCGCCCGCACACGAGAAACACTCTGGCGGGCCGTCGGAACGATACTCGATCGCTTCTCAGCACAAGACTGTGCAAACTACTTCAAGAACGCAGGATACGCTTCCGTCAAAACCTGAAACGCTCTAGCCTGCGGCCGGCGCCCCCGCCGTGGCTCCGGCGAAGGCCGCCGCGGCGGCGCATCCGGAGGCGAACTCGGCGATGAGGGCCTCGGGCTCCTCCAGCCCCACGGACACCCGGAAAAACCCTTCGGAGATACCGAGCGCGGTGCGGCCCTCGGGCGAGAGCGCGCGGTGGGACGACGATGGCGGGTGCGACAGGGTTGTGCCGACATCGCCCAGGGTGGGTGCGAACGGCAGATCGGGCATGGCGGCCACGAGGGCGTTGGCCGCGGACCGGCCGCCGGCGACCTCGAAGCTGACCATGTTGCCCCATTGGCCGGCCAGAAGGCTCTGGGCGCGCGCGGCGTCGGGGTGGTCGGCCCGCCCGGGATAGAGGACGCGGGTGACGCCGGGCATGTCGGCCAGGGCATCGGCCAGGGCGGCGGCTGTCGCCGAGGCGCGGGCGTAGCGGAGGGGAAAGGTGTGCAGCCCGCGCTCGGCCAGCCAGCAGTCGAAGGGGCTGGCGGTCATCCCCCAGGTGGCGACGCATGTGGCAAGGCGTTCGGTGAGCCCGGGGTCGCGCGCCGCGACATAGCCCAGCGTCGCGTCGGAGTGACCGGCCAGCAGCTTGGTGACGGAGTGGATGACGATGTCGGCGCCGTGGTCGAACGCCCGCAGGCCAAGGGGCGTGGTGAAGGTGTTGTCGATGAGAAGGGCCACGCCGCGGTCGTGGCAGGCCGCCGCGATGCCCGCCAGATCGGCGATCCGGATCGTGGGGTTGGAGACGACCTCGACCAGCACTGCCTTGGTTTCCGGTCGGATCGCGGCCGCGACGGCGCCGGGCGCGCTGGCGTCGACCAGGGACGTGGCGATGCCGAGGCGCGGCAGGTCTTCGGCCAGGAGGCGAAGCGAGCGGCCATAGAGCTGATCGGCACCGATGACATGGTCCCCTGCCCCGGCGACGGCGAGAAGCGCGGCCGAGACCGCGGCCATGCCGGAGCCGGTCATCACGCCGCCCTGCGCGCCTTCGAGCCGGTCGATCATCGCGGCGAGGGTGGCGGCGTTCGGGTGGCCCTCGCGCGCATAGGTCCAGCCGGCGACATAGCCCTCATATTGGGCGTCGAGCCCGTCGGGGCTGTCGGCGGCATAGACCACGGAGGGTTGAAGCGGTGAGGCGACGGGGCGGCTGACGCTCTCGGGCCAGGGCGCGCGACGGCCGGGCTGGAGCGGGCGGTTGTGGCCTTGAGTCATCGGGTGATCCTCCCTTGAGCGGTGGCGGAGCGGACGGGGTGGGCGGCGTGCTCAGGCGATCTGCGTCAGCCCCGCCGCGAACCGGGCGGCATTCAACTGATAGCCCTTGGCCGAGAGGCGCAGGCCCTCGATCTGTTCTGGCGTCAGGGCGCGGGCGACCTTGCCCGGCGATCCCAGAACGAGGCTGCCATCAGGGATCTCCTTGCCCTCGGTCACCAGGGCGCAGGCACCGATCAGGCAGTTCCGCCCGATTCGCGCGCCGTTGAGCACGGTGGCGCCCATGCCGATCAGGGTCTCGTCGCCGATGGTGCAGCCGTGCAGCATCGCCTTGTGGCCGATGGTGCAGTCGCGCCCGATGGTCAGCGGAAATCCCATATCGGTGTGGCAGACGGTGTTTTCCTGGATGTTGGTGCCGGGTCCGACGGTGACCGGTTCGTTGTCGCCCCGCAGGACGGCGCCGAACCAGACCGAGGCGCGGGCGGCCAGAAGGACATTGCCGATGAGGTCGGCCGAGGGGGCGACCCAGGCGTCATCGGCGATGTCGGGTGCAACCCCGTCGAGCGCATAAAGGGTCATAGCGTTTCCTCAAATTCGGACTGGAGCTTGCGGACGTGCCCCTGCAGGCCCGGCTGTTGCGGCCGGCGCAGGCGCTCGGCGGTGACGATGCACTGCAGGCGGTCGAAGGTGTCGTCGAGATCGTCATTGACGAGGACGTAATCGTAGCCGTCCCAATGGCTGATCTCATCCCAGCTCTTCTGCATGCGTTTGGTGATTGTCTCCGGCGTATCCTGCCCGCGACTTGTGAGCCTGCGGTGCAGTTCGGGGATCGACGGGGGCAGGATGAAGATCGAGAGCGTGTGCTTGCCGAGGTCGGAGTTGCGGATCTGGATCGCGCCCTGCCAATCGACATCGAAGAGCACGTCGCGCCCGGCATTGATGGCCTCAGCCACGGGCGCCTTGGGTGAGCCGTAGAAGTTGCCGAAGACGTGGGCATGTTCGAGCATGGCATCGGACGCCACCATCGCCTTGAACCGGGATTCGTCGAGGAAATGGTAATGCTCACCGTCGATCTCGCCCGGGCGCGCCGTGCGGGTTGTGGCCGACACCGAGAAGCGCAGCGTGCTGTCCCAGTCCATCAGGCGGCGGGCCAAGGTGGTTTTGCCGGCCCCCGAGGGTGAGGACAGGATGATCAGAAGCCCGCGTCGTGTCGCCATTTTTCCTCCGTCGCCGTATCTTCCTTGCAGGGCTTTCCCCGAGCCGGCGTGGCGCTTGTGGTGGGCCACGGGCCGGGCCGGGTCAAGCCCAAGCAATTTCTTGCAGGCGTTAACCCATTCGCCCGGATTTTCGGGACAATTGAGGGGAAAGGTGCGACGTTAAGTGAAAGCTAACCAATGGGTACGTGGCCGAACGAGGGTCGGACACGGTTGGGGCGAAGGCACCGCGCGCGGCAGTTGGCCGGGCTGGTGTAGTGGCAGGCGAAGGAGGCCGCGATGGCCGACGATAGCAGGATCGAGGGCGCGGAGGTCGTGTCCCTCGCTGAGGTGGCGAAGGACATGCGCTTCCCGGTGTTGGCAGAGCTTGAGGACTACTGGCACTCCCTGCGGGGCAACCGGATCGTGCCGGCGCGCTCGGAGGTCGACCCTCGCCGCATCGAGAATGCGCTGGAATATGCATTCATCGTGGAACGGATTGCCCCTGGGATGGCGCGCTTTCGCCTCGCGGGCATGCATCTGAACGACCTGATGGGCATGGAAGTGCGGGGGATGCCGCTGACGGCCTTCTTCGACCCGGATGCCCGCAAACGCGTGTCGGCGGCGATGGAGCGGGTGTTCGACGACCCCGCGATCGCGCGGCTGAGCTTATCCGGCGAGGCCGGGATCGGACGGCCCGAGCTTGAGGGCCGGCTGCTTCTGTTGCCGCTGAAGAGCGATTTCGGCGACGTGTCGCGCGCTTTGGGATGCCTTGCAACCAATGGGCCGGTCGGGCGGCCGCCGCGGCGGTTTGCGATCCGCAGCGAAGAGATCGTGTCGCTCGCGACGCCGGAATTTGCCGGCGACAAGCGGGTGAACGGCTGGTCGAAGCCGAAAGGCCCGCGGCCCCTGCGCGAGGAACTGGGCCAGCAGGATGGCGCGCCGCGCTCCTCGGGTGGCTCGGTGGCGCCGGGGCCCGGCCTGTCGGAGAGCCAGGCCTCCTATGCGGCGCCGGGCACGGCGCCCCGCCCGCCGAGGAGCGAGGGTCGGCCGAACCTGTACATCGTGAAGCCGGACGAGTGAGGGCGGCCGCGGCCTAGCGCTGCGCCACCTGCCTCGCGGGCATCTCTCCCGAGATCTCGAGGATCAGCTTGCGCTTGACCGCGTCGGCGAACGAGGCGCGGCTTTCGGCGGTGACGACGAAAGCGTTGGGCCCGCCGATGATCTGACGCTCATAGGCGGCCTCGAGCCCGCCATGGGCGCGACCCGGGTCGCCCGGGCGCAGGATCGGCAGGGCATTGATCGTGACACCTGCGGCCACCACCGCGTCGCGCGCCGCCGAGATCGGGGGGCCGGAATAGTTGTTGGCGCTGTCGCCCGAGAAGTCGATCACGCGGCGCCAGCCGTCGATGTCGTTGTCGTCCATCAGGCGCAGACCTTCGAGGAGTGCCGCGCCGATGGCGTTGCGGCCATAGGCCTGGCGGGGCTTGTCGAGGAGCTCGGCGGCAAAGACGGCGGCCTGGTCGGCATTGGCGATGCGCGTCCAGTCGGCCACGACGGCCTGGTTCGCGGCCCACTCCACATAGGTGACGGCGATTGAGCCATAGGCCGTGCCGGCGATGGCCGCCAGGACCTCGGGGTCGGTGATCGCCTGGGCATAGCCCTCGCGCTGAAAGCGGATCTCGCGGTCATCGATGGAGCCCGAGGCGTCGGCCAGGAGGACGAGTTCCAGATCGGTGTCTTGCGCCGTGGCCATGCTCGCGGCCCAGATCACGCACAGGAAAACGAACGTCCGCATAATCCACCCCTTGCAAATGCATCGCGGAGGTAGCGCGGATCGCGCCGCAGGCCATGCGGACCGGGCCGCATTGGGGCCTGCCCGTTCATCGGGCGCGCAAAATTCTCGGCAGAGGGATTAGCGGCAGGTGGCCAGCGGGATCGTCTGAGCGGCGTCAGACGCGTGTGGCGGAGCCAGCAGCGCGCGTTTGGCGGTGCCTGCCTGGGCGCACGCCGTCCGTGTCGGGCAAGCGCCGGCCCATGTGGCCAGGCCGGCGCTTGCCCGATGTCTTATTGGCCTCAGCCGACGGCGCGGGCGGCGTCGCGGCGGTTGGAGAGCTCTTCGGCCACGAGGAACGCAAGCTCCAGCGCCTGCGTCGCGTTGAGGCGCGGGTCGCAGGCGGTGTGGTAGCGGTCCGACAGGTCCTCGTCGGACACGGCAGCGAGACCTCCGGTGCATTCGGTCACGTCCTTGCCCGTCATCTCGAAATGGACGCCGCCGGGGATCGTGCCGGCCTCGCGGTGGACGGCGAAGAACTCGCGCACCTCGGACAGCACACGCTCGAAGGGGCGCGTTTTGTAGCCCGAGGGGGATTTGATCGTGTTGCCGTGCATCGGGTCGCAGACCCAGACAACCTCGGCCCCCTCTGCGCGCACCGTGTCGACGAGGCGCGGCAGATGCTCGGCCACCTTGCCCGCCCCGAACCGCGCGATGAGCGTGAGCCGCCCAGCCTCGTTGCCCGGGTTCAGCTTGGACATCAGCACCTTGAGGTCGTCCGCGGTCGTCGACGGCCCGCATTTCAGGCCGATCGGGTTCTGCACGCCGCGGGCGAATTCGACATGGGCACCGTCGGGCTGGCGGGTGCGGTCGCCGATCCAGATCATGTGGCCCGAGCCCGCGATTGGCAGCCCGGTGGTGGAATCGACCCGGCACAGCGCCTCTTCGTACTCCAGAAGCAGCGCCTCGTGGGAGGTGTAGAAGTCGACCGATTGCAGGGCCTCGACCTGCTCGGCATCGAGGCCGGCGGCATTCATGAAGTCGAGCGCGTCGGCGATCCGGTTCGAGACCTCGCGGTAGGCCTGTGCCTTGTCCTCGGCGGCAAAGCCCGTGGTCCATGAATGGACGCGGTGGATGTCGGCGAACCCGCCGGTGGAGAAGGCGCGGAGCAGGTTCAGCGAGGCGGCGGCCTGCGTGTAGGCCTGCAGCATCTTGTCGGGGCGCGGGATGCGGGCCTCGGCCGTGAAGGGCAGATCGTTGATGATGTCGCCGCGGTAGGAGGGCAGCTCAAGCCCGTCTTTCACCTCGGTCGGGGCCGAGCGGGGTTTGGCGAACTGGCCCGCCATGCGGCCGACCTTCACCACCGGCACCTTGGCGCCGTAGGTCAGCACGACGGCCATCTGCAGCATCACCTTGAAGGTGTCGCGGATGGTGTCGGCCGAGAACTCGGCGAAGCTTTCGGCGCAATCGCCCCCCTGCAGGAGGAACGCCTCGCCGCGCGCGGCCTTGGCCAGTTCACCGCGGAGGCGGCGCGCCTCGCCGGCGAAGACGAGGGGCGGGTATTTGGAGAGTTGTGCTTCGACGGCGGCCAGCGCCTGGTCGTCGGGATAGTCCGGCATCTGCACGCGCGGCTTCGACCGCCAGGCGGACTTCGTCCAACCGGCGGATGCGAGGGGGGAAGGCTGTGCGGA
This sequence comes from Pseudomonadota bacterium, assembly GCA_039822045.1. Lineage (GTDB taxonomy): Bacteria > Pseudomonadota > Alphaproteobacteria > Rhodobacterales > Rhodobacteraceae > HLUCCA09. The sequence continues at coordinate 556,090 of JBCBMY010000001.1, read as the reverse complement.
CATGCCAGACATGGGGCCCAACTCCAGAGTGTTACGGTTAGCGGAGGGTCGTATAGCGGCAGCCGCTGCGGGCCGCCACGGCAAAACGCCGCGCGGAGGTGGAAAAGGCGGCCGGGGCAGACGGCCGCGGGGCCCCGCTGGGGCGTCGCGCAGGATGCGGCCGCCCGGGGCGGATGGCGGAGACAGGGTGCGGCCAGCGGAGGGGCGCGGGAATGTGAAGGTTTCGTGTCGGAATCCCACCATCGCCCCTTGCGCCGGTCAGCCGATTCCTGTTTCCCATGGTGAAACGGCACTATGTGGCGCGGGCTGATGGACACCCCCCCTTCCCCATCGAAAGTCTCGACCGCGGCGGCCCCGGCCCGGACCCGCCGGTTTGTGTTCGTCTTGCTCGACCAGTTCACGATGCTCTGCTTTGCGTGCGCAATCGAGCCATTGCGGATCGCCAACCGAATGAGCGGAAAGCCCCTCTACCAATGGCAAATCGTCGGCGAGGGGGGCGAGTATGTTCAGTGTTCGAACGGGGTCTGGTTCAAGGTGGACTCCGATCTGGAAGAGCTGTCGCGCGACGACACGATCATGCTGTGCGGCGGGCTCGACATTCAGGCCGCCTCGACCAAACGGGTGGTGAGCTGGCTGCGGCGCGAGGCGCGACGGGGACTGGCCGTCGGCGGCCTCTGTACGGCCGGGCACACGATGGCCACGGCGGGCCTGTTGGACGGCAAGCGCGCCACGATCCACTGGGAGAACCAGGACAGCTTTGCCGAGGAATTCGACGAGGTCGTGCTGACCAAGTCGGTGTTCGTCGTGGATGGAAACCGGATCTCGACGGCCGGCGGCACCGCCTCGATCGACCTGATGCTGAAGCTCATTGCCGACGATCATGGCGAGGAATTGGCCGGCCTGGTGGCCGATCAGCTGATCTATTCGTCGATTCGGACCGATCAGGACACGCAGCGCCTGTCGATCCCGAGCCGGATCGGCGTGCGCCACCCGAAGCTCGGGCAGGTAATCCAGATCATGGAGCAGAACCTCGAAGAGCCGATGTCGCCGGCGCTGCTCGCGCGCGATGTCGGTCTGTCGACGCGGCAGTTGGAGCGGCTGTTCCGGCGGTATCTGAACCGCTCGCCCAAGCGCTATTACATGGAGCTGCGGCTGCAGAAGGCGCGCAATCTGCTTTTGCAGACGGATATGAGCGTGATCAACGTGGCGCTGGCCTGCGGCTTTACCTCGCCCTCGCATTTCTCGAAATGCTACCGGGCGCAGTATCAGACGACGCCCTATCGCGAGCGCGGGGCGCATGCGAACCGGGCGCCGGCCTGACCGGTCGCGCTACCACCACTCCTTGATCTGGCGGATGTCGCCGGAAATCTGAAAGTCGAGCACCTTCAGCCCGTCTGCGCGCGCATGGACGAGTACGTAGACATAGGCATAGGTGTCGCCGTTCCAGTAGGCGACGACCTGGCGCGTGACGCCGGGGGCAAGCTCGGTGACGATCAGGTCGGCGCTGTTGTCGAGGGGGCCGAGGCTGGTCTTCAGGCGGTCTTCGAGCATGCGGACGCGGCCGAGCGACATGGTGGCGGGCGGCGAGAAGCGCTGGACGACCGCCACGAAGTCGCGCGCTTCCATCAAACGGTCGAGCTCGGCGCGCATGTCTGGGGCGCTGTCGAAGGTGGGCAGGCCCGCCTCCTGTGCCGGCGCGGTTGCCGGGAGCGCTAGGGAGATCAGCAGGGCTATGGCGAGATGGCGGGGCATGGGCGGTCTCCGTCTGGGGCTCCGCCCGCATTTGGGCATGGGCAGCACGACGCCTCAAGCCCCCGCGCGCCCCTGCGCCGAGGTGGCTGCCGGCCGACGGACAGCGCCGCGGGTGGCGGAGCGGACGGGCGGCCCCGGGCACGGGGCACGCACGCGTCAGGCCGTCTGACGTGTGCGGCCCTTGCTTGGCGCGACCGGGCGGGTGCGGCTAGCCCTGCTGTGCGGGCGTCATGCGATAGAGCGTGCCGTTGCCTTCGGACAGAAACCAGACAGCGCCGTCGGGGCCCATGCGGACATCGCGCACGCGGGCTGTTTCGGGCGTTTCGATGCGCTCGACCTCGACCATCCGGTTGCCGCGCACGTCGAGCCGCGAGATCAGGTCGAACTTGAGCGACCCAACCAGCGCGTCGCCCCGCCAGTTGCCGAAATCGCCGCCGGTGACGAACGTCATGCCGGAGGGGGCGATGGAGGGGTCCCAATAGAATGCCGGCTGCGCCAGACCCTCACGCTCGGTGCCTTCGCCAATGCGGGCGCCGGAATAGTGGCGGCCATAGCTGATGACCGGCCAGCCATAGTTGGTGGACCGGCGGATGCGGTTGATCTCGTCGCCGCCGCGGGCGCCGTGCTCGACCGTCCAGAGCTGGCCGCGGCCATCCACGGCCATCCCCTGGGGATTGCGGTGGCCCCATGTCCAGATCTCGGGTCGGGCCCCGGCGCGACCGACGAGCGGGTTGTCGGGCGGGATCGAGCCGTCGCGGGCGAGGCGGACGACGGTGCCGTTCTCATTGGCGAGGTCCTGGGCCGAGGGCCGGTCGCCCCGGTCGCCGATGGTCACGTAAAGAAAGCCGTCGGCGCCCTCGACCACGCGGGAGCCGAAATGGCGACCGCCGGAGGAGCCGGGCTCGAGCTCCCAGATCGTTTGGACATCGGTGAGGGACATCCGGTCGGCGGAGAGGCGGGCGCGGGCGAGCGCGGTTCCAGAGCCGCCGCGCTGGGGGCGCGCATAGGTCAGGTAGATCTCGTTTGATCGCGCGAAGTCGCTCGGAACGAGCACGTCGAGGAGGCCGCCCTGCCCCGAGCGGGCGACGCGCGGGACACCGGAGAGCGGGCGGCGTTGCCCGTCGGGGCCGACATAGAGAAGCGCGCCGTCGATCTCGGTGATCAGAAGCTCGCCCTGCCAGCGGCCTGCGGGGCCGGGCAGAAAGCCGACCGACCAGGGCCCGTCGAGCCCGGTCACGACGGGCGAGATGTTGACGGGGCCGGTTTCGGTCTGGCGCAGTTCGGCTTCAGCAGGGCCGGAGAGCGTGAGAGCGGCGATGAGGGGAATTGCGAGAACGGCGAGACGCGCCAGAGCGGGGCGCGATTGAGGGCGGGTGATCATGGGCTCGGGCTCCTATGGCTCGTGCCCTGTGATATGGGGCCGGGGCGCGCGCCGGCCACGGGCGCGCCCCTCACCTCTGTGTCAGCGGGGCTGGCCCCGATGCGGCTCAGCGGGTGCTGCGGCCAAAGCCGAAGAATGCAAAGAAACTTGCGGCGCGGGCGCTGTGGGCCCGGTCGAAGGCGGCTTTGCGGCTGGCGGTTGTGGTCGTCTCGAACATGGCGTGTCTCCTTGACGGTGCAGGATTTCTTGATGGTCCATATATGCGCCCCTTGCAGACCGTTCACAAACGAGACATTCTGAGACATCAGTTAAGCTGAGCTTGTGCGAAGATGTCGGACCGCCTGCCCCCTCTCACCGCCCTGCGCGCCTTCGAAGCGGCGGCCCGGCATCTGTCGTTTGCGCGGGCGGCGGAGGAGCTGTCGGTGACGCCGGCGGCGCTGTCGTTTCAGATCAAGTCGCTCGAGGCGCATCTGGGGCAGCCCGTGTTTCGGCGCCTGAACCGGGCGGTGGAGCTGACTGCGGCCGGGCGCGCCCTGGCGCCGGGGTTGACCGATGGGTTCGACGCGCTGGCGGCAGCCTGGCGGGCGGCGCGGCGGGTGGGCGATACCCGCGCCCTGACGGTGACGGCCGGGCCGGCCTTTACCGCGAAGTGGCTGGCGCCGCGCCTGTTTCTGTTCGCGCAGGCGCATCCGGAGATTGACCTGCGGTTTGTTGCGACGCTGCGGTCGCTCGACTTCGACCGCGACGAAGTGGACGTGGCGATCCGCTTTGGGTTCGCCGCCCCGACCGCGCTTTACTCACGGTCGATCCTATCGGACTGGATTGCGCCGATGGCCGCGCCAGAGGTTGCCGCAAAGCTCACAAGCTATGGGGACATGCGGGCCGCCACGCTCTTGCACCAGGACGATATCGGCTTTCTCGACCCGCCGATCGACTGGGGCGAGTGGTTCCGGCTTGCAGGGCTGGGCGCGGCGCCCACGACGGGGCCGCGGTTCTCCAACGCCGATCATGCAATCGATGCGGCGGTTGCGGGCGTGGGCGTGGTGCTCGGCCGCTCGTCGCTGGCGGCGCGCGACGTTGCCGAGGGGCGGCTGGTGATCCCGCTCGACCTCGCCATGACAACCGAGGCCCACTATCGGTTTCTGTGCCCGAAGGGCGCCGAGACGCGGCCGCAGATCGCGGCTTTTCTCGAATGGTTGAGCGCGCAGGCGGCCGAAAACGACCTTGCGCCCCCTGCCCGCCTGATCGCATCGGGGAGCGACCTCTCCTAGGCGAAGCCTGGATGCCGGGCCATTGCGCTAGAGGTCGTAGAGCGCCGTGAACTTGGCCTCGAGATAGTCAAGCAGCGGCGCCTCGCTGACGGCCTCGCCCGTGGCGTGCTCGATGGTCTCGCGGGGTTCGCGCAGGCCGCCATGGCGCTGAACATTGTCGCGCAGCCAGGCGAGCGCGGGCGTGGCGTCGCCGGACGCCAGAGCGCTCTCCCACTCGGGAACATCGGCCTGCAACGCCTTGAAAAGACACCCGGCATAGACGTTGCCCAGCGTGTAGGTCGGGAAGTAACCGAAGAGGCCGACGGACCAGTGCACATCTTGCAGCACGCCATTGGCGGCATGGTCGACCTCGCGCCCGAAATCGGCCGCAAAGCGATCGTTCCAGGCCGCCTCGAGATCGGCCACTTGCAGGTCGCCCGAGATCAAAGCGCGCTCGAGATCGAAGCGCAGAAGGACGTGCAGGTTGTAGTGCACCTCGTCGGCCTCGGTGCGGATGAAGCCGGTTTCGACGGCGTTCACGGCGCGGGAAAAGTCGTCGGGCGAGGAGATGCCCATCGCGCCGAACAGGTCGGCCATCCGGCCGTGGAGCCAGCCGGTGAAGGCGACGGAGCGGCCGAGCTGATTTTCGTAGATCCGGCTCTGGCTCTCGTGCACGCCCATCGAGACGCCCTGCCCGAGCGGCGTGAGCAGATAAGCGGCATCGATCCCCTGCTCGTAAGTCGCGTGGCCGACTTCGTGGAGCGTCGAGTAGATGGCGCCGAGCGGCTCGTCGGGGCTGGTGCGCGTGGTGATGCGCACGTCGAGGCCGCCGCCCGAGGAAAAGGGATGAACCGCTTTGTCGATCCGGCCATGGGCAAGATCGTAGCCGAAGGCGCGGGCGAGGCCTTCGGTCAGCGCCATCTGGGCCGCTTCGTCGAACGGGCCCGTGAGCCGGGGCGCGGGCGCCTTTTCAAGGATCCGCCCGCGAAGGTCGGCGAGGCGGGGCCGGAGCGCGCCGAACATTGCGTCGAGCTCAGCCGCCGTCATGGCCGGTTCATAGTCCTGGAGAAGCGCGTCGTAGCGGTCGCCGCCGTTTGCGAGCGCGTCGGCCTCCTCCCTCCGAAGCTCAAGTACGTTCTCAAGTGTCGGGGCGAACGCCTTGAAGTCGCGCTCTTTTCGTGCCTCGGCCCAGATCCCCTGCGCCAGTGATGTGGTGCGCGCAAGCGCGGCGGCGAGGGCAGCCGGCACCTTGACGTTGCGCTCATAGGCGCGGCGGATGAGGCGCAGCTGGGCGATGCTTGCCGGATCAGCGGCGTCGGCCCTGTCGAGCCACTCGGCCAGGCGGCCATCGGTGCGGCGGGCGTGCAGGACATGCTCGAGTGCGGCCATCTCTTCGGCCCGCTGGGGCGCGGCGCCGGGCGGCATCATGGTTTCCTGGTCCCAACTGGTGCGGCCGGCCACGGCGGCAAGCGCGATGGTCTCACGCTGAAACGACATGAGCTCGGAAAATGCTGTGTTCTCAGACACATTTACCCCCTGATCGATTGTGCGACAGGATAGCCTGCGAGGAACCGGGCGCGCAGAATGGTGACCCAGAGGAGCACGGCCGTGAGCTGATGCAGAATGGCCAGCTGCCAGGGCGCGCTGTTCATGACCGTGACGATGCCGACGACGATCTGCAGGACGGTGACGAGCGCCATGTCGGTGAAGGCGCGGCGCGTCAGGCTGTTGGGGCTGCGGCGTGCGGCCCACCAGACCGTGCCGACCATGATGACGAGGACATAGCCCGTGACGCGGTGGATGAACTGCACAAGCCCATCGTTTTCAAAGAAATTCCGCCAGATTGGCTCGATGACGAAGGGTTGGGGCGGGAAGATGCCCCCGGCCATGAGCGGCCAGTCGATATAGTTCCGCCCCGCATCGATCCCGGCCACGAGAGCACCAAGGAGGATCTGCAGGAAGCACAGATGCAGGGCGCCTGTGGAGAGGCCCCAGAGGCGCGCTTCGCGGCCGCGCCGGGCCTGAAGAAGGTCGGTTTGGGGGCGGGAGAGCTGCATCGCGTACCACCAGATCAGGCCGAGGATGACGAAGGCGAGCCCGAGATGGGTGGCCAGGCGATAGGAGGCGACATCGAGCATTTCGCCGGTGAGGCCCGAGGCCACCATCCACCAGCCGATCGCGCCCTGGAGGCCGCCGAGCCCGCCGAGAAGGAGGAGCTTGCCGGTCCATCCCGCGGGGATCTGCCGGGCGATGAGGAAGCCGGCGAAGCCGAGGGCCCAGACGAGGCCGATGACGCGGCCGAGCTGGCGATGCCCCCATTCCCACCAGTAGATCACCTTGAATTCGTCGAGCGTCATGCCCCTGTTTTGCAACTGATATTCGGGGATCTGGCGGTAGGCCTCGAACTCGGCCTCCCAAGCGTCGGCGGAAAGCGGGGGGATGGCACCGCTGATCGGCGCCCATTCGGTGATGGAGAGGCCGGAATCGGTGAGACGCGTCAGCCCGCCGACGGCGATCATCACGACGACAAGCGCAAAAAGCATGTAAAGCCAGAGCCTTATGGCGCGTCGGGCGCCCTGGCGTGCGGCCCGGTCAATGACGCCGGTGGCCTCGGGCTGGCCGCGGACCGGCTTTGCCGCGCCAACCTCCTCGAATATCGCGCGTTTCTTGGCCATGTCAGGGTCCTTCGGCATCGCCGGGAGGGGCCGCGGCGGTGGTTCGGGTGAGTTGGCGCAGCATGCCGTGCAGGATTTGCACGTCGGCCCGGCTGAGAGCAAGGCGCGAGAACATGTTGCGAACATTGAGTTTCATGCCGTCGGCCTTCTCGGGCGGGAAGAAGAAGCCGGCCGTGTCGAGACGGTGCTCCCAATGCTCGGCGAGCTTTTCGACATCCAACGCTTCGGCCCGGGCGATTTCGGTGCGCGGGATCTCGGCCGCGCCCTGGCGGCGCCACTCATAGGCGAGGAGCAGCACGCATTGCGCGAGATTCAGTGAGAAAAACGAGGGGTTTACGGGGACGGTGACGATGCGAGAGGCACGGGCGACGTCGTCATTCTCGAGCCCTGCACGTTCCGGGCCGAAGAGCACGGCACAGCGGCCGCCATCGGCAGTGAGGGCGCGCGCCTCGGCCATGGCCTCCTGCGGCGTGAGAACGGGCTGCGAGAGGCCGCGGGCGCGCGCTGTGGTGGCATAGACATGGGTACAGTCGGCCACGGCGCTTGCGACATCGTCGAAGTGGCCGGCATCGTCGAGCACGCGGCCGGCGCCCGAGGCGAGCGCGACGGCGCGGGTGTTGGGCCAACCATCGCGAGGGGCCACGAGGCGCATGCGCGACAGCTCGAAATTCCACATCGCGCGGGCGGCGGCGCCGATGTTCTCGCCCATCTGCGGGCGGACGAGGACGAAGACGGGATCGGCCATGGTGCTCCTTTTGCGGCGGACATACGGCGCAGGGCGTCGGGCATCAAGCGGGCATGGCGCTTTGTCTCAACAGGCGGTAAGGGAGGCGACCCACGCCGCAATCGGAGCCCGACGCCATGCCCGCCGAGGACAGGCCGCAGATCTATCTCGTCACCCCGCCCGAGTTTGAATTATCTCAATTTCCGAATGACTTGGCGCGCGTTCTTGACGATGTGGACGTGGCCTGCGTGCGCCTGGATCTGGCGACGCGCGAGGAGGACCGGATCTTGCGCGCCGCGGATGCGTGTCGCGCCGTGACCGAACCGCGGGACGTCGCGCTGGTGCTGGGCGAGCATGTGGCGCTGTCGGAGCGGGCGGGGCTCGACGGCGTGCACCTGACGGGTGCGCGGGGGGTGCGTGCCGCGCGGGCGGCCCTTGGGAGCGACGCGATTGTGGGCGCGGCGTGTGGCGCGTCGCGACATGACGGGATGAATGCGGGCGAGGCCGGGGCCGACTATGTTGCTTTTGGCCCGGTTTCGGGCGCGCTCGGCGACGGGCAGCTCGCGGAGCCGGACCTGTTCGCCTGGTGGAGCGAGGTGATCGAAGTGCCCGTCGTCGCCGAGGGTGGTTTGGATGAAAAGGTGGTCCGAACGCTTTGGGAAAAAACGGATTTCATGGCCTTTCGCGAAGAGGTCTGGCGGGCCGACGACCCGGCCGGGCGCCTCTCGGCCCTGATGTCAGCCTGAGCCGAGCCCGGCGCGGACGGCGTCCTCGGCCCGGCGCGCCAAGGCCTTACGGTCGCGCGTTTCCGCAACAGGGATCGGGGTGTGATAGGTCACGGTCACGCTGCCCTGCCGGGGAGCGGCGAGAACATGCAGCAGATGCGCGCCAAAGCCCATATCGCCCCACCAGCCGTAGAAGCGCGGGTCTTGGTCCGGCGGCGCGGTATAGGCGAGCGTGATCGGCTGGACGGCAAGGCCCGAGGCGCGGTCTGCCCCCAGAAAGGCCGCAAAGAGCGACGATCGGAAGGGCACGACGCTTGACCCGTCGGTGCTGGTGCCCTCGGGGAAGAGCAAGAGCCTGTGGCCCGCATCGACCCTGGCACGGAGCGTTTCGGCCTGCTGACTGGCATCGCCGCGGTTGCGACGGATGAAGACCGTGCCGGTGGCGCGGGCGAGCCAGCCGATGCCGGGCCACGACGCCACTTCGGACTTGGCGACGAAATAGACCGGATCGCCGGCATTCAGTGCGAAAATATCAAGCCAGCTGACATGGTTGGAGACGGCAATGGAGGCAGCGCTTGAACTGTCGGGACGCCCCACCTGCAGTCGCCGCATGCCGAGGATCACGAATGCCGCGTGGCAGACAAAGCGGGTGATCCAGGGGGTCCAGGGTCGTGCTGTGCCGTGGACGGGACGCTCGACCAGACGCACGAGGAGCAGCACGCCGAGGCATCCGAACGTTACTAGCGCCAGGGGCAGACCGCGACGCCCGACGCGCCACCAGTCGCGAAGGCCGAGGGCCCGCGGAGGCGGTGGCGGGGCATCTCCGTACCAGGTGAGGCTCATGCGCCGGCGCGGTCTCCGGCATAGAGCGTGCGGGCGCTCTCGCTGACTTCGGCCAGATCGACGATCAGGCAGACATCGATGGTGTTGAAGGCGTGATCGATCCACGCGCCCTGCCCCACCTTTCCGCCGAGCCGGAGATAGGATTTGAGGAGCGCCGGAATGGCGCGGGCGGCGGCGCGCCTGTCGATTGCGTCGGGCGGCAGAAGATCCATCGAGACAGCATCGGGCGGGCGCGCGGTGACGCGCAGGGCGGGGGGCGCGAGATGGTGGTGATGGAGAAAGGCGAGTGGGTGGGCGAGCGGGGCCGGATCGGTTCCGTGGAAGCTTGCGACACCGAACATCACTTCGATCCCGCGCGCGTCGGCATAGTCGGCCAGGCCGCGCCACAGCTGCAGAAGCCCCGGCCCGCCCCGCACATCGGGATGCAGACACGAGCGCCCGAGTTCCAGGAGGCGACGCCCGGAGGCCAAAAGAGGCGAGAGGTCGTATTCCGCGGCACAATAGAAGCCGCCCGCCGCCTCGGCCCGTTCTCCCGGCATCAGGCGATAGACGCCGACCACATGAGACAAAGTGGCCGGATCGCGCGTGGGATCGACGAGGATCAGGTGGTCATAGTCTGGGTCGTGGGTGTCGCACTCCAGCTGCGCGGTGTGATCCACGTCGGGACCATCGGCGCCAAGCTCCTCGACAAACACCTTGTAGCGCAGGTGTTGGGCGGCGCGCAGGTCATGCGCAGTGGTCGCAAGGCGCGTCTCGAGGGCCGGGCTGGACAGGGGCATGGGGGTCGCGGTCATCGGCTCCGGCGTCTACGCGGTCGCGCGCGGCGAAGCAACAACAGGCGCCGGGCCTCCCCGAATTCGGCGGGTTGCATTCCAATTCACACTCGCTAGGGTTGAGTCCGCAACGTCGGTTGCGACCGCTGCGGCAACCATGGACAGGGGCCAGGCACGGAGCGGTCAGTCGAAGACGGGGAGAAGTGCGATTTTGCGGCCATCGATGACCACCTTACCGGTATGTTCAAAGTTTACTGTGATCCGGTGTCCGATGCGGGATTGGACCTGTCCAAGCCCCCAATCGGGCTCGGTCGGGTTCTGCACGAACATCCCGGGTTCAAGGATGGCATTGAGGTCGTCGGTCATCAGTAACTCCACTTGAAGGGGTATATGGGGAATGAATTCAGAGCTTCCAATCGAAGATGTTGACCTGTGCGCGCTGATCGGCTCGCGGATCTGCCATGACCTGGTGAGCCCGGTGGGCGCGATCGGCAATGGCGTGGAGTTGCTGGGCATGTCGGGCGAGCCCTCGACGGGGCCAGAGCTGTCGCTCATTTCGGACAGCGTGGGCAATGCGCAGGCGCGCTTGCGGTTTTACCGCGTGGCCTTTGGGCAGGCCGGTGACGACCAGGATCTGGGCCGGACGGAAGTGCTTACGATCCTTACGGAATTGTACAGGGGCGCGCGGCTGCGCGTGCACTGGTCGGTCGACGAGGGCCGCCCCCGTCGCGAAGTGAAGCTCGCGTTCCTGCTTCTGTTGTGCCTGGAAAGCGCGATGCCCTATGGCGGCCAGGTGCATATCTCGCGCAGCCGGGATGGCTGGCGCTTTCAGGGCGATGCCGAAAAAATGCGGGCCGACCCGGCGCTCTGGGAAGGGCTGTCGGCCGGGACCGTGCCGGCGCCGCTTCGGCCGAGCCAGGTGCATTTCGGCCTGGTTCCGAATGTGGTGCGGCGGCTGCGGGGCAGCCTGTCGGTTACCCGGACCGAATCGCGGATCGTGATGGAATTCTGAGCCGGGCGCGTCGGAGGCGCGTCAGGGGCGGGTGGCGCCCTGCCCGGTCACAAGATACTTGAAGCTCGTCAGTTCGTTGACACCGACCGGCCCGCGGGCGTGCATTTTGCCCGTTGCGATGCCGATCTCGGCGCCCATGCCGAACTCGCCCCCGTCGGCGAACTGTGTGGAGGCGTTGCGCATCAGGATTGCGCTGTCGAGCCCTGCGAAGAAGCGCGTCGCGGCGGCATCATCCTCGGTGAGGATTGCCTCGGTATGCGACGAGCCATGGTGGCGGATGTGGGCCATCGCTTGGTCAATGTTATCAACAATTTTGGCGGCGATCTTCATGTCGAGAAACTCCGTCCCCCAATCCTCGGCCGTGGCGGGGCGGGTGCCGGTGAGACCCTCGGCATAGACCTCGACGCCGGCGGCCATGAGGTCGTCGACGATCTGTTGGCCGAGTTCGGCGGCGTCGCGATGGACCAGAAGGCACTCGGCCGCGCCGCAGATGCCGGTGCGGCGGGTTTTGGCGTTGAGCGCGACGGCGCGCGCCCTGGCGGGGTCAGCCGTGGCATCGACATAGACGTGGCAGATCCCCTCGAGATGGGCGAAGACCGGGACGCGTGCCTCGGACTGGACAAGGCCCACAAGGCCCTTGCCGCCGCGGGGCACGATCACGTCGATGACGCCCTGCATGCGCAGCATCTCGGCGACGGCGGCGCGGTCGCGGGTGGGAATGCGCTGGATCGACGCCTCGGGCAGGCCCGCCGCGCGCAGACCGTCGACAAGGCAGGCATGGATGGCGGCGGAGCTGTGGAAGCTTTCGGAGCCGCCGCGCAGGATCACCGCGTTGCCCGCCTTGAGGCAGAGCGCGCCGGCATCAGCGGTGACGTTGGGCCGGCTTTCATAGATCACGCCGATCACGCCAAGCGGCGTGCGGACGCGCTCGATATGGAGGCCGTTCGGCCGGTCCCACGCGTCGATGACCTGGCCGATCGGATCGGGCTGGCCCGCCACGGCGCGCACGCCGTTGGCCATGGCCGAGATGCGGGCAGTGTCGAGGGCGAGCCGGTCCATCATCGCGGGCGAGAGGCCCTTGTCCTGGCCGTAGGCGAGATCCTTGGCGTTGGCCTCGAGGATCTCGTCGGCGCGTTCCTCAATGGCGCGGGCGGCGTGCGTCAGGGCGCTGGCCCGCGTTTCGGCCGGTGCGGTTGCGAGCTCGGCGGCGGCCGCCTGGGCGGCGCTGCCGAGATCGGCCATGAGCGCTTGGATGTCGTCGTGATGGTCTTTCATGGCGGCGGGCTCGCGTGTGGCAGTCGGTGGGTGTGTCTGGCGGATCAGAGGGCCATGTCGTCGCGGTGAACGAGGGCGGCCCGGCCGGGATAGCCGAGGATCGCCTCGATGTCACCTGAGCGATGGCCGGCAAGGGCGCGGGCCTCGTTGGAGGTATAGCGGGTGAGGCCCTGGCCGAGGGCGCCCGTGGGGCCGTGAATGGCGACGGGCTCGCCCCGCTCGAACCGGCCCTCGACAGCGGTGACGCCGGCCGGGAGCAGGGATTTCCCGCGCGCTAGGGCCCCGGCGGCACCGGCATCGACGACGACGGTGCCGCGGGGTTTCATCGAGGCGATCCAGCGGCGGCGCGCGGCCTGTGGGGTGCCCTGGGCCAGAAACCAGGTTGCGGGGGCGTCGTCGATCAGCGCGGCGAGCGGGCTCTGGCGCGCGCCTTGAGTGATCGCCATCGCGCAGCCGGCCGCCGTGGCCGTTTTCGCGGCCCAGACCTTGGTTTTCATGCCACCGCGCGAGAGGCCGGAGCCCGCATCGCCCGCCATGGCTTCGATCTGGGGCGTGACCCTCGGCACGATGTCGAGCCGTGTGGCGGCGGGGTCATCGGATGGCGGCGCGGTGTAGAGCCCGTCGATATCGGAGAGAAGGACGAGGTGATCGGCGCCGACCGTCACCGCGATCTGGGCGGCGAGCCTGTCATTGTCGCCGAACCGGATCTCGTCGGTCGCGATTGTGTCGTTCTCGTTGACAATGGGCACGGCGCCGTGCGCCAGGAGCGCCAGGAGGGTGGCGCGGGTGTTGAGGTAGCGGCGGCGGTCCTCGCTGTCGTCGAGCGTGACGAGGATCTGGGCGGCGGTGATGCCGTGGGGCGCGAGCGCGGCCTCATAGGCGCGGGCGAGGCGGATCTGGCCCACGGCGGCCGCGGCCTGGCTTTGCTCCAGGGCGAGCGTCCCGGGCGCGTGGCCGAGGACGCCCCGGCCGAGCGCGATGGAGCCGGACGAGACCACGATAACATCGGCCCCGCGGGAGCGGGCGGCGGCGATGTCGTGAGCAAGCGCGGCGAGCCACTCGGTGCGGAGCGCACCGCTGGCGCGGTCGACCAGAAGGGCCGAGCCGATCTTGACCACAAGGCGCCGGGCGGTGCGGAGGTCGGGGCGCGCGGCCACGGTCAGGGTGTCCACGGCATGTCCTCCTCTGGCTCGGCGGGCACGCGCGCGGCATCCACCTCGGCGCGGAGGGCACGCAGGACCTGCTCGACGCCCTCGCCCGAGACACCGGACATCTCGAGGACGGGCGCGCCGGTTGCGGCCTGAAGCGCGGCGCGGGCCGCAGCGCGGGCCTCGGGCTCGAGCGCGTCGATCTTGTTGAGGACGGTGACGCGCGGCTTGTCGGCGAGGGCGCCGCCATAGGCCTCAAGCTCGCCGATGATGGTGGCCCAATCGGCGGCCGGATCCTCGGCGGTGCCGTCGACGAGGTGCAGGAGGACGGCACAGCGCTCGACATGACCGAGAAAGCGGTCGCCGAGGCCCCTGCCCTCGCTTGCGCCCTCGATCAGCCCCGGAATATCGGCCACGACGAACTCGGCGCCGTCGACGCCAACGATACCGAGATTGGGGTGAAGCGTGGTGAAGGGATAGTCGGCGATCTTGGGCCGGGCGTTGGAGGTGGCGGCGAGAAAGGTGGACTTGCCGGCATTGGGCAGGCCGAGGAGGCCCGCATCTGCGATGAGCTTGAGCCGCAGCCAGAGCGTGCGCTCGATGCCGGGTTGGCCCGGATTGGCGCGCCGCGGCGCCTGGTTCGTCGACGATTTGAAGTAGAGGTTGCCGAAGCCGCCATTGCCGCCCTTGGCCAGGATCACGCGCTGACCGACCTCGGTCAGATCGGCGATGACCGTTTCCTCGTCTTCCTCAAGGATCTCGGTGCCGACGGGGACCTTGAGCACGATCTCGGCACCCGATGGCCCGGTGCGGCCCTTGCCCATGCCCGGGGTGCCGTTCTTTGCGAAGAAGTGCTGCTGGTAGCGGAAGTCGATGAGCGTGTTCAACCCATCAACCGCGAGGGCCACGACATCGCCGCCCCGGCCGCCATCGCCCCCGTCGGGGCCGCCATACTCGATGAACTTCTCCCGACGAAACGACACGGCCCCGGCGCCGCCGGAGCCCGAGCGAATATTGACGCGGGCAAGATCGAGGAACTTCATTGGGCTCGCCTATCGGATGGCGGTAATGCCGACAAGGAGACACGGCGCCCCTCTGGGAGGCGCCGCTCTGCGTGTCGGGCCGGCGGCCGGCCCGACCGCGCAGTGCAGTGCAGTGCAGTCAGGTCGGCATACGGCGCAGATAGGTCCAGGTTGGGACATTAGACGCCCGGGACACCGAGTAGGCCTCGGCATCGCCCAGATACTCAAAGCCAGCATTGGTCAGGACACGCGCGCTGATCGGGTTGTCCTGAAAGACTGAGCCGAAGATCGTGCCCGACTTGTGCGGGTTGGCCTCGAGCAGGAGCGCCAGAGCCTCGGACGCGAGCCCTGTGTTCCAGAAGGCGGGAGCCACCCAGTAGCCGATTTCGGACCGGCCCGGCGCGTCTTCCATTCGCTCCAGGCCGATGGCACCCACAACCTCGCCGAGGCCCGCATTGGTGCCGTCCATCACCCAGATATCCTCGCGCCGTGTGGGGCTGAGCGACTGGTCGATAAACGCGTCGGTGGCGCCTGGCGGAAGCGGGTGGAGGATCGATGTGGTCATCTCGGCCACACGCCGGTCGCCCGCGTAGAGCTCCAAAAGGCCCTTGTCGGAGCGCTGGACGGGGCGCAGCGTAAGGCGGCTGCCTGCCAGGACGGGCTGCCCGGTGACTTCTTGCGTGTTGATCTGCATGGCCGGTCTCCTCCCGGATGCGTGGCCGGCGATGTGCCGGCGAATGCGGTGTGCCGAAACGTCAAGGGGGACCGGCTTGTTCGCCGATCCCCCTTGCCAATTCGTTGACCTGTCGGTTCGGCTTACTCGGCGGCCTCCGCTACCGGGAGGACCGAAATGAACGTGCGGCCTTTAAGGCCTTTGCGGAACGTCACGGCGCCCTCGACGGTGGCAAAGATCGTATGGTCCCTGCCCTGACCGACGCCGTCGCCCGGCCACCACTTGTTGCCGCGCTGGCGCACGATGATGTTGCCCGGAATGACGAGCTGGCCACCGAACTTCTTGACGCCGAGGCGTCGGCCGGCGCTGTCGCGGCCGTTCCGCGAGGAGCCGCCTGCTTTCTTGTGTGCCATCGGTCTTACTCCTTTCCGGTCTCGGCGTCGGACGCGGGATCGGCCTCGGCCGTCTCAGCGTCGCCGCCCATAGTCTTGGCTTCCTCGGCCCACGCGGCAATCTTGCCCTTCAGGCCCGTTTCGCCCTCCATATACGCGATTTCGTCGCTCGACCAAGAGGCGAGCTGATCGAAATGGAAGACGCCAGCCGCATTCAGGGCGTCGGCGGCCTTGGGGCCGAGGCCCGCGAGCTTCTTCAGCGCGTCGCCGTTGCCCTCGCGGGCGGCCTCGAGGAGGTTGCCCGGCTTCGTGCCCGTCGCCTCGGGCGCCGGCGCTGCGGCGGGTGCCTCGGCTGGCTGTTCGGCCGGTGCGGGGGTCGGATCTGCGGCGGGTGCGGCAGACGCGGGCGCCTCGGGGAGCGGCTGGCCGGCCGTGCCGACGGCTTCCTTGACGCCCGTGGCGTCGGCCCCGGATTCCAGGATGTCGGTCACACGCAGCACGGTCAGCTGCTGGCGGTGGCCGCGCGTGCGCTTGGACGAGTGCTTGCGCCGACGCTTGACGAAGCTGATCGTCTTCTCGCCCTTGATCTGGTCGAGCACGTCGGCCTGGACGGCTGCGCCTTCGACCAGCGGCGTGCCAACGGTGGCGCCCACCATCAGAATGTCGTTGAACTGAACTTTTTCGCCGGCGGTCGCCGCCAGCTTTTCGACGCGCAGCACATCGCCCGCTTGGACGCGATATTGCTTGCCGCCGGTCTTGAGGACCGCAAACATGGCCGTCTTCCTATCTCAGTCGCGTCGCTTTGGCCCCCGCATCGGGCGGGTGTTGGTGCCGGGCTCCGGCGCCGTCGGACAGCGCGCCCCTTGGCGGGGCGTGGTTGTTTGTGCAAACCGCCCGATTGGGCAGAGCGCGCCGTATCGCGCCAACGGGCCGCTCTGTCAAGATGGAATGCAGACCGCGGTCGGCGTGCGGGGCCTCGCCTCACCGTGTGTCGGTCGGCCTAGATATCCTCGCCGGCCATGAAGGTGGCGGCGGCGAGGCCGAGGTCGCGGCTGATCGTGGTGTAGAGCGTATCGAACGCAGCAAAGAGGCTGGTGTTGAGCGCCTGCCCCTCCGGCGTTAGGGACAGCTCGGTGTAGCGCTCGATATCGGCGTCGCTGAGCGGCTGATAGGCGAGGCCAAGGTAGGAATAGACCCAGTCGAGCGTCTCGGAGCGGATCTCATCTTCCTGGCTCCAGACATCGGCCAGCATCTGGTCATCGGTCAGCGCGCCGTTGAAGGCGCCGCCGGCCTGAAGCCCCTGGTAGAAGGCGATATTGGAGTTGAGCGCGCCGACCACGTTCATCTCGACCAGATCGTTGGCGACGATAAACCCCTCGAGCACGTCGAGGCGCGGGTCGTCCGCACCGCGGAGATCGTCGAGCGCATCGAGGCTTGCTTCTTCGACGGACTCGTCGAGGAGCGCTTCGCGGGCGCTGACCTCGAGCCGCACGATGCGCCGGCCGAGCTCGGAGCTGAAGAAGGCGTCGAGCGGGTCGAGATCGGTTGCAGCGAGACCATCGGCCATGCCGTCGAGCATCACCGCGCGCATCCGGTCGACCCGGTAGATCCGGTCGGCGATGTCCATCCAGCGGCCTTCGGCGCGATTGGGGAACATCTCTTGCCCGAGCTCTTCGGCATAGGCGATGCCCTCGGCTCGCATGATCGGCAGAAGCTCGTCCATCCCCATCGCGGCGAGGAGGGCGTCGACCTCCTGGCGCGTCTCCGCGTCCGCCTGCGCCGGGGCGTCCGAGCCGGCCGCGCCCTGGGCTTGGGCCATGGCCCAGGGGCTGGGGCCCGGGCGAAGGGGCGCTGTGGCAATGACAGCGGCCAGTCCGACGGCAAGCGATGCGACGGCGAAGCGGGACGGGATGCGCATGGGCTCTCCTTGCGGTTTCATAGAGGATTAGGCGCGCGGGCGCCGATTTCCAAGGGCGCGCCGGCGGGTCCGGCAAGAGCGTGCCCTCCGCAGCACTTTGAGCCTCGGGCGGCGTGGCGCTTGGCCGGGCCGTGCGGCAGGGGTTGCAAGCGGCGTCCGGCGCGACTAGGAGGTCCTCCACCCGGCCACGGGCGTGCGGAGAGGTGCCGGAGTGGTCGAACGGGGCGGTCTCGAAAACCGTTGTGGGTGCAAGCCCACCCAGGGTTCGAATCCCTGTCTCTCCGCCAGATTCCCTGATTTTAACCGGCACCAACGGCGTCCCCGGGGTGCGCGCAGGTGTCGAGGACGCTGCAGCAGATGAATGCCGTCGCACGAGTTCGGGCGCAGATCGCCCTTGCGGCTCAACTGAAACAGGCGCGGAAGGTCGTATTGGGCCCAGACCAGAAACGTGGTGCCGCCCAGGTTCCCGCTTTTGCGGCAGATCCAATGGCCCTGTTCCGGGGGAAAGGGACAGGTCTGGTCTGAAAGTGGCGGTTCAGGCGTCGGCCACGATGCGGCGGTCGGATCCGCCTGCAACCTCCGGGGGGTGTCGCGGCATACCCCTTCGCTTATTCGCCGAACAGACCGAGCCCGGGACGGTACGGCAGCAACTCAATCAGTGGGTTTGCGTGACATTCTATTGAAGAAGTCTCGCGCGTTACATTTCGGTTGCTCCCGCCGGCTCTCGTGCGCTCGGGAGGTGGGCGATGCAACTGGCTGGCGACGGGGAAGCTACTCACAAAGCAACGACATGGTCCCGCGAGTGGCGCTTGCCGGACGGCGTTGGCACCTTCCTTTTGCTGCTGCCGGGCCTGGTTTTCTTTGTCGTCCTGTTCGTTCTCCCGGCAACGACGGCCGTGACACGGAGCTTTACCGACCGGGAGACGGACAGCTTCAGTTGGGTCAACTTTCAGACGTTTCTTGGTGATGCCAATGGTTGGGGTATTCTGGGCTATACGCTCGGCCTGGCAACGGCGGCAACGCTCGTGGCCGCGCTTATCAGTCTGCCCTTGGCAGAGATCCTTCGGCACCGGCCGCCAGGAAACCGGTTCTTTCGACTTCTGATCATTTCGCCGCTTTTGCTGCCAGGCATTGTGAATGCCTTCGGGCTCTATCTGCTTTTCGAGCGCTGGGGCTGGTTCAACAAGTTTCTGGTCGACGTCGTTCCTTTCATCTCGACCCCGTGGGAAATAACGAACACGACGCCCGGGCTCATCTTCTTCTATGCCATCGTTCTCTTCCCGTTTACCGCGATCAACGCGTTGGCGGCGATGGAAGCAATCGACCCGTCGTTGGAAGAGGCTGCGGCGGTTAGCGGTGCTGGCCCGTGGCTTCGGTTTCGCCACGTGATCCTGCCGGGAGCGGCGAGGGGGATCATCGCGGGCTCGATCATGACCTTTGTGATGTGTTTCGGGGCGCTCAGCATCCCTCTCATTCTTGGGGGTGAGCTGGCCCGAAACATCCTGTCTTTCGAGGTGTACCGCAATGCGGTGGTCTTTGGGAAATGGGAGCTCGCCAGCGCCATTGCCGTCATCATGGGCCTGGTCCAGCTCATTGCAATCGGCGCCTACCTCGCGCTGGCACAAGGCAGTTTTGCCCGTGGCGCCGTCGAGCGGGAGGCGGGCTGAGCGATGGCGACCGTGCGGGCCAATGCAACGGGGCTTTTGGCGCAATCTCTTTTTCAAGGTCGATATCTGTTGGCGGCCGCATTCCTGATTGCGTTCACACTGCTGGTTCCCGCGCCCTACATCATCACCGTTGTCAAGAGTTTCGCGACCATCTGGCGGGACACCTGGTGGCCGGAGAAGACGGGGTTTCAAGCCTATGAGTTCGCCTGGATCCTGACCGATGTCCCGCGCGTGCTCGGCAACTCGCTGTTGATTGCCTTGCTTGCGACCCTGATCAGCACGCTCATTGCTCTTCCCACCGCGTGGGCGCTGGCCAAACGGCCCCTGAGGTTCCGGCTGCTGATCATCACGTTGCTTCTTCTGCCACGTCTGATGCCGCCGCTGGCCTTTGCGGTGGGAACGGCGCGCCTTTTCTATGATCTGAACCTGATCGACACGCATATCGGGGTGGCGCTCGCGCACGTCACCGTTCTGGCCCCCTACTCGATCTTGCTCATCACCGCCGCTTTCGCCGGCATTGACGACCGGCTGCTCGAGGCGGGCCGTGTCTGCGGAGCAAAGGGCTATCACCTGTTTCTCTACATTATTCTGCCCATGGCCGCGCCAGGCATCCTGGCGTCGATGGTGTTCATTTTTGCGTTTTCCTACAACGAGCTGGAGCTTTCCATGCTCACCTACGGGCCGGCAACGCAGACGCTGACGGTCGAAGCATTCAACAACATTGCCGAAGGCTTCCTCGATGTCGCCGCGGCCGTCTCCGTCATCCTTTCCATTCCCGCAATCCTGATCCTGCTGCTCTTGCAGCGCTGGATCCGGCCGGAACGCCTGACCGGCGGCTTCAAAGGCAACTGATGCAAGGACCAGCCTATGCAAATTGAACAGATATTCTCTTCGATCTTCCACGTCGTGGAAGTCGACGGGGACGCCGTCTGCGATGTGGCCTTCGAGGTGCCGTTCGAAGACGGCGTCAGGACCGTGCGGTTGAGCCTTGTGTCCCACGACCGGCACGCCGCGGACACGATGGCCCACATGTTCAACCGTGTGGTCAACGGCGTCACGGGGGAGTGACGCAGATGACCATCCGCATCATCAACATTTCTGACACGCATCTGAGCGCGACGCACGGGCTGTTTTACCCGAACTTCCTGAAGGTCGTGGACCGGATCAACGCCGAGGCGCCAAATCTGGTGATCAACACCGGCGATATTGCGGTGAATGGCCCCGATAGCGACGCTGACATGGCGTTTGCCGCGCGCGAGCACCAGCGGCTCGACGCGCCGCTTTTTACCCTTCCCGGCAACCACGACATCGGCGAGGAGCCGCCCGGTCAGCCCGCCAAGCAATACATCAATGCCGAGCGCCGGGCGCGGTGGCACAAATACTTTGGGCCGGATTACTGGGCCATAAACGTGGGCGCCTGGCGGCTGATCGGCATCAACAGCCAGCTCATGGGCAGCGGCATTGAGGCCGAAGAGCCCCAATGGGAGTGGCTTGCCACCGAGCTTGCCCAGGCCCAGGGCCGCCCCGTCGGCATCTTCCAACACAAGCCACCCTATCGCGAAGACCCCGACACCCCGCATGACGGGTTTCGCTGCATGACGGCCGCGGCGCGCGCCCGGTATGCCGCGCTGATCGAGCCCTCTACCGTGCGGTTCCTCTCCTGCGGCCACAGCCACGTGCACAAGAAGGACCGATGGCTCGATCGCGACATCTATTGGGTGCCGCCGACCTCGGCCCATGAAGACGGCAATACCGGTCTCAACGCCTATTGCGGCTATCTTGACTGGCGCTTCGACGGCGAGGATTACCGCGTCGACGTTGTGTTCCCGCTCGAGCTGGAGCGCATCGACTTCAACGACATGAAGGCCGGCAAATACGAGCGGACCGTCGACATGCCCGTCGACCCGCCCGTGACCGCCGACTGACCGCTTCACCCACGACCAAGACCCACGACAACCGGGAGAGACCTATGACCCTTCGGATCACCACCGCTCTGGCTTTGGCCTGCACCGCCAGCGCCGCCTTGGCAGAGGACGTGTCAATCACCTTCCTCAATACCGGCGCCGGCGCCAACTATGCCTCGTTCTGGAAAGAGGTGATGGAGCGTGCCAACGACGAGCTGCCCTTCGAGATCGAGTATGTGACCGGCGAAGACGTCATCATCTCGGAACGCCTGCGCGCCCAGTCCGACGATGAGATCGACTTTGACGTGATCTTCATCCGCCCCGAGTTCGCGCTGCGGGCACTGGAGGAGGGCTTTCCGCTGGCCTCGCTGCATCCCAGCCCGCTGGTGCCCAATGCAGAGCATATCAAGCCTGAGCTGATTGACACCGTTCAGGGCCTCGACACCGGCGGCAAGCTGGTTCCGTTCTGGCGTGCCCAATACGTTCTCTTCTTCGACAACGAGAAGGTGCAGGACGCACCGACAAGCTTTGCCGAATGGGTGGAGCGCAAGGACGAGTATTGTGGCCATATCGGCTTTATCGCGACCGATGCGGGCTCCTCCGGTGGCCGGACCGTCATGTACGATTTCTTCCGGGCCTTCGGCGTCGATTGGAACCAGCCGTTCTCGGATGTTCAGGACTCTGAGGAGTGGACGACGGCCGCCGAGACCTTTGCCGACTTCTCCACCTGTTTCCACTGGCCGCCGGCCTCTGGCGGCCCACAGCTCTTCGAGCAGATGATGAAGGGCGACGTGTGGATCACGAACTATGTGATCGATTACACGCTCTGGAGCCAGGAGCGGGGTCGCGTGCCGGAGACGTTCGCGTCGACGTTCCTTGCTGAGGGCGCGAACGGCCTGCCGTTTTACTACATCGTGCCCGACAACATCCCCGACGACCGCAAGGAAGCGGCAGCTCAGTTTGTGAACTTCCTGATTGGCGACTGGGTGCAGCTGAAGATGTTTACCGAGCAGTATCAGTACCCGTCGGTTGAGAATGTCTGGGATCAGGTGCCTGAGGAAACCTGGGCCAAGGCGCCGCACCCCGACGACATCGTCTCCACTCAGGTGGAGAACGCTGAGGGCTATGCGTGGATCCGCGAAAACGGAATGCAGTTCGCCACCGAGTGATGCAGCCGCCCGGGCGGAGCGCATTTGCGCGCTCCGCCCTGTTCCGGAACCAGTGATCGGGCCGACGCACATGATCGTTTGCAACCAGGTTGTGAAACGCTTCGGCCCCACCACGGCCGTCAACGGCGTTCGCCTTTCCGTGGCGCAGGGCGAGTTGATGACCCTGCTTGGGCCGTCGGGGTGTGGGAAGACCACCCTTCTGCGCTGCCTCTCAGGGTCGTTGCAGCCCAATGAGGGTTCGATCCACATCGGTGGTGAGGATGTGACGCACCGCCCGTCCCACCATCGCAACATCGGGATGGTGTTTCAGAGCTTTGCGCTTTTGCCCCATATGACGGTGGCGCAAAATGTCGGGTTTCCCCTGATGGTGCGTGGCATTTCGGGAGACGACCGCGCGCGCCGGGTGCGCGAGGCACTGGATACGGTTCGCCTCGGGGAGTTTGCGGACCGCCTTCCCCGGCAGCTCTCCGGCGGTCAACAGCAGCGCGTCGGTCTGGCGCGAGCAATCGTGTATCGGCCCTCCGTCCTTTTGATGGACGAACCGCTGTCGAACCTTGACGCCCACCTGCGTGAGCAGATGCGCTTTGAAATCAGCGAGCTGCAGAAATCGTTGGGCATCACGACGGTCTATGTGACCCACGACCAAGGCGAGGCCTTGGCATTGTCTGACCGGATCGCGGTTATGTCCGACGGTCGCGTCGAGCAGATCGGGACGCCGATGGAGATCTACGACCAGCCGCAAACCGAGTTCGTGGCGGGCTTCGTCGGTCTGGCCAATTTCCTTCCGGCCCGCTGTCTGGGCATGGCAGGCACAGGGCTTGTCGATGTGGAAATCGATGGCTTTGGACGTGCGCAATTGCCTGTTGCGGAGGGGTGCCAGCCCGATCCTGGCATGCGCCTTAAGATCTTCGTGCGACCGGCGGATTTTGCGGTGGCCATCGCCGGGACGCCGACCGTACCGGCGACCGGCATCCGCGGGAATGTGATCAAGGCCACGTATCTCGGCGAACACATCGACTACCTCATTCGCCTGGATGGGTCGTACGAAACCCCGATCCGCGTGCAGGCCAACCGCAACTCCAGCATTGCGCCGGGCACCCGTGTTTCGCTTGCGTTGCCGGAGACAGGGGCGCGGGCTCTTGTTCCGTCGGAATGAACGGATGTGCGTTGGATGCCGCAGAGGACGCGTCTTGGGCTCGAAGCCGCAGGAGCCTGCAAGAATGTCTGTCGAGCGCACTCGGCGGACAATTGTTAGGGCCTTCGGCGATTGCACCAGAAATGGTATGGCAGCGGCAGATCGGGAACAGCTGCTTTTGGCCTCGGTCAAATTGTACGCCAAGCGCGCAATCTATTCAGAAACGCAAGGTTTCACGGCTTGTTCGCCGGACCCTGCTGCGAAGAACGCCCCATCGGGCGAGAAAGATATATTGCTGCTTACTATGCACCCGTTTGGGTTCCTTTGTGACAGCAAGACGCCCGCATTTACCAGTGGCGGTATGGGAGCCAGCTGCGCGTCAATCTCGTGAGTTCCGGCACTGATCAGCTGGACTTGCCTTATCAGGAAGTGTCGGAGCAGCAGCGCCTGTTCAACTGAATCCCGAAGGTAGTCGTCGCTGGCCAGTCTGATGTCGCATAGGTGCCGCGTTGTCCCATCTCGAGACGTCCATTTCGTTAGCACGACATACAATTTCGATCCCGGAGGCATCCAGGCCTCTTGCGTTGACGACGTGCCCCAATCGCGTGCATGGCGCGCGGCAACGTTCCGCCTGTGAAGACCTTCGCTGTCGAAAACCGAACTTGTTTCGACTGACGCGCGACAGCGTTCAAAGAGGCGGTCGAAGTCATGCATCAAGCCTTGTGCCTGAATTGGACTGCCCCACCCCCAAATGGCCACCACAAAAGCAGCAAAGTGCGTCGTCCTGAAAATTCCTGAACTCATTGTTCCCAACTCTTCGGCGCCCGCGGTCTCAGGGGATGCAACCCGCGATCAAGAGGCGCAATCCAGCATGTGAGAAAGGTGCGCCAAGCTCTGGGATTGAGCGACATTGGGGACACATGCGGTTCGTCCGTGCAGAGCCGACGGGAACAGATTTGATCATGCCCCGGAGACGGCGACCAGTCAGCGGGGCGCTTCCCAGCCAGCGTATGATTGATCCCAGATAATCGCGGGATGTGGGGTCGATCCAGTGGACATCCTCGATGAGGATGACCAGCGGGCCGGCCTAGCAGATCGACCTCGCCTAGGGCCTGGCACTGCGTGACGGCGCCTCGGAGTTCGAGATTATCGATGGGTTCGAGGATGGGGTGGGCGGGCTTTGGGACGACGTCCTTGCAGGGACATCGGGCGCCATCCGTCTGCTCGGCGGGCGCAACGGGGATGACGATAACGCCGGTGGACTGGGCGACGACACGTTGTCAGGCGGTTTGGGTGACGACACAATCAGCGGCGGGCGCGGCCTGGACAGCATGGATGGCGGCCAGGGCTATGACCGTGTCGAGTATAGCTACTCCAGCGACGACTGGGCCATTGACCTGCAGGCGGGCCTAGCTAGCCGGGTCGGCAGCGCCGGGTCAGAAATCGTGACCCGCTTTGAGGAGGTGATTGGCTCGGACGGGGACGATGAGACCCTTGGAACTGGTCAGGGCAATTGACCGGTCGGCGGCGCGGGCGACGATGACCTGCATGGCCGATCCGGCGACGATGTTCTGCGCGGTGAGAGTGGGGATGATGTGTTGTATGGCGGTCGCGGCGATGATCTGCTCAGCGGCGGCGATGGGCTCGCTTCCATCGACGGCGGTGCCGGGGAAGACGCTGTCGACTATCGGTTCTCATCGCTGGAATGGGACATCGACCATCGGCCAGAACGTGCGCGGCATTGCGTTCGAACAGGGACTTGATCTGTTCGATCTTAGCTTCGCGGCCGACACCGGCATCCAACCCCTGGTGTTCGGGGTCGCGGCGCGGGGTCGCTTCGGGTTTTCGAGGGTCAGCATTCACATACGGCGGTCGAGGTTCACCGCGACAATCACGCCTTCCCGAATATGGTCATCGTCATTGACGACAGGGATCTGGCCGCGCCGCGCTACTCGGCGGATGATTTCATATTGTGAGGACGGGCGGCGGGGGCGCGGCGTTCATTGCACGGACTGCGCCGAGACAGGTCAGGGCTGGCGGAAGGTTGGGGAGCGGTCGTTGTCCGGCCATGGCGTCCGGGTCTCGTCTTGCGGCGTTCCTCCGTGCGGATGCCGTTAGAGCTTCGTGAGAACGGCCTCAGGACGGCTGCCTTTCGGTCCGCCTAGGCTCATACCGAAGCGCACCGCGCCACGGCGCAAAGGTTGGGCGTGTTCAATTCAGAGAGGTCAGTTATGCAAGTCGACAGATTTATTCTCGAGAACCAGGGCTCGGACGTTCAACACGCACGTACGGCCTACGACGAGTTCCGCTATGTTCCAGTTCGCCGGCTTTATGATGAGGTGGACGCCCCGGCGGATACGCTTGCGTCTCCGCACTCCGAAGGTCACCAGGCGGCGGGCCTTCGATCGGATGGCGAGCTTGTCCAGGCGGTCAGCGACCAATCCGATGACCCAACGTCCACGCTCCGCTCGATTCTATCTGAGGATCTGGGGGACCACTTTTTGTGGTAGGCGGACATGGAAGGGCCGGGCGCCACGCCTTGGGGCGACCTGTCGCCCTGGGGCGCACGAGGACCTCTGGAGGGCGACGCTCGATGGCGTAGTTGCGCGGGTCGCCTCTTTACGCGTTGCCGCGCCGGAGATTGGCTCAGGACAGGCGCGACACCGGGAACCGTTGAAGCTCGGCGGCCAGGGTCAGGAGCTTTACGGTTTCTTCCGTGGACCTTTCCTCGGCGCTGTCATAGGCGACGCGCTCGATCAGGTTCGCGGCGGTCTCGAGGAGCAGGCCATAGGCGGTGTCGCTGCTGAGGCTTTTTGTGCCTGCGTCTACCACAGACGCAATTTCGGAGTGCAAGGTGGGGCTCTTATCTTCGGTCATCATGAATCTGAAACACACGGCGTTTGAGGGGCTTGCTCGATACACTCGGGCGGCGATCAGATCATGTCACGAACTCACGCCACATCGAGATCGTGATATTGCAGGAGCCCGCTGCCGAGAGCCTTGATTGCCGCGGACGTCCGATCGGCCACGCCGAGCTTTTCGAATACGCGCCGCACCAGAGTGTCGACCGTGTGGGGCGAGATGTGCATCAGCTCAGCAATGACGGAGTTGGATTTGCCCCGTGCGACCCACTCCAAGGCTTCCCGCTCCCTGGTCGACAGATGTGGGAGCGCATAGGGATCTCGGTCGCAGAGCTCGCAATATTTGAGATGCGCCATCTGCGCGACCATCTGGAACTCTGCCACGCGTTCGGCGGGGGGGCACGCCCTGCCCTGCCCGAACCCCAGCCCGACATAGGCGTTTCGCAGCCGCGGACCAAAGACCGCGAATGCCAATCCGTCGCCGAGGCCGCTGGCCTCCAGCTCTCTGAGGTACGCCAGATTTGCCTGTGAGAGAGGGCCGCGCTCGCGGGCCTCTGACCAGAGGAAGGGAGCGCTCGACACCGTGGCCAAGGCCGGGATGGGGTCAACCTTTTCAAGGTGATCGCTAATATAGTGGCACACCCAGTCGTCGGGAAAGCCGTGCGTTGCGATCTCTGCCGGGTGCTGCTTGGTCGCGGCTGCATGGTAGCTGACCTTCTCGATGCCGTGCGACAGGAAGTAGTCGAGGACGGTCGTCCAAAGCTGCCGGGTTGATGCGACGGTGCGGATGTTTTCCAAAGTGACTGCGGAATCGACCATCTTGAAATACTCGACTTGCAAGCTTCGCCGGATCTGCGGGCGCGTCGGGGCGGATCCATTGCGGAAACGATACGCGTGTCTGCGCGACACTCAACGATCTGAGGGGTCGTGGCGGCAATCTAACTCACCGAAAGCGCTTGAACCTTTTGGAGCGGTCGGATCTGGGGCGCCGTAGACCCAGGCCCGCCCCTGAGGCGGCGCCAGACCCGGTGGTTTCGCACAAATGCGGCCGGTGGGGAGCGCGGCGTCGGCACGGACCGCGCGCGGAAGCGTTGGAGGTGTAGGACGGCCGCCTGGCCCGAGGCCCGCGCGAAGGCCGGGCCGACACCGAGCGGCCCTTCGGGGGCGTTCCTGGGCCGTGGATGGTCGGGTTCGGTGCCGAAGCACCAAGGCCTTGCGATCTACGGGTCTCAGAGCGGTGGTTTGGGCCTCGGGGCACCTGTTTGGGGCGCGGACCGCAGGGTCAGGCGGCCGGACGGGCCGCTGCAGCGGTACCGGCCTGTTCCTCGGCAATCTTGAATGCCCTGATCTCGGAATTGAGCGCGCTGGCTTCGGCGTCAAGCGCTTGAATGGCCGCGTTGGCTTCTTCCAGCATCGTGGCGGTTTGCTGCGTTGCACGGTCCAACTCTGCCGTCGACGCGGAGATCTCGCCGATATTGTGCCGGGTCTCCTCGAAGGAACCGGCGATCTGCTCGATCTGGTTCTCGACCTGATGCATGTCGCCGGCGATGCCGTTCAACGATCCGACCGTTTGATCGACCATGTCGACGCCGCGCTTGATGCTTTCGGTCGCCGCCTTGATCAACGTGCTGATCTCACGGCTGGAATCGGAGGAGCGCTGCGCGAGGCCGCGAACCTCGGACGCGACCACAGCAAAGCCGCGGCCCGCTTCGCCGGCTCGTGCCGCTTCGACCCCTGCATTGAGGGCCAGCAGGTTCGTCTGAAACGCGATGTCGTCGATCACGCTGATGATCTTTGCAATGCCGTCGGACGACGACTGGATCTCCTGCATCGCTTTCATCGTATTCTCGGCGATGGACGAGCCGTCGCTGGCCTTTGTCGAGACCGCCGCGACGCTTTCCTTGGCCGACTGGGCGGCCTCGCTGGCTGTGCCGATGGCTTCGAAAATGTCGCCGATCGAGCCTGTTGTCTGCTGCAGCATTGCTGCGTTCTTTTCGGAACGGCGGGCGAGATCGCTGGTGGCGCCGAAGATCTCTTGAGCCGAGCTCGACACGCTGCTGGTGGCATAGGTCACTTTGGTGATGGTGCTTGCGATGTTCTCGGTGGCGTCCATCATGGCAAGGGCGATATCGGCGAAGATCCCCTCATACTGGCCGTTCATACGGTGGGTCAGGTCGCCTTGGGCCAGATGGCCCAGCGAGACGCGGATCTCGTTGAGGCTGGTCTCGACGCCTTCGCTGATCCGGTTCAGGCCATCCGAGACCTCGGCGAGCGCGCCGTCGCTCGGCTCTGAGGAGAGCCGCTGACTGAAATCGCCGGTGGCGCAGGCGGCGACGACGCGGGACATCTCATGCGCGTAGGCCTCGCTGCGTTGCTGCGCGTCGCGCGCGGACCTGGCGTCCTGTTGGGCGCGCTCCTTCTCTTCCAGTTGGCGCCGCTCTTGCTCGGCCCGTGCCTCGGCTTCGGCGCGCTGACGTTGTTCGACGATGTCGATTTCACGCTGCTGCGCCTCTTCCACGCTTCTTCGGAAGAAATTGATCGACCAGACGATGCGTCCAAGCTCGGCGGGAGAGTCTTCGGGGAGCTTCACATCCTTTTCGCCGCGCGCGAGACGGTCGCCTGCGGATGAAATGGCCCGGACACATGTAAGCATATGACGTATGCTGAAGAGCGTGAGGAAGGTCGCGAAGACGAACGCCAGGATGATGGCGACGGTGACAGTGGCGATTGCGATCACGGATTCCCGAACCAGGACAGAAGCCCGGCGCCCGAGTTCGGCGACGAGGTAATCTTCGAGGTCCTTAAACCCATTGATCCGCTCGGTTGTCGGGCCGAAGAAGTCGCCTGCTGTCACACCCCTGGTGTCTCCGGTTTCGACGGCTTGAAAAGCGATGTCCCGCATCTCGGCGATCGAGCGGACTGCCTCACTGTCTTCGATTGCGTTGAGACGGGCGATGTCTTCCTCTGAGGCGAGCGCCCTGAACCGGGATAGCCCAATTTCTTGCCGCGAAATAAGGTTGGTCAGGGTCAGCGCGCTGCTGATGTCAAACGCGCCACGGGCGAAGCCGCCGGACCCGATGGCGCGTTCGATGCCGGCGAATTCCTTTGCGGAAAGAAAGGCTTCGAGCGCGATGACATCGATAGAGATCTCGCTGTCGCCGCTGATCGAGCCGATCAGGTTGATCGTTCGTAGCATAGCGGCGTTGTGCGCGGTGTAGTGGTTCAGTGCCTCGCCGACCGGCAGGTCCAGCGCGTCAACGGCCCGCCGGTGCTGCGCGCGCTGGTCCAAGGCGGCGCGGATCTCGGAAAGCTCGCGCGCGAGGGATGTGCCCTCGGCCACATGCATCTCATCAAGGATCCCGACGAGCACCTTGGCCGCTGCATCTGTGAGTGCGCGCTGTGCCTGAAGCTCGTCCGAAAAGGACTGTCCCTGGCTGCCCATGAAGACGCTGGTCGCCCCGCGCTCCTTCTGTTGCTCATGCACCAGGCCGCCGAGGCCCTCGATCAGAGAGATCTTGCCCTTAAGGAACTGCGACTCCGAGAGATAGCGGAAATCCACGACCAGCAGGCTGATTGCCAGGAACGTCGCGATCGCAAGTGGCAAGGCGACGGACGTCAGCATTGCATTGCGCAGGCTCTTGGTGACCCACCGCTTGAGTAGCATCAGCAGACCTCTCCCTCACTGGACCCAGATGGCATAGGCGAACCGAGTGAACGATCCGTTAGCCCGCCCAATGCCCGCCGTTAACGGATCGTGGGGTCGGGCGGCGGAGGCAGGGCACAATGCGGGAACGTAGAGCTGTTGCGCCCCGGCGCGGGCACATACATCGCGCCGCGACGTGGCCGCATCCTGAGCGCACGATTCCGAGCAGTTCAGTGCGGCCTGTTCCTTGGGGAGGCGGTGCTGGCGCGAGCCGGTCTAAACGCCGGCATAGGCCTTGAGTGTTGCCGCGCAGCCCTCGGACCAGAGGCGCGTGTGCCAGCGCTCGAAGGCGGCCGAAAAGGGCGCAGCGTTTGCGAGGTCGCCGTAGATCTGGCCTTGGGCGAGCCAGGCGGACGGGGTGTCTTTGGCGGCCCGGGCCGCGGCGTTGAGGCTTTCCCAGTCGGGGTCGTTGGGCGCGATCGTCGTGCCGTCTTCTCGGGTGCCCTCGCACATCCGCGCCCAGAGGGCCTCGACCAGCGCCAGGCCATCGACAGGGGCGCCGGCCTCCAGGCGGTCGCGCAGGATCGGCAGCAGGAAGCCGGTGTGCCGGGACGAGCCGTCGAAGGCGACGCGGCGAGTGGTGTCGCGGATCTTGGGGTTGGCGAAGCGGCGCTCGATCAGCGTCAGGTAGTCCTCGGGCGCCATGTCGGGAACGGGCGCGACATGGGGCACGATCTCTTCCCCTTCGACCTTGCGGAAGAGTGCGCGGATCCCGGGATGCGCCATGCAGTCGGCGATGGAGTCGATGGCCAGGATTTCTCCGGGATTGGCGAGGACCTGGTGGCCGGCATTGAGCATCCGGAGCTTCATCATCTCGTAGGCGTGGACGTCGCTGGAGAAGGTGGCGCCGGCCTTGTCCCAATCGGGGCGGCCAGAACAGAAGGCGTCTTCGATCACCCATTGGCGGAAGTCTTCATGGGTGACGGGCGCGGCATCCTCGACGCCGAAAGCGCGGGCCAGGGCCAGTTCGCGCTCGCCGGTGGCGGGCACGATGCAGTCGACCATGGAATTGGGAAAGCTCGCCTCGGCCTCGATCCAATCGGCCAGCGCCGGATCGGTCAGGCGGGCGAGCGAGACGACGGTCTGGCGCAGGATGCGGCCGTTGCCCAGAAGGTTGTCGCAGCTTTGGCCGGCGAACGGGGCAAGGCCCCGGTCGCGGCGGATCTTCAGGGCGGCCACCATCGCGCCGAATGCGGTGCGCGGCCGCTCCGGGTGGTGCGCGTCGTGCTGGATATCGGCGTGCGCGGCGTCGAACGCCTTCGTGACGGGATCGATATAGTAGCCGCCCTCGGTGACGGTCAGGGCGACAATCCGAATGGCGGGATCGGCCATTTGCGCGATGAGGGGCGCGTGGCCCTCTTCGATCGGCAGATAGTCGATCATGGAGCCCACAATCTCGGCCGAGGTGCCTGACGGGTCGAGCTCGACCAGAGTGGTCAGGCAATCCTGCGCCAGAAGGCGTTCGCGCATGGCCGCATCGTAGGGACGGACCCCTGCCCCGATGATCGCCCAGTCGTGCGCCAGGCCCTGCTGCATCAGGCGATGCAGATACCAGGCCTGGTGCGCGCGGTGAAAGTTGCCGACGCCGATATGCACGATCCCGGGGGACAGCGCGGCGCGGTCGTAGGTGGGGCGCGTGATGGCGGGGGGCACCTCGGGGAGCGTGGCGGTTGCAAGTTTCATCAGCTCATCCACTGACCGCCATCGACGTTGTAGCATTGGGCGACGACGTAGTCGGCCTCGTCGGTTGCGAGAAACACCGCCATACCCGTGAGATCCTCGGCGCGGCCCATGCGGCCATAGGGGACGCCGGCCCCGACTTCGCGCTTCTTCTGACCGGGCGCCTTGCCCTCGTACTTGGCAAAGAAGGCGTCGACCCCGTCCCAGTGTTCGCCGTCGACCACCCCGGGGGCGATTGCGTTGACGTTGATGCCGTGGCGTATCAGGTCGAGCCCGGCGGACTGCGTCAGGCTGATGACCGCGGCCTTGGTGGCGCAGTAGACCGCCACAAGCGCTTCGCCGCGGCGGCCGGCCTGGCTGGCCATGTTGATGATCTTGCCGCCCCCGCCGCGCGCGATCATGTGGCGGGCGACCGCCTGCAGGGTGAAGAGCGTGCCGGCGACATTGATGTCGAAGACCCGGGCATAGTCGGCGCGCTCGATCTCGACGATGGGCGACGCGGAGAAGATCGCGGCGTTGTTGATCAGGATGTCGATACGGCCGAGACGCGAGACGGTTTCGGACACCGCGGCGTCGATGCTGTCTTGCTGGGTGACATCCATCTCGACGGCCATGGCGGCGGGACCGATGGCCTCGGCCGATGCCTGGGCCCGGGCAATATCGATATCGGCCAGCGCGACCTGCGCCCCCTCGCGCGCATAGGCTTCGCCGAAGGCCAAGCCTATGCCGCGGGCGGCGCCGGTGATCAGGGCGGTCTTGCCGGCCAACCGGCTCATTGCACGCGCAGCCCCTGTCCGTCGAACCGGTGCATCATGTCGGCGCGCGGGGTCATGTGGATCGTGTCGCCGTGCTTGAACCCGACCTCTCCGCTCGCCCGCACGGTCATTGACTCGGCGAGCCCGGTGCCGTGCACGTGGAAGAAGGTGTCGGAGCCCAGGTGCTCGGACACGCTGACCGTCCCCGTCCAGTCGCCCGACGTGTCCGAGACCTCGATATGCTCGGGCCGGATGCCGATGGTTGCGGCGCCGTGTTGGCTGGCGGCGTTGCCCTCGATGAAGTTCATCCTCGGCGAGCCGATGAAACCCGCGACAAAGAGGTTGCTGGGGGTGCGGTAGAGTTCGAGCGGCGAGCCGACCTGTTCGATGTTGCCCGCTCTGAGCACCACGATTTTGTCGGCCATGGTCATCGCTTCGACCTGATCGTGGGTGACGTAGACCATCGTGGTTGCGAGCCGCTCATGCAGTTCGGAGATCTCAAGCCGCATGCCGACGCGCAGCGCGGCGTCGAGGTTCGACAGCGGCTCGTCGAAAAGGAAGGCCGCGGGTTCGCGGACGATGGCGCGGCCGATGGCCACCCGCTGGCGCTGGCCGCCCGAGAGCTGGCCCGGGCGCCGATCGAGATAGTCGGTCAGGTTGAGCGCCTTGGCCGCGCCATCGATCCGGCGCTTCTGCTCGTCGTCCGGTACGCCCGCCATCTTCATCGGGAAGGCGATGTTTTTGCGCACCGTCATATGCGGGTAGAGCGCATAGGACTGAAACACCATCGCGAGGCGGCGCTTGGCCGGCGGCAGATCCGTCGCGTCGGTGCCGTCGATCGTGATGGCGCCCGACGTGACATCTTCGAGCCCGGCGATCAGGCGCAGGAGCGTG
Source organism: Pseudomonadota bacterium (assembly GCA_039822045.1). Lineage (GTDB taxonomy): Bacteria > Pseudomonadota > Alphaproteobacteria > Rhodobacterales > Rhodobacteraceae > HLUCCA09. The sequence continues at coordinate 522,759 of JBCBMY010000001.1, read as the reverse complement.
GACTTGCCGCAGCCCGAGGGGCCGACGAAGACCACGAACTCGCCGTCATCAATCTCCAGATCGAGCGGAGGAATGACGTTAACGTCGCCGAAGCTCTTGGTGACTTTCTCCAGAACGATGCGTCCCATCGTTTCCTCCCCTTTACTTGACGGCGCCGAAGGTCAGGCCGCGGACGAGTTGTTTCTGGCTGAACCAGCCCAGGATCAGAATTGGCGCGATGGCCATGGTCGAGGCCGCGCTGAGCTTGGCGAAGAACAGGCCCTCGGGGCTGGAATAGCTGGCGATGAAGGCGGTCAGCGGTGCAGCGTCGACCGACGTCAGGTTGAGCGTCCAAAAGGCCTCGTTCCACGCGAGGATGAAGTTCAGGAGCAGCGTCGATGCTATGCCGGGAATGGCCATGGGCGTGAGCACATAGAGGATTTCATCCCGGAGCGTCGCCCCGTCCATGCGCGCGGCCTCGAGGATTTCTCCCGGGATCTCGCGGAAGTAGGTGTAGAGCATCCAGACGATGATCGGCAGGTTGATCAGCATCAGGACCACGACAAGGCCAACCCGGCTGTCCAGAAGCCCCAACTGAATGAAGAGCAGATAGATCGGGTAGAGCACGCCCACCGCGGGGAGCATCTTGGTCGAGAGCATCCAGAGCAGGATGTCCTTGGTCCGCTTGGAGGGGACAAAGGCCATCGACCATGCGGCCGGCACCGCCACGATGATCCCCAGGACGGTCGAGGCGCCGGCCAGGATCACCGAGTTCCACAGGAAGCGCATATAGTCTGACCGCTCCTGGACGATGGCATAGTTCTCCAACGTCCAGTCAAACCTGAGGAAAATCGGAGGGTTGGCAATCGCCTGGGCTTCGGTTTTAAAGCTGGTGAGGATCGTCCAGAGGATCGGGAAGAAGATCAGCAGACCGATGATCCAGGCGACGGCGGTGTTTGCGAGCTTGCGATTGGTTGTGACGGCGCGGGCCATGTTCTGTCCCTCCTCACGCGTCCAGGTTCTTGCCGACGATGCGCATCAGGAAGAGCGCGACGATGTTGGCGAGGACGATGGCATAGACCCCTCCCGCCGAGCCGAGACCCACATTCTGGCTCTCCAGCACCCGCTGGAAGATCAGGTAGGTCAGTGTCCGGGTGCCGAAGGCGCCGCCGGTGGTGACGAAGATTTCCGCGAAGATGGCCAGCAGGAAGATCGTCTGGATCAGGATCACGATGGTGATCGCCCGGCTGAGATGCGGCAGGATGATATAGCTGAAGCGGCTGAGCGGGCTGGCGCCATCCATCTCCGCGGCCTCGAGTTGTTCGCTGTCGAGCGACTGGATCGCGGTCAGCAGGATGAGGGTGGCGAAGGGCAGCCATTGCCACGAGACGATCAGGATGATCGAGAAGAGCGAGGCGTCGCTGAGCCATACGATGGGATCGGCCCCGAAGAACCTCCATAAGTGTGCCAAGAGCCCGTTGACGGGATCCATGAACATGTTCTTCCAGACCAGGGCCGAAACGGTGGGCATCACGAAGAACGGCGCGATTACAAGGATCCGCACGGCCCCCTGCCCCCACATCGGCTGGTCCAGCAGCATGGCGAGCAGGATGCCCAGGATCACCGTGATCAGCAGGACGCCGCCCACGATGATCAGCGTGGTCTGGACGGCCGGCCAGAAGGTGCTGGACGTCACGAAGCGGACGTAGTTGTCGAACCCTGCCCAGCCTGGCACCCGGTCGGGGCGCAGCGGGAAGTAGTTTCGAAACGAGAAATAGAGGGTCATGGTGAGCGGCACCAGCATCCAGACCAGAAGCAGGAACACCGCTGGTGCCATCATCAGACGGGCGGCGGATCGGGAATGTTGGGTGGCCATGGCGCACATCCTCTCCGTTCAGGCACGATAGGAGCCTGTGAGAAAAACGCGAGTTGAGGAGGGTGGGAGCGGGGGACAGTGACCTGCCCCCCGCACGGGACACTGCCCTAGTAGCCTGCGGCTTCCATCTCTTCGGCGGTGAAGGCCTGCGCCTTGGCAAGCGCCTCATCGACGGTCTGCTGACCGGCATAGACGGCCGAGAACTCCTGGCTCACCTGGGTGGCGATGCCGGCGAATTCGGGGATGGCCGCGAACTGGATCCCGACATAGGGGCTCGGCTCGACGGTCGAGTCGTTGGGGTCTGCCGTCAGGATCGAGTCCAGCGTCATCTGGGCGAAGGGCACCTGCAGGTATTCGGGGTTCTCATAGAGAGAGGTGCGCGCGCCGGGCGGCACGTTGGCCCAGCCTTCGTTGGCCGCGACGAGCTCGATATACTCCTTCGACGTTGCCCACTCGATGAACTGCTTGGCGGCATCCTCCTGCTGCGTGCCCGCCGGGATCGCCAACGCCCAGGCCCAGAGCCAGTTCGAGCGCTTGCCCAGACCCGTATCGGGTGCGAGCGCGAAGCCGACGCTGTCGGCGACGGTGGAGTCATCGGGATTGGTCACGAACGACGCTGCTACGGTGGCGTCGATCCACATGCCGCACTTGCCCTGCTGGAAGAGCGACAGGTTCTCATTGAAGCCGTTGGTGGCATAGCCTGCGGGGCCCGACTCGTTCATCATTCCGACGAAGAACTCGAGGGTGTCCTTCCAGGGCTGAGTATCGAACTGCGGCTGCCAATCTTCGTCGAACCAGCGCGCGCCGAAGGAATTGGACATTGCGGTGATGAAGGCGCCGCCCTCACCCCAGCCGGCTTTGCCACGCAGGCAGATGCCGTTGATGTCGGCGTCGCGGTCGGTCATGGCCGCCGCCGCCTCGCGCACGAACTCCCAGGTGGGGGCATCGGGCATCTCGAGGCCGGCCGCCGCCATCAGGTCGGTCCGGTACATGATCATCGAGCTTTCGCCATAGAACGGCGCGGCAAAGAGCGTGCCGTCATGGCTCAGCCCTCCCGCCATGGCGGGCAGGATGTCGTCGACGTCATACTCCTCGGACAGGCCGTCCAGCGGGACCAGCCACTCGTTGGCGCCCCAGATCGGGGTTTCGTACATGCCGATGGTCATGATGTCGAACTGACCACCCTTGGTGGTGATGTCCGTGGTCACGCGCTGGCGGAGAACGTTCTCTTCCAGGGTCACCCACTCGACCTCAATGCCGGTGGTTTCGGTGAACTGATCCGTATAGCCCTGCATGCGGATCATGTCGCCGTTGTTGACGGTGGCGATCGTGATCGTTTGGGCTGAGGCGCCAGCGGCAGCGACCAAAGCAATAGCCGTCGCTGCGTAGAGCGAGTGTTTCAGGTGCATCCGTTCCTCCCATGGTCTGCACTCCGTGCAACGCCACCCTACGCGGAATGCAATGCTCAGGTCAACGAAAATCTTTACGCGCGTAAAATTTCAAGCCAGTCGAGCCCGACGGGCGCCTGCTTCGTCACGCAGACATCCGCATGACGAGCTTGCCCTCGAACAGAATCGTGCGCCGTTGGTCGAGCGTACCGCCTGCCTCGATCGTCTCGAAGATCAATGACAGGCTCCTCTCGGCAATGGCGGCGTAATCCTGGCTGACCGTTGTGAGCGAGGGCGAGGTGTAGCGGGCGAACGGGTGATCGTCGTGGCCCGCGATCCGGAAGTCGGACCCGTCCTGGTGGCCCACACGCCGGCCGCTCTCGAAGGCCGCAGCGAGAAGGCCGATTGCGAGGCGGTCGTTGCTGCACAGAACCGTATCCGTTGGGAACCCCGCGCCAGCGAGCTGGCGCATACCGGCCTCGTAGCCGATCCGCTCGAAGTCCCATCCCGCGCCCGGCACCCGGACGAGCATGGGCGCGTGGCCGAAGCGCTCCATCGCGGCGACGTAGGCGGCATGGCGCTTGCGCGCGTTCGGGTTGGTGGGCGCCTTCATCTCAAGAAAGGACGGCGGTTCGCCGGTCCGGCAAAGATACTCCACCATGAGGCCGACGCTCTGGGGATTGTTGGAGCCGACAAAGGCCTCGCCGAGGGCGTCCATCTCGCTGTCGAACAGGATGGTCGGGACGTCGTGGCAGAACCGCTCGACCGCGCCGCGGTCGGACCGGCGCCCGAGCGGCGCAAGCAAGACGCCGGCGGGTTTGAGCGAACGCAGGGTATCGAGCACGTCCGTCTCCAGCTCTTTTTCGCCGTGGGAGCTGAAGAGGATCGGGAAGTAGCCGGCCTCGATGCAGCGCTGTTCGATGTTGCGGGCGATCTCGGCAAAGAACGGGTCGGCCAGGTAGGGCACGACAATGCCGATATTCTTGGTGTTCCGCCGGTTCTGGTTCACGGCGAAGATGTTGGGGCGGTAGTCGTACTGCTCGAGGGCGGCCTCGATCCGCTTGCGCGTGGCCTGACGGACGCTCGTTGGATCGTTGAAGTATTTCGAGACGGTCGGCCGCGAGATGCCGCTCAGCGCGGCGAACTCCTCCATATTCTTGATCCGTCGTCCGTCCATGCACTCATCCTCGACCCAGCGCCCCAAAGAACGAGCGGGAGGCAGGGCGTGTCAAGCCCGCGGGCCGCACCCTGCCCGGCCGCGCCGCTTGCGTGGGAAAGATATCTAATCCTCTGCCTCATTTCGCAAGGCAACGCCTGTGGCCGCGCCATCCGGCGAGCGCCTAGACCACGCGCACGGACAACGAGGCGAACGCGTCGAGCGTTACATACATCAGGTCGCCCGGCTGAACGGGTGCGTCGCCGGACGGTGTGTCGGACAGAATGACGCCCCCTGCCCTAGGCGCGACGTACGCGGAGAGATGGGAAATCATCTCGGGGACCTTCCAGATTATCTGGCCAGATCATCTGGGCGAGGTCGCCCTTCTGCCTGAGCGTTCCGTTGACTCGCACGGCGCGTGCGCCCTGCGCCGGACGTCCGACCAAGGCGACGGGGTGGACGGGGCCAATTGGCGCATAGCGCTCGAACGCCTTTCCGATCTCCCAGGGGCGTCCGGCCGTCATCATCGCGCTCTGCAGATCGCGACGCGCCACGTCGAGGGCCAGCGCATAGCCGAGGACATGGTCGAACGCGATGTCGACTACGATATCGGCGCCGCTCGTTTTCAGGACGACTGCAGGTTCTGCCCCGTGATGGGCGTCCAAGGTTTGAGGTGGAATGGGAAACTCACCCGACGAAGTGAGGTTATCGGGTCTTTTGTGAAAGAAGAGCGGGGGCTCGCGGTCTGCATCGTGGCCCATCTCAACGGCGTGGGCGGCGTAGTTTCGGCCAATGCAATTGACCCGGCGGACGGGAAACCGCTCGGTGGCTCCGGCAATCGGGAGCGATGGCGCGGCGGGCGGATCGGACACGGAGCGGGTCATCGCGGAGGCCCTGGCTCCGGTGACAACGTAGCTCTATCGCCAGGGGGCCGCGATGGCAGTTCGCGCCTTGTTGCGATCGTGGGGCCGGCCCGCGCCGCGAGAGACGGGCGCGCCGGCGTCTTCGGAGACGGTGTGTTTGGACAGCCCGGTCTTTGGCAAGCCTGCCGCCCGGACGCCGCGCCGTGCCCGTTTCGAACCGCCCGGGCCGTCGTGGTGTGCCCGCTAGGCGCGTGTTTTGAAGGGCGGGCTGACGCTGTTGACGCGCGCCACGAGTTGCGCGCGGCTGGACACGCCCGTCTTGGAGTATGCGCGTTTGAGATAGGTCCGCACGGTTGACTTGCTCAGATTGAGAGCCTCGCTCGCCTCGGCAATATCCAGGCCCTCGACCATCTTGCTCACGACATCCGCTTCGGAGCGCGTGAGAGAATAGACTTTCTCGAGAACGGGCAGCGCAGGCAATCCCGACGATACCGGCGCAAGAATTGCAAAGATTTCGGCCTTTGCCGGCGCATCTTGTGATGCGCCGAGCGGCATTACATAAAGCGCCTTTGCAGTCTGGTCGGAATTGTCAGGAATAAGCTTAAAGTAGAATGCGCCATTTCCCGCATTGTTCGATCTCGGCTTCTTAAAGGACGTGATTGCTTCATTGACAATTCCCGGCGCAAGTCGCGACAGGCTCAAAGACTGGCTTCGCGTCTTATCCGCCTTGCCGCTCTCTTTTGTGCCGCTCTCATTGCCGAAAGAGCCCTTCTCCGATTGCATCAGGACCTTGCCGCTTCGATCGGCGACAACATATGGCACGCTGAGCTCTTCGAGAAGCTGTTGCGCGACCCGAAGCCGGTTGGTTTGGATAGCGCTCTCAAGCAATTTTGCAAAGACCAGTCCGGCGCGCCGCACCGCATTGGGCTCTAGCGATCTGCTTGCGTCGGACCTTGGCATCCAGAGGTGAACGAACACGCTCCGCTTCACGTCTTGCAGTCTTTCGGAGAGGCACACGCACTCGAATCCGGCCTCAAGTTCCTTTGAATCCAGACTGTTGAGACCCTCTGAGCTTAACTCGCAACACGTGCCCTCAGCGCAGTCGCGAACCTCTGCCCTCCAATAGCTCGCTCCAACTAGGTCTTTAAAGAGGACATCGCCCTCGTCGCGCAAGCCTTCGAATTCGAAGCCCACACACTGATTGGCGGCGCGACGCGCGCCGGAAGAAACTAAATCACCCAATTTGACCCCCAGATCCACACTCAAAACAGATACAAACCACCGAAAAAAAGCAGTTTGTACACAAGCACTCCGCTCCACAAAGCGCCTAACAACGTAATACAGCTGAGCTATATCAGGGATTGTACGAGATCACAATACCTCACGCACTTACACAATTCGCCATTCTGCCCCAGGGAGAGTAACTACACTTTAAAGTAGAGCGCCCCATTCAATAGCGGATACGAGGCAATCAATGAATAAAAGGTGATACTTGCGGGAATTGATTCATTTCTGTGAACCATTGCGACCCGTCTCGCCTGTCATATCGCTCCGAGTATTGGAGGAAGCCTGCAGACATGTTGACGCACCGTACAGTGGGGTCAGACTGTACGGTGCGCGTTCCTTCGATTTTTGATCGCGCGCTCTTGAGTCAAAGGAACGATCGGGAGGGAGAAGAAGGGGCACAGGGTTCCCTGCGCCCCTCCAATCAGGCCCTCATCCCTTTGGCCCCCGGCCCTTAGGCGATGAAGTAGGTCCCATCGTCCAGGCCGGTATCGACAACCAGGTCGCCAGCGAGAGCGCGGTTCAGAACCTCGGCCTCGGTGGTGTTGGCAATCGTGTCGCCGATATGCTTGTCCTGCGGGGTCAGTTCGATCACCGGAAGCTCGACCTCGGCCGGATCGCAGGCTTCATCAACCATGTCCGGAGTGAAGTCGCAGACGTCGACCACCTTGTCCACGAAGTCGATGATGCCCTTGTTGGACACCGTCCACTCGGGATCGTCTGCCTCGCCGATCAGGAAGTCGATCAGAGCAGCCTCATCGAAGAACGGGTTCGCGATGATTTCGGTCAGCTCGAGATCCGCAACGAGGCCCTCGATCAGAACCGACGTCCCAGCCAGGGACCCAGCGTCGAAGGTCACGAGAATGTCCTGGTCGCCATTCACGAGCGCTGCGGAAAGACCGCCCTGCGACGCGCCACCAAGGCCATACTCTGTCGTGATCACGAGACGATCGCCATTGTCGAACGAGAAGTCCTTGATGACGTTGTCGCCCAGGTCGCCACCGAGATAGAGCGGACCCGTTGTCGGGACCCCCTCGTGGGTGACAGGCTGGACCGAGCCGCCGAAGACGAACTGATCCGCATCGGCCCCACCATACATGGTGTCGTCGCCAAAGTCGTCGATCAGGCAGTCGTTGCCCTTCTGACCATCGAGGACGTCATCGCCGCTGCCGCCGAGAAGGACGTCGTTGCCCTCGCCGCCGTCGACCGTGTCGTCGTCGGCACCACCATCGAGCGTGTCGTCGCCGTCCTCGCCGAGAAGCGTGTCCTCGCCTTCGGAGCCCAGCGCGCAGTCGTCGCCGACGCCGCCCTGGATCAGGTCGTTGCCCTCGTTGCCGTCGATGCAGTCGTCGCCCTCATCGCCGAGCAGAACGTCGTTATCTGCGCCGCCGCTGATCTCGTCGTTTCCTTCACCGCCGAGAATGAGGTCTTCGCCGGCTTCGCCGTTGAGATCGTCTTCGCCCTTGCCACCTGCGATGGTGTCGTTGCCTTCGCCGCCATCGATGGTGTCATTGCCGTAGTCGGTCATGACAAGGCCCGGCTGAACGCTGGGATCGACATCGCCCCAGAGCTCGTCGTTGCCGGTGCCGCCGTCGATCTTGTCGCCGTCCGCGCCGCCGTAGGCAACATCGTCGCCCTCGCCGCCGAGGATGGTGTCGGAGGCCCGGTCAATCGTCGACGTCTGGTTGTCGTTGTCACCAAACATCGTGTCGTTGCCGCTGCCGCCGTCGATGCAGTCTTCGTTGTCGTTGCCGACCAGGAGGTCGTCACCGTCTTCGCCGAAGATCTGGTCGTCGTTGGCACCGCCCTTGACATAGTCGCTGTCAGCGCCGCCGTTGAGGGTGTCGTTGCCGGCTTCACCTTCGATGAAGTCCTCGCCGGAGCCACCGTTGGCAAGGTCGTTGCCCCAGCCGCCGCGGATCGCGTCGTTGCCGCTGCCGCCGTCAAGGGTGTCGCCACCGCTGCCGCCGTAGAGCTCATCGTTGCCTTCGTTGCCGGCAATGATGTCCTTGCCCTGGTTGCCCAGAAGCACGTCGTCACCTTCGCCGCCGACGATGGTGTCTTTGCCGTCGCCACCCTTGATGGTGTCCTCGTCCGTCGTGATCGTCTCGTGTCCGGCAAAGTTGTTGTCGCCCACAAGCAGATCATGGCCTTCGCCGCCAAGGATCAGGTCGTCGCCGTCACCGCCGAAGGCCGTGTCGTTTCCTTCGCCGCTCTTGATCGTGTCGTTGCCGAGTTCGCCGAGGATGATGTCGTCGTCCCGAAGGCCGTAGATCTTATCATCGTAGGTCTTGCCGGGTTCGTAGCCCCAGGCGAGGACGAGGGGCGGAACCACCACGCCGTTGATCTCTGCCGACTCGACACTCGGCATCGCGTATACCGGAGCGTAGCCGTAGTCGCCGACGATGATGTCGCGGCCCTTGCCGCCTTTGATCGTGTCGTCACCCCAACCACCGAGAAGGGCATCGCAGCCGTTGTCGCCGGTGATGAAATCGTTGCCGCCCTCTCCTAGGATAAGGTCATTCTGAGCCCCAGCGATGACGTAGTTGTCGTTATCGTTACCGAGAACTGTGTCCTTCCCCTTCTTCATGTCCGCCTTGTTGAATAGGCGTGCCATGTTGAGATAGTCCGAGCCATTGGTGCCGATGTACTGCGGCCCAGGAAAGTCGAAGTAGTTCATACCCATGATTGATCCCCATCACTGAGATAAGCACCTGGGGGCACAACGCCCCCGGCGTGGCACACCGAGTCGAGACCCCTTACGTGCGCCGTTCTGACAAGACGCGGCAGGTAAATTCCCACCGACATCGTTAACGTTACGGACGAGGACTGCCTAAGATATCCCCATTTGGGGATGGTTTCTGCTATAAACTTGGAGATTGAGGCGCGGATTGGGCGAGTCAGAGCGCATAATCCTCGGCTAACATCAAGGTTTGTTGACAACGGCTTGCCGGCGGTTGCTCTGGTGGTTTGGTGGGGTGGAGAGCGTTCGGCCCCTTAGGCAGTGCCGGGCGTACCCCACCGAGACGAGGCTTGCGGGCCCCCGCAGAGGGTGAGGGCGCGGCGAGATGACCCGCGTCCCCAGCGCGGTCCGGCCGCTGAAGCCGTCGACCCTGCGGGTCGCGTTTTCGGACCGATCGGATGGGTCAATGCCTGGCCTGAGTCGCGTTTGAGCGGCGTGCCTGGAGGTCGCCCAATCACTTTCGGGCACGTTTCCGTGGAGGGCCCTAAACGCGCGAAACGGGGAAGTGCAGATCGCGATCCACGCAGGGCAGAAGCCGCATGCGCTCGATTGGTTCAATTTCCTTGTTTTGGATGTTGCTGTACATGCCGGGCGCGACGGGGGACGCGAGCATGAAGAGTGCTGTGAGTTTTCCGTATGGCAACGACAGGCTCTTGGTCGCATCGCAGTCAAGAACGAGCTTTCGCTCAGAAAGCTCATCGTCCTCAAATGCCCGGTCGTCTACCGGGGGCTGCGTCGTCAAGCCGGACGTCTGAGACCATTGAGAGGGCTTTGCCAGAAAAGAACTCTGGCGACGCAATCATCTGCGCAAAAGATCTTCCGTTTCGATAAGGGGTGCCTCGGCCTTGGAGGCCGCGTCGTGCCCAACGCGAAGGGAAATGTCTCGGCAATTCCGAGGCCGGCAAATTCGGTAAAGGAGAGCCCAGACTTTGGCGCTCGTGAATCAACCCTCTGGACACTGGCGCGCGCAGTTGGGCCGTTCAGTACAGTGCGGCCTAGTCCGGGGCACGGTATTGGGACGGGATCGTAGCGATCTCGGCCAATGCCGCTCAAGGCGAACAGACGCTCACCACATGCGCGCCTGTCGCTCTTTGTGGCTCGGGGCGCGTTGGATAGCCTATCGACCGTGAGAAGAGGCAAGGCGCTTAACCAGCCCTTTGCAAGCAAAGGCTTGGGGGTCTTCGCATAGGCACTCCTGCACTTCTCTCCGATCTGGTGGCCGCCGCGCGCGCTTTGCCGCCCGGTTGCCGGGGCGGGTAGTGCAGGAAACCGAGCGACGTGGGGCTCCTCGCCCCGGGTCTGCGCGCGGTTGCCACCGCAGAGAGGTGTTGCCTGCGGGGAGGTGGGGACGAGGACTGCATGGATGAACGGCTGACAGGGAGACGTGCGTGCGCCAAGGGCCGAATGAGATGCAGTACGTGATGCGATGCCGGACGGCCCTAGGCAGGTTCGTGTCTGCGCGGACTGATTGGGCCCCCGGTCACGGGCTATGGAGCCACCCGTCGGAATTCATCAATCGCGCGTGGAGGAAATGATGCCTCTGAGAATTGCTGGGCTGATGACGGTTGCATTGGTCCCCGCAATTGCCCTCGGAGCAAATGCCGCCGAGGATGGAGTTCTTTTCCCGCCCGAAGGCGCCGGGTATCACGCGCCGATCGTCACGTTCGATGGCGATGGGGTTTCGAACGCGCAGGCAATGGCGATCGGGCCGTTTCCCTATAATGCCGGCTCCGACGGCGACGGGATGGGTAGTCTGACGGAGTTTGAAGCCGGGGCGGGCCCGGTCGATCCTCGCGGTTAGTCGGTTTGTTGCCTGCGGGACGACATCGGGCGCCATTCCCCTTTGGCCACGCGCGATGAAGGTGCAAGCTTGGGGAAGACGATGGCGGGCGAATTGGGTGACCTGCCCCGGGATCGGACGACCCGGTTCCCGCCGGCCAAAAAGGCGACGTTGGGCGGCACGTCCGCCCCACCTGTTCTCGACAACCAAAAGAGAGGTCAGACGCATGCGATCCAAGATACAAAGCGCACTTCTTTCGGCTTCAGGGATCGTCCTGGCCGCAAGCGCAAGCCTGGCAGAGGCTCCGATGTCGGCGACGGTTCTGGAGTTCGCCGATGCGAACACCCTGTTCGTCGCGGACACGCAGGGCGGCAAGATCCACGCATACACTCTGCCGGACGTCGGCCCGGCCCCGGAGGCGGCCGTGCCATATAACCTCCTCGACGCTGACGCGGCCATTGCGGGCGCACTTGGCGCCGACATCCGAGGGATCACCTATCACGACCTTGAGGTGCATCCGGTCACGCAAGATGCGGTCGTTTCGGCCACGGTGACGATCGATGGCGTCGCGGAGCCGGCTGTCGTGACGATCGCGCGCGACGGCACCGTGTCGGCGCTGGACCTAGCGACCCTGCCGTCGACCACGTTCGAGATCGACGATGCCCCGGACGATGGCGTTACGTTCTGGCGCGATATTCCGGCGGCGACGTTCACCGTGACCGATCTGGACTTTGCGGATGGCGAGCTCTTCATCTCCGGCCTGTCGACGGGCGAGTTTGCCTCGACCCTGCGCCGCGTGCCCTATCCGTTTGCCGATGGCGCGGCGTCGACGGGGATCGAGATTTATCATGCGGCCCACGGCCAGACGGAGACGCGCGCGCCGATCCGGGCGATGAGCATTGTCGATCTTGGTGGCACTCCGACGGTTGTGGCGGCCTATACCTGTACACCGCTCGTGACGATCCCGGTTGCCGAGCTTGCGGATGGCGCAAACATCTCGGGCAAGACGATTGCCGAACTTGGCTATGGGAACACGCCGCTTGAGGTGCTGAGCTTCACGGCCTTTGATCAGCAGGGCAATGCGCAGCCACTGGTCCTTGTGATCAACCGCGAGATGGACGCTGACCTTATCGCGCTCCCCGCGCTCGAAGCCGCAGCCGCGGGGCCGGGAATTGAACAGCCGGTTGGCTATCTCGGGGACACTGCAGGGGTTGAAACCCTGCCCATCCCGCTTTCGGGGGTCTTACAGGCCGCCGAGCAGGATGCGCAGTTCCTACTGACCTTACGGCGCAATCTCGACACGGGCGCGATGGACCTCGTGTCGTTCCGGAAGGGCGTGTACCTGCGTTTGAGCGAGTTCGTGAGCGAGTATAATTTCCCCGATTACCAGTACGCGGACAACCAGTTTGCCGAGCAAACGCGCATGTTCCAGAACATGCTGAAGGCCGACGAAGGGTTCCCCGAGCTCTCGCGCTGAGGCAGAGACATGAAGCGACAGTCCCTAGCTCTCACGGCCGCCCTCATCCTGGGCGGCCTTCCGGGCATGGCTTGCACGGGTGTTGGGAAGACCGCGGTTGAAGAGATCTATCCCTCCGGGCTCGTGGTGCCGGAGAATATGCTGCGCTTCTATCTGTACTTCTCGGCTCCGATGGGCGACGCGGATGTTCTGCCGCATCTTTCGCTTGAGAGATCGGATGGGGCCGTGATCGACGGGGCGTTTCTGTCGAGCCGCTTCGACCTTTGGTCGCCCGACCGGACCCGCCTGACGCTCCTTTTCGATCCGGGTCGCGTCAAGACCGGGCTTGAGGCCCATGACGCCCTTGGTCGGGCGCTCACCGCTGGACAATCCTACAGGCTGACACTCGACGCAGGGATGACGGATTCAGAGGGGTGCCCTTTGGCGGGTATCTTTTCCCATTCGTTCGCGGCCGGGCCAGCCGATTTCCAACCGCCGGATCCTGCTGGATGGCAGATCGACATGCCGGCGGCAGGGTCCGCTGATCCCGTCAACGTTCGGCTCGGCAGCACCCACGATCACCTCTCGATGGCCTATCGGATCCGGGTCGAGAACGCGGCAGGAACGGTGGTGCCGGGTAGGATCGAACTCGCAGAGGCGGAGGCGACCTGGACATTCCATCCGCGTGAGCCCTGGGCCGGCGCGGACTATGTCTTGTCGGTCGACGACCAGCTTGAGGATCTTGCGGGCAATCGGCCCGGTCAGCTCTTCGACCAACCGATCGACACCTCTTCGGCCCGGCCGACCTTGCGGAGACCTCTGCGGTTGATCGCGAGATAGGGCCGCGAGCGTCGAGGCGGTGCATGTACCGGTCGCCTCACGTTCGGTGAGGCGGAAGAGCTTCCGCGCTGTCGGCGCTGCGGTTGCTTGGCAAGCCAATCGCGCGGCGGCTGGTGCGTCCACATCTACGGGATTGCGGTTGTGTCCCTTCTTAGACCCCTCGGTGCGTCAGGTCGTTGTGAGCCGTTCAGCCGTGAATTTGTCGGTCACGAGGATGTCGATGATGTCCATCTTGAGCGCGCTTCGTATCGCGCCGACCTTGGCCTGCCCGCCGGCCAGCGCGATGACCCGGTCGATCTGCGCAAGCTCCTCAAGCGACATGCCAATGACACGCTCGTCGAGTGGCGTTTTGACGAGCCCGCCGCCGGAGTTGAAGAACCGAAGGCTGATATCGCCGACGCCGCCGGCCACTTCGATCTCGGCCAGTTCGCGCGATGAGAACACATTGCCCGACCGCGCGAGCATGTTGGACGGCTGCATCGCTCCGATGCCGACGATGGCAAGCGTGATCTGCTGGAAGAGGGCTTGGGTTTCACGCACGAATTGATCGTCCATGAGCGCCTGCTTGGCGGCCAGGGATGAGGTGACGCCCGGGGCGCTGAGGAGGCGCGCTTCGGCGCCCGTCAGCCTCGCGAGCCGCGCAGTCAGATGGTTGGCGTGGATCTGAACCGTCGGGTCGCCCATGCCGCCGAGGGTCTGCACCACGTACCGCGCCCTGGCGGATTTCATGGGGTGAATGTTCTCGACCATCTTCAGGATGGTCTCGGACCAGCTCGACACCCCGATGATCTCGCCATCGCGCAGCGTCGCCTCCAGGAAGTGGGCCGCCGCTTCCCCGATGCGCGCCATGATCGCGCCGTCCCGATCCTCGGCACATTCGACGACGATGGCTTCGGACAGGCCGAATTGCGATCGCAGGGCCAGCTCGAGCTCGGCGTAGGTTCCCGACGGGGCGACGATGGTGGTGCGGACGATCTCTTCTGCAACCGCGCGCTTCAGCATCCGCGACACGGTGGCCTGCGACAGGTGGAGATGGTTGGCGATGTCGGCCTGCCGCCGCCCCTCGACGTGATACATCTGGGCGACGCGGGCGATCATGCGCAGTTCATTCAGGCGCGACACGGCATCGTTCCTTCTGGCCGGGCCATTTCCCTGGCCGCCGTCACTTGCGCCGCTCGAACGCCATCGGCGTCCGATCAACCGGCTTGGCCCCGGTCTCGGCAGTTGACAGACACATCGGATAGGTTAACGTATAATTCGTCAACAGTGAATAAATATTCACATGGTTTGGGCAGCGGGGGAGCATGTCGAACATCACCGCGCAGAGCGACAACCGCATGCGCCTGCAGAGCCTGTTCTCGCTCAGCGGTGCAACGGGCCCGCTGATCGGCCTTTTGCTGCTGTGCGCGGTTCTCTCGATTGCGACGGATTCGTTTCTGTCGGTGCGGAATTTCCTGAACATTCTCGATCAGATCACCGTGCTCGGGATCATGGCGGTGGGAATGACGTTCGTCATTTTGATTGGGGGCATCGATCTGTCGGTCGGCTCGGTCGTGGCGCTGTCGATGATGGTGTTGGGATACCTGAACGTTGAGGCCGGGTATCCGATGTATCTGGCGATCTCAGGCGCACTCTGCGCGGCGGCGCTCTCCGGGATGGTCGCCGGGCTGCTGGTCACGGAGTTCAAGGTTCCGCCGTTCATCGCCACGCTTGCAATGATGTCGATCGCCCGCGGGCTGGCAAACATGATCACGAATGGCTCGCAGATCATCGGCTTTCCGCCCTGGTTCAACATGGCCGCCATCATCCGCCACGGCGGATATCTGACGATCACCGTGTCGGTTATGCTGGTGGTCTTCATCGTGGCGCTGCTGTTTCAGCAGTTCCGAAAGGGCGGACGCATCCTCTATGCCATCGGCGGCAATGCCGAGGTTGCGCGTCTGGCCGGGATCAACGTCAAACGCGCGACCGTCCTGGTCTATACGGCCTGCGCAGCCCTCTCTGGTCTCGGCGGCATCCTTCTGGCCGCGCGGCTCGACGCCGTTCAGCCGACCATCGGCATCGCCTATGAGCTCGATGCCATCGCCGCAGTGGTGATCGGCGGTACGAGCCTCTCCGGGGGCACGGGCGGCATTGGCGGCACGATCATCGGCGTTCTGATCATCGGAGTTCTGCGGAACGGGCTGAACCTGTTGGCCGTCTCGCCCTTCCTGCAGGCCGTGATCATCGGCCTCGTGATCGTGCTGGCGGTCGCGGCCGAGACGTTCAAGCAGAGGGGAACTTAAATGTGGCTGCAGCACCCAAGGAGGCGGCCACACAACACGGTCCGGTTTGCGGACCTCGACAGGCCCGGTTGACACGGGCCGACCAACTTGGAGGAGGACTCAATGAAATCGGTGATCAAGACACTTCTTGCCGCCACGGCGCTGACCGCCCTGGCGAGCGCGGCCTCGGCTGAGGGCCACGGGCTTGGCGTATCGAAGATCGGCCTTGCGGTCCCTAACCTGCAGGCGGACTTCTTCAACCAGATCAAGCTGGGCGTCGAAGGCTACGCCGGAAAACTGGGGATCGAGGTGGTGACCGTCGATGCCAAGGGCGACACCGCAACCCAGGTCAGCCAGGTGCAAGACCTGATCACGCAAGGGATCGATGCCTTCATCTATATTCCCGCCGGGGCGGCCGCGGCGGCCGTGCCGACCCGGCTGGCCCGCGCCGAGGGCATTCCCGTCATCAATGTCGACCGCGAGCCCGATGGCGAGCCGGGCGACACGGTGATCTATGGCGAGAACGTTATTTCGGCCTACGAGGTGTGCTCGCACATCATCGAACTGGCCGGTGGCGAGGGAAAGATGTTCATCATCCATGGCCAGAAGGGCACGACCCCGGAAGTTCAGCGCTTCGAGGGCTGCAAGATGGCGATCGACGAGAACCCCGGTGTTGAACTGGTCGCGCAGCAATGGACGCAGATGTGGTCGCCCGACGAAGGCTTCTCGATTGCGCAGAACATGATCCAGGCCCATCCCGACGTGAAGATGATCTTCGGTCAGGCGGACGGGATCGCGATGGGCGCGGCCAAGGCCGTTGAGGTTGCCGGCCTGTCGGATCAGGTGACGGTGGGCGGCTATGACGGCGACGTGGCCGCGCTGGAATCGCTTGCGGCCTGCGACACGCCGTTTGTGGTGACGGCCACGCAGAGCACCCAAGCCATGGGCGTGCTCGCCGTCAACTCCGCCATTGCCGTTGCGAACAATGCGTCCGTGCCGGTGCGCCAGATCCCGAACGCGGTGCTGACGACCTGCGATAACGCGCAGCAGTTCGTCGAGAAGCATCCGTAACGGGTCGCCGGACCAACGAACCCAGCAGCGCCATGCCAACCGACCGTCGCTCTCCACTTCTGACCTTGCGGGGCATCTGCAAGTCGTTCGGACCGACCGAGGTTCTGCATAACCTGGATCTGGAGATCCATCCAGGCGAGGTGGTGGCGCTGCTGGGCGAGAACGGAGCCGGCAAATCGACGGCATCGAACATCATCTCGGGTTCGATCCGGGCAACGTCCGGCAGCATGACTTGGCAGGGCGCGCCCTTTGCGCCCGCCAATCCCAAGGAAGCGATGGATGCCGGGATTGGGATGATCCACCAGGAGCTGATGCTGCTCCCGCATGTCTCGATTGCCGAGAATGTTTTCCTGGGGCGCTATCCCATGAAGTTCGGCCGCGTCGACCGCAGGGAAATGGAGCGGCGCGCCCATCTTGGGCTGGAGCGTCTGGGCCTCGACATCTCGCCGCGACGGTTCGTGGCCGGTCTCTCGACCGCAAGCCAGCAGCTGATCGAGATTGCCAAGGCCCTGACCCTCGATGCCAAGCTCCTGATCCTCGACGAACCCACCGCCGCGCTCGGCGGCGAGGAGACGCGGCTGCTCTTTGCACAGATTGAACGGCTTAAGGCCGAAGGTGTCGGGATCCTGTATATCTCCCACCGTCTCGAAGAGATCAGACAGATCGCCGACCGGATCGTGGTCTTGCGCGACGGCGATAAGGTTCGCGAGTTCGACACCGCCGATATCCCCGTCCGAACGATTGTCGAGGCGATGGTGGGGCGCAAGATGGAGCAGATGTTCCCGCCGCTCGCCACGCCTCGCGACCGGACGGTACTGGAGGTCGAGGGCCTGAGCGCCCCGTCGCGGACCTTTTCCGATCTCAGCTTTTCGGTGCGCGAGGGCGAGATCTTTGGCATTGCTGGGCTGGTCGGATCGGGGCGGACAGAGCTTGTGCGGGCGATCTCGGGCGCCGATCCCGTCCGCGCGGGCACGATCAAGCTGGACGGAAAAGCCCTGCGTGTCGGCTCGCCCCGCGATGCCATCGACAGCGGGATCATCCTCGTCCCGGAGGACCGCAAGCTGCAGGGAGTGATCCTTCCGCATTCCATCGCCGACAACATCGCCTATTCGAACCTCGACAATGTCAGCGGGTCCGGTTGGATCGTCGGGCGGCAGATCCGGGACTTCGCGGCCCAGCAGATCAAGACCTTTGGCGTCAAGGGCACCGGGCGGCAACGGGCCAACGAGATGTCGGGTGGCAATCAGCAGAAGATCGTCATCGCCAAATGGCTGGCGCGCAAACCGCGGGTCGTTTTGCTCGACGAGCCCACGCGCGGCATCGATGTCGGCGCCCGCTCCTCGATCTATGAGATCATTCACGGCCTCGCCGCCGAGGGTGTCGCCGTTGTCGTGGTGAGCTCGGATCTGGAGGAAGTGCTGGGTGTCTCGAACCGCATCCTGGTGATGGCGGCCGGCCGGCAGACGGGCATCCTGGACCATACCGATGCCAACGACGTGTCCGTGATGGAGCTTGCGACCTCCTAGAGGCGCATCTGGAGAGTGGAATGAACCGTTTCGAAGGGCAGACCGTGGTCGTGACCGGAGGCAACAAGGGGATCGGTTTTGCCATCGCGTCCCGGTTCGCCGCCGAGGGTGCGAACCTGGTACTTGCCTCTGTCGATGCCGATGTGACGGAGGCGGCGGCCCGGCTGAAGGAGGGCGGCGCCTCGGCCGTCGGCGTGAACTGCGATGTGACCGACAAGGCCGCGGTTGCGGCGCTCTACCGGCTCGCGGCGGAGACCTATGGCGGCGTCGATGTTTCCGTTCAGAACGCCGGCATCATCACCATCGCCCGGATTGAGGATCTGACCGAGGACGAATGGGATGCCACGATGGCGGTGAACACCAAGGGCGTGTTCCTGTGCTGTCAGGAGGCGATTGCCCGGATGCGTGCCGGCGGCAAGGGCGGGCGGCTCATCAACATCGCCTCGGGTCAGGCGCGCGATGGCTTCATTTACACTCCGCACTACGCCGCCTCGAAGATGGGCGTCGTCGGTATCACGCAGAGCCTCGCCAAAGAGGTTGCGCTTGAGGCGATCAATGTGAACGCGATCTGCCCCGGCATCATCCGGACGGACATGTGGGCCTATAACGACCGCGTTTGGGGCAAGATGCTGGGCGACTATGGCCCCGGTGAACTGATGGAAGACTGGGTGCAGAGCAACATCCCGATGAAACGCGCCGGCGAGGGCAAGGACGTGGCCGGGCTGGCGGCGTTTTTGGCCAGCGAGGACGCCAGCTACATCACCGGACAGACCATCAACGTGGATGGCGGGTTGATCATGTCATGACCGGTGCGCGCGACAGAAAGAAGGATCCGACATGGCTGATATCGTGCTGAATGCCCCTGCCCTGTTTGACCTGTCGGGCCGCGTGGCCCTGGTGACCGGCGCCGGCAGCGGCATCGGCCAGCGGATCGCGCTGGGCCTCGCGCAATGTGGGGCGGATGTTGCGCTGCTGGACCGGCGCACCGATGACGGGCTGGCGGAGACGGCTGAGCAGATCGCGGGCACCGGGCGCCGGAGCCTCCAGATCCAAGCCGACGTGACCTCTGGCGACGGTCTGGCCGAGGCGGTCGCCCGGACCGAACGCGAGCTTGGCCCCCTGCGACTGGCGCTGAACGCGGCCGGGATCGCCAACGCCAATCCAATCGAAGAAATGGAAGAAGAGCAGTACCAGACCCTCATGGACATCAACATGAAGGGTATCTGGCTCTCCTGCCGGGCCGAGGGGCGGGCGATGCTGGCCCACGGTCAGGGCGGATCCATCGTCAACATCGCGTCCATGTCGGGCGTAATCGTGAATCGAGGCCTCATGCAGGTACCCTACAACGCGTCCAAGGCGGGTGTGATCCACATGTCCAAGTCGATGGCCATGGAATGGGTTGACCGCGGCATCCGGGTGAACTCGATCTCCCCTGGCTACACGGCGACGCCGATGAACACGCGGCCGGAGATGGTGCACCAGACCAAGGAGTTCGAAAGCCAGACGCCGATGCAACGCATGGCGAGCGTGGACGAAATGGTGGGCCCCGCCGTCTTTCTGCTTTCGGACGCATCCTCGTATTGCACGGGCGTCGATCTCTTGGTGGATGGCGGATTCTGCTGCTGGTGAGCCCGGAGCAGTGCGACGGGCGAGAGGAGACAGGAACGATGAAGACGCAGCGTGAAGAGACCCAATCCGACCTCTCCGAGATTCGTGCCAAGGCAAGCTGGATGCGCCGCCGCGCACTGCAGATGGTTCATGCCAAGAGGCTCGGACATATCGGCGGCGATTTGTCGGCGACGGACATCGTGGCCGTGCTCTATTTCGGTGTCTTGCGGTACGATCCGAAGACGCCGGACTGGCCGGATCGCGACCGCTTCGTGATGTCGAAGGGGCACGCCACCGGGGTGCTCTATACGGCTCTCGCGGCGGCGGGCTATTACCCCAAGGAGTGGCTCGACACCTACATGGAGCCGGGCTCGCGGCTGAACGGCCATCCCAACCGCAACTACCTGCCGGGGGTCGAGGCCAACACCGGGCCGCTGGGCCACGGATTTCCTATCGCGCTCGGGATCGCGATTGCGGGCGAGCTCTCGGGCGCGGCTTACCGGACCTTCGTTCTGACCGGGGATGGCGAGCAGCAGGAAGGCTCGAACTGGGAAGCCGCGATGACCGCCGGGCACCGACAGCTCTCGAAGCTGACCCTGATCATCGACCGCAACCGGCTTCAGCAGGGGGCGCGGACCGAGGACACGGTCGGCCTCGATCCCCTGGGGGACAAGTACCGCGCTTTTGGCTGGGAGGTGACGGAGGTTGACGGTCACGACCATGCCGCCCTGCTCGACGCTCTGAGCGCCGTGTCGCGCGGTAGTCCCCGGTGCATCATCGCGAACACGATCAAGGGCAAGGGCGTGTCCTTCATGGAAGACAAGGCCAAGTGGCATCACGGCGTGCCGAATGACAACGAATTCGATCTCGCGATGGAAGAACTCACCGAATGACGGCCTTGGAGAAACAGGCGGGCATGTTCGATTGCCGAAAGGCGTGGGCGTCGACGCTCGAGGCGCTGGCCTCGGACGATGAGCGGATCGTGGCCGTCGTCAATGACTCCGTTGGGTCGTCCAATCTCGGCGGCTTCCGGGAGGCCTTTGCCGACCGTCTCGTGAATGTGGGTATTGCCGAGCAGAACATGGTGGGCGTCGGCGCGGGGCTCGCCAATGGCGGCAAGATCCCGTTCGTTTCGGCTGCGTCCTGTTTCCTGAGCGGTCGCGCGCTGGAACAGATCAAGGCCGACGTCGCCTACTCGGAATACAACGTCAAGCTGGTCGGGCAATCGTCGGGCGTGGCTTATGGCGAGCTCGGTGCGACCCACCATTCCATCGAGGATTTTGCCTGGCTCCGCGCGCTGGGTACGCTGACGGTGGTGGCGCCAGCTGATCCCTGGGAGACGGAAATGGCCGTCCGCTGGGCGGCGGGGCATACTGGCCCTGTCTATCTGCGGCTGTCGCGGATGAAGGTGCCCGATTTGGGGCCGGACGCCAGCGGCCAGCGTGATTTCACACCGGGCCGGATGCGGCTGATGCGTGCGGGTTCGGACGTGACCATCCTCGCCTCGGGCACGATGGTACATGTGGCACTCATGGCGGCGGACGTGCTCGCGGCCGAGGCGGTGTCGGCCCGGGTTTATTCTGCCCATACCCTCAACCCGCTAGACGAGACCGCCATTCTTGAGGCCGGCGCCGAGACCGGGGCCATCGTCACCTGCGAAGAGGCTCTCGTGAGCGGCGGCCTCGGCGGTGCGGTTGCCGAACTGACCTCCGCCAATCGCCCCGTGCCCGTGGAACGCATCGGCTTTCAGGGCTTCCAGACGACGGGATCGGTCGCCTGGCTCTTCGAAGAGAACGGGATGACGCCTGACGGAATTGCCGAAGCCGCGCGGCGCGCCGTTTCACGCAAGGCCTGATCGTGCTCGTTCTGGCCATCGACCAAGGCACGACCAATACCAAAGCGCTGGTCTTTGATCTCGCGGGGCGGATTGTCGGCCAGTCTTCGGCCTCCTGCAGGACGGTGTATCCAAAGCCAGGTTGGGCCGAGCAATCGGCCGTGGAGATCTGGACGTCGACGCAACGGGTTATTGCCGAGGCCTGTGCAGGCATCGAGACCGACATCGCAACCATCGGCATCACCAATCAGCGCGAAACCCTTGTGGTTTGGGACGCCGAGACGGGCGATCCGGTTGGGCCGGCGCCAATCTGGCAATGTCGCCGCACCACCGAGGCCTGCGCCGAACTGATCGCCGCGGGCCATTCGGACGAGGTCGCGGATCTGACGGGGCTTGGCATCAACCCCCTCTTTCCGGCGAGCAAGCTGGCGTGGATTCTGGAGCATCGCGACGCGGCACGGCAGCTCCACGCGGCGGGTCGCCTGAGGGCTGGCACCGTCGATGCGTGGCTCCTGTGGAACCTCACGGCCGGCGTTGCGTTCGCCACCGACCACTCCAACGCGTCGCGGACGCTGCTGTTCGATACCGACCGGCTCGCCTGGAGCCCCCGGTTGGGCGAGATCCTGGGCGCCCCGCTCGACTGCCTGCCGCGGCCCATGGCCTCGGATGCACGCTTCGGCGAGACGGCGGACGGCGTCACCGCGCTGCCCCGAGGTGTGCCCGTTCATGCGATGATGGGGGACAGCCACGCCGCGCTCTATGGCCACGGCGTGCGCGAGGCCGGCCGTGTTAAGGCGACCTATGGCACCGGCTCGTCGCTAATGACGCTGACCGACACCAGGACGGCCTCACGCAATGGGCTGTCGGGCACCATTGCATGGACCGCTGGCGATCAGACGGCCCATGCCCTGGAAGGGAACATTACCGTATCTGCCCAGGCGGCGGCGTTCATGGCGGAGATCATGGGGGTGTCTGACGCGAGCGCGCTGTCTGATCTGGCACAGCAAGCTCAGGACAGCGGCGGCGTGCAGTTCGTTCCGGCGCTCGCGGGCCTTGGCGCGCCCTATTGGAACGACAGCGCGCGCGGCACGGTCTCGGGCCTGTCGCTCGGCACCACACGTGCGGAGCTCGCACGGGCGACGTTCGACGCCATCGCGCATCAGATCGCGGATGTGTTCGAGGCGATGGAGGAAGACCTCGGACAGCCTTTGCAGGGCCTCAGCGCCGATGGCGGTGCGTCGGCGAACCCCTTCCTGATGCAGGTGCAGGCAGATCTCCTTGGGAAGCCGATCGAACGGCTCGCGATCCCAGAAACCGGCGCGTTCGGCGTGGCCTGGATGAGTGCGAAGGCCGCGGGATTGCCTGTGTCGTTCGACCGGACGGAGACCCAAATGTTCCGGCCCACCCTTGCCGACACGGATCGCTCCGCGAGCCGCGGGGCCTGGAGGGAGACCGTCCAGCGGCTCCTGGGCTGAGCGGGCCAGACGCCGGCGCCGCTTGAGCCACGAAACCAGGGCGGGCATCTGTTTAGTCCGAAGGCTGGAGATCGACGTGCCAGCCTTCGCTCAGATCGATGTGACGCACGGAGCAGTCCTGGATGAGATCATCATACCCTGGAGGCAGGAACGAGGTTTGCCAGTCGTCTCCGAAGCGCGCCTTCACGGCCCGCAGGTCGCGCCAGATCGAGGCGAAGACGACATAGTCGCCATCCGTCACCACGCCTCGGCCAAAGAGATAGCCCGCATTTCCAGGCTCTCCCCGAACCACCTCGGCGGATGTTGTCGAGAACTTCTCAAGCAGGACCTCAGCACAACCGGGTTTGGCTTCGACCTGAAACAGCCGCATGATCGGCCCGGGATGAGGCTTGTCGTTGGGCATGGGCGGCCCTCCCTTGCTGGCCGTCGTCCGGTCTGTTTCGGCTCGGCGCACCGGGGCGATGCGATCAGTCTGTCCGAACGGCCCACGCTATCGCGTCTTCGAGCCTGTCGTCACCCCAGAACAGTTCTCCACCGACCAGGAAACTGGGTGCGCCGAAGATGCCGTGGGCCCGGGCTTGGTCGGTCAGAGTGCGCAATCGCGCTTTGGTTGGCGCAAGTGTCGCCTGATGAAGCCAAGGCTCCGGATCTATGCCGGTCGTCTTAAGTGCCTGACGTAGCACTTCGGGGTCTGCGATATTCATCCCCTCAACGAACTGAGCCCTGAAAACCCCGCGCGCGAAGTCACCGCACCATTCCTCATCGAGCGCAGCCGTCATGAGGCGGGCGGCCGATAGGCCGTTCATGGGAAATGAGGCCGGGCGGGCAAACGACAGGCCGTACCGCGCGGCGCGCCGTTCCAGGTCGCGCCACATATAGTCTCCCTTGACCGGGTCGAGCACGAAGGGCGAGGTGTCCATCCCTTTGTCTCGAAAGATCGGGCCCAGGAGAAAGGGGCGCCAGACAAACTCTACGCCGGCGGCCCTTAGGAGCGGTTCGGCTCGGCACACCGTCAAATACGAGTACGTGCTTGCGAACTCGAACCAGATCTCCAGTTTCATGCAAGTGGTCTCCCCTCTGCCCGACGCCTTAGGGACAGGGCTCCTTGCCGCGCATCCGGGTCAAGGGACGTCTGCCACGGGACGCCGGTGTGGCGCAAACAGCCATGCCCATGAGCCCCGTCCGGGTGCACCCCGGATTGAGGCGACGACACGGGCGCGGATCGCCGCGCAGCGCGGGCGTCACATGGACCGTTTCCGCCTAACCAGCTGAAAACTAGCCGGAAGCGCAGCCAGGGGCCGGGGGGCCAGGACGCAGAAATGCTGATGGCGGAGAGACAGGGATTCGAACCCTGGAGACGGTTTCCCGCCTACACGCGTTCCAGGCGTGCGCCTTCGACCACTCGGCCACCTCTCCGGTGCGGTGGCCCTTAGCAGGAATGGTTCACAGGGCGCAAGATGCTGCCTGCGTCGGCCGGGGATGGGTTGCTTCCTGGCACGGCCGCGTTCGCTAGGCTCGGCATGGGAGATGGGCTTCGCCACAATCAGGGAGAGAGTTGATGAGCCAATACAGCGCTGGTCGCGAGGCCGGCGGGACGGCCCTGACGCCGACGACGAATGCTGTGGCCTATCGGATACCCGTCGGCGAGGCCACGGTTTGGGCCCTTTGCGACGGGTATCTCGAGATCGGGCCAGACCTTTTGCAGGGTGTCGAGGCGGAGGACTTTGACGCGCTGCTCGACACGGGCTTCATCTCGGCGCGCCCGCATCCGTCAGGGGTCAATGCGTTCTTGGTTGAGTCAGGCGGGAAGCGAACATTGATCGATTCCGGCGCAGGCTCGACAATGGGACCGACGCTTGGGCGTGTGCCTGCGGCGCTCGATGCGCTTGGAGTTGCCTTGGACAGCATCGATGCCGTGGTCGCGACACATCTTCATCCTTACCATATCGGCGGCCTTGCTGGGATGGATTTGCCGGGCGCTGGGCTGATCGTGGCCGGGGCGGATGTGGATTTCTGGACGGCCGAGGCGACGAAGGCCCAGGCGCCGGCCGACTTCCACCCGTTCTTTGACCTGGCGACGTCCGTTGTGTCGAGCTTCGGCGACCGGGTGCAGACCATTTCCGGCGGAACGGATGTGGGGCCGGGTCTGACCGCGGTGTCCCTGCCCGGCCACACGCCGGGCCATATGGGAGTGATGGTTGAAAGCGCGGGCACGCAGCTGCTGATCTGGGCGGATATCGTGCATGTCGCGCCGGTGCAGCTGGCCCGGCCGGACGTGACGATCGCGTTCGATGGCGACCCGGATGCGGCGCGGGCGACGCGGCTGTCCCTGCTCGATCAGGTGGCGACGGATCGGACGCTGGTGGCCGGATCGCACATCGCGTTTCCAGGATGCGGCCATCTTGAGCGGTCCGGCGACGGCTATCGCTTTGTGCCGATGAGCTACCCTTATACCTGAGGCGGCGCGCCGGCCCATCGGGCGCCATGTCGATCGCTGCGCCGAGGTGGTCTGGCCGGCCTAATCGGCCAGAAGGACGTTGACGCGGCGGTTTCGGGCGCCTTTTTTCTCGATTTTGCCGATCTCGATCCGGCCGATTTCGCCGGTGCGGGCCACATGCGTGCCGCCGCAGGGCTGGAGATCCACTTGCGTGGGGCCCGCCCCGATGCGGACGAGACGCACGCGACCCTGCCCCATCGGCGGCTTGACCGCCATCGTCTTGACGAGACCCGGGTTGGCCTGAAGCTCGGCATCGGTGATCCAATCGTCGCTGACCGGAAGGTCGCGGTCGATCAGCTCCTGCAAGGCCTCGGCCAAGGCCTGTTTCTCGCCGGGAGGGTCGGCCATGTCGAAGTCGAGCCGGCCCTTCTGTGCGGAGATCTGGCCGCCGGTTACCGGCAGCGGGATGACGACCGAGAGCAGATGCAGCGCGGTGTGGACTCGCATGTGGCGATAGCGGAGGGCCCAGTCGATCCGTTGCATGCCTTTGGTGCCCACTGGAGGCAACGCCCCTCCGTCGCCGGGCAGGAGGACCGTCGCGCCCCCCTCACCCTTCACGGCGGTGGCAACCGTCAGAGTGCCGCCGTCCCATTCAAGCTCGCCGGCGTCGCCGGGCTGGCCCCCACCCGTGGGGTAGAAGAGGCTTGCCTCGACGACGATCCCGCCCTCCTGGGTATGGGCGACCACGCGGGCCGGCGCCTCCCGGAGATAGGCGTCGCGAAAGAGCGGCTCGGTCATGCCTCCTCCCGCACGGTCATGTCGGGCAGTTCGAGCGGCGTCCGCTTCAGAAAGTCTGGCACGGGCAAGCCCTTGGAAGCGAGGAACTCGGCGTTGAAGAGGCGCGAGGCATAGCGTGTGCCGAAGTCGCAAAGGACAGTGACGATGGTGTGCCCTGGGCCCAGCTCGCGGGCCATGCGCATGGCGCCAGCGACGTTGATGCCCGACGAGAGGCCGAGACACAGGCCTTCCTGCTCGAGCATCTCGAAGACCAGCGGCAGGCCCTCGGCATCGGAGACATTGCAGGCGAAGTCGGGGGTGAAGCCCTCGAGGTTGGCGGTGATGCGCCCCTGCCCGATGCCCTCGGCGATCGAGCTGCCTTCGGACTTGAGCTCGCCCTCGGCATAGTAGCGGTAGAGCGCCGCGCCGTCCGGGTCGACGAGGCCGACCTTGATCCCCAACGGTTGGAGAACCTCGGCGACGCCCGCTACGGTGCCGCCGGAACCTGCGGCACAGATAAAGCCGCTGACCGTGCCCTCGGTCTGCGCCAGTATCTCGGGGCCGGTCGTCTCGACATGGGCCTGGCGGTTGGCGGTGTTGTCGAACTGGTTGGCCCAGACCGCGCCGCCGGGCGACGATTTGGCCAGCTCTTCGGCCAACCGCCCGGAGTAGCGGACGAAATTGTTGGGGTTGCGATAGGGTGCGGCCGGCACTTCGACCAGCTCGGCGCCGGCCAGGCGGAGCATGTCCTTCTTTTCGGAGCTCTGGGTCTCGGGGATCACGATGACGGTGCGCAAGCCCATGGAGGCGCCGACGAGCGCGAGGCCGATCCCGGTGTTGCCGGCGGTGCCTTCGACGATCGTGCCTCCCGGCTCGATCCGGCCGTGCGCGACCGCGTCGCGAATGATCGACAGGGCCGCGCGGTCTTTCACCGACTGGCCGGGGTTCATGAATTCACATTTGCCGAGGATCTCGCAGCCCGTGGCTTCACTCGCCCCGCGGAGACGGATGAGCGGCGTATTTCCGACGGCCGCCGCAAGGTCGGATTTGATCTCCATCGCGCGCCTCCTCGTCCAAATGGCTGGCTGACGCTAGCCTTCGGGGTTTTCGTGTCAACCGGATGAGGTGCGGGGAGCCCGGCGATCAGGCGGCGGGCACGCGGCCGGCGCGGAGATCGGCGCGCATGCGATCGAGTTCCAGGAGGCTCAGGATCAGGGGGCCGTTGTTGATCTCGCCCGTCGAGATCAGCCCGAGCGCGGTATCGACCGGCAAGACGTGGCTTCGGATATCCTCGTTCTCGTCGGCAAGGCCACCGAGCCCGGCTGCACTGTCGGGCAGATCGGCAAGCCCAAGATAGGTGTGCAGGAATTCGGCTTTGGCTCCGGGCGAGGGATAGTAGCCGGCCAGGCGGATCAGGCGGGACAATGTGATGCCGGCCTCCTCTTGTGCCTCGCGTAGGGCCGTGGCCTCGGGCGTCTCGCCACCATCGATGCGACCGGCGATGGCCTCAAGCGACCAGGGGTTGCGATCGCCCCGCGCCAGGGGCCCTGGCCGGAACTGCTCGATCAGCAGGATGCAGTCGCGCGAGGGGTCATAGGGCAGAACAGTGACGGCATCCGCGCTGATGAAGACTGCGCGCGTGAGATCCTGGGAGCGGCCGCCATCGAAAAGCGAATGGTTCAGGTCGTACTCCTCGACCGAGAAGAAGTTGGCATAGGGCCTTCGCTTGGCCAGCACGGTGACAGCGCTCTCGTCCGCAGGATAGCGAAGGGTAGCGGGCGCGGGAGCCGCCTCCGCGTTGACGCGGGCCTGGGCGCGGGCGTGGATCGTCGGCAGGCGGCGGATGGTCTCTGGCGCGGGCTGGATGTCGATCAAACCCATGACGTCGTGCGCGGCGGCCCGGGCCAGGGCGCCATGCGCAGCCTGCCATGCGGCAAGGTCCCATCGGATGCCAGTATGGTCGGCCGATGCCGGCTTGTGCCAGAGTTCGGCCGCGCGAGCCCCTTTGTCGTCGACCTCGACCGACACGGGCTGCGGTGCAGAGCCCGAAATCTCGGCGTAGTAGGTCGCGCGCACGTGGGCGACGGGCGGAAGCTCGACCAGCACCCCTTCGACGACGCCCGGCCCGAGGGCGAGGATCGGCCCCGCGTCCTGCGCCCCTGTGAAAGCTGTGCGACCGTTCAGGTGTGCCGTTGCGACGGGGAACTCCGCGCCAAGCACGATCCGGCGAAGTGCCGGGTCGCGCAGCGGTCCGAAGAAGAAGACGGGTGTCGTGGTCGTGGCGGGGTCGGGCATGCGGCGGGATCCATGTTTCCCGCCCGGGTTACAGGAGCCGCGGTTCTGCGCAAGCCCCCCGAGCGCCCAACCCTAAGCCCATTGCTGGGAGGCCCATTCGCTGAAGAACGCCGCGAGGATCCCACCGATGAGCACAGTGATTGGCACTTGCGGATCCTGCAGACCGAGCAGGAAGTATTCGGCGCCAAGTTCCATCATCTGCTGCAGCGCGTCGACTGGTCCGTCGTAGTAGAGGTCGATGGAGCGCTGGAACATTTCCCAGAACGACCAGATGAACAGGACGTAGAACAGCATGACCGCGGAGGTGCGCACACCGGAGCCGGCGGCAGCATAGTATCCGGTGCCCGCCAGCCGTCCCATCACCAGCCAACCGCACAGAGCACCGACAATCACGTTCACGGGGGTGAACATGTCCATCTGGGTGCCCTCGGGCAGAAGCGGCTTGTAGAGTTCGGTGGCAAAGAAGGCCATCGTTGCGAAGCCGGCCGCAGCAAAGAGCCGGGCGGCAGTTGGCATCGGTCGGGCGGCAGTGCGCATGATTGTCTCGTAGATCAGGACGGTCTGGTCAGTCTGATCTGCGTTACATCACAGGTTCCGGACGAAAATGTGGCGGCGCAGGAGCACAGATAGAACTCCCACATGCGCCGGAAGCGCTCGTCGAACCCCTGGCCCGAAATCTGCGGCCAGCGCTCGAGAAACGTCTCGTGCCAGCGCCGGAGTGTGGTGGAGTAGGAGGCGCCGAATTCGAACGAGCCGGTGACGGCGAGGCCCGCGCGCTCCACCTCCCGCCGCAGAACGGCGGGGGCCGGGAGCATGCCACCGGGGAAGATGAACTTCTGCACAAAGTCGACGCCGCGGCGGTAGGTCTCCCACTGGCGGTCTTCGATCGTGATGATCTGGAGATTGGCGAAGCGGCCGGGCTTCAGGCGGTCGCGCACCGCCGAGAAGAAGGCGGGCCAGTATTTCTCGCCAACCGCCTCGAACATCTCGATCGAGGCGATCCCGTCATAGCTGCCGCGTTCGTCGCGGTAGTCGCAGAGCTTGATTTCAACCTGATCGGCGAGGCCAGCGCGCGCGATGCGCTCGACGGCGAAATCATGCTGAGCCTGGCTGATCGTGAGGCCAGTGACGCGCAAGCCCCGCTCGGCCGCGGCATATTCGGCGAAGCCGCCCCAGCCGCAGCCGATCTCGAGCACATGGTCGCCGGGGCCGACGCTCAGACCATCGACCATCGCCGCGTATTTGGCGGTCTGGGCCTTCTCGAGGCTCTCCTGCCCCGTCGCGAAGAGCGCAGAAGAGTAGGTCATCGTGTCGTCGAGCCAGAGCGAATAGAACTCGTTGCCGAGGTCGTAGTGGGCTGCGATGTTCCTTTTGGCCTGCCGCTTGGTGTTGCGCTGAAGCCAGAAGCGCAGCCGCTCCCAGAGGCGCATGAGGCGCGAGGCCGCGAAGGCGCTGTCGTAGATCTCGAGGTCGAACTCGTGGACATGGTCAAGAAAGCCCTGCAGATCGGGCGTCGACCAGTCGCCGTCGAGGTAGCTTTCGGTGAAGCCCAGCCAGCCCTCGGTCGCCATGCGGCGGACCGGGCGGTAGTTTTCGAGGATGATATGGCTGATCCGTCCGGGGGCGCCGTTGGACAGGGAGAAGGTGGCGCCGTCGGGCAACGTCACATCGAGCCGCCCGCTGATGCTGCCCTGCGCGGCCTCGGCGATCTTGCGCACCAACCGCGGTGCCGTTTGCGGAACGTCCATGCCCTCCACCGTTACCATCGCTATCCCATTCTCCCCATTCACGCTTTCCCGGGCAAGGAACTTGACGCCAGAGCCCACCGGGTCAACCCCGCCGCGTGGCTGACGTTCGGTTTCGGCCCTCGGGCACGCCCTAGAACCCGCGGCTCTGATAGGCGTCGAGCGCCCGCTTGCGGCCCTCGGCGGGAGTGACGATCGGATCTGGATAGGGATCGGTCGGCGCCAGGCCCCAACTGCGCGGGATGGCATCGAAGTAGGACAGCGCGTCGGCCGTCGGGTTGGCGCTGGTTTCAGCTATCCATCGGCCAGTATAGGTGCGGGCGCGATCGAACTTGTCGAGTTGCGTTTCGGGGTTGAACACCCGGAAATAGGGCGTGGCGTCGGGGCCCGACCCGGCCGACCATTGCCAGCCCATGGCGTTCGAGGCTGGATCCCAGTCGACCAGGTGTTCCTCGAACCAGCGCAGGCCGACCTTCCAGTGGGTCATCAGGTGCTTGGTCAGATAGCTTGCCACGATCATTCGGCCCCGGTTGTGCATCGTGCCGGTGACATACATCTCGCGCATTGCGGCATCGACGAAAGGCAGGCCCGTGCGCCCCTGTTTCCACGCAATGACGTTGGGGCGGTCTTCATCCTCGTTCCATGGGAAGGCTGACCACTCTTCGCGCCAATTGTCCTCGGCGATGTGGGGCGTGTGGTAGAGCAGATGATAGGCGAACTCGCGCCAGACGAGCTCTTTCAGAAACGTCTCGGCGCCGGCCCGGCCCTCGTCACGGGCGCGCAGGCCGGCATGCCAGCATGTGCGCGGCCCGATTTCTCCAAGCGAGAGGTGGGCGGAGAGACGTGATGTGCCGTCTTCGGCCACCATGTCGCGCGCGCGGTCGTAGCCGGCGACCAGATCGGCGATGAAGTGATCAAGTCGATCCCGCGCGGCTGCTTCGCCCACTGCGACATGGCGTGAGACGACGGCGGCGCCGCGGTTCATGGCGCGTCCCAGATGCCAGCTTTCGAGGTCTTCGCTGGCGGGCCAGGCGCCGGGAGGGGCCAGCGCGGGCGGAGCCTCGGGCGCGGCCACGTCCCTGCCCTTCACCGCGTTCCACATGGGTGTGTAGACCTTGAAGAAACCGCCGGTTTTGGTCGCCACTGTCCAGGGCTCGAAGAGCACGTGCCCGGGGTGGGATTGTGCATCGATCCCGTCGGCCTTCAGTGCGGTCTTGACCTCGGTGTCGCGGGCGATGGAGGCCGGGTCGTAGGCGCGAGACCAGTGTACGGCCCCTGCCCCGGTCTCGGCGAGCACCGCGCGCAGGACGGCGAGCGCGGGACCTGAGCGCAGGACCAGGCGGCTGCCACGCTCTTCGAGCGCAGGGGCGAAGGCGGCGAGGCCCCGTTCCAGCCGCCATTTCGGGGCGGCCGCGAGGCCATCGACCGACGCGTCGCGGATAAAGAGCGGGATGATCGGTGCGCCGGACTTGGCGGCCGCCGCGAAGGCGGGATGATCGCTCAGCCGCAGGTCGCGACGGAGCCAGACGAGGACGGGGGGAGCATTCATGCTGGCGCAGTTTAGTGCGCCGGGCCCGAAAGCAAGGGCTCAGAGGACATGGTCGAGCGCCGCGATGAGGCGGTTGATCTCTTCCTCGGAGGTGTAGTGGGTGAAGCTGAGGCGCAGGACACCCTGCTCCAAGTCGACGCCCATCGCCTGGAGCGGTCGGACGGCATAGAAATCGCCGGCCCCGGCCATGATGCCGCGCTCGGCGAGGGCGCGGGCCACAGGCTCGGCCGGGCGGCCGAGATCGAGCGCGAAGGTGGGGGCCCGGGCGCGCGCGCTGGTCGGACCGAGGAGACGCAGGTCGCGCCGCGTGTCGAGATAGTCGAGAATCGGGTCCATCAGTTCCACCTCGCGGGCGCGCATGGCGTCATGGATCTCGGCGGCGCGCCCGGCCACGTCGCGCCCGGCGGGGCTGTGGTGGTGGTAGAGCGCATCGATATAGTCGGCGATCCCGGCGCAGGCCGCCACCTGGGCGTGATCCGGGCCGGCGGGCGTAAAGCGGGTCTCCGGTTTATCGGCGTTGAAGAAATGCCCCTGGTTCGGCAGGCGCCGCGCCAGCGCGCGCCGCACGACCATGATGCCCTGGTGCGGCCCGTAGGTCTTGTAGGTTGAGAACAGATAGATATCGGCTCCGAGGCGCCCGACATCGGGCAGACCGTGCGGCGCATAGGACACGCCGTCGACGCAAGAGAAGGCGCCGGCCCGCCGTACCATGAGCGCAATGCGCGCGACATCGTTTACCTCGGCGATGACATTCGAGCAGTGGGGGAACACGACGAGGCGCACCCGCCCATCTTCGAGAAGGGGCTGCAGGGCGTCGATGTCGAGATGCCCGGTGTCGGGATCGATCCGCCATTCGCGCACTTCGGTGCCCGTCTCGGCCAGCCTGCGCCACGGCCCGGAATTGGCCTCATGGTCCTGATCGGTCACAACGATGGCCTCGCCCGGTGCCAGCCATTGGCGGACCGCCTGCGACAGCACATAGGTGTTTTGCGTGGTCGAAGGGCCGAAGCTCAGCTCATCGCGGTCGACCCCAAGGATGAGGGCGATGCGCCGACGCGCTTCGTCCATCTCTTCTCCGCCCTCGGCCGCCCCCGGATAGGGGCCATAGGGCTGCAACTTGCGCTCGCGGTAGAACCGGTGGAGCCGCCAGATGACATAGCGACAGGCATACGAGCCCCCGGCGTTCTCGAAATGCGCCCAGTCCCGAAGCGAGGGCTCGGAGAAGGCCGGGAACTGGCCGCGGACGAAGTCGATCGACAGTCGGATCACCAGTGCCCCTGCTACGGACTGGAGAGGACCTGGTGTGCGCCCCCTCGCATTTCGACTAGCTCACGGTCCTGATTGCCCGAAGCATACTGCCGCATACATAGGCGCAAACGCCGCGCCGTGAAGCACGTCGTGCGTCGGCCGTACTGCCAGCTTGCGCGTGGTGCCCCGGTTAGGCGCGGGTGTCGACGACCACGCGGCCGCGGACCTGACCCTTGAGGATGTCGGCCCCCAGACCCGGCAGGTCTTCGAGCGTTGCGGGAACGATCATCGCCTCGAGCCTGTCCATCGGCAGATCGCTTGCAATCCGGGACCAGGCGCGCACGCGGTCATCGTAGGGGCGCATGACGCTGTCGATGCCAAGCAGGTTCACGCCGCGGAGGAGAAACGGAATGACCGTCGCGGGCAGAGCCATACCGCCCGCCAGACCCACGGCGGCAACGGAAGCGCCGTACTTCATCTGGCCAAGCACGCGGGCCAGCATTTGGCCCCCCACCGCATCGACGCAGCCGGCCCATGTCTCGGATTCCAGCGGGCGCTTGACCGTTTCGTTCAGCTCTTCGCGCGCAACGATGCGCGAGGCGCCGAGGCTTTTGAGATAGTCTGCCTGTTCGGGGCGCCCGGTGACGCCTGCCACCTGGTATCCCAGGTTGCCAAGGATCGCCGTGGCGACCGAGCCGACGCCGCCTGCGGCGCCCGTGACCAGAACCTCGCCGCCCGATGGCGTCAGCCCGTGATCCTCAAGCGCCATCACGGCCAGCATCGCCGTGAAGCCCGCGGTGCCCACCGCCATGGCCTGGCGCGTCGTCAAGCCGTCGGGCAGCGGCACAAGCCAGTCGGCCTTGACGCGGGCCTTCTCGGCGTATCCGCCCCAATGGACCTCGCCCACGCGCCATCCCGTCAGCACCACCTTGTCGCCGGGCGTGTAGCGTGCATCGTCGGAGGCCTCGACCGTGCCGGCAAAGTCGATGCCGGGGACGTGCGGATAGGTCCGCACAAGGCCGCCCCCGCCCGGACCAAGGCACAGGCCGTCCTTGTAGTTCACCGTGCTGTGCTCGACGGCGACTGTGACATTGCCCTCGGGCAGCCGGCTTTCGTCGATGCTCTGGACGGCGGCGCTCGTCGTGCCGTCCTCGCCCTTCTCCACGATCAGTGCGCGCATGAATCCCTCCCCGTTATCCGCCCCTTGCGGCGCTCTGCCCTTAGGGCAGGTCGTTGCCGGTTACACGAGCGCGTCGGCGGGCGCCAGCGCCAGATCCGTCATCTGCGGCTTGAGGCCGGCCGATGTCAGCATGGCATGCACCTGCCCCCGGTGGTGGGTCTGATGGTTGAAGAAATGGGTCACGCAGATCGCGATCGGCTTGGCCATCTCACGGCCGGTTGCACCGGACATCCATGTCAGATCGCCGCGCAGCCGCACCGGGCTGAGTTTGTCGGCCCAGACCTTGATGCGTCCGTCCGCGCGCACCCGATCCGCCGACCAAGCATCGAATGTGGGACAAAGCGTGGGGCTTTCCGCGATCCCGAGGGTCGGCTTGGTCCAATCATCGAACCGGGCCATCCAGATCCGGTCGCCCCAGAGGATATGGTTGAGCGTGCCGAGGATCGAGCCGAAGAAGGCGCCACGGTCCTTATTGAGCGCCTCTGCATCGACCCCTTGAAGAAGTTCAATCAAGCCATTGTTCTGCCACGCATTGTAGCGCGCCATCACCTGCACATAATCGACTGAGATCATCCCATCTCCCGTCACGGTCATCTCCCGAACCACACCGATTTTTTCGACGCTCGACCGACCGCTGTCAACCGAAGGGCGGGTGAGGGCATGGCAGGAGCACTCACCCCGCAGTGCCGCGCCCCCGCACCGAGTGCTTGAATGCACAGGGGCGAGACGGTATATCCGGTGCGTCCTTCGGGACTATGGCGATAAACGCGCCCGTAATAAGCGGATCGGACCCGGGGGCGGTACCCGGCGGCTCCACCAAAACCCCGATCGTTGGCGGGACATGGGGCCGAAATAGGATCGACGGACGTCTAAAGGGGTTAGCTTTCGCTCGGTGAGGTACCACCGTTACCGGTCCAAGCATGATAGTTGCCAATGACAACCGTGCTCCGGTGGCGCTCGCTGCGTAAGCAGTGCGCAATACCAAATCTAAGCCCTTGCCTCTAGCAAGGTAAGGCGGGGTTCGCAGGCACCTGGCAACAGAAGCCTGCACTTCTCAGCGCGCATTCGGGTTTGCAGCAGGGCCTTTTTTTGAGCACGCGGCAACACGCACGGGATTGTGGGTCCTTTCGGGCTTGATCCTGCAGTCGTCACGCGGCCAATCTGTTGGACATGCTTGGGCTTTTCCGCTTCCTCCTGTGCGCCTCACTCGTAACCACGGCAGCGGCCCGCCCGGCCCTGGCGTGTGACACGGCGCTTCTGCTCGCAGTCGATGTGTCGAACTCGATCGATCCCGGGGAATACCGCATCCAAACTGATGGCCTGGCCGCGGCCCTGCGCGATGGCACCGTCATGGACGCCATGGTCACCGGCGCAAATGCCGTGGCGATCATGCAATGGTCGGGTGCAGGAATGCAGGAGATGACCATCCCCTGGCGCCGCATCGCAAGCTATTCCGACATGGAAAGCCTCGCAGAAGACGTCGAAGCGATGCGCCGTGCCTATGTTGGCGCCAACACCGCGATCGGCGAGGCGCTGCGCCGGGGCGTGGCCGAGGCGCTCACGCAAAGCGATTGCGCCCGGCTGGTGATCGATATCTCGGGCGACGGGCCGGACAACGCGCAGACCGACGTGAATGGCGCGCGCCACTTCGCCACGCGGTCGGGCGTTACGGTGAACGGACTCGCGATCGAGGGGATTGGCGCTGCCACGACCGCTTACTATCGGCGTCGCCTGATCACCCCGGACGGGTTTGTGGAGACAGCGCGCGGGTTCACCGATTTTCCCCGTGCAATCCGGGTGAAGATCCGCCGCGAGGTGAGCCGCGTGACCGGGTGAGTGCCGGGCGTGCGCTTCGGTCCGCCCACCATGGTTGCGCTTGACCCTGGCCACGTATGTGCGTCACGGTGCCGTGGGGTTGGTAGCTACCCCGTCAGGCATGCGCCCAAAGCTCGGATCCCCAGCCGCTCTGGCCGGACCAGCATGAGGTGCGCACCATGCCCGCCGAAATTTCCCCCCTGACCCTCTGGACCCGTCTCCTTCTCGGGCCCAATCGCCCGGACATCGTGGATGTTTGCCTGCCCGAGGATGCAGATGCGATCGGCGGACGCATCCCCGCGAGCCGAAGGTCTGGCCACCGGCAGGCGCAGTCTGGCGCCGAAGCCGTTGTGATATGCCACAAGGGCCTGAAGCTCAGCCATGGCGTTGCAGCGCGCCTCAGGGCCGATGGCGGCGCGGCTGTTGCGCTTGAAGGCGGGATCGTAGCCTGGCGTGATGCAGGGCTTCCTATTCTGCGCGAGACGGCCTTGTCTGAGACGGGGCTCTATGTGTGCAGCGCGGAGGACGGACGGCAAAGCGCGGTGCTGCGCTGGCTGGTCGACCGCCTGCTGCCGCCCGGAGGGGCCCTGATGGCGGTGCCCGGTGCGATAGTCGCCGACGTGGCCGACCGCTTCGACGCCACTTTGCTGACGGATGCCGAAGCCGCCCTCGACCAATTCGGACTTGTCATGGCGCCGTTACAGGAGCTTGCGAGGGAGGCCACGCGCGGGACGGGTCCCTTGGGCACGATGCTTGGAGGGCTCGTGGACGCTCTTGGTGCCGGGGAGATCGCGGACCGGGCGGCAGCGCCCATCTTCGACGCGTTCGCCGTGGGATCTATGCAATGACCGATGTGACGAAGAGCGATAGCATTCCAGGAGACGCCCCGACGCTCGCCGAATTGACGCGGGTCTTCGCCCGGATCGGTATCTTGTCGTTCGGCGGGCCGGCCGCGCAGATTGCCCTGATGCACCGGGTGTTGGTGGACGAGCGACGCTGGCTGACCGAAGAGCAATATCTGGGGGCCCTGTCCTTTTGCATGCTGCTGCCGGGGCCAGAGGCCATGCAGCTTTGCACCTATGCCGGGTGGCGCCTCAGGGGGATGGCCGGCGGCCTGATCGCGGGCGGGCTGTTTGTGCTGCCTGGGGCTTTGGTTATCCTGGCGCTCGCGCTGATCTATGCGAACTTTGGCGCACAACCCGTTGTTCAAGCTTTGTTTCTGGGGGTTAAGGCCGCGGTTGTGATCATTGTGATCCAGGCGCTTCTGAAGGTCGCCAGGCGCGCGCTGACGGGTACTGGCGCCTGGGTCGTCGCGGGCCTTGCCTTTCTGGGCCTCTTCGCCTTCTCGGTGCCGTTTCCGGCGATCATTGCGGCGGCCGCGCTTTGGGGAGCCTGGACGGCCAACTCGAGCGCACCGGCATCGGCGCCGGCGCTGGGCAGAACGGGCGGGCAGACCCTTGCCGTGGTGGCCGGCTATGGGGCGCTCTGGGCGGCCCCCCTCCTTGTCGCCTGGAGCGTCGGGGCCGAGCTGATGCTTGCCATCGGCCTGTTCTTTTCCAAGCTCGCCGTTGTCACCTTCGGCGGTGCCTATGCCGTGCTGGCCTATATGACCCAGGAGGTTGTTCAGGAGCGCGGCTGGCTGACGACTGCCGAGATGATCGATGCGCTTGGCCTCGCCGAGACCACGCCTGGGCCCCTGATCCTTGTGACCGAGTTCGTGGCCGCGCTCACCGGGTTCGGTGCGGGCGGCACCGCGGGCGCGGTGACGGCTGCGGCCCTCGCGCTGTGGGTCACGTTCGTGCCGTGCTTCCTGTGGATCTTCGCCGGCGCGCCATACATCGAGTGGATCACGCATCAACCGCGCCTCAAAGGCGCTTTGAATGGCATCACGGCCGCCGTGGTGGGGGTCATCGCCAACCTCTCGCTCTGGTTCGCCGCGCATGTCTTCTTCGCGCACGTCGGACGCATCGAGGCAGGGCCTGTGTCGCTCGTTGCGCCGGACTCGGCAACGCTCGACCTGCGGGCGGCAACACTTGCGGTTGTGGCGGCCATCCTCCTGCTTCGCCTAAAGATGTCGCTGGAGCTGACCCTGGCGATCATGGCGCTCGGGGGGCTTGCCCTCGGGCTGACCTTTGACGTGCCCGTAGGCTGAGCCTCCGCAAGCCCTTGGCACGCTAGGTTCACGGCCTTGCGCCCTGCCGCGGGGCGCCCGGCCCCGGGGCTATCATTTGATCCGGAATCGCTTATGGTGACCGAAAGGAGGCCTGTATGCCGCGACGGATCGACTATGGAAAGCTGATGCACGCGGCGATGCGGAGCCTTATTCGGCAGGTCCTTTCGGATGTCGCAGCCCAAGGTCTGCCGGGCGAGCATCACTTCTTCATCACCTTCGACACCGCGCATCCCGACGTGTCTCTGGCCGATTGGCTGCGCGAGCGCTACCCCGATGAAATGACCGTCGTGATCCAGCACTGGTTCGACAACCTCGACGTGCGCCAGAACGGCTTCTCGATCACTCTGAATTTCGGTGACAGCCCCGAGCCTCTCGACATTCCGTTCGATGCGATCCGCACCTTCGTCGATCCATCGGTCGAGTTCGGCTTGCGCTTCGAGAGCCACGAGGCCGAGGACGAAGACGATGACGACGAGGATGACGAGGCCCCGATGATCGAGGATGCCGAACCCGAAGAGCATAAGGGCGACGCCAGCGTCGTCAGCCTCGACAGCTTCCGTAAGTAGTCCCTATCGATAGGTCTGATGGGCCGGGGCCGGGCCCCTGCTGCGGCCGTTGTCCCGGTTGCTCCGTTCGAGCCTGCCCCATATAGGCGTTCGGGACACGACGGGATGCCGGAGGACGCCGCAATGACCGCCACCAGAACTGAAACCGACAGCTTCGGCCCCCTCGAGGTCCCCGCCGACAAGTACTGGGGCGCCCAGACCCAGCGCTCGATCATGAACTTCCCCATCGGGTGGGAGCGCCAGCCCGTTGCCATCGTCCGTGCGCTTGGCGTCATCAAGAAGGCCTGCGCCATGGCCAACACGGCGTCAGGCAAGCTTACTAAGGAGATCGGCGAAGCGATCCAGGCGGCGGCGCAAGAGGTTGTTGACGGCAAGCTCGACGACAACTTTCCCCTGGTCGTGTGGCAGACCGGCTCCGGCACACAGTCGAACATGAATGCCAATGAGGTGATCGCGAACCGGGCGATTGAGATGCTGGGCGGCCAGATGGGCAGCAAGAGCCCGGTCCACCCCAACGACCATTGCAATATGGGGCAAAGCTCGAACGATACGTTTCCCACCGCGATGCACATCGCCACCGCGATGACGGCGCGGGACGTCACGCTGCCGGGGCTGAAAAAGCTGCATGCGGCGCTTGAGGAGAAGGCCGAGGCGTTCAAGGACATCATCAAGATCGGGCGCACCCATACGCAAGACGCCACGCCGCTGACACTGGGCCAGGAGTTTTCGGGCTATGTGCATCAGGTCGCCATGGGGATCGGCCGCGTCGAAGGGGCGCTTTGCCATATCCACGAGTTGGCGCAGGGCGGCACGGCGGTGGGCACCGGCCTCAACACCGTCGAGGGCTGGGGCGAAGAGGTCGCCGCGAACATGTCGGCCATCGCCGACCTGCCCTTCGTGACCGCCCCCAACAAATTCGAGGCCTTGGCCGCACATGATGCGATGGTGCAGATGTCGGGTGCGCTGAAGACGGTGGCGGCCTCCCTCTTCAAGATTGCCAACGACATCCGGTTTCTGGGCTCGGGCCCGCGCTGCGGTCTGGGCGAACTGATCCTGCCGGAGAACGAGCCGGGATCGTCGATCATGCCGGGCAAGGTGAACCCGACCCAGTGCGAGGCCCTGACCCAGGTCTGCGCCCATGTGATGGGCAATGACGCAGCGGTGGGCTTCGCCGGCAGCCAGGGACATTTCGAGCTCAATGTCTACAAGCCGATGATGGCCTATAACGTGCTGCAATCCATGCAGCTTCTGGGCGATGCGGCCTCGGCCTTCACCGACAACCTCGTAGCCGGGCTCCGGGCGGACGACGCGCGGATCGACAAGCTGATGCGTGAGAGCCTGATGCTGGTGACCGCGCTCGCGCCCGAAATCGGGTACGACAACGCCACGACGGTCGCCAAGACGGCGCACAAGAACAAGACGACGCTGCGCGAGGAGGCGGTAAACCTCGGCTTCGTCGATACCGAGACCTTCGATCGCGTGGTGCGCCCCGAACAGATGGTTGGCCCCAAGAGCACGTGAGGAGGCAGGCCGTGGCGACTCCTATCAATCTGAACAAGGCGCGGAAGGCGCGCGCGCGGGCGGATGCGCGGGCCGAGGCCGACCGCAATGCCGCGTTCCATGGGCTGACGAAGGCCCAGAAGGAGGTCGCGCGCCGGGAGCGCGCGCGCGACGAACGGCGTCACGAGGGCGGCCGGCGCGGGACGGACGATCCAGGCGACGTGCCGCCTGGGTCGTAGCGCACGCGCCATTTTGCGGCTTTGGAGTTCATGCGTTTCGCGGTAGTGTTTCGTTACAGGGCGCGTCAGACGCCCGCGACCGAGGCGAGCACCGATGAAACACGTCAGCCCCGACGTGATCCAAGCTGCATTTGCGCAGACGGATCCCCTTTCCCTTGAAGCGAAGTTCCTTGCCGAGCCGGCGCCGCCCATGGCTCAGGCGGCGGGGTGGCTGGAAGCGGCGTGCGCGGCCGAGGCCCGGATCATGACGCCCGATGGGCCGCGGCCGGCAGGAACCCTGCGCCGGGGCGACCGGGTCACGGCACTGGGGCTTGGCCCGATCGCCCTGGTCTGGACGTCGATGCGTCGGGTCCGGTTTGGGCAAATGCGCACGACCCCTGGCCTGGCGCCCTTGTCCCTGCCGCCACATGCGCTCGGCGGCGGTGCGCCGCGCCGCCCTCTGCGCCTGTCACCGCGCGCCGGCGTGCTGATCGAGGCTCAGGGCGGCCCGGCTGAAGGCGTTCTCGTGCCGGCCGACGCTCTGACTGGGAGAGGAGGCTGTGAGATCTGTCAGGCGCGCGACGTCGACTACGTTCAACTCGTGACAGAGCGCCACGCGATCATCGCCGCGGACGGCGTGCTGGTCGAGACGCTGCACCCGGCCGCCCTGACCGAGACCGACCCCGCGCGCGCTGCAATTGCCGCCGTTCTGCCGGAGATCGGGCATGACGCGACGCTCTATGGCCCGGATTTCCG
Source organism: Pseudomonadota bacterium (assembly GCA_039822045.1). Classification (GTDB taxonomy): domain Bacteria; phylum Pseudomonadota; class Alphaproteobacteria; order Rhodobacterales; family Rhodobacteraceae; genus HLUCCA09. The sequence goes on along the minus strand of JBCBMY010000001.1, from coordinate 481,357 downwards.
GCCCCGGGCCGTGCCTGCATGACGCGACCGTCGAAGCGCTCGCTGACGGTGGCCGGGCATCGCACCTCGGTGTCGTTGGAGGACGCGTTCTGGGAGGCCTTTCGCGACATAGCGGTGGCGCGGGGACAGTCGGTGAACGCGCTTGCCACCGAAATCGACCGGGCGCGTGGGATGGACGCCGGTCTCGCCAGCGCCATTCGGCTGTTCGTGCTGCGAGACTATCAAGTCCGCTTGGGTCTCTGTGCAGACGCGAAGGGCGGAGCGGGCGCCTGAGGCCAAGGGCCGCACCTGGGCGCTCCTCGCGTTAACCTTTGATTCACCAGGATCAGCAAACATCGGTCCATGCGCGAATTGTTTCCATCTGACACAACAATCGCACGCAGCTCGCCTTCCGGTGCCGACGCGATGTGGCTGCGCCAGATCTTCCTGTCCCGAGCGGCGGCCGAGGGGGGCGTCGTGCGCCGCAAAGTGCGCGATGTCGAGCGCTATGTCGGCCGATCGGTCTTTTTGGCCGAGATGGAACGGAGAGGCTTCTCGGTGGTCGAGAATGCCGGGCAGTTCGTTATCTTCTGCAACCGGTCCCCGCTGCGCCGCCTGTGCTGACGCGCGGCCCAATGAGGACGGCGGTGGGTGAGAGGGACAAAAGTCTTGGTCCAAGACTTTTGCAAGTTCCTTGGATCAAGGAACTTGGTCCCGGCGGCGGAGGATGAGCGGGATGCCATCGCGGGCGCGGACGGTGAGGTGCGCCACGGGGACCGGGTCGGCCGGAGCGCCCGGCGATAGCTGGAAGGCGCGCACGATCATCGCAAGAAGCAGCACAGCTTCGGCCATGGCAAATCCGGCGCCCGGACAGACACGCGGACCGGCGGAAAACGGAATGTAGGCGTCGCGTGCTGAGCGCTTGTTCGTCTCCTCACTCCAGCGCTCGGGCCGGAACGCATCGGGATCGCTCCAAAGCCTGCTGTGGCGGTGGAGATGCCAGGGCGACAGCACAATTTGCGCCCTGCGCGGGACATCGCGGTCGCGGAACCGCTCCCGCGCTGTGGCCTGCCGCACCATCATCGGGACAGGCGGATAGAGGCGCAGCGTTTCACGGACCACGTCTCTCGTGAAAGAGAGCTGTGACAGATCGGCGAAGACGGGTCGCTCGGGCAGGCACGAGGCTTCGACCGCGATACGCGCTTGCACATCGGGGTGGCGGGCGATGAGGTAGAGGCTCCAGGCCAGGGTGGACGCCGACGTCTCGTGACCCGCCAGAAAGAAGATCGCCACTTGGTCAGCCATCTCAGCCGGATCAAAGCCCTTGCCGGTCACGGGATCGGGCGTTGTCATGATTTTGCTCGACAGATCGTCGGATGCGGTGCCCTGGGCGATCTCGGCCCGGCGCCGCTCGACGAGCGCGGCGATGACGTGCCTGATCTCCGCAGCCGCAGCGCGGGTCGCCCTGCTATGGAACCGCGGCATCCAGCCTGGCAGCGGAAGAAATGCGGCGAGGTTCAGAAGGGGCTGGGCGCGCTGGTAGTTGCGGAAGGCGGCATAGACGCGCGCGGCCAACGCGTCCTGAATCGGAATGGAGAACAGCGTGCGAAAGATCACGTCGGCCGCGGCGAAGCTTGCCTCGGCTTCGATTTCAACCGGCGTCCCGTCGGCCCATGCATCGAGGCGCGCAACCACGGCCTCGGCGGCTGCGACCATCGCGGGAAACGTCTCACGCAGCCGTCCGCCGGCAAAGGCCGGATCGATGATGCGCCGCTGACGCTCCCACTGCGCACCGCTCGTCACGAAAACGCTGTTCCCCAGAAGCGGGGCGAGCCCTTCCCGCAGACGGTTGCTCTTGGGAAAGTCGCGCGGACGCTCGGACAGGACGAGGCGCACGAGGTCCGGCTGGTTGACGAGGAACGATCGGAAGAACGGCGTGCGGAACTCGGCCATCCAGGCGCCGTAGAGACGCGCGGGCTGCGCCGACAGGATATCGCGGCGGAAGAGCCTGAGGTAGCGAAGGAGCGACACACGGTCGGGTCGTGCGGCGGGCTTTGGCGGCAGCGCCCGGGGCGGCCCAACCGTCGCGGGCTCATCACCCGTTCCGCTCGCGCTCGGCGCCGACGCCATGTCGGCGTTGGACTTCGCCCGTGGTGAGGTCACGTCGCCGGGGCCTGCGGCAGAGACGATGCGTTGGTGTCGGACGGCGTGTCGAAGCGGGCCACGGCACGCTCGATCCGAGACGGTGAGGGGCGGCGATGCCCGAGCCGGGCATGCAACGTCAGGGGGCCAGCCGTGATGCGGAAGTAATCGTAGTCGTCGGGACGTCCGCTCAGCGCGTCGAAGGCGCAGAGATACTGAAAATGCAGTCGGAAGAACTGGCGCTTTAGCTTTTCCCATGTCTCGGCCTTCAGGGTCTGCGTGAAGGCGCACGAGAGGACCAGCGGCCAGCGTTTGCCCGGCCCCGCCATGCCCGACACCGAGACCGGATCGCAAAGGGCGAAGGCTGCGCCGTCTCCGGGCGCGCTGACATCGATCCAGCTGAGGCCGTTTGTGCGCGACAGATCGGCAAGATCGGCGCGCAGGCGCGACGCGTCGGGCAGGAACGACACCATGGGAACGACCTGCCCGAGCGTTAAGAGTGATAAGGCAGGCCCGCCGGGCGGCAGGTGCCCCGCACGAACAAGGTCGGCGAGGACCGACACGGCGACGTGGGCGCCCGAGGAATGACCGACCACAAGAACTTCGTCGGTGTCGCCCTCGGTGAGCGCCGCCGCAATCCGCGCGCCGAAGGTAGCCATGCGGGCTTCGAGTTCCGGCGGGTGCGCGCCGCGATAGCGCCCAGAGAAGCTGTAATCCTGCATCAGGTAGTAGGCGAGAAAGCGATTGTCGCGCCGTTTGAACCAGATCAGCACGGGTGGAACAACGACGAGGCCGAGGGCCGCCGCCCACGGGTGAAGCAGCGCAGAGAGCGCCCAGCCGACGATGCCGGCAAGCGCGAGTGCCAGGAGAAGCTGGCCCAAGAGAAACGCGACCGGATAGAGCCCCGCCACCACAGGCCCCTTTCGCAGGGAAAACAGGCGAAATGCGGTGCCTGTGCCGATATAGACCCAGGCGGTGCGCACCAGGTGGAGATAGGTCGTGAGGATCCCGCCATCCATCGAACGCTTGACGATGTCGGACCATCCAAGCACTTCGATGCGGGCGGTGACCGGACGCCCCTCGATCTCAGCGGAGACATCCCAGCCGAAGCTTTCGGCGTCCGGTGCGGCCTTGATGCTTAACGTATAGCCGGACATGTCGGCCTGTGCCGCCCCCTCCCGGCGGTAGATCTCACGGTAGCGGCGGGCATGCACGGGGTCGTAGCCGGGGATGTAGAACACCCGCCGGTGGCGGACCGAGCGGCCCGCCGACCCCGTTGGAGCATGCGCACTGGTCGGCTCGGACATGATGCGGCACTATCGCCGGATTCGGGCGAAACTTTGGTTAAATCAGCCGATTGTTGCGAGAGCGGGGAAAGTCTCGAGCAGCCAGAACGAGAACTGCGAGAAGCCGCCCGTCAGCATCATCAGGCCGATGGTCCACAGAAGCAGGCCCATGATGCGCTCGATCTGCTCCATGTGCCGCTTCATCCATGCCATCAGACCCGTGAGGCGCGGGAAGAAGGCCGCAACCAGCAGGAACGGAATTCCAAGGCCAGCGGCGTAGGCCCCCAAAAGGGTCGTACCCCGGCCGATATCGGCCTCAGACGCGGCGAGCGACAGGATCGCGCCGAGCTGCGGGCCGATGCACGGCGTCCACCCGAAGGCAAAAGCGAGCCCGAGGACGTAGGCGCCGAAGGCCGAGCCACCGCGGTCACCCGCGTCGAGCCGCGCCTCGCGATCGAGGAAGCCAATGCGGTAGACGCCGACGAAATGCGCGCCGAACACCATGACCAGAACGCCTGCGGCCGCGTTGAAGGCCTGTTGGTTTTGCAGGAAAAACGCGCCGAACGCCGACGCCGTGAAGCCCAGAAACAGAAACACCGTCGACAGGCCGAGGACGAAGAACATCGCCGCGCCCATGACACGCCTTCGGCCGTCGCCCAGGGCCACGGCCTGCCCGTCGGGGCCGACGGCCACCTCTCCGGCAAGCTCCTTCATCGATATCCCCGACATGTAGGCAAGGTAGGGCGGCACGATGGGCAGCACGCAGGGGCTTGCAAAGCTGACGAAGCCCGCCGCCAGCGCCACCAGTATGGCGGGCAGAAGCGTTGCGTCGAGGATGTCGATGCCAAACATGGGCGCCTCCTTTCGCCGGGTTGTAGCGAACCGACGGGCCCCGGTCACGGGGCCCGTTGGTCACAAGACTGTCACGCGTGGAGTTACGACCACGTGTGCGGAGGCAGAGTTATCGCCCGAGCGACCACCAGCCGCGGCGCTTGGGCCGATCGTCTTCGATCGTTGCGGGCGCATCCGCGGTGGCTTCGGCCATCGCGGGCTCTGGCGCCCGCTCCGGCTCGGGGGCGGGTTCCGGCGTAGGTTCGGGGGCGGGTTCGGATGCAGGTTCGGCAGCGGGAGGAGGCTCAGCCGCCTCGATGAGGGCGGGTTCCGGCTCCTCGAGCTCTGAAGCCGCGGGCTCCGACACCTCGGAAGGCTCTGACAGGACGTCCGAGGCGACTTCCGGTTCTGGTTCGGGAATGACCTCATGTGCGGGCTGTGCCGGTTCCGGCTCGGAAGCGGTCACGGCGGCGTCGCTCTCGGCCGCTGCGGGCACTTCGCGCTCGGCTGGCGCAAGAGGGTCGGTTGCCTCGACCGGCTCGGGTGCGGCCTCGGGCCCGGGCGTCGCCTCCTCCGCGTCGGCCGCAACGACGGGCTCTGACTTGGACGTCCGCCGGCGCCGCGAGCGGGACGAACGGCGGACGGACTTCGCACCGGTTTCCTCCGGTTCAGACGCCTCCGATGCGGCGGGGGCCGTCTCGGCTTCGCCATCCGCCTCTGCAACCGATGGAACCTCTTCAGCACCCGAAGGGCCCTCGTCGGACTGATCATCGCCGTCGGATGGACCAGTGTCGTCCGATCCCTCTTCGGCCTGGGCCTCGACGGGCTGTTCCTCGCCGACTGCGCCATTCGATGTGCCTGAGCTACGGCGGCGGCGGCGACGTCGGCGCTTTTTCTTTGGCGGAGCGTCTTCGCTTGCCTCGGTCCGCTCTTGCGCCTCCGCTTCGACCTCTTCCACCTCGATCTCGTCTTCGACATCCGGCAGGTCAGACGTGTCGACCGAGATCACCGGCGCGACGGGTTCGGGGACGGCCCGCGACGCCGTCTTGAACTTCTCGATCCGGAAATCGGGCGAGACCATGCCGACCTCGCCCTCAAGCCGGACGGATAGGCCATAACGCGCCTCGATCTGGGCGATGCGCTCGCGTTTCTGGTTCATCAGGAAATTGGCGATGGCCACGGGGCACACCACGAGCACTTCCTTCGAGCGGCCACGCACGCCCTCTTCCTCCAGCTGGCGGAGAATCTGCAGTCCGAGGCTGTCATCGGAGCGGATCAGGCCAGTGCCGTGGCAATGGGGGCATGGCTGTGTCGTGCTCTCCAGCATGCCAGGGCGCAAGCGCTGGCGGCTCATCTCCAAAAGGCCGAAGCCCGAGATCCGACCGACCTGGATGCGGGCGCGGTCGTTCTTCAGCCGGTCTTTGAAGCGCTTCTCGACGGCCGCGTTGTTCTTACGCTCCTCCATATCGATGAAGTCGATCACGATGAGCCCGGCAAGGTCGCGCAGCCGCAGTTGCCGGGCGATCTCTTCGGCCGCCTCCAGGTTGGTCTCGAGCGCGGTCTCCTCGATGGAGCCCTTCTTGGTGGCGCGGCCTGAGTTCACGTCGATGGCCACAAGCGCCTCGGTCACCCCGATCACGATGTAGCCGCCCGACTTGAGCTGCACCGTCGGGTTGAACATCGATGCAAGGTAGCTTTCCGCCTGGTAGCGCGCGAAGAGCGGCATCGGCTCGGCGTAGTGCTTCACGTTCTTGGCGTGGGACGGCATGATCATCTTCATGAAGTCCTTGGCCACGCGGTAGCCCTCGTCGCCCTCGACCCAGACCTCATCGATCTCGCGGCTATAGAGGTCGCGGATCGAGCGCTTGATGAGGTTGCCTTCCTCATAGATCGGCGCGGGTGCGATGGACTTGAGCGTCAGGTCGCGGATCTGCTCCCAAAGCCGCTTGAGGTATTCGTAGTCGCGCTTGATCTCGGTCTTGGTGCGTTTGGCGCCGGCGGTGCGGATGATGAGGCCCGCGCCCTCGGGCACTTCAATTTCGCCGGCGATCTCTTTGAGTTTCTTGCGATCCGTTGCGTTGGTGATCTTGCGCGAGATGCCGCCGCCGCGGGCGGTGTTGGGCATCAGCACGCAGTAGCGGCCGGCGAGGCTGAGATAGGTCGTGAGTGCTGCGCCCTTGTTGCCGCGCTCTTCCTTGACGACCTGGACCAGCATGATCTGGCGGACCTTGATCACTTCCTGGATCTTGTAGCGCCGCGAGCGGGGCTTGCGCGGAGCGCGGATCTCTTCGTGGACGTCTTCGTCGGCCACGCTCTCGATCTCGCTGTCGATCTCTGTGGCGTGGTCCACCGCGGCGTAGGGCTCTTCGCCCGACTCTTCTTCGGCGCTGGACCCTTCGTCAGCGCCGGACGGATCGGACGCCGCGGCGCCCTCGCCCTCTGACGTCTCTGTCTTGGGCTCGCCGTTTTCAGTGCCTGCAGCTTCGGGCGTGGCCTCAGTGGTGGCGTCGGCGCTGTCGGGCTCGGCCTGGTCGGGGCTTTCCGCAGCCTCAGCCTCCGCCGTCTCGGCAGCTGGAGGGTCGGTCGGCATAGAGGCGTCGGCCGTGTCTGCGAGAGCCTCGGGCTCTTCCGTTGATTGCGCCTCCGCCTCGCCGGCGGCAGGCTCGGCGTCGCTAGCTTCCGGGGCGGTCGGAGCCTCCGGCTCGACCGCGTCAAAGCCGGCCTCGCCCGGAGCAGGAAGCGGGCCGTCGGCGAGGTCAACCTCGGCATCATCGGGAAGCGGGTCGACCACCTCCATGCCGGATGCGCCCTCGGCGGCACCGTCCACGATTTCGGTGCTGGGCACGTCCCGCGTTTCGACGGCGTCGGTTTCCTTCGCCGCCTGCGCCTTGGAGCTCGACCGGCGACGGCGCGACGACTTCTTGGGCGCGTCGTCTTCATCGGCCTGAGCGCGCGCGATCTCGCGCTCTTCAGCGATCAGTGCCTCGCGGTCGGCGACCGGGATCTGATAGTAATCGGGATGGATCTCGGTGAATGCGAGAAAGCCGTGGCGATTGCCGCCATAGTCGACGAACGCCGCCTGAAGCGACGGCTCTACGCGCGTGACCTTTGCGAGGTAAATGTTTCCGGCGAGTTGGCGTTTGTTGACGGTTTCGAAGTCGAACTCGTCCACCCGGTTGCCGTCCACCACCACGACGCGGGTCTCTTCCGCGTGGGTGGCGTCAATAAGCATCTTCTTTGCCATGTAGATCTTTCACGGCCCAACGCGGCGCGCCTCCCTAGAGGGACCGGACGTCGTGCTGAGCTATCGGTTGGGGCGATGGCGGCGGCGGTGCTCTCGGCGGAGGCAAGCGGCCCACTGGCGCTGCGTCCTGCCGTATCGTGACCTTGAGCGCGGCTCATCGCGGTTCTTCTCCGATGCGCGCGGCGGGGCCGGAGCGCATCCTCGGTTTCGTTTGGCCCAAGCATCGACATGCCGAGCGACAGGGCCCCGAAATGGGACCGATGACGCCACTCCCCCACGGCCTGATGGCCAAAGTGCCGGGAGCGGAGAAATCCAACAGGTGCCAGCCTGTGCCAGAGATTCAGACACTTTCCACAGGCCTTGGACACACTTCGCGGACACTAGCGGGGAACAGGGGCAGAACACAATCCCGAAAGCGGTTCAATCTTGGCTTGCATGTCGGCATGGCGGCGCACAGGGCGGGCTGTGGGCCGACGCCCGGGCGATATCAGCAACCTTGAGGGGCAGCAGCAGCTAGTCCTCCAAGTCCAGAACGAGGGGGCGGTGATCGGAAATCTCGGGCATAGACGGCGCGTCGAACGCGGCCACGGTCACGAACGGATTCACCAGCATGTAGTTGGCGTGCCGCTGCGACTTGGGATAATGCGAGGTTCGCGTGTCGGAGATGCCGCTGCCGATGACGAGATCGCGCAGTCCTAGTTGCGCCCAGATCGCGAACGACGTGCTGTCGGGCAAGATGTTGAAGTCGCCCGCAAGAACGATCCCCTCATCGGGCTCTGCGAAGCTCCGCAGGTATGCGGCTGCGCGATCGGCCTGCGCCGCGCGCGCCGGGGTGTCGCCCTTGCCGGCCGGGTCGCGGAGGCCATGGAAGTGCGCCACCGTGCGAGCGGGGCCGCCGGGAGCCACGACGCGAAAACACTGCATGGTGCGGGGAACAGGTTCAGGCCCCCATCCGCCGGCGCGGTAGCGTCCATGGACAAAACCAGTGGCCTGTTCGGTCACGGCCAGGTGCGGCGCGAAGAAAGCGGCGATCCCGTGTTCGGAGGGGAACGTGCGCCCTGCCCCGTCGGTCATCTCGCCCCGTGCGGCGGCGGCAAACACCGCCTGCCACCCCGGTAGTCGGGCCGCGATATCGCCGAAGAGATCCGCCCGCTGGTCAAGCCGGCGCTCGGCATCGACATATTCGAGCCAGTCTGGCGAGGGCTCCGGGGCGCGGGTCACCTCCTGCAGCAGCAGGATGTCCGCGCCTCCCGGAAGCCAATGGGAAAGCGCCTCCCAGAGCTTGCCGCCCCAGGCATTCAGACTGACGATGCGCATGGGCGCTAGCCGAGATAGTCAGACCGCTGCAGGCCGTACTTCGCCATTTTCTCGTTCAGCGTGCGTCGCGGCAGGCACAACTCGTCCATCACGGCGACGATCGAGCCGCGGTGGCGGCGCATCGTGTTGTCGATGAGCATCCGTTCGAACGCCTCGACATATTCTTTGAGCGGCTTGCCCTCAGTGGTCATCACCGGCTCGGCGGCGTCGCTCTCGGCCATCAGCAGCGACGCAATGGTGCCCGAGCCGCGGCGGTTCTGCAGAACGGCGCGTTCCGCGACGTTGATCAGCTGGCGCACGTTTCCGGGCCATGGCGCCTGCAGAAGCTGCGCGGCCTCCTGTGCGGTGACATCGGGTGCATCGCAGCCATACTCTTCGGCGAATTGCTGGCTGAGCCGGGTGAAGAGCTGAAGGATGTCTTCGCCGCGCGCTCGGAGGGGCGGCAAGGTGATCCGCATGGCCGCAAGCCGGTAGAAGAGATCGGGGCGCAGAGCGTCCTCGGAGGTTTTGCCCTGCTCCTGAAGGTTCGACACGCCCACGATCCGGGTCTCGGCCGGAGTGCCCTGATCGTTGATGAAGGTGACCAGTCGGGCCTGTAGCTGCGGCGACAGGGCCTCGATATCCTCAAGACACAGCGTGCCGCCGCGCGCCTGCTCGACGGCCGGCAGGAGCCCCTCGTCGGGATCGCCCTCAAACAGCCGGCGGGCGAGATCCTCTTCGGAATGCGCGGCACATGCCACGGCGACGAACGGCTTGGTGGAGCGGGCGCCGGCTGCGTGCAGCGCGTGGGCGGCAAGGGTCTTACCAGTGCCTGTTTCGCCGTCGATCAGAACGTGCCCGTCGGCCTGGCCGAGATCGAGAATATCCTCGCGCAGCCGTTCCATGGCGGGGCTGGCGCCGATGAACTTCTGCATGATCTGGCCGCCATCCGACAATTCCCGGCGCAGCGCCCGGGAATCGAGAACCAGCTTGCGTCGCTGCGTGGCGCGCTTGGCAAGCTCGGTCATGCGTTCGGGCTTGAACGGCTTCTCGAGGAAGTCGAAGGCGCCGACGCGCATCGCCTCGACCGCCATTGGAACGTCGCCATGGCCCGTGATCATGATGACCGGCAGCGCGCTGTCCTGGCTCATCAGACGCTTCAGAAACGCCATGCCATCCATGCCGGGCATCCGGATATCGGAGACCACGACGCCGGGAAAGTCCGACCCGATGCCCTTTAGCGCGTCCTCGGCGGTTGCATAGGTCTCTGTGTCGTAGCCCGACAGAGCAAGCCACTGGCTGATCGACTGACGCATATCCTGTTCGTCATCGACTATCGCGATTTTCATGGCTTTTGCCATGCCACCCTCCACCTTACTCGGCGGCGCTCACATGTGCGCCGCGTGTCGCAACGACCGGCAGCCGCATCTCAAAAACCGCGCCACCTGCGCGGGCATTGCGTGCAGTCAGTCGACCGCCATGGTCGTTGACGATGCTCGACGAAATGGCAAGGCCGAGCCCAACACCGTCGCCAGGAGACTTGGTGGTGTAGAATGGTTCGAACAAGGCGTCGAGGTCTGCAATGCCGTGGCCATTGTCGCGCACGGTGAGGGTGGCTGTCTCGCCCACCGACAGGATCAGGTCGATCCGAGGGTCGTTGCTGGTCTTTGTGGCATCGAGCGCATTCCGGAACAGATTGATCAGGACCTGTTCGAGCCGCAGCCGGTCGGCGCGCACCGTCACCGGATGGGCCGGCAGCGTGCGGGTGATCGAGACGTGGCGGCGCCGGAGCTGAGGCTCCATCATCGTCAGCGCGGTTGACACGCACTCCCGCAAATCAACAGCGGCGAAGGCCGTCTCGCCCTTACGGGCGTAGCTCTTGAGCTGGCGGGTGATCGCACTCATCCGTTCGATCAGATCATCGATGCGCGCGAATGCCGACAGCGCCTCGTCGGGCCGCCGCCGTTGCAGCAAAAGGCGCGCGCCGGCGAGGTATGTGCGCATGGCGGCGAGAGGCTGATTGAGCTCGTGGCTGACGGCCGCCGACATCTCGCCCATCGCCGCGAGTTTCGAGCTTTGGGCCAGCGTTTGCTCCGCTACTTCAAGGTGCTTTTCCGCCTTCTGACGTTCGGCGATTTCTCGCTGCAGGCGGATGTTCAACTGGCGAAGCTCTGCCGACTCCCGCTGGAACAGACGAGACCGGAACAGCGCGCGACGGGAGCGAAAATAGAAGGTGCATGCCAGCAGGAGTGCGAATCCCATGATCTCGAGAGCGAGGAACGTGTTCACCTTCTCTCGAACGGAGGAGTAGGTCGTGTAGGCGTAGATCCTCCACCCTTGAAACTGCACGCGCCGGTCCGAGCGCATGACCGCTTCGCCCCGCAGGAACGCGTCTGGCGGCAGGAACGACCAGTCGGCGGTCACCTGAACGGCGCGCTCGATGGCCGATGGTGCATCTTGGATCGCAAGCGCCTCTTCGAGCGTAGTCCCGCGCCAGCGTGGCTCGGTCGACAGAATGATCATGCCCTGACTGTCGGTGACGGCCACCGCATCTGCAAAACCACGCCAACTTTGCTCGAATTTTCCGAGGTCTACCGAAACGACGATCACGCCGACGACCTCGCGATTGGCCTCGATCTTGCGGGAATACGTGAACTGGCGGGCTTGGGTCTCGCCCGTGACGACGGAGAACACGGTCTCTGGCGAGCGGAGCGCGTCGACGAAATAGGGCTCGGACCGGTGCGACCCGCCGATCAGGTTGCGATCCGTCGACGCCACGACGCGGCCCGCGTCGTTCAGAAGCAGGATACCGCCGGTCTGGATTTCCTCATCGAGCGCGATAAGGCGCTGGGAACTCTGGCTAAAGTCAGCGTTCTGCAACGCGTCGAGGAGGGCAGGCTCCTGTGCGAGCAGGAGCGGTACAATGGCGCTCCGCTGCAACTCCGACACCACGTTGCCGGTGTAGAGCGCGAGCCGGAGTTCGATCTCGTTGCGCGTGGTTTCGGTGAAGCGGGCATGAAGGAGCGCATTGGTGAAGTAGAGCGTCAGCCCTGCGACCAGCAGGATGACCAATGCGACGAGCCGCAGCACCCACGGCCGCCCCCAATCTTGCGGTGCGTCACCGCTGGCCATCTCGATTACATCGTCTCTTGCCATGACGTCAGGGTACGCGGGTGCGTGCCCCGATGGAAGGCGCACCGCCCGTGAATAGCACCGTGAAACGTCAGACCGGCGCTCCTGTGCCGATCAGACCCCGAAACAGGGCGGCGCCGTCGGATCCGCCCGTGGCCGGATCCACCGCTCGTTCCGGGTGGGGCATCATCCCCAGGATGCGGCCGTTCTCGGACACAACCCCTGCGATATCGGCAGCCGATCCATTCGGATTGCTGGTCCGGTAGCGAAACGCGATGCGCCCCTCGGAGGCGAGCAGCCGGAGCGTGTCGGCGTCGGCCTGATAGTTGCCATCGTGGTGGGCGATCGGCAGGTCCAACGCCTGCCCCTCTTGGTAGCCCGCGAGGAATGCGCTTTCGGTCGTGGTGACGCTCAGGGGCTGGCTCCGGCAGACGAACCGCAGCCCCGCGTTGCGCATCAGGGCCCCGGGCAGGAGCCCTGTTTCGCAGAGGACCTGAAAGCCATTGCAGATGCCGATCACAAAGCCGCCGCGCTTGGCATGGGCTCGGACCGCACCGCAGATCGGCGATTGGGCCGCGATCGCCCCGCAGCGGAGGTAGTCGCCAAACGAAAAGCCGCCGGGAAGGCCCACGACGTCGACCCCATTGGGCAGCCCGGTTTCTTTGTGCCACACGCGCGAGACGGCGAAGCCGGCGCGCTCGAAGGCGACGGCCAGGTCGCGATCACAGTTCGACCCGGGGAAGGTGATCACGGCTGCATGCATGGCAGGGCCTCCTCAAGCGGCGGTGGTGGACACGGGCGAAGACGACACGGCCACCGAACTAGTCCCGCTTTGCCCGAACAGCGTCCGATCCTGCGCCCGAACTTGCGCCTGTCATCACGCGAGTTCGATCCGGTAGCTTTCGATAACCGGGTTGGCGAGCAGCGTGTCGCACATGCGGCGCACCTCTGCCTCTGCCTCACCGCGGTCGGTGGCGGCAAGGTCGAGCTCGATCACTTTGCCCTGCCGCACGGCGTCCACGCCGCCAAAGCCAAGCGTTCCGAGGGCGGCGCGGACAGCTTCGCCCTGGGGATCGAGGACCCCATCCTTGAGCATTACAGTCACCGTGGCCTTCATCACCGCCCCCCGCAGATTTCGGTCTGTATGTCCTAGCCCAAGCGCGTGTGGATCCGCCAGAGGATAGCGTGCGCCGGGCGAAACCCGTCCATTGGCCTGGATCAGCCGCCGCCTGTTCTGCGATCTCTGCGGATCAATTGATCAAGGTCGGCTTGCCCATCGGCGCATGGTTCTGCGGCAGAATTCCAAGGCGGCGCGCGACCTCGGTGTAGGCATCCGCAAGGTCTCCCAGATCCCGGCGGAAGACGTCTTTGTCGAACTTCTGACCCGTTTTAATGTCCCACATCCGGCAGCTGTCGGGCGAGATCTCGTCGGCCACGATCAGGCGCATATAGTCGCCTTCCCAGATCCGACCGACCTCGATCTTGAAGTCCACAAGCCGGATCCCGACGCCCAGAAGAACGCCCGACAGAAAGTCGTTCACCCGCAGGGCCAGCGCAACGATGTCGTCCATATCCTGCTGAGAGGCCCAACCGAAGGCTGCGATATGCTCCTCGGTGACCAACGGATCGCCGAGACCGTCATCCTTGTAGTAGTACTCGACGATCGGACGGGGCAGCGCGATGCCTTCCTCGATCCCCAACCGCTCGGACAACGATCCGGCGGCGACGTTGCGTACCACGATTTCAAGCGGGATGATCTCGACCGACCGGATCAACTGCTCGCGCATGTTGATCCGCTTGAGGAAATGGGTGGGCACGCCGATGGAATTGAGCCCCGACATGAAGAACTCACTGAGGCGATTGTTCAGGACGCCCTTGCCCTCGATCACGTCGTGCTTTTCGGCGTTGAAGGCTGTTGCGTCATCCTTGAAGTACTGCACAAGGGTGCCGGGCTCAGGCCCTTCATACAGGACCTTTGCCTTGCCCTCGTAGACCTTCTTGCGTCGTGCCATGGAGACTCCAAAGTAAAAGGGCGCGCGGGCGAAAGTGGCCGGGCGCGCCCTGTTGGTTGAGGGTTCTATAGGGCAAGGCGCCGCACCGGGCAAGCGCTGGAGCGGGCAGCGCCCCAAGCCGGGGCGGGATGCGCCTTGGCTGGCACAGCGTTTCGAGCGACAGGACGCACACCCGTCCGCGCGCCGGCCCTTCCGGTTGACAGGCCGCACGGTGCGGCGCAAGGGTGCGGCGCCGTCGCGGGGTGCGCCTGTCTGACGGGCTCGTCGCCGGTTGCACGGCGCGGGCGACGGGGCGGTCGACGGGGCGGGTTGGGGACGCAAGATATGACCGACGATTTTTCTGTAATCGATTTTGCATTGGTCGCTGCACAGCCGGAGCAGGTTGTTCTCGCGCTCGGGCAGGTGCAGTCGGCCCGACAGGGCGGCGAACCGGCCGACAAAGCCGCAGGCGGCCGAACGCGCCTCTTCAGCCGGATGCGCTTGGGACAGCCGGACGCCGCCACACCTCGTCCGCTTCAGATGCAGCCGCCCGGGACCTTGCCGACGGGCCCGCTGGCGCGCGTGCGGCCGGACGATCTGGGTTATGGCGCCGGCGAAAGCCCGTTTCGCGTGAGCGCGCCGATAAGCAAGGCCGACCGCGATCTACCCGTCGTGTTGGTTGAGTTTCGCGAAGAGGATGGCGACACCTCGATGCTGTGCGAAGCGCTCAGTGCCGAACTGCCGGGCACCGAGGTGTTCCGCTTCCGTCTTTCGGGGAGCCTGCATCCGGGCGCCGACACTGCCTTTCACGTCTATCTTGATGGCCGGGCGACGCGACGCGTGGCCTCGATCAGCGCCGAAGGCACGGCGCCCGAGGCCAACTGGCGCATCGTCGATGCCGGAATGCCGCACGCCATGGAGGCCGAGAGCTTGCCGGGGGCCCGCGCGCGCGCTTGGGAGATCATGACACCGGAACGGCAGGCGTCGATCATCGGGTCGATGGGCCTTGATGCTGAGCAGCTTTTCGAGCCGGACCCCGGGCGGATTGTGGTCGAGCTCGACACGGCTGGAGGCGGTCGTCCCCTCGCCGAAGCGGCACGACGTTTCAGCCCGTCTGCGTCCCCTGCCCAATCCGACAGTGGCGCGTCAGCTGGCATCGACGCCGGACCAAGTCCGGATGAGAAATGGGAAGAGGAGGTGACCCAGATCCTGATCACGGCGGTTGCCCATGCACTGCCCGAGCCGGAGCAGGTCCCCTGGTTGACCCGGCTGACCCGGATGATGGAGCAGGGCGAGGTGGAACGCGCACTGCGCGACGCCCGTGCGCTGATCGCACGTGGCAGCCGACCCGAAGCCGATCGCAGCGCAGACGCGGCCCGGCTCGATGCCCTTTTTGGCCTCGATCCACAGGGTCAGGGCGATCCGCCGCAGCGCATATAGCGGGCCCGCGCCACCTCTCCTTCTTTGCAAGGCAGCAGCGGTTGCCTAAATACAAATGGACGGCACCGACACGAGAGGCACATGCCCATGACCACCTTCGACGATCGCGAAACCGCTTTCGAAAACAAGTTCGCGCACGACGCCGAATTGCAGTTCCGTGCCGAGTCGATCCGCAATCGCAAGATCGCCCACTGGGCCGCCGGGCTGATGGGCAAGGACGAAGCGTTTGCGACCGAATATGCCAAGGAAATCATCCGCGCCGACTTCAAGGAGCCCGGCGATGCCGATGTCATTGCCAAGCTCGTGGCCGATCTTGCCGGAACGGCCGATGAGGCTGCGATCCGGGAGAAGATGCAGGACTGCATGGCGGAAGCCCGCAAGGAAGTGCTCGACAGCGGCGATTGAGGGGAGATCGAGGGCCGGATCGCGGCGCATCGCGCCCCGAACTTGAGCGGCGGCGCAAGATCTTCTTGATTCCTTTGAAATTGCCTCATGCTGCAAGGCATGGGAGATAGGCGGGCCTGCAATAACGCATCGGTTCCGCCATGTCCGACCTTCTGTCCAACCTTCTCGAGCGCCGCGACTGGCTGATGGCCGACGGCGCCACGGGCACGATGCTCTTCAATGCCGGCCTCGCCGCAGGCGAGGCGCCGGAATTGTGGAATGCCGACGCGCCGGAAAAGATCACCGCGCTCTATAAGGGCTCGGTCGATGCAGGCTCGGACCTGTTTCTGACGAACACCTTCGGCGGCAATGCGTCTCGCCTCAAGCTCCATGACGCGCAGGGCCGCGTGCGCGAACTCAATCGTCTGGGCGCTGAGATCGGCCGTGAGGTGGCGGATAAGGCCGGCCGCCCGGTGGTTGTGGCGGGCTCCGTCGGGCCGACCGGCGAGATTATGGAGCCCACCGGCACCCTGTCACACGCCGACGCTGTGGAGATGTTCCACGAACAGGCGGAGGGGCTGAAGGAAGGCGGCGCCGATGTCCTTTGGGTTGAGACGATCAGCGCGCCCGAGGAGTACATGGCGGCTGCCGAAGCCGCCCACCTCGCAGGGATGCCGTTTTGCGGCACGATGAGCTTTGACACTGCGGGCCGTACAATGATGGGCGTCACCTCATCCGCCATGACCGAAATGGTGGCGGGCATGGAGCATGGGCCCGTCGCCTTTGGGGCGAATTGCGGGGTCGGGGCATCGGATCTTCTGCGAACCGTGCTGGGGTTCACCGAAGCCGGGGCGGACCGCCCGGTGATCGCCAAAGGCAATGCCGGCATCCCGAAATACGTGCACGGGCACATCCACTATGACGGCACGCCCGAACTGATGGCCGATTATGCCGTTCTGGCCCGCAATTGCGGCGCGCAAATCATCGGCGGCTGCTGCGGGACGACGCCGGAACACCTGGTCGCCATGCGCCGTCGGCTGGAGGACGAGGAGCGCGGAGAGCGTCCGTCGCTGGACGAGATCGTAGTGCGCCTCGGCGACTTCTCATCTGCCGCAGACGGAACTGGAGAAGATGCGCCCGCCCGTCCACGTCGCCGGCGCCGCCGGTCCTGACCCGTGGCCCGGACGCGATCAGATCAGGCTCAGCTGATCGCCCGGGCGCGGCGGCGGGCGGAACAGGTCCGTCCGCAGAGGCGGCATCTGTCGCTCCAGCCCAAGACGCGTGCAGGCCGCGGCAAACCGCATTCGGATCAGCCGGGCATACTCCCCCTGCCCCGACTGGCGCACATGGAAGCGCGCGTCGTAGTCGCGCCCGCCATGCACCTCGCGCACGCGGGCAATTACGCGCGCAGCGCGATCGGGGCGCGCGGCACCAATCCACTCGCGGAAAAGGCCCGCCACTTCGCGCGGCAGGCGCAGCATCGCCATGGTCGCCGCGACCGCGCCGGCATCGCGCGCCGCCTTGAGGATCGCTTCAACCTCGTGGTCAGTCAGCGCCGGAATCACGGGCGCCACGCAAACGCGGACGGGGCAGCCGGCCCTGGTCAGCGTCTCGATGGCCCTCAAGCGTTGTATGGGCCCTGGGACGCGCGGCTCCATCGAGCGGGCGAGGCCCGCATCGAGCGTGGTTACCGAGAGGCCGACCCGCGCCAGACCCGCCTGCCCCATCTCGCCCAGGATGTCTGCGTCGCGCGCAACGAGACTGCCCTTCGTGACGATGCCGACCGGGTGGCGAAACGCGCTGAGGACCTCCAGACAGCTGCGCATCACACGCCACTCACGTTCGATCGGCTGGTAGGGATCGGTATTGGTGCCGATGGCGATGGTGCGCGGAGAATAGCTTTTGGCCCGCAACTCGCGCGCCAGAGCCTCGGCCGCGCCGGGCTTCACGGTGAGCTTGGTCTCGAAGTCGAGGCCGGGCGAGAGGCCAAGGAAGGCGTGGGAGGGGCGCGCGAAGCAGTAGGTGCAGCCGTGCTCGCAGCCCCGGTACGGGTTCACCGACCGGTCGAAGCTCAGGTCGGGCGAGGTATTGCGGGTGATGATCTGGCCGACCCGTTCCTCGACAACCTCGGTCCGCAGGGGCGGCAGGTCCTCGGGCAAGTCCCATCCATCGTCGACGACCTCGCGGGCATGTCGCTCGAACCGTCCCGTGGCATTGCTCTGCGCACCGCGGCCGCGAGCGGCGCGCGCAGGATGGGTCGCAGGCAGGGGATCGGCATCGCTCGGCTGCATGTCCGAGATGTAGAACATAATAAGAACATACTGCAAGGATTGGTTAACCCCAACACGGGCGAAGTCGGTTGTGACACGGTGCGTGTCGCAATCGGAGGCGCTGCCAGGGCCGATCGAGCCGCATGATAGCTGGAAATCGACGGGGCCATCCCCGCGCGTAGGAGACTGCAATGGCTGACGAAGACGACGACATCATCCTCTCCGAGCTGTCCGACGACGAGCTTGTGCCGCAGATGCACGACGATCTCTATGACGGCCTGAAGGAAGAGATCGAGGAAGGCGTCAACATTCTGCTCGAGCGCGGATGGGAGCCCTACCGTGTGCTCACCGAAGCGCTGGTGGCGGGCATGACCATCGTCGGCAAGGACTTCCGCGACGGGATCCTCTTCGTGCCCGAGGTGCTACTGGCCGCCAACGCGATGAAGGCCGGCATGTCGATCCTCAAGCCACTTCTGGCGGAAACCGGCGCGCCCCGCATGGGCAAGATGGTGATCGGCACCGTGAAGGGCGACATCCACGATATCGGCAAGAACCTGGTGTCGATGATGATGGAAGGCGCGGGCTTTGAGGTGGTCGATCTGGGGATCAATAACCCGGTCGAGAATTACATCGAAGCGGCGCTCAAGGAGGAGGCGGACATCGTTGGCATGTCGGCTCTCCTGACCACGACAATGCCTTACATGAAGGTCGTCATCGACACGATGGTCGAGAAGGGCATCCGCGACGACTATATCGTGCTGGTCGGGGGTGCGCCGCTGAACGAGGAGTTCGGCCGCGCGATCGGGGCCGACGCCTATTGCCGCGATGCGGCCGTGGCAGTGGAAACCGCGAAAGAGTTCGTCGCCCGCAAGCACAACCAGCTGGCCGCGACCGCCTGAGGGCACACCGGCCCGAGCTCGAGTGGCCGATGGCCCGCAGGGCGCTGTGTTTTGCTTGGCGCCCGCAGGCGAGCGGATTGCGGAGCGGAGCTGTCGGGCCGACCTCCTCCCTTCCTTCGGGCCGCAGCCATGCGCATATGTGGCTTAGGAGGAATGCTATGCCACTCGATCGTATCGTCTTGATCATCGTGATCGTCATCGCCGCAGCGGCCGCAACCGTATGGCTTGGCGCCCTTTTTCTGGCCAGCACGCAGGTGCCCGGCGTCGGCATTGCCGTTGCCATGGTCGCTGGCCTTGCTGCGTTCATCATTTGGCGCGTGATTGCGGACCGTGTGCGAAACACCGAGGACAGCCACTATGACCGCATCGAGAAATGACGTGCTGGTCGTCACGACAGAGACGGTTCCGGGGCGCCAGATTGTCGAAACCTTCGGTCTCGTCCGCGGGTCGACCGTGCGCGCCAAGCATATCGGTTCGGACATCGTGGCCGGTCTGCGCAACATCGTGGGCGGTGAGGTGAAGGAGTACGCCGCGCTGCTGGCGGGCGCCCGCGAGCAGGCGCTTGACCGGATGCGCGATGAAGCCCTCGCGCTCGGGGCCGATGCGATTGTTGCGACCCGGATGGAAACATCGACGATCCAGAAGGCGGCGTCAGAGGTCGTGGCCTATGGCACGGCGGTGCGCCTGGGATGACGGCCAAGGGTCAGGCGCCGCTGCGAGGCCAAGCCATCGTGGCGGAGCGGCCGTCGCCTGAGACGGTTCCGCACGGCGCGCCCCTTTCAGACGCGGCCCTCACCGAGGACGGGCTGGCCCCCGTCGGAAGGGGCCGGTCGTTAGTGATTGCCTGCGGCGCCCTTGCCCATGAGATTGTCGCCCTGAAGCGATTGAACGGGTGGGACCAGATGGACCTCGCCTGCCTGCCGGCGATCCTCCACAATCACCCAGAGAGGATTACGGGGGCGGTTGAAGATGCGGTGCTGACGCACCGGGACGATTATGCGCGGATCTTCGTCGCCTATGCCGACTGCGGCACGGGCGGACACTTGCAGGCCGCGTGCGACCGACTCGGCGTCGAGATGATCGAGGGGCCGCACTGCTACAGTTTCTTCACCGGCGCCGCGGCCTATTCCGCTCGGGCGGACGAGGAGATTACGGCGTTCTACCTGACCGACTTTCTCGCCCGCCAGTTCGACGCGTTCGTGTGGCGCCCGCTTGGGCTGGATCGCCACCCCGAGCTGCGAGACATGTACTTCGCGCATTATGAGCGGCTGATCTATCTGGCCCAGACGGACGACGCCTCACTCGATCGAAAGGCGCAGTCCTGCGCCGAGCGGCTTGGTTTGGCCTATGAGCGGCGGTTCACCGGGTATGGCGACCTCGCAACCGTGCTGGAGCGGCTGTAGGCCCACACGCTAGACCACGAGGCTGTCGAGCACCTTCATCAGGGCAGCGCCCTTCTTTGGGTCGAGCGCATCGGGGTGGGGATCGGCGAACGCGCCCGCGTCGTTGTCGAAATAGGCGCCACTTGCGCTTGCAAACGCATCGTCGGTCGCGGCGCGCACAAGGATCCGTGCTCCGATCCCGATATCGTTCCCAGCAATTCCGAAGCCCTCGCGAACCATCTTGCTGGCCAAGAGCGAGCCCGGGTTGACCGAGACGACCACTGGCCCGTCGGAGCCCAGGGATTGGGCGAGTTCCCGCGACCAGGCCGTGATGGCAAGCTTGCTCTGCGAGTAGGCGGCCATGGCCTCCATCGAGGCCGGTCCCGTGAGCGCGCCGAGATCAACCGGCGCCTGGGCGGCCGAGGATAGGTTGACGACCCGTCCGGTGGGGCCCATGCACGGCAGAAGTCGACGCGTCAGGAGATAGGGCGCGATGGTGTTCACGATGAAGCGCACGTCGCGGCCGTCTGGCGCCGTTGGTGTGTCGGTTCGGAGCACACCGGCATTGTTGATCAGGACATCCAGGCGGGTATGGGCCGCGGCCACCGCGCGGGCCAGTGCCTCGACCTCGTCCAGCCGTGCAAGATCGGCGCGGAACGTCTCGACAACGCCTGGACCTTCGGTGAGTTTTTCACGAACGGCCTCAAGCTTGGCGGCGCTTCTTCCGTGCACCAAGACCCGGTGACCGTCGGCCACCAGAAGGCGGGCGGTTTCGAGGCCAATACCATCGGTCGCGCCGGTGATCAGGATGGTTTTGGGCGTCATCGCACTCTCCTTGTGCCTTAAGGCGCAGACGCCCCGGCCCATCAGGCGCCGGCGTCACGTCGGGGATATCGCGCTCTGCGATGGTCGCTGCAAGAACACACCAATCGCGCCCTAAGGCACAGGATGGATACCGCGGGACCCGCTCTCCCGAGCCGCGAGCTGTTTTACGTTGAGGCGGTCGGCGCATCGAGCGGTTGGCCTGCCCGCCGCACGCGTCACACTCGGGCGGCGATCTCTTGAATGCGACCGACCATCGCCCGCAGCCCGTTGGAGCGTTGCGCCGACAGGTGGTCCTGCAATCCGAGACGGCCAAGCTCGGCAGGGGCATCGACGCCCCGGACCTCACCCGCCGTCATGCCGGAGTAGAGCGTTTGAAGAACCGCAATCAGACCCTTGACGATCATCGCGTCGCTGTCGCCCCGAAACCGCAGCACAGCAGCCTCTCCGCTGCCTTCGATTTCGGGCACCAGCCAGACTTGGCTTGCGCAGCCCTCGACCTTGGTTGCCGGAACGCGCTCGGCCTCGGTCAGCGGGTCGAGCGCGCGGCCCATGTCGATGACATGGCGATAGCGATCCTCCCAATCTTCGAGAAACGCGAACGTGTCTACAAGCTCGTCGAACTCAGCCTTTGCCATGCGCTCACCCCTTGCCTGCAGGGGACATAGGCGTGCGCGCCACGACGGTCCAGTGGCCCCTGCCCGCCGCCTTTTCAAGCCCGCCGCGATCGGATAGGCGAGGTGGGCCGGAATAACGAGGGACGCAATGCGCGCACCGCTCCTGGCTGCGACTGCGGCCCTGATGCTTCTGACAGCCTGCGGGGACAGCGACCCGCTCCGCTTCATTCGGGGCGACAGATCGGACCAGGTTCGCGTGTCCGGCCCCCTGCCCGCGGCTGCGAACTTGGCGGATCCTCGGCCCACGGTCGACCAGGTCGTTTCGCTGCGCCTCGACCGGGCGCCCGGCGGCCTGCTCGTCACCGCGATCGGCCTGCCGCCCACGCAGGGCTGGCACAGCGCGGCCTTGTTGCCCGAGACCGTGGGGATCAACACGCGCCCGGTGGCCGAGAACGGCGTGATCTCCTACCGCTTCGTTGCGTCCCCGCCTCCGACGCAGGAGCCTGTGGTCAACCAGCCGTCGCGCGAGATCAGCGCGGGCACATTCATCAGCGACCAGACGCTGGGGAGCACGCGCACTATCGTGGTCAAGGGGGCAAACAACCAGCGCTCCGCGAGCCGCTGAGCGTTGACGCCGTCGACCCCGTCGGCCTTGCAGTCGGACAGCGAGAGCGCGTCTTTGCGGCTCAAAGGGCCACGACTTCCACTTGGGCGCCGTTGGCCGCCAGCGCGATTTCGCCATTGCACAAGCGCAGCGCATCGTCGCCGAAGAGTTCGCGCCGCCAGCCCTTGAGCGCCGCGGCCTCGCGCTCGCCGGCCGCGATCGCATCCAGATCTGCCGCCGATGCTATGAGCTTTTGCGCCACGCCTGCGCCCTCGGCCTTGGCCTTTAAGAGAACGCGCAAGAGATCGGCCAGCGCCGGGTTCACGTGGAGCCGGTCACGCGAGGTGTCGGCCTCGGGCCACTGCTCCTTTGGGCATTCGAGGCCCTTGCTGACCGCCTCTAGAATACCGTCGGCAATCGGACCCTTCCGCGCCTCGCGCAGCAGCATGCGCGATCGCGCAAGGTCCTTCATCGATTGCGGCTTCGTCGAAGCGAGCTCCAGCAGCGCATCGTCCTTGAAGACCCGGTTCCGCGGGATGTTGTTGGACTGCGCGTGGATCTCTCGAAACTGAGCCAGCTCGCGCACAACCGCCAGAAACTTGCCCGAATTTGTGCGGGTCTTGACCCGTCGCCACGCCTCTTCGGGCTCGACCACATAGGTGGACGGGTCAAGCAGCGTCGAGAGCTCCTCTTCGACCCAGGCCCGGCGCCCTGACTGCTCCAGTTCGTCCGCGAGGGTTTCATAGATCACCCGCAAATGCGTGACGTCCGCCAGGGCATAGGCCATCTGGGCATCGGTCAGGGGACGCCGGGACCAGTCGGTAAAGCGCGAGGTCTTGTCGACCGAGGCCCGGGCGATCTTCTTCACCAGAGTTTCATAGCCCACCTGCTCGCCGAAGCCGCAGACCATCGCCGCCACTTGGGTGTCAAACAGGGGCTGTGGGAGGACATCGCCCTCGTGGTGGAAGATCTCAAGATCCTGCCGCGCGGCGTGGAAGACCTTCATGACGCGAGTATCGGCCATCAGATCGTAGAGCGGCTGCAGCGACAGAGCGTCTCCGCCCTCGATCGGGTCCACCAAAACCGCCTCGCCGTCACCCGGAAGCGCCAGTTGCACCAGGCACAGCTTCGACCAATAGGTTCGCTCCCTTAGAAACTCCGTGTCCACGGTGACATAGGGGGCCTCGGCGGCGGCAGTGCAAAAGGCAGCGAGGTCTTCGGTCGTGGTCAGGATGCGCATGAGGCGGGAGCTCTGCCCTCTATCGTTGTGGCTGGTCCGATCCCTGGGGCCGAACCCTTCCCCTCCTAACGGCTATTTCGGGCGAAGGAAACTCAGGGGAGATCCAGACAGTCCGTTTCCCCGCGAAGATACCTAAGGAGCACGGCAGGATAGAGGCGGTGCTCGGCCGCGAGCACCCGGGTCGCGAGCGTCTCGGGCGTGTCGTCTGGATCGACCGGAACGCGTGCCCGGCCCAGAATTGGCCCATCGTCGAGTTCGGGCGTCACAAGGTGGACAGTGCAGCCATGCTCGGTGTCGCCAGCAGCGAGCGCGCGGGCATGCGTGTTGAGCCCGCGATAGGCCGGAAGAAGCGAGGGGTGAACGTTCAGGATGCGACCTGCCCGCGGCGCGACGAAACCCTCGGTCAGGACACGCATGAAGCCGGCAAGGCACAGGATGTCAGGGCCATAGGGCGCGAGCGCCGCCTCGAGCGCGCGTTCAAAGGCGGCCCTGTCTTTGCCATAGGCGCGATGATCGACGGCGATGGCCGGCACGCCGAGTGCCTCTGCCTTGGCGAGGCCGGCCGCACCCGGGACGTTCGACACGACAAGTGCCGCATGTCCCGCATCGGGCGCGCCCTGCAAGGCCTCGACCAGCTTTACCATGTTGCTGCCGGAGCCCGAGATCAGGATGGCCACGCGATGCATCAGCCCGGGTGCCTCAGCGCAGCGTGCCGGTATAGGTCACCCCGCTGCCCGGCACGACGCGGCCAAGGGGGATCACCCGCTCGCCGGCGTCGGTGAGGAGGGCACCGAGCGCGTCGGCTCGGTCGGGCGCAACGGCGAGGGCCATGCCAATGCCGGCATTGAAGGTGCGCACGAGTTCCTCTCGTGAGATGCCACCGGCCTCGGCCAGCCAGCCAAAGACCGCAGGAAGCGCCCATGCGCCGAGATCGACTTCGATGCCCAGCCCATCGGGAAGGAAGCGCGGAAGGTTCTCGGTAGGGCCGCCTCCGGTGATGTGGGCGGCGCCATGAACCCCACCCGCCCGAACCGCGCCCAGAACCGAGGCCACGTAGAGGCGCGTGGGGGTCAACAGCTCCTCCCCGAGGCTCAGCGCGCCAAAGGGAGCCGGGTCTGCCCAGCTGAGCCCGCTCCGCTCCACAACCTTGCGCACCAGGGAAAATCCGTTGGAATGGAGGCCGTCCGAGGCAAGCCCCAGCACGACGTCGCCCTCCGCCACTCCGGCAGGCAGGCCGGCGCCCCTTTCCATCGCACCCACGGCGAAGCCCGCCAAATCGAACTCGCCGGGCATGTACATGCCTGGCATCTCGGCGGTCTCGCCGCCCAGGAGCGCACAGCCCGCCCGCGCACAGGCCTGCGCCACGCCTTCGACGACCGCGGCCGCCTGCCCGACCTCCAGTGAACTGGTGGCGAAGTAATCGAGAAAGAACAGGGGCTCGGCGCCCTGGCACACCAGATCGTTGACGCACATCGCGACGAGGTCCTGGCCCAAGCCCCCTAACCGCTGCGTCTCGATCCCGATCTTGAGCTTGGTTCCGACCCCGTCCGTCGCGGCGACGAGGATCGGATCGCTGAAGCCCGCAGCCCGAAGATCGAACAGGCCGCCGAACCCACCGATCCCGCCCATGGATCCGGGTCGCGACGTTGCCTGAACCGCCGGCTTTATCCGGTCGACCAGGGAGTTGCCGGCATCAATATCGACACCCGCATCCCGATAGCTCAATGTGCTGGGTTCTGCCATGTCTCCCGCATCCTTCCGCTCGTTTGCCATTGCCCGCCTAGCCCACCGCGTTGGGTTCAGAACCGCCTGTTCCCGGACCCGCATCGCGGCCTTACCGCATCGCCCTGACCGCCACAACGCGCGCGCTCTACGGGCCGGGACGCGTTCTGGGGATCTTGACCACCCTACCCCGCACGGGCTAGCTGCGACGCAGTGCGGGCCTGTAGCTCAATTGGTTAGAGCAGAGCGCTCATAACGCTTTGGTTGCGGGTTCAAGTCCTGCCGGGCCTACCACCCCGCCTTCGGGTCATCTCTGCTGAACGCGAGCGGTCGGGGCCACGCAGCCGGCTCAAGCTTGGTGCCACGTGGCCCAGAGCCGGAGCTTAAACCGTGGGCAACGGTTGCGCTCGGGTCGCCCCTGAGTGCAAGGGCAAGTCGGCCTTGAACTCGCGTGTAGTCTGCGACCTCATAGCCTCTTCGGCGTCGAGGCCGCCTGCGGCGACGCCATGCGGCTCGACACATCCTGAAGCGTGACGGGATCAGTCGTTGTTTGGCACACCGTCCGTCGACACCGTCAAAACAAGTTGCACCGGCTCGCCAAGCTCGTTCTGCGCCAGTTTGGCGGCATAGAAGCCGGCCTTCGCAGGCGCTCTGACCCTCAAAGACAGAACTTCGAGCGGAGCACCTTCGTAGCTGACATCCATCACAGAACTGTCGCCGACCGGCACCTCTGCCGGCGGGCCAATCTCGCGAAGTGGCTCAAAGACAATCGTATCCTTGAATTCCGTGACCGGCTCGCGAAACACGAGATTGACGGAGATCACTGCGCCGCGGGAGACCGGCTCGTCGGGTATAACGAGATTGGCGACAAGCGCGTCCTCTGCCGGCCGGTCAGTTGCACTTGACGGCCGAATGGCAATTGGAGCGCCCAACAACCTGTAAAGTCGATTGCGCAGCGAGACGTCGCGAAAGATCTTTCCGTGGGCCCCGGCGACAAACTCCGTTGAGGCGAACGGGGAGGCAGCCGAAGCTGCGGGCACCGTTTCGTCGCCGCCGCGCCGGTCTTTCAGGGGGAGCAATTGGCCGCTTGCCGTTTGAAAGCGGTTCAATGTTTCCTCCGTGGAGGAGGCGAACAGGTAGTAATCGACATGAGAGGGCCTTCTCTGCACAAGATCGAGACCCGCGTGGAAGTCCCTGTTCGCCTGCATATTGGCGGCCGAGAGGCCATGGCTGGTGATGAAGCCCTGGTTGAACGTGTCGACGACGAAACCCTTGTCCTCGCCCTCGTTGACGTCGCGCACGTAGGCCGTTCCGGGCGGAGGCAACAATTGGTACGCGGACGGATAGCGACTGTCGCCGGCTAAGCGCTTCACATCACTCGCAGACATACCCATCGCGCCATCGAGGCCCGCGGCGCGCAGAAGGGCAAGAGGCGCCCCCATATGAGGCGTGCCCAGAGTGATGAGGGCTCGGACCTTGGGAAACCACGATCGTACGCTGTAGCGGCCGGACTCCAGAAGGTCGCGACAAACCAACCCGCCCATGGAATGGGCCACAAGCCGGATCTCGGCGTCCGGCGCCAGGGTGTCGAGCGTCTCTGCGAGGCTATCCGACGTCGAGCGGAGATCTTTGCGCCAATCATAATTGAAAAGGATGAGTGTTCCGACTTCACCGTCGGCATTTTCGCTGTAACCAATCTTCTCGAAATCATCGATAACCGGTTGATAGACATCACAGCATGACGCGCGGCGAATGATATCGGTGACAAGCAACCCAGGATCGAGCAGCTTGTCTGTTCGCCTATAGGCTTTTCGGATATATTCAGACGCTGTTGGCGGCCAGACTTCCTCGCCGTCGCTCGCGGACAGGCGCGATCCGAAAATACCGTGCAAGAAGATTACGAACGGTTTCTGCGCCACGATAGCCTCCCTGGTTCAACGCGGCCGAGAGTTGATGTCGAGATGATGTCAGCGTTGCCTTATCCTTGGAACAAGAGCGATTGGGTATGTTGCGAGGTGAGGCCAAGTGATATCAATCTTCGATCGTAAAGCTGCGGATTTCGCGCGCGCAAAGGGGATTGATCAGGCTCGTTACTGGCTTGAATTCCCAAAGCCTCATCATCTGGCTTGATGTTCGAATTTGACATGAGCTTTTCATACTATTGCTCATGCGGACTTGCGACCACCCCGCGCGGATTAGTAAATTCCAGTTGCGCCGGGCCTTTCGTGAATTGAGAGGTGTGCAACCGGATTGATGTCATTGCGTTGTCCACATCTTTGCCGGAGCATCTATTGACTGGCATTTGTCTTGTAGGGCCCGCCGAGACGATCGACGAGGAAAGCGAAAATCAGGGCCCATTCATCGATTTCCTCAAAGCGGTCTGATGCGCCCTGGTGGCCGCCGACAGCCTGAACCAACACGGAAGGGGTGAGGGGCGGTGTCGCGGCCTCTCGCAGCCTCGCAGCCCAGGACATGGTCTCCCAGTAGTGGGTCCTGGGGTCGTTCAGGGCACAGATCGCCAAGACCTCGGGATAGGTTGCCCGCCCAATGTTCTCTAGGGGGGACAGAGCCAGCAAGTTCGACCGGTCTGGCTCCTGGGCTGGGTTTCCCCATTCGAGCCGGTCCGTTTGCGTCAGCGGCAGGTCGCTGTCGGACAGAACCCCAATGAGATCGAGGTAGGGCCGCTGCAGGACGACGGCACGAAACAGGTCGGGTTGCCGGTTCATGGCAGCAGCAACCAAAAGGCCCCCGGCGCTCTGCCCCATCGCGGCCATCAATCCGGGAGCGGCGATGCCCCTGTCCCTGAGGCCCTGGGCCACGGCTATGAAGTCGCTGATCCCGGTCGACTTTTTCAGACCCCGGCCGGCCTTATGCCAGCCCGTTCCCAACTCGCCGCCGCCCCGGACATGGGCCACCGCGTAGCCGATGCCCCGGTCCACGAGGCTGAACAGCACGGGGCTGAACTCAGGGTCGATGCTCGTGCCATAGGCCCCGTAGCCGTAGAGAAGGATCGGGCCGGCTCCGTTCTTTGCATGGTCGTTGCGCCGTACAAGAGAGACGGGAATCGAAGTGCCATCTGCGGCCGGAATCTCAATCCGTTCGTTCACATAGCCGGCGGGATCGTAGTGCTGGCACGGCATCCGGTCTTTCAGGCTCAAGCTGCGGGCCGTCACATCGTAGTCGTAGACGCTGTAGGGCTCCGTGAAACTGTCGATGCCAAAGCGCAGGTAGCGGCTGTCGAAGCTGAGATTTGGTTCGGAGTGAATGGTCGCGTTGACCATGGGCAGCGCCACGGAATGCGCCGGGCTGCCATCTGCCGGCAGGATGCGAAGCTGCGCCTGCCCGCTCTGGCGTTCCCTGACGGCGAGAAAATCCTGAAAGGCAAAGATCGCCTCGATCGCGTCGTTCGGGGCCGCTTCCTGAAGGAGGTCCGGCGGACGTCCGATGTCTGCCTCGGGTAACCGAAAGAGCCGGTCCGGATGACCTGCGCTCCGGTCGAGAAGGAAGAAGGATGGTGGAACGTGCGTCGCACGCACGTGGTGGCCGGGCGTCCGCCGGTGGAGGATCCGGGGCACTGCGCTCGGATCTTGCGCGTCCAGGATCGCAAGCTCTGTTGTGTCGAGCGCCGCCGAGAGGACGACCAGGTAAGCGCCGCTTTCGGTCTCGGCGACAGTGAGCCGGAAGGCCGGATCAGGCTCGGACACCACAACCCGACCGGCCGGCTCGCTGGCGTCTGCCGGGAACATCTTGATCCGGTCGGGTCTGTTCAGATCATCCAGGGCTGCCACGGCCAGGTGGCGGCTGTCCGCGAACCAGGCGAGCCCGCTGCCGGCGAGGTTCCTTGCCAGCACCACATGTCGGCCCGTGGCGATCTCGACAAGCCCCAGAAGGTGCCGCTCTTCACCCTTAGTATCAAAGAGGTAGGCGCACAGGCGGTGATCGGGGCTGACCCTGAATTGGGAGATGGACAGATAATCCGTGCCTTCCGCCAGATGTCTTTCATCAAGCACTGTCTCGGGTTCTCCGACACCGTCAGCCGGGCGCCGCCGGTGCACCGGATAGCCGGAATCCGCCGTCGTCTCGGAGTAGTAGAGCCATGCGCCCCGACGTGCGGGCAGATCCTCACGGGCCAATGCCAGCCGTTCAACGATTTCGTCGTAGATTTCGGTTCGGAGCCGGCTGAGCGCAGAGACCTGCGCCGCCGACGAGGCGTTCTCGGCGGCGATCTGCGCTTGAACCTTCGGACTCTGCGGATCCCGCAGCCACTCGTAGGCTTCTGAGACACACCGCGCCGGGTGCGAGGGATCTACGGCACGGCGTCCCAACGGCGGCGGGTCCATAGTGCTGTTGCTCGCGGCGGCTCTACCGGATGATCCGAACGCGAACCGGCGGCCGCGGTCCGCGCATCACCCCGGTCCGCGCCGAAACCAGCGACTGCGTTGGCCGCGACCTTTCGGATTGACGCGCCAGCGATGCATAGTCGGACGAGGTATGGTTCGCGTCGACCGGATAGCTGCCGCCGAGCTGCTCGGCCCGCGTGTCGGCGTCGATCCTGAGCCCAGGGATTTCCCGTTCCTTGCCTTCGGCACCCGGCAGTCCCGGGTCTCGAATGGGAGAGCTCAGGAACGGCGGGCGCGTGGTGGATCCTTTGACCGTGCTGTGGCCCTTTTCTTCGCCGCCACCACCGCCGCCTTTTCCTGCGTTGTTGCCATTCCCGTTTCCGTTTCCGTAGGACCCGCCGCCCTTGGCTCCGCGTTTGCTGGACCGCTTTGCGGGAGCCTTGCCACCTGAGTCTTCTTCCGCCATGGCCTTTGCCTCTTTCTTGGGGGATCGGGTTAGTCGCCCAATGATTTCGCGATTGCACCCATGATCGTGGCCGCGCCGCCGACGCCTGACCAGAAGTTCTCACTCTTCAGAAGCGAGGACCCGTATTCGAGCGCCGTGTCGAGATACCCGCTCGCGGCCAAGTCTGCACCGGGAACGGACGATTGGCACGCGCCGGCTCTGGCGACGGCGGGATGCTGCAATGGGGATCTCATCTTAACCTCGCTTTCAGCCTAGGAGGGCCGGCGCGTGCTCTGCCTGTGGGGCAAGCCGCCTAACCGGCCCGATGTTCCAAGTCAGATGGCGCCGCAGGAGCTCGCGGCGCCGTGGCAGGCCTATCTCAAGAGGCTTGCAATGCCCTCGACCGCGATCGGCGCGAGCGCACCGGCCAATGCGCCAAGGAACGCAGGCTGAACATTTCCGGGCGCTGCGGCTGCCTTGGACGAACCGCGGGCAACAGTGGGCATGGATCTTGGATGCTTCATTGTCTTCTCCACTTAGGTACAGGTGCGTCGGCACCGGTTGGGTTGGGGTTGGCCGCCCCGGATCTTGGAGCCGCCTCTTTGGCACCGGGCATCTGCCCGGAATGGAAATCTGTTCGCCGAGATGGCTAGCAGTTGTACTCGGATAGCAGCCGGCATTGCGGCGTCGGCTGGCGTCCCACCAGCCCCGCGGGGGCAACCCCGTCCTGCGCGCCGGAGCCGATATGGGCGCTGACGCTCGACTTCTCGACAAAGGGGGTCTGCTTCGGGGTCTTCATGACAATCTCCGTAGAGAACGAGAATTCCGGATCAGGTGACTTGGGCCGCCAAGTCGGGCGGCCCAAGGGGCTGCATTGGCCGTTCGGCTCAGAACGCGTCGATGATGCTCGGAAGGGCGCCCACGGCCGTCTTGAGCAGGCTGCCCCAGTTGACCGAAGGGGCCACCGCGTCGCCGGGGGTGCCGGCAGACGTTGAGGACCGACGCTGGACCGTTGGGAGGGCCTTGGGAGTTTTCATGATCTTCTCCTTTGATGACGTGCAGTTTCCTGGTGCTCAGCTGGACCGGCGCAGAGATGCGGCACTCCTGTCGGCGACTGAACGCGCCGTCTCCCGCCGGCTCAGCAACACGGCGCTGGCCCGGCGGTTGAGCTGGATGCGCGGAGCGGGGCGCTACCCCATCGTCCGCGCACGCCCCGTCAAGCGAACCGCTCCCATTCGCGGATGTCGCCGATGCCAATCGGGACGATGTCGTTCACGTCGACGGTGAGACGGTACTCCTTCAGCGCCTTCGACAACCGTTCGGTCGGATGGAAGAACCGCATGATCACATCGAAGCACATGGATTTGGGCCGGCAGAGCGGACTTGGTTCGGCGTGGAGGGAGTCGAGCCGGTAGCCTTCCGAGTAGGCGTCGGCGATGGCCTTGTGCGCCTGGTAGGCGTTGGTCGCGAGATAGTTGATCGCGCGATCCTGCGGCGCCTGTCCGAGATTTCTGACCTCGTAGTAGATCCGATCAAGGAAGTTGCTGAGCTCCTTGATCGGTGTGCCCTCGAAGTCGAGGTCATCGCGCAGCATCTTGGCGACTTCCGTGTCTGTATTGAGGATGTCGTCGATGATGATCTGCTTGTTCCAATTGAACAAAGCCCGGACACTGATATCGAGCACCGGCACGGTTTGACCGCTGTAGAGCGTGATGTCGCCGATGATGCGCCCGGCCACCGAGATCCGCTCGGCCCTGTCGGGATTGACCACCTTGACCTTGGTCGGTTTGCCGTCCGCGCCGGTCCCGTCCGTCTCGTGATACAGAACCCGGCTTTGGTCGAACAGGAACGCCGCGAGATACGAGTAGACCGACTGCGAAAAGGAGTGAAGCGGGCGCAGTGCGTAGAGCGGTTGGCCGTCCTGCATGAGCGTGAACACAAGCCCCGACACGTCTTCGGCGTTCGGAGAGTCGGTGTCGAACAGTGGGTCAGTTGCCGGCATCCCCACGAACTTTCCGCCCGGGAAGATGAAGGCCGACATCGCGCGATGGTCTTCGGCCACATAGGTCGGGCCGAAGTTGAGCCCGAGATAGTCTTCGAAGAGATCTACGTATCTTTTGCCTTTGTCGGGGTTGTTAGGATCATCGGGATCCGGGACGAGAACAGTGTCGTTCTCCGACATCCGACGGATGCCCTGTTGGAAGTAATCTCGGCGGGCGTCGGTGATAAAGTCGTACCCGATCTCGCCGATGACATAGACGAGCTGTGAATTCTGCGCGGTGATGAAGTCCGTCGGCATCGGACTGCCGGCCAGGTTGACTTGTCCGGCCCCCATCGACGGCGCGACCTCCGACGGCCGAATGCCGGCCATATCGTGTCCCATCCGTTGCACCGGCGTCGGGCCGGGCTGGGCCCATCCCGAGCCCGGCATCGCGCCAACGCCGGGCGAGGCGCTGAGAGCGGCGGCCGACGGGGCCATGTGCTGCGGCACCGGCATCATCTGGGGTGCGAGGCCCTGCATCTGAGGCGACGCGACGACCTGCGGCGGCATCGCCTGCGCTGGGGCCATAGCTTGCGCCGAGGCCACGGCATGCGACGGGGCCATGGCATGCGACGGGGCCATGGCGTGCGACGGGGCCATGGCAAACGGCCACGGCATCGAGGGCCCCACCGGTTGGGCCATTGCGGGCGCTGTCGGCTGTGCCATCGCGGGCGCCATGGGCATCTGGCTTGCCGGCGCACCGGCCGCCGATGGTGTGATGCTTTCCTGCGCCTGCGCTTGAGGCATTGCGGGAGTGTCTGCAGAAGGTGTCATGCCTTGGGGCTCCGTTCCGGCAGCGCCGTTTAGGCAGCCGCAGTTGGTGTTATCGCCGCAATGCGGTGCTACGCCCCCAGTTTGCTGTGCTGGGTCAGCCTGTGCCGGGGTCACTTGCCCAAGGTCCGCTGGCGCGACACCGGCCAAGCCCTGGGGCTGTACGGTTTGCTGCGATGCCTGAACTTGATGGGGCTGTTGGAAGGGTGTGTCGCTCGCCATGGTGGTGCCATCCGCTATGCTGGTTTCGTTCACAGCCGAGGCGAAGCCCGGCCAGGAGGGTGCCGGACCTGCCGCCGGAGGCGACCGGCTCGTCGTCGAGGGGGTGATTGACCCCGTGGAGGCGGACGCGTGTGAGACCAGCGCGTCCTGGCCGAAGAGTTCCGAAACGGCGGCGGCGACATCGATCAGCCCGCCAAGGCAGCGAGGATCGCGGGCAGACCCTTCACCACAAGGCAAAGCGGTTTTCACCAGGGCGCGACGCACCAAACGACCGTCAGGTTGATCACCTCTGGCCACCTGCATCGCCATCAAGAGCGCCGCTATTCCAGTGGCCACCGGACAGGCGAAGCTCGTTCCGCTCTGGACCGAGGTCGTTCCACCCGGTGTTGCACCCAGAATGTTCTCACCCGGTGCAAGGATGCCGTGGCTCGCCTGGCTCGGGTGCCAGTTGCTGAACTCCAGAGGTACGCCCGTCTTGTCGGCCGCACCAACCGCGAGAACCTCCTCGAAGGAGGCCGGCGAATGGAGGCTCTCGGCCCCGTCATTGCCGGTGGCGGCCACTAATAGGACGCCCTGCCGCTCGCAATCGGCGATCGCCTTGGCGAGATAGGGGTCGTAGTCGAGCTCCCCGATGGGTTCGCCGCCGCTTACGTTGATCACGTGGGCGCCTTTGCCCTGAGCAAGCGAGATCGCCCGAGCAAGATCCATTTGAGAGCAATTGATAAGCTGCCCGTCGTCCCGCTCGCCGTAGACGGGTATGACCAGTCCGCTCGCTCCGGGGGCGAGACCCTGGACCGGAGACCCTGGCTGACCGAAGATCGTGCTGGCGATATGTGTTCCGTGCGCCGCCCCACGCCCCTGCATGCGCGACATAAGCCAAGCCGGCATCAACTCCTGAATATCGGCACCCGCAATGCTTGGATGGCCAAGCTCGGCGCGGCTATCGATGATCGCGACTTTGATCCCTTGCCCATCCGTTTCGCGCCTGAGAGCGCCAAGGTTGGGAAGCTTATCGACGGAAACGACGTCCAAGGTGAATAGACTCCGGCAATGAGAACAATTCCAAGATTATCCAAGAGCAGGATGAGCCCATTTTCGGCTGTTTGGAATCGCTCTCAGGGATCTGATCCCTCGCCCCGACCGTCTGCGCCAAAGGTCTGACTCTCTCCCTTTCGACTGGTCCAATTGTATCGATTGCAGTTCGTTGGGATTGGCCTCCGCGCCGAAGGGACGGGATTAAACCGTTAATTTCCCAACCACAGGGTGCATGCGACCCACCGCATGATTGCAGCCGATGCGAGATAGAGGTACCTTTGATACACGCTTTAGTACGCTCACCCTTCACAAGTAGCTATTTTTCCTGACCAACTTCAGAACGATGTGCCGTGCGACTAGTTATCGTTGCAAAACCCAGGCACTACCGCGAGGCACTTGCGTCGGCGATCGCAGCGAGCAGGATTTTCGACGATGTGCAGACGCAGTGTAGCGAAGCCGGCTGCTGCGGAGGGTCCATTCCGGACATCGTTGCATTCGTGCTTTTGGGAGAGGGCGAAATCAGTTTCGTGGCCGAGGCTATGTATCAATGGCCGGACGCGACATTTGTGGCTATCGCGCTGGTCGAGGTTGAAGCGGATCTCCTTGCCTGTGTGAGGATGGGAGTGAAGGGGCTCATTACCCATAGCCACTCCGTCGACGAGATCTTGTCGGTTCTTCAGGATACTTCCCGCGGCAAGTTCCGCTGGTCGAAGCGGATAACGTCGAAACTCATCCAGAAGATTGGGGGCGGGCCAACGCCAGACCCCGCCGAGACGGCCGCACGTGAGGCGGCGCACACGTCGACCCGGGCCGGACTGATGCCGGTCCTTCCGGATATATCGGTGCCGGCGCGTTCCTACCCTGTTCCCGATGCGCAACCGAACTGTCCTCCGGACATCGCGTCGTCCGACTCTGTCGATCTTACCCAGAGGGTCGCGACAGAGTGCAACCTGACCGCACGCCAGCAGG
Source organism: Pseudomonadota bacterium (assembly GCA_039822045.1). Classification (GTDB taxonomy): domain Bacteria; phylum Pseudomonadota; class Alphaproteobacteria; order Rhodobacterales; family Rhodobacteraceae; genus HLUCCA09. The sequence continues at coordinate 446,253 of JBCBMY010000001.1, read as the reverse complement.
AAGTGCTCAGTTTTCTTGGAGACGGGCTGTCCAACAAAGAGATCGCTCGAAAGTTGAACATCGAGCTTCCTACGGTCAAGCACCACGTCCACGAGATCCTGCGCAAGCTTGGTGTCCGAGGCCGGAGCGCGGCCGTCGCCAAGCTCCACCGTGACTATGGCTCGGGTGCGTCACCGTCACACCAGGGGCCGCGATCCGCCCTATCGGCCGGATCGGAACCCAACCTGAACTGATCCTTGGGGCCCAGAACCCTCTGGCTCATCCCCAGACCGCAGCGCTTCGCCTATGCTCATGTCAGGCGTAGATTGAATACATTGCGGAGGATTGAATGGCTGATCAGCCCGGCAAAGCTTCGGCAGCAGCAGACTCCTCGAAAGCCACCAAGGGCACCAGGGAAAACGAGAGTGCCGCCTCAACACGGGAGGCTGCCAAACGCGATCCTGCTCCGGATGACGCTCCAGGCAAAGGGGCGCAAAACCCGGGCACGTTGAGCGTCAAGGATGCGCAACAGGCCCATCTTGCAGCACAGACCCGCTCCAACGAGGTTTGGGAAGCAGGCGAGCGCGCCAAAGCCGACCTCGACAAGGAAATCGAGCGGAACAAGGCGACGGAGACTCGTGACAAGAGCCTCGCCAAGATCAACGAAAGGCTGCGCGGCGCCAGGTCTGCCCACAAGGAACAGATCGACGAGATCGAGAAAACCAAGGGCGCCCCGGCAAAGGCGAGGTCCGACCGCGAGAAAGCAGACGCAGACCTAGAGGCCTCAGAGGCGGCGCTGGAGTCCGCGAAAAAGGCGCTCGACGACGCCACGCAAGAGCACAGAGAGAAGAGCGCGGCGCAGTCGGCCGCGAAATCGGCACTCGACAGCGCGAGAAAGGCGGAGGACACGGCGATTGCCGCGCTTGCCAGCCTCGACGCCGAGGCGGCGAAGGCGGCGGCCGACAGCACTCTTTCGCGGGTGGAAGGCGCAGCTGACGCCGAAAAGGCCGTGGCCGAAGCCATATGCGAGCAAGCCATCGCAGAGGCCCAGACCGCCTACTCCGCTCGGATCCTTGCCATTGAGACCGAACGCGAAGAACGGGACGCCGCGCTGTCGGCTGCGGCAGACGCGACCGGCTGACGTCGGTCCACCGACATAAGGAATGAGGGAAACGCAATATGGCCCCACAACCCAAAACCCCCGGCGTTTACATCGTCGAAAAGAACGCCTTTCCAAATGCGGTGGTCCAGGTCCCGACGGCAGTCCCTGCCTTTATCGGGCATACTGAGCGCGCCCAACGGGGTGCACAGGACGTGACCGGCAAGCCTGTCAGATTGAGCTCGCTAAACGAGTACGAGGGCATTTTCGGTGGCGCGCCACCAACCCAGGTGACGATCGAAAATGACGCGCTCGCGTTCACCGAAGGGTCGCGGTTCCTGCTCTTCCATGCGATGCGGATGTTCTTCCAGAACGGCGGGTCAAATTGCTACGTCGTGTCGGTCGGCAACTATGAAGATGCCCCAACCCAAGCGGGGCTGAACGGGCCGCTTGCCGATGACGGACCGCTCGCCCGGGAGGCTGAGCCGACCATGGTGGTCATCCCCGACGCGGTGTTGCTTGAGTTCGCGGATTGGCAGGGCTGCTCACAGCAGATGCTCAAGCATTGCATCAAGATGCAAAGCCGCGTCGCAATTCTTGACGTCCACAATGGAGACGCTCCTCGGAACGACCAAGACGATGTGATCACCCAGTTTCGGACAGTGAAAGGGGACAGGGCAAGTTTTGGCATCGGCTACTATCCTTGGGTGAACACCTCTCTCTACGGTCGCGAGACCGTGTCGCTTGACGATGTTGATGCCGACGCCCGCGATGTTCTTGGCGGGCTTGTGGAGGCGGACAGGGATGCTGCGATCGCCCAACTCCCGGCAGACGACCCGCGGGTCGCTACTCTGACGGAAAGCTTCGACCAGCTAGCAGCGTTCATCCGAGTGGATTCGGCAACGGCAGATGCAGATGAAGCAACGAACCGTCGCGAGTCGCATCTCGTCGCGCTTCAGATTAGCCCGTCCTACCGGGACAAGATGGACGAGATCCGAGAGTTCCTGAACGTAATGCCGCCCGCTGCGGCCATGGCTGGCGTCTACTCCCGGATAGACAACCTTTTCGGCGTGTTTAAGGCCCCTGCGAATACGCCAATCTTCGGTGTCATTTCGCCGACTGTCTCCATTACGGCGAACGAACAAGAAGACCTCAATGTACCGTTTCAAGGCGGCATTGCGGTAAATGCCATCCGAACTTTCATAAATCAGGGCGTTCTCGTCTGGGGCGCACGGACAATGGACGGCAACAGCCAGGACTGGCGCTATGTGAACGTGCGGCGCACGGCGATCATGCTCGAACAGAGCATGAAGAACGCGCTCAATGCCTATGTCTTTGCGCCCAACACAGCTTCGACCTGGACCACCGTCCGGAACATGCTGCTGAATTTCCTCGACAACCAGTGGAAGGCCGGAGCGCTTATGGGTGCTACCCCAGAGGACGCCTACGCAGTGGATGTGGGCCTTGGGACCACCATGACGCCGAACGACGTTCTCGATGGCTATATGAGGATCGTGGTCCGCGTGGCGCTCGTTCGCCCGGCTGAGTTCATCATCCTCACTTTCCAGCAGAAGATGCCCACCTCCTGATGCGGGGCCAGATAGGGACACAGCGCAATGTCAGGCGATAAACAGGAAGCCCCCTGGCCCTTGCCCAGGTTCTATTTCTCAGTCGATATCGGAGGTACAGAGGCCTCGTTTCGAGATATCAACGGGCTCGATACCGAAACCCAAATTATAGAATATCGCTCAGGGAATAGTCCCGATTTCTCGGTCGTGAAAATGCCCGGCATCAAGAGAACCGGCAATGTCGTTCTCCGCAAGGGCGTCTTCGCTAAGGATAATGCGTTTTGGGATTGGTACAGCCAGATCAAGCTCAACACCATCGAGCGACAGACCGTCACCATCAAGCTCCTCGACGAGGCGGGCGCTCCCACGATGGTGTGGACGCTCAAGAACGCCTGGCCCACGAAGGTCACGGGAACCGAACTCGATGCCGAGGCCAACGAGGCCGCGATCGAGATGCTCGAATTGGCCCACGAAGGTCTGATGATCGAGAACGGATAGCGCGATGGACGTTCTCCGCCCCTTTCCGTCATTCTACTTCCGGGTCGCTCTGGAGGGCGCTGCCGAGGGGCCCGACGGCGGCTTTCAGGACGCCAGCGGCCTCGATGCCGTGCGCGAGACCGAAGTGGTGGCGGAAGGCGGCGAGAACCGGTTCTTCCATCGGCTTCCCGGGCGGGTCAGACACCGCAATCTGGCGCTCAAGCGCGGGCTCCTGCCTGCGGCCTCACCGCTCAGACAATGGTGCGTTAAGGCGATTCAGTCCGATCTTGGAAACAAAGTTGAGCCTAGAGGGATTGATGTTTCGCTTCTCGATCCAGACGGCAACCCGGTCGCCACGTGGAGCCTCCGTCGTGCCTGGCCCATGCGGCTCCAGATCGGAGCGTTCGACGCCTACCTCAACGCGCCCGCGATCGAGACCCTGGAGTTTGCGTTTGCCGGAATCCAGCGACGCGACGGGAGCTCCCAGCCGGTAATGCTCGGGTTCGGTTGAAACTTGGCAAGGAGAAGGAGCTGTCATGCCGGTTGAAATCCGCGAAATCGAGATCCGCGCCGAGATTGACGGCGAGCCAAAGGCGCCTTCGATGGCGGTGGACGAGACCGAGGCCCTGCGACGCCATCTCCTGGACGCGTGCGAGCGCAAGGTGGAGCACATGCTGCGCCGTGCCCTTGAACGCTAATGGCCCATGCTCAAGAAGCTTAAGATCGAGGCCTATGAGGACGAGACCTTCGGATCGAAGATCGGGGAGTGGAGCGCCCAGATCAATCCAGAGGCGTATCACCACACTCATCGGACGCTCTTTGCCAAGGATGACGGGATCGATACCGCCGGCACCGTCTCGCGCTATCGGTCTATCGATGCCGAGGAAATCACGTTCACGGCTATCCTTGACGCAACCGGCGTGGTCGAAAACGTCGACAACGTTTCCCAGAAGATCGACGAGCTGAAGGCTGTCGCCTACCGGTACAACGGCGACATTCACGCGCCGAACTACCTCAGGTTGCTTTGGGGTGAGCTTGTCTTCAATTGCCGGCTGCTCAACCTCGACATCTCCTACGTCGTGTTCACTCCCGCAGGAGAGCCCGTGCGCGCCAGGCTTTCGTTCACGGTGCGGCAACATCAGACCCCCCGTGAGATTGCCGAACGCGCCCGCCGAAACTCCCCCGACCGGGCGCACGTGCGCGAAATGACCGCCGGGACCTCTGTCTGGCTCTTCTGTTCCCAGATCTACCGAAATCCCCGCTATACCGTCGCGGTGGCGCGGCATAACGGAATGACGAGCTTTCGCCGGGTGCGGAGCGGGCGCACGGTTGCCTTTCCGCCGCTGGGTCGCCCCACATGACCGCTTCACCCCGCCTCGAGGATCAGGTGCTGGTCACCTACGAAGTGACAAGCGACGGAGCGCCGCTTCCGGACAGCGCGTTTGTCAAGGAAGTCGAGACGGAGAGCGAACTCAACCGCATTCCCTTTGCCACGATCACGCTGGTCGACGGTGACCGCTCGACCGAAGAGTTCGAATGGTCGGCTTCGGACCAGTTCCTCCCCGGCGCGTCTATCCGTATCGAGGCGGGGTACCACTCCGAGACCGACTTGATTTTTGAAGGCATCGTCCTGCGCCACGGGCTCCGGGTCGATCCCGGCGGCCGGTCCTATCTCGTGCTGACCTGTGCCGACAAGGCGATTGGGCTTACCGTAGGGCGCGCGAGCGCCCAGTACTTGGAGATGTCGGATGCCGAGATCCTGAGCGACATCATCGGCGCGGCCGGCTGTTCGGCCGACGTTCCCGCATCCGACCTCCGGCCCGAAGCGACCGTGCGCCATGAGGCCACCGATTGGGATTTCATTCTCCTCCGCGCCACAGCGCTTGGTCGCTCGGTCAAAGTGGTGGGCGGCAAAGTGACGGTTGCTGCGCCGGAATTCCCCTCTCCGGACGTGGAAGTCCGCTTCGGCGAGGCCATCGACGTGCTCGAACTCGACCTCGATGCCGGCGCTCAGATCCTGCCGCCCGAAGCGGGAACCTGGGACCCGTCGGCCCAGGATGTAGTCACCGCCACTGCCGCCGAACCCAGCCTCAACAGTCAGGGAAACCTGGACGGACCGGCTCTGGCAGCTGCCGTTGGCAACCCTGACTCGTCGCTGAGAAGCGTGGCCGCCCAGGATGCCGAGGGCGTGCAGACCTGGGCTGACGCCCGGCTCATTGCCGCCCGCCTTGCCCGCATCCGTGGGCGTCTGGCGATCCCCGGCACGGCCAAGCTTGCACCGGGGGGAACCGTGGGCTTGGCCGGTCTTGGTCCGCGCTTCGACGGCACGGCCTATGTGAGCGGTGTGAAGCACGTGCTTCGAAGCGGTGAGTGGCGCACCGAGATCCGGATCGGGCTCGACCCCCTCCGCCGCCCCGACAGACTGCCGGAAATCGACGGCCCGCCCGCAGGCGGCCTCCGCCCAGCCGCAACGGGCCTCCAGATCGCCAAGGTGAAGCAGATCCACGAGGACCCGAAGGCCGAACGGCGCGTAAAGGTCACCTTGCCCCTCGCCGAGGAACAGTCAGACGGAATATGGGTTCGCCTGCTGTGCAGCTATGCCACCGAGGACGCCGGCACGGTGTTTCTTCCCGAGCCGGGCGACGAGGTCGTCCTCGGGTTCCTCGACGACGACCCGCAATCCGCAGTCCTTCTGGGTGCCCTGCAGTCGAGCGCGCGGCCCGCACCTTACGAGCCGGAGGCGGACAATCGCATCAAGGCCATCGTCACCCGCCAGCAGATCAAGATCGAAATGGACGATACGGACAAGATCCTCACGATCTCAACGCCGGGCGGCCAGATCGTCACGCTCAGCGACAAGGACACGCAGGTTCGGCTCGAGGACGCAACGGGCAACTCCGTCGATCTGTCGCCGTCGGGGATTGCCGTCGAAAGCCCCGGCGACATCACGATCAAGGCCACCGGCAAGGTTCAGATCGAAGGCACCACCGGCATCACCGCCACGTCTCCGGCCGATGTGGGGATCAGGGGGCTCAACGCTTCGGTCGAGGGAGATGTCGGCGTCACGGCCAAGGGCGGGGCGACAGCCGAACTCAGCGCGGGGGCCCAGACCATCGTCAAGGGCGCCGTCGTGATGATCAATTAGGAGAAGCTCGATGCCACCAGCAGCACGCGTCACCGACATGCATGTCTGCCCGATGGTCAACCCCGGCCTGCCACCGCCGCCCCATGTCGGCGGCCCGATCTCGGGTCCGGGCGCCGCGACCGTACGGATTGGCGACATTCCCGCCGCGGTGGTCGGCGACATGGCCGTCTGCTCCGGGCCACCGGACACCTGCATCAAAGGCTCTGCGACTGTCTTCATCATGGGCCGCCCCGCCGTCCGGATGGGCGACACGACCGCCCATGGTGGCGTCGTTGTTCAGGGGCTGCCAACTGTCCTGATCGGAGGCTGACCCCCCGTGACCCCGGCTCCCCACGAATTTCTCGGAACAGGCTGGGCATTTCCGCCCGCCTTTTCGCGCGACCGTGGGGGGGCGACCCTTGTGGACGGCTGGGAGGAAATCCGTCAGGCGCTCCGGATCCTTTTTACAACGTTTCCCGGTGAGCGGGTCATGCGCCCTGATTTCGGCTTGGACCCGGGCGTTTTCAGTCTGATCAACGAGACGTCGGTTTCCGACCTCAAGGCCCGCATCCTGGCCGCCATCCAGCGCTTCGAACCACGGATCCGTGTGCTCTCGATCTCGGCATCCCTCGATGAAACGGAGGGCCGGGTCAGCGTCCTCGTCGACTACGAAATCCCCGAAGTGAACGCGCGCGGCAATCTCACCGTGCCCTTCTATCTACCGGAGGCGGCGGAATGACCCGGCTGTCGCGCATAGAGGGCCCATTCCCCCTCCACACGTGGCAGAACGGCCGCGACCGTGCGGCACTTCGACCAGAGTACTTTCCCATAGACGATCGCACGCTTGTGGACCGCACCGCGCGGTTTCACAGGATCGCCCGGTTGTTTTGCTTTCCAGACCGTGGCAACGAGACGGTCTCTGACTGGGGCACGATCCTCGATAAAGACGTCTCGTTCCTCCTGGCTGAGGTCGCTCTGCTCGATCCGTCTTCGCAGTTCGTGGCGCGCCGACGCGTGGCCGACCTGCCCGATCTGCTTGAGGAGGGCGCGGACCGGATCGAAACCTGGCTCCATCGCATGGGAGACGTGCCGCTCGCGCCCTATGCTCAGGACATTGACGGGCGGTTCCGGTCGGCCATCGCGAAGGTGCTGAAGGAGGAACTCGGCGGCCTCGGCCTCGGCGGCTTCAGCTTCAAGGAGAAGACGCGGGAGTTGTTGGGCGGCCCGATCTCTGCCCCGGATGCCCCGCAGGTCGAGCGCCGCTTTGCGGAAAGCGCTATGCAACGCGCGCTCCTCCGTATCTCTGCCGCCGCCCAGAGCATCTTTGCCGCGGCCGTCACGGGCGGAAAGACCCACCCGGCCGAGATTGGTCTTGCCCTCGCCTTCCTGCAGATCTGCGGGATCACGCAGGATGCGATCAACGAACTGACCGAGGCCCATCTCGATTTCTACTACAGCCGGCTCCTCGGCCTGACGCCACGCAGCGCAGGCGATGATCTCACGATCGTCGATCTCTCTCTTGTGCCCAGTCGCGGCGCACTGAGCGTGCCCAAGGGGACGAGGCTCGGTGCGGGCCGAGATGCTGCGGGCCAGCCGGTGGTCTTTCTCACCGACCGCGACATCACCCTCACACACGCAAAGATTTCTGGGCTTGCGACGCTCTTTCTGGACCGGCCGGACCGGCCAGGCGCATCGGATATACTTGCGCGTCCCGATGCGGCCTCGGCCGATGGGCTTGGTGCGCCCCTTGGTCCGGGCCAGGGCTGGCCGATCTTTGGCGGACCGGCGTCCTACCGGCGAACCCCAGCACTGCAAGCGCGGTTTGGGCTTCGGGTCGAAGCGCCCGCCCTGGCACTTGCGGGCGGCCGCCGTACGCTGTCCCTTACCCTCGCGACCCAGCCGGGCCCCGATGGGACCCTGGCGGACGCCGTCGCGCGCTACACCAATGACCGTCCATCCGAGCCGGTCTCGCACGCTTTCGCCCTGTCCATCAGCACGCCCACGGGCGAGAGGGAGGTCGACAGCTTCAGCATCTCTGTTGTCGGAGACGCGTTGGCCTTCAAGTTCACGCTCCCGCCGAGCGAACCGCCTCTCGCCCCACCGGAAGATGATCCGTCGGCCCTTCCATATGTGACCATCAGCTTCCGTCACGGCCGAACCGGGCAGGCCGCGGCCGCCTTCGCCGGCCTTCTGGTTGAAAAAGTCGATCTCGCCCTGGAAGTTACAGGCCTCAGCGGCCTCGAGCTGACAAACTCTGAGGGTCCCCTTGCGGGAGACCAGCCGTTCGCGCCATTTGGCGCGGTCCCGCCCAAGGGATCGCTCTTTACCGCCCGCCATCCGGAACTTGCGAAGCCGGGCATCTCGCGCGTCTCGCTCAACCTTGAGTGGGCCAATCTGCCGGCTCCGCCTGCGGACCTGACGGCACACTACCAGAACTGGAATATCGGTCTCACGAACGAGAGCTTCGAGGTGACGTTCGAGGCCCAAGGAGAGGCCGGCTGGGAGACCCTCCGAGATGGGATCCTGCCGAGCGAGGATCTGCCGCTCTTCGACATCCTAACCACGGGGGGCATTGCCCAATCTCGCCGCCTTTCGGCGGAGCCCGCCGATGGCCCTGGCCCGGTCAACGCGCTGAGGCTTCAGCTCACCGCGCCGGACGTGGGCTTCGGGCGCGATGCCTTTCTCCAGGTCGTCGCGGACGCTGCGACCGCGGCCGCCAAGGGCGTGATCGCCCGCATTCTGGATGGCACGGCGCTTAGCCCGACGCCCATGCCGAAGCCGCCGATTACGCCAATGGCGGCTTCGGCGACCATCGATTACAGCGCGACGGCAGAGGTCGGCGTGGATCCCACCGCTGGCCGCCTGATCGCATTGCTCCCGTTCGGCACGCACGCGAAGGGCGCTCGTCCACTTCCGCTGGCGGACATCCCGCGTCAGGACGGGCGGTCGTTCGCCGGTACACTCTATATGGGCCTCGACGGAACCCAGCCGCTCGAACGCCTGACGATCCACGTCAATGTCGAAGGCGCAGCGGGCCGCGCCCGGCTCGCCACGCGCCCCCCCGAGGACCTGCCCGAACTGGTTTGGCGCTATCTTGACGGCGACACTTGGCGCGACTTTGCCCGTTCGGCCGTCGAGAGCGATGGCACGGAGGGCTTCCGCGGACCTGGCATTGTGACGCTCCGCTTACCGTCGGATTGGGCTCGGCCGAGCGGGATAATGCCGCCGGCCGACCTCTGGCTCAGCGTTTCCGTGCCCACTACGCACGTGGCCTCGGCCCTTGGCGCCGCTCAAGGCATCTCCCTCCACGCCGTCGGCGCGACCCGCCACCGTGAACCCGGCGATGCCCCTCCACCTGCACCCGTGACTGCCGTGCTCGACGGCACGGTCGCCGCTGCCATTTCGGGAGTTGGGTCGCAGCGCCCTGCCCTTCTCGGCGCGCCCGCCGAGACCACCGAAGCGTTCCGCATTCGCGTGTCCGAGCGCCTGAGCCACAAAGACCGCGCGGTGCTCTTCCGCGACTACGAGCGCATCACCCTAGACGCCTTTCCGGAGATCGGCGATGCGCGTGCGGTCCGCGGCCCGAACGGTGCGGTTTGGCTTGCGGTCGCGCCACGGCGAACCGCGTCGGGATCGGACCTCACGGTGTCTGACCGGCTTCTCGGCCGGATCGCGGAGCATCTCGGCGCCCGCATTCCGCTCAATGCCAATCGTCTTGTCGTACGCCCCGTTGCTCCCGAAAGCATCCGGGTCTCTGCCGCGGCCAAGCTGTCGACCCGCGCCGGTCCGTCCACGCCAGCGGCCGTCAACCGTGCGGCAGAACTGGCCGTTGCCCCGTGGCTCGCTGACCCGAGTGAGCCGCTTCCGATTGGCACCGGCGCCCTTACCGTTGCAACGGTCTCGTCTGCCATTGAGGCCCTGGATGACGTTCGCCAAGTCCTGAACCTGCACCTTACCCGGTTCTTTGAAACCGAGGCCGACCCGGCTCGCCTGGGTGAGACCGATGGCGCCCCACCCAAGGTCCACCGCCTTGAAGACAGCGCGCGTTGGTCCGATCCCGGTGGCGCCATGCGCCCCTCCGAGCCATTGGCGGTTCTCGTGCCTGCACAGCGCCACCGCATCACCCTGATCGATGCCGAAGACGACCATCGATTTCTTGCGCCCATCGGCAACGCCATCGTCGGGCAGGACAGCCTGGCCCCTTCCGGCTGGGACCGCTGGCAGCGCACCGACGATCCCATCTACCTGATCCGGCCGGAATTTGCCGGAATCGGCAATCTCGCGATCGGCGAGGAATTAACGGTCACCACGCACAGATCGGGACGATTGTCCCCGATCCTCCCAGCGGTCCGGGCGACCTGAGACATCTGGAGCGAATCATGAGCGACATACGCAGAGACCTGAAGGAGCACTTCGACGACGGGAGTATCCCGAGGGGCCAGGATTTCGGCGATCTCATCGACTCGTTCGCACTCGACGCAGAGTTCAAGAAGCATGAGGATGACTTCACGGCGTTTCTGCCCGATGGCCACGCAGCCATCGTGCTCGCAAAAGACGGCGGAGCTGGACCAGTCGCCTGGGAGATCCGTTCGAAGGAACGCGGCGAACTCTCCTTCACGCAAACGCAAGCATCGGCCCTGCAAGACGCCCCGACGGTCAAGCTGGCGGCCTGGACCGGGTTGGAGGCCCGCTTCGGACTTTGGAAATCCGGCGAAGAGAACGTCGACGAGGAGGAACAAAAGACCCTCGGCGAGCCCTCCCGCAGCATGTCCTTTGTCGCCGCCGACAAGACTTGGCACACGATCATCCCCACGCAGGAGGGTGCCTTCGCCGCTGAGATCTTGGCTTATGCAGGCGGCACGCCGACGACCACACCAGCGTCGACACTGCTCTCGGACTTCTTTGGGAGGCACAAGCCAAGCGAAGGCGTGTGCCATGCGACACTGGTTTGTCGCGCCAAGGGTCAGCGTCCTGTCATCCGCATCGTCGGTGATCCTTTCGTGCCAGCATGGCTGCAGCGCTGGCCGACGGTCCTCCACCCATGGGCACTCGCCGCGGAACTCCTCGTTGCGCTCCTCCTCGTCGCGACAATGATATCGACCAGAACGGCCGAACAGTTGCTGGACTTCATTTGGTGCGTGCTGACTGGAGGCAGCACTTGCGCCTTCCCCGCTTTCGCGCCTCCCGCGCTCGGCCCGGAGTTCATTTTCTTCTCGACGCTGACGATCCTGGCGCTCTTGTGGCTGATCAGGACGTTCAATCGGGTGTCCGGCAGGCGCCGGGGCCCGCTGCTGCGCTGGGTTCGAACCAGCGGCTCGCCCGGGAGCAGCAGTGCCACACACGCGCTTCAGATCCGCGCAGGCCCCTACGACAGTGTCGAGAAGCCGCGCATCCGGTATCACATCACCCGTCTGTGGGGTTGACCCATGGCCGATGGGATAGCCGCAGCACCTGTTCTGTCGCGCCAGATCGAGCTCGAGCCCAACCTAGACTTCGACGCGATGCGGCGCGCGGCGCTGCAACACATCACCGACCTGTCGGGCGAGATCTGGACCGATCACAATCTCCACGACCCCGGGATCACGGTCCTTGAGATCCTGTGCTACGCCCTCAACGATGTCGCCTTCCGCGCGCGACTCCCGATCCAAGACATTCTCGCCACCCGTCACGCTCCGCCTGATGAGCCCGGGACGCAGTCGTCCCTCGAAGAAACGCGGCCGGAGATCCCGGTGCCGCAGACCTTTCCGGCCCAAGCGGAGATCCTGAGTTCGGCGCCGGTGACCGGGAATGACTACCGCCGGCTGCTGATCGACCGGATCGTCGAGGTTCGCAACGCCTGGATCTGGCCGGCGGTCGAGGCCAGAGAGCCCGTTCCAGGCGCTTTCGATGTCGGGCTCGACCTCCACCACTTCCCTGAAGCCAGCGGCGCACCTCCTGCGAACCCGTCCCGGGTCGAACAGGATGCTACGGCTCTCCTCAATCAGAACCGCGGTGCTGGTGTCAGGTTCCGCAGGATTGCGGTTCTCGACCGCCGTGACGTCGTGCTGCATCTCGACGCCCGGATCGCGCCGGACCGTTCGCCGATCGACGTAGCGGCCGAGATCCTGTTTCGCGCCGATATCGCCCTAAACGCGCCCCCGGTACCTGAAGACCTCGGGCGGCTCCTGGCGGGCGGCACCGCGCCCGATCACGTTTTCCGTGGTCCTCTCCTCAGAACCGGTCGGATCGAGGACGCGGACATGCATTCACTCAACGAACGCGTTGACGACGCCAGGATCGCGGGCGCGCTCCGAGACCTGAGCGAGATTGCGGAAATCTTCTCGCTTGCCATCGACGTCCGCGATCCGACCGATCGAAGGTGGCCGGATTTGCCGTTACTACCCCGGATCGCCACACATGCTGACGCCATCAAAGGGCTCGATCTCGACGGTGCTCCCCTCTCCGACCGGGCCGATTTCGTCGGGGAGGTGGCCGCGAGCCTCCGTCACCGTGAGGAACTCCGGCGCTACAACTGGAAGCTTCACCACGACACCGGACCGCCCGCGACCGCCGCAATCGGCCGCGCACACCGCGAGATCGCAAGACCGCGCTCGGTACAGCACGAGTTCCCGAAGATCTATGGCCTTGGCATTGGGGCGCAGGCCGAGGATCCTCTTCGTATTGCGCAGTTCCGAGGCTACCTCGCGATTTTCGATCAGGTAATTGGCGACATGCTTGCGCAGATCGAGAATGCGCCCCGGCTCCTTTCGGCGGAATGGCCCGTCGACCACAGCTACTTCGTGCAGGCCCTTGCCGGACCGGGAACGCCGGCGAACGACCGCGACGCGCCGCCGGGTTTCGCCCAACTCATCGGTGCGGTCGGTGACCCGGCACGGATCGCCACGGCCTTTGACCACTATGCCAAAGAGCTTGCGGCATCCGCATCGGACACCTCGCGTGACGTGGATCGGAGGGGACGCGCCCTCGACCACCTGCTCGCCCGGTTCGGCGAGTCCTTCCCAAGTGCCCCAACGCCACCGGATCCAGCTGCCCTGATTGCGCGAAAGGAGGCGACCCTCCGCAACATCGTGCGCTTCACCTCGGAGCGTGGCAGCGGCGCCGTGCTTTGCGATCATGCAGAGGCGGTTCCAGAGGGGGCTTTCGACGGACCGATGGCCGAACGGATCGCGCGCATCGCGGGGCTCGCGGAAATTCCGGTTGTTGTGGAACATGTCCATCTCTGCCCTGGCACCCCACCAGTTGCCCCGGCCCCTGCGGTCTCAATCGCCGGCCCCGATGGCGCGATCTGCCTTGTTTTGCGCGGGGCCGCCCTACCGGAAGACGAAGTGGACGATATTGCAGCCAGCGTTCTCAGCGATCCCGCGTCCGGCTCGGTGGGGCTCTACTTTCTCGATGCAGACAACAAGGTTATCGCGGAGGCCGTGGATCGGTTTTCCGCCCCCGACAAGGCCATCGCGGCCGCAGAAGCTGTGATCGCAGCGGAAGATTTCGCGCCCTCAGACCTCCCGCAGAATCCCTGCGGACCTACCGTCTCGGTGAGCCTCCCAGCCAACGCCGCCGCAACGGAAGCGACCCGCCGCTTCATTGAAGCTGTCGTGTCCAACAACCTGCCTGCGCACCTCACGGCCGAAGTCCTGTGGCTCAACCCTGACGGGCTTTCGGAAATGAGACGCCTCCGAAACAGATGGTGGCAGGAGCTTGGCAGCGGTGCCACCGGGGGGGCCGAGGCGCTGCGGTCCGCCTTGGGCCTCGCGTTTCGAACGCAGCGCCTCGCGTCATGGTCGTTTGTTGAGGAGGGCCTCACGTGAACGAGCTGGTCATCCACCAACTGACACTGAGGCTTCACGGCAACGTGCCGGCGATGGTGAGGGACGACATCGCGAGCTACTGCCGGGACCACCTGCCCGAGAGCCTGGATCATGCGCTTCACGTAGTCACGCCGGGCACATTGGCGATTGGCCGGATCCACCTCGATCTGGGACTGGTTTCGGCGCAGGATTTGCGGGATCGGCTGAAGGGACAATTGGCGCATGCGCTGGAGGGAGCTTTGGGCAGTGGTGGGTCCAGGGGCGCAAACAGCGGACCGCCTCATCGCTCCGCCCTTCAACATCTTGACGGCAGTTTGGGGAACGCAAGGCGACTGGACGGGGCGGGTGCGAACGGGTCCGCCCTTGGGGACAGCAAGCGCAACGACGCGTTGAACCCCAATGCCGCGCCGAAGGACGGGCGCAGCACCCGGCAAGGCGTTGGCGGCCTGTCAGGAGGATCGTCCCATCCGGGAACGGAGGACACCCTTGATCCGGGTATGCTGCTGAGGATGGCCCGCACCCGGCCGCGTGAGGCACGGACGCTCCTTCGCAGAGCGCTCGCAAGACCGGACGGCCCGAGGGAGGTTGCCCGCGGATTGCCGGACAAGGCGGGAGCCCGCCTGGCATGGCTCTTGGACCCAGAGCGCGCGAGCGCAGCCCTTTCCTTCCGCAGGCGGCTTCAGCGGGCGCATCGCCGGCAGAGCCTTGTCGCTCCGGACGATGGCCGCTTTGGCGATGTCGCCTGGGCCGCTGTGCTCGCGACGCTGGACCAGCCGTCGGGCCCCATGCTGGCCGCGATCATGTCCCGGATCGCGAAGTCCTACGGCCTCCCGCCTGACCGCTTCTCCCGGCATGTCGCCGTGCGCATGTCACGGCAGGAGCCCGATGGGAGGGCGTCGGAGTCGTCGGGGCAGATGGATGAGACGCGGACCAGAGAATCCGCCGAACCCGGCAATCTGCCTCAGGACGCTAGCCGCCGAACGGCAGATGCCCGGGAGGTGCTCTTCGCGCTGATCGAGGGGCAGTGCCCCCTTCCCCCCGGCACGGCGAAGCTGGTGGATGGTGCCGCGGAGGGCTGGGCGCGCGAGACGCTGAAACGCGAAACCGCCGCGATCCTCGATCGCCTGAAGCGCCGGCACCTCAGAGATCCGGAAGCCATTTCCCGTTTTCTTATGCTACTTCCCGAAACGCTCGCCCTTGACTTGTTCAAGGCTGTTTCTGGGTCCGAACGCAAAACGTGGACCGACTGGATTTCCTCCGCCAGCACAGACGCCGAAACCCGGAAGACTGCTCGGGCCATCGCCTTCCGTACCCTTCTCGAAGCAGAGCCCGACCTTTCGTTGGCGCACCGCGTCGGTCTTGCCAACGATCGTCTTGCGCGGGCAAGCGGGCCATTTGCCAGCGCGGCTGCACCTGACGGAGAACCAAGTCCGGGTACCTGGGACGTCGCCGCGGGTGACCCCGTGCTCTGCCTCCTTACAGCGTCGTCAACTGACGCCGGCGAGCGTTCTTGGATCCTTCAGCGCCGTTTCGGCACGGCCGTGACCCGACATCTGGATGCGCTCGTGCAGGTCATCCCAAGCGCCACTGATCGCACGGCCTTCGTATCGGGCCTTCTGGAGACTACACCGGGGCAAGATGTGGCCTCGCTTGTTCGACAGGGCGTCGAAGCGCTTGCGCGTGAGCAAGGGCGCCCTCCAGAACACTTGGCCGACCGTCTTGCCGCCAGAGCCAAGGGGCTGCGCCTTCGCGCCGTTCTCACGCACCTCGCAGAAGATCTGTCTGTCCCGCCGCTTGCCGCTGGTCTACCCGCAGACCCCTGCAAGACCGAGCGCGCGGAGATCCGGAGCAGCACCGCGGGTCTGGTTTTGCTCTGGCCTTTCTTGAGCACCGCGTTCTCGCGGCTTGGTTACACCTCGACGTCGGACTTCTTGGCGGAAAGCGACCGGATCGCTGCGGCCGGCTTCCTTCTCTATGTGGCCGTGGGCGGAGGTGCGCCTCCATCATCTTTTTGCGTCCCACGCCTTCTTACCGGCCTTGCGCCCGGAGGATCTCTTCCAGAGACCGAACCTTCGGAGCGGGAGCGGGACCTGGCACGCGAACTCTTTGAAGGGCTTCGCAAGACCTGGCCGCCGGTTGCGCGCACCTCGGACAACGGAATTCGCGAGAGCTTTCTTGTGCGCGACGGTCGCATTCAGACGAAGCAGGACGGGACGTACTGCGTCCAGGTTTCTCCGGCGCCCTTCGATCTTTTGCTCGATACGCTCGAATGGTCGCTCAGCCGGGCGGTGTTGCCCTGGATCAAGCGCCCGATAGACGTCGAATGGAGATAGGGCGAGGCAGGCAGTAGAATGATCGACCGGGCTCTCACGTTTATTGCCAGTTCCATCGACGGCCATCTGGCACGGCGGGTCGACGGGCAAGGCCCCCATGCCGGGATCGGCGCTCTTGTGGACCGCGAGGGCCCGGTCGATCCCGCGATACGAGCCAAGGTTCTCGTGACGCTTGTCAATGTCGAGCGCGCCACGAATACGTCGCGCTCGAAATCGACCTTTGATGTTGCGGAGTCCGGCGAGACGTTGATTCAGACCCACAGCCCGATCCGACTACACCTCTTCACACTGATGACGGCCACCTTGGACGACGGCGAACCCGACAACGGATACGCAGCGGCGCTTGCCAGACTGTCGGCCACCATCGCTTTTCTCCACGCGGCCGAGGTGATGACGCGCCAGACCAATCCGGACCTTCCCGAGGGAATCGAACGACTGGTCTTCGAACTGGTCTCGCTTGAGCAGGACGCGCAGGCGCGGCTCTGGTCGACCCTGGGTGGCGGATACCTGCCCTCCGTCCTCTACCGGGTGAGAATGGTCGCGCTCCCGACAGCCGACATCCTTGCGACGCCATCGCCGATCGTTCGTATCGGTGTGAACACCACGCGAAGATCATGATCGATATTCGGTACTTCGACCTTTTTGGGTTGTCCCTCACCCATGCCTATTTCGACGGGCCACCGGCAGGTGCCCTTGACGTTGTTCAGGCATGGACCGGACTGCCGCCCGGTCTTCCAGACGGCAAATTCCTGCAACGCCCCGCTTCAGGTCGGGTGTTTGAGACAGGCACCGGCGACGCCTCCGCCCTTTCGGGGCGCCTGCCCCTGCCGTTCTATCTCATCGCGCGCGACCCAGCCCTGGCGCTCTATACCAAACTCGACGAGGCCGCCGATATCGATGGGACAACGGCCTATTTTCATTCCCGTGACGTGGAGCAGCGCGACGGGGCCGCGATCCTGCACGGGGCGGATGACCCAATCCGCCGCCTGGCCGTGAGGCCTCTCCGTTTCAGCTTCGACCTGGCGGAGAACCAGACGGGCGCGCGGGTGCAGGCCATCCGGCCGGCGGACGATGCGGTCCTCATGGATCGTGAGGCCAAAGACACGCCCATCGCCGGCACCATTGACGTGGCCCTTCCCGCAGAGGCGGAGGGGCGCATGACGCTGGTCCTGGATGGTGAGGAGATCTTCGGGTTTCTCTGTCTGCCGCAGGCTCCCTCCCGGCTCTTTGGCTATGTCGAGATCTTCGCGGGCGGACGCGACCAGGAGCTTCCCGCGGGCATGGCGGCGGTGCGGCCGGACGGATCGCTCGCCCCTGTCGAGGCGCGGAACTACCGGATTGAACTGGCGGCCCGCGGCGTGCGCTGGCGCTACTGGATCTCGCCTGCCAACCCCGACCTGGATCTCAACGGCTGGCGCATCCGCTCGGACGGAGCCGATGCAGATCCGAGGTTTGATCCGCCGGCCCGTGGTGCCCCGGGCGATCCGGCGCCCTGGAACATCTTGTCGACAGAGGACATCCCTTTGTCCGCGCAGCCCGGTACGCCCCTTCGGCTTTCCCCGCCGAACGGCGAGGCTCGGCCCATCACCCTTCCGATAGCTAGCCCCACGCCCCCCTCACCCGGACCGGGCGGACCGTTCTCCGACGTCTTCGTATCGATCTGAGAGGCGGCGCGATCCTTCGTCCTGGGATCAGGATCAACGTTTGAGGGTTTAGCTTTCTAGCTCATGGGTCGAAGAGCGAGCGGCGACGGCGCGTGTGCGATGTCCTGCTATGACCGGATCTCTTGGGCGGTCAGCCAAACAGCGCGCGCCGGATGAGGTTGGCGCCGAGCGCGAGGAACACCCAGTTCAGCAGTAGCCGAAACCGATCAGACGGGATGCGTCGGCGAATCGCCTCACCGACCGCAAAGCCGGCGAGCGTTGGCACCACCATGGCCATCGACAGTGTCGCCTGGGTGCCGGTGAAGAGACCCGCGCGCCAGTAGCCTGCCAAGAGAGGCACAGCGGCGAGGGTGAAGAGCAGGCCGGTTCCGCGCACAAACTCGTCGCGATCGACCTGACGGGCCGACAGATAGATCGCAATGGGAGGCGACCAGATTGCTGTCAGCCCCCCGAGGACCCCGGCGGCAAAGCCGCCCGTCACCTGCGCCGGACGGTCCCAGAGATCCGGCAAAGGGGGCGGCTTCAGCACAAGGTTGGCGAGCGCGAAGAGGACGAAAGCGACCCCAACAACACCCAGAATGAGGGCCTCGGGTGCGGCCGCCGCGATCAGCGCCGTGCCGTAGATTGTGATCATCATCACAAGCGCGAAGAGCCAGTAGCGCCGAAGTGCGCCCGGGATCCCGCCCGTGCGCCAGATCTGCCAGATGTTGGACACCAACATCGGAACGAGCAAAAGCGCAATTGCTAGGCGGGCGTCGAGGAATAGGGTCGCAAGCCCCATCACGACCGCCGGTAGCCCGATGCCGGCCACGCCCTTCACTGTGCCGGCCACCAGAAAAACGAGCACGACGGCAGCGATCAAGGACAAGTCCGACATGGCGCCGGGCTTAGCCTGCCACACGCGTCAACTCCACCCCACGGACGGGCCTGCGCACGTCAGGTGTGGCGACGACCGGTGGCGCAGGTCCACGGCAAAGCGCGGCGAACGATCTGGCGGCTTTGACGTGCCGAAGCGGTGCCGGGACGGGCCTGCGGCGTGGGACCATCGGAGCGAATAGGGCTAAATCGCGGGCCACGCGACAGCAGGATTGCCTCAGCGCGGGCGACTGCGGGTCCCGCTCCTGTCTGCGCGTACAAGCCCGACGCGCAGACCGCATGGAACGGCAGATCGACACGTGTCTCCGGGCTCCGTTCGCCGCACCCGTATCGACAAAGAGCATCACGGACGCCACGGGCCCACATCCTCAAGTCTGTTGTGGTGAGGCCGGGGCCATTTGCTTCGGTTGGGCGCAGCGTAAGCGCGCGTTGGATTGACACCCGGGAGCAGGCAGCCGATTTCGGCGACGAGAACGTCTCTCGGCAAGAGGACGCGGTTGCCAGCTGGTGGCCCGGGTTGGGAATGGGGGCCTGGTCAGTGTCGATCCGAAGTTCGCGCAGGGTAATCTGTTTGGCCGACACCCGCGTCTTGCCCTCCGCAGCACTACTCCAACTGCGGCAAATCACGGCCTGTTCGGGTGGCCCCCATGGAAGAGGCGGCTTCGCATCGAAACCTTTGCCGGGCTCAAGAGACCTTTCGGCCAGGGCCGCACGACGTCGATGACGCTCGATGTTAGCACCCTCCTGATCGTCTTTGCCGGCGCCGCCTGCGGGGGCTTTGTCAATGGGCTTGCAGGCTTTGGAACCGCGCTCTTTGCCTTGGGCTGGTGGCTGCAGGTGATGCCGCCCGCGACCGCGGTGCCTGTGGTTCTGGCGATGTCGGTGATCGCGGGGCTGCAGGGCGTGATCGTGGTGCGCAGCGCCATTCACTGGCCGCGCCTTCTGCGCTTTCTGATCCCGGCGCTTCTGACGGTGCCGCTTGGCGTGGCCCTCCTGCCCCATGTCGATGCCAGGCCTCTGAAGCTGGTTATCGCGGCCTTTCTGGTGCTTTACGGCGCATTCTTCGCGTTCAGACGGGACCTGCCCGAGATCACGCGTCCAACGCACGCCATTGACGTCGCTATAGGTGCCGCCTCGGGCTTTATCGGGGCGCTTGCGGGCCTATCGGGTGCATTGCCGACCATGTGGGCCTCGATGCGGGCATGGGGCAAGGCAGAGCGTCGCGCCCTGCTGCAACCCTTCAACGTCGTCATCCTGGCGGTCTCGTTTCTGGGGGTCGCCGTCACCGGGGGGGTGACGCGCGAAGTGCTGATCACCATTGCCGTCGCGCTGCCCGTTACACTGCTCTCGGCGCAGGTCGGCCTCTTGGCCTTTACGCGGCTGACTGACGACCAGTTTCGCCGCCTCCTGATCCTGTTGATGCTTGTGTCCGGCCTTGTCCTCGCGGTGCGCGAACTGGTTTGAGTGCAGCGATTTGAGCCAGGGGCCATTGGCAGATCCTCTGCCCCGATGCCGAACCCTCCGTCGGGGATTATTGCGCAGCGACCAGCACTTGCCCGTCGTCATCGGACAGGAGGCTTTCGCCGGGCCTTACGATCGAAAACTCGACCGCGTCGCGCCGCACCTCGATGCCGGCATCGCTTGCCGATGCGACGGTGAAGTCGGAATTTTCGAGATCGCCGGTTTCCGGAAAATCCTCCCGGAAGTGCGCGCCGCGGGAGTTTTGCCGCGACAGCGCCGCCTTTGCGATCACTTCAGACACCTCGATGAGACTCTTGAGGTTGAGCCAATCATGCCATGTGAGGTTGAAGGCAAGGTCGCCGCCCGGCACCCCCAACCCGTCCACTTCGGCACCAAGTTCGGCGATCCGCGACAGGCCGCGCTCCAACCCGACTGCAGTGCGCATGACACCGACATTGTCCCACATCGCGTCCTGAAGAGCGGTTCGGAGCGGGTGCACGGGGCCCGGTCGCCGTCCGAGCGGGGCCTTCACCCGTTCGATTTCTCGATCAAGGGAGCCCGGATCCGGCTCCAACAGGCCACGTCTCTGGGCATCATGGGCCATGACGTCGCCTGCGATGCCGCCGAAGACGGTGGAGTTCGCCACGCCGTTTCCACCAAGCCGGTTCGAGCCATGGGCGCCGCCCGCATCTTCGCCTGCAACGTAGAGGCCAGGCAGCGCCGTGCGGGTTTCGGGGCTCACAACGACACCGCCCATGAAGTAGTGCGCGGTGGGCCCGACCTCGACGCGTCCGCCGGCAAGGTCGAACCCGCAATCGGCACAGCGCTTTACCATGCCCTTGAATTTCTGCGCGACGGTGTCCGGGCCGAGATGGGCCATCGAGATAAAGACGCCACCGTTCGGCGAGGCGTTTGACTTGCGCATCTCGGCGAAGATCCCGCGGCTGACCACGTCGCGCGTGGCCCGTTCCCCGGCCGGGTCATAGTCGAACATGAAGCGCTGTCCGGCCCCATTTAGAAGCTGCCCGCCAGCGCCCCGCAAGCCCTCTTCGAGCACGGTCCCGGTCATCCGGGTCCCTTCGCCCGCAAGGAGGCCCGTGGGATGAAACTGCACCATTTCCATGTCGCGGAGGCTGAGGCGCGCGCGGAGCGCCATGGCGAGACCGTCCATCGCCTTGTCGCCCGAGGGCGTGTGGTAGCGGTACATGGTCGGGCCGCCGCCCGTGGCCATCAGCACCGCCTTCGCGCGCACGAACCGAAGCCCCCCGGTGCGCATGTCGATGAAAAGCACGCCCGAGAGGCCCTCGCCATTGGCCGCCGGGATCAAGCCCACGGCCCGATGCTCTTCCATGCGCTCGATGCCACGGGCCAGAACCTGCTCCATCAGGCGCGAGATGATCTCGATGCCGGTCAGGTCGCCCTTGTGGACCGTCCGGTCGGCCGTCTGCCCGGCAAAGGCCTTCTGGTGCAGTGTGCCGTCGGCGTTGCGGTCGAAGAAGCAGCCGACCTCGTTCTCAAGCTCCCGGATCCGCTCGACGGCCGTCTTGCAGAGAACCCAGGCCATCTCCTGGTGCGGGAGCCACTTGCCGCCGCGGATCGTGTCCATGAAGTGGCGCTCGACGCTGTCGCCCGCCCCCAGAGCCACGTTGTAGCCGCCCTGCACCATCCGGGTGCAGCCGGATTTGCCGATGAGACCCTTCACGGCAAGGGTGACCTTCGCCTCAGGGTCGGTTTGGAGAGCGTGGAGCGCGGCAAAGAGGCCCGCGCCACCGGAGCCGATGATCAGGATGTCCGTGTCATGCCGCTCCATGGCCACCCTCCGTCACTTCAACCTATAGCCTGCATCAGGAACGCGAGCGAGACAAAGGCTGCCCCTGCCGCAGCCCCTGCCGCGTAGGTCTTTTGTCGAGGCGACCAGGGCAAAAGTTCGAGCGCGAGAAGGCGCAGCCCACCGAAGAAATGCACCGCCAGCAGGAAGACGAGGCCGACCTCTGCGGCTTTCACCAGCGGTCGCTCCGCCCAGTGCAACGCCGCGTCGAGGGCAGCGGCATCGGTCAAGGCCAGCGACAGGACCCAAAAGTGAACGGGAAGGAAGAGAGCGAGGCCCAGTCCGGACAGGCGGTGGAGCAGATAGGCATACCAGAGCGGGTGGCCGCGTGCCGGGGCTAACCCCATGTCACCGCTCCCACAGCGCGCAGGCCCATCACAAGGAGCCCGACACCGATTGCCCACGTTGCAAGATCAAGGGCGTGGCCCCTAAGGCCGCCCCATTCAAATGCAATGGCGCGCAGGCCAATCGCGGCGTGCACGGATACGGCAAGAACGAAGAGACCGTAGAACGCGGCCCAGCCCAGGTTGCCCTGGGTGCGTCCAAGGATCTCCTCTGCCGTCAGGCCGCCGCGGATCGCGTGGATCATCAGCGCCAGGTGCCCGAAGACCAGGGGCACCATGATCAGCGCAGAGATGCGTTGCGCCATATAGAGCGGGAGTGAGATCATGCGGTGCCCTTCCACCAGGCCCGCGCCGTTTCGCGCTTCAGCCCCGCGATCGAGGCCGTCGGAACCAGTTCGTTGGGGCAATACTGCGCGCAGTTCTGGTGGCTATGGCAGTTGTGGCAGCCACCCCCGCCAGACACGGCCCGCAGGCGTTCGGCTCGGGCCCCATCGCGCGTGTCGTTCACGAGCGTCCAGGCGCGGTTGAGCGCGGCCGGCCCAAGATATTCCGGATTGTGCGCGACCACATCGCACGCGGCATAACAGACGGCGCAATTGATGCATTCGATGGCGGCGTCGGCCGCTTGCCGCGAGGCGCTTGCGGGGTCGACAGGCGCGACCGGGTCGGCGCGGCTTGCCGTCGGCGCGTGCCGGCCCATGGCCGCCGTCCACTTGTCGAAGAACTCGGTCATGTCGGTGGCAAGGTCTCGGATCACCGGGAGATTTCTCAACGGGGCGATCCTGAGTTGCCCGTCATGTATGACCTTCCCGACATGGGTGCGGCAGGTCCAGCGCGGCACGTCGTTAACCATCATCGCGCAGGAGCCGCACATACCCACCCGGCAGGAGAAGCGATAGGCAAGACCGGGCTCGGCGTTCTGTTGAATCCAGGTAACGACATCCAGCACGGTCTGGCTCTCCTGAACTGGCACCCCGAAGCGCTGGAATGCGCCGACCGAGCCCTTTCCGCGCCAGACCGACACCTCCATCAAATCGCCGTTTACCATGGCATGCCCCGTTTCCGACCCGTGTTTGCATCTATCAGTAAGCAATGTCGGCTCGAAACGACAAAACCTTAGCCGTTTCGTAAGGTCTTCCGACACACCGTGGGCGCGAGATTCTGCGGCGACTGGACGCAGTACCGCCCTGCGCTATTCTGCCGCAGCGGGCTGAAGACCCAGTTTCTTGCAGTGAAGCACAGTGAGGGCAGTACATATGGCGAAATTCAAACTCGCACTCTTCGCACTCGGTCATGCGGCACAGTTCGGCCTGTGGAAGGCCGGCGCCGACATGTGTGGCGGAACCGCGCGGCGGCACCGGGCCGACGCGCATCGCAACCTGTCTGCCGAGGCATTGTCAGCTCTCTTGGACCAGCCACAGCGCGGCTGAACAACGATTGGGGTGATCGCAAGCCTCGAACGAGGATAGTTGCCCGGCGCGAGGTACGGCGATCGCAAGCTACATCGAGCTCCCGACGGCCCAGGCGTCGGGGCCCGGCTCAGCGGGCAATCACAAAGGTTGCGGCGAGGCCGCCAAGACGGGAACTCTCCCCCAGATCCAGCCGTCCGCCATGGCTGCGAGCAATGTCCCTCGCGATCGAGAGCCCGAGGCCGACCCCGGACCCTGCATCCTGATTGCGCGCCTTGTCGAGGCGGGCAAATGGCAAGAGCGCTTCCTCGCGCCGTTCAGGCGCAATGCCGGGCCCGTCATCCTCCACCAGGAAGCGCACGGTGCGCTCACCAAGATCCACCGAGACCTCGGCACGTTCGCCATAGCGCAGCGCGTTGCTCACCAGGTTGCCGAGCGCCCGTTCCACTGCGAGCGACCGCATCGGCACCAGACCCTCCGCGCCCTCGGCCAGCGCGGCGAGACGCACATCGCCCCCGCCTCGCGCCGCCTTGGCAACGACATGGCGGGCCACTTCGGCCGGCGCTGCGGGCGTTGGGGCGTCCTCCGCTTCCGTTCGGGCAAATTGCAGGAAAGCTCCGATCAGAGCCTCCATTTCGTCGACATCCCGCTCCATCTCGCCGCGCTCTGCGCTCTCAGGCAGCATCGATAGCCCCAGCCGGAGCCGAGTAAGCGGCGTGCGCAGGTCATGGCTGATGCCCGACAGCATCGCGGTGCGCTGCTCGATCTGCCGCTCGATGCGGTTGCGCATGTCGAGAAAGGCAGCGCCCGCCGCCCGCACCTCTTGGGCGCCGGCTGGCCGATAGCGCACCACCCTGCCCTTGCCGAAGGCCTCAGCTGCTTCGGCAAGCTGTGTGACTGGCCGCAACTGGTTGCGCAGATAGACAAAAGCGACACCCGTCATAAGGAGCCCAAAGACCAGCATGATGACAAGAAACTGGTGAGGGTTCGACGCGGCCACCAGGCGCCGGGACAGCTGGACCTCCATCACGCCATGCACGGTGTCGAACTGCAGCCGTACCGAGCGCGAGGAACTCTCCAAATCGACCGACCTCAGATCCGGCATTCGATCCTGCAGGGTACGGATCACGGTGATCCCCGAGACGTCATAGAAGACACGGCTGGTGGCTCCAGCCGGCTCGGGGTCGTCCGCCGGGAGATTGACCACGAGGCCCAGGTCGCGGCGCAGGTCGGCGGTGTTCTCCAGGGCGCCGGCCGCGTCGCTCGCCTCCTCCGCCTCGTTCATCAGATGCTCAAGGTCGAGCACGACGCCCTGCGTCATCTGCCGGGTTACATCTTCGAAATGACGCTGGATGAACACGATGGACACGACAATCTGCAGCGCAACCACGGGCACGACAAGGATGAGCGCGGTGCGACCGTAAAGGCCCCGCGGCATCGACCGTTTCAGCCATGACTGATCCATGGCAGACACATAGGTGCCCCACGCGCCGGGAGGAACCGCAAAGTGACACCAGATACCGACGAGAGCTCGTCTCTCCGAAAGGGTCCGGGCACCGACACCGAGGGACCGGTCGCGCTGGCCGCGGGGCTTCACGTTCTGCGAGCGCCCAACCCGTCGCCGATGACCCATACGGGCACCAACACCTATCTGCTTGGAGAGCGTGACATCGCCGTGATCGACCCAGGCCCGTCGATCCCCGCCCATATGGACGCGATCCTCCACGCTGTGCCGAAGGGCGGCCGCATAAGTCATATTGTGGTGACGCATGCCCACCGCGATCACTCGCTGCTCGCCGGTCCGCTTTCGGACGCCACGGGTGCCCCGGTCCTGGCCGCGGGCGGATATGCCGCTCGCAGGCGCCCGGTTATGGCAGCGTTGGCTGAGGGTGGCCTCGTGGGCGGCGGCGAGGGCGTGGATGTTGACTTCGCTCCGGACCAAGTCGTTGAAGACGGGGAGTGCATCACCGGTGAAGACTGGCGCCTCGAGGCGATCGCAACACCGGGTCATATCGCCGACCACTTGTCCTTTTCCTGGGGCGAGGCGATTTTTACCGGCGACCACGTGATGGGGTGGGCGTCGTCGCTCGTCTCGCCGCCCGACGGCGACCTGACGGCCTTTCTCACCTCGTGCGAACGCCTCGCTGCCCGTCCGGCTCGCGCCTTCTACCCCGGGCACGGCGATCCCGTGACCGACCCGGCCGGCCGATTGGCCTGGCTTGTCTCCCACCGCGGGACCCGGGACACCCAGATCCGCGCCGCGCTCGGCGCTGCGTCGGAAAGTACGCCGGCCGAAATCACCAAACGGGTCTACACCGATGTCGCGCCGGCGCTTCTTCCGGCGGCAGAACGCAACGTGCTCGCGCATCTGATTGCGGGATGGGAGGCGGGCAAGATCCTCGCGAGTCCCGCCCTGTCGGCCACAGCGCGCTTCTCGCTAGCCTGACCCGGCGAAATCCCGTCAGACCCTCTGGACGCCCGCAAGCACGCTTGCTATAGCCGCCGCCAGTTCCGGCGTAGCTCAGCGGTAGAGCAGTTGACTGTTAATCAATTGGTCGTAGGTTCGATCCCTACCGCCGGAGCCAAATTCCTGCTTATGCACAATGGCCTGCTGGCTTAGCCCTACAAGCTCCTCACTGAGATCCGCGCCAACGGCACCCTAGGGACGCAAAAAGGGGCGCTGAAATAGGTGTTTGTCACAGCCTTCCGCGCTAGTGAGATGGCTTGCCATGTCCGCGCCGACCCTGAAATGAACCTCTAAGTCGGCTCGGTTAAGCAGCAAGGTGAGACATTGGAAGACGTCCCACCGACACGTTGCAGGCACCCCGTAGGAGGTTTGGGGATTGGGTTGGTTCGCGCTGGTCAAGAATAGCCGGTCGCCGAACCCTCGATCGATGCAGCTTCCTTTAGATGTTCGGCCTCGACAAAACACGCCGATCATCGACGCGAGACTCACCGGGGGACTTGGGGAAAAGGGCTCGAAATGTCCCAATTGCGCATCTGTCAGCCAGAAGAGCTCGCCCCTGTCACCGCTTGCTCTTTAGAGGCGTGGATCGAACTCCGCCTACGTGACCTATGTTTCCGGACGCTGGTGGCCGGCCAAGAACGCGGCGCCGCAGCACGCGCGATTTTAGTTGGATGGCAGGTCTGGGCGGAATACTTGAAAAACTCCAAAGCCGGAAGTCCAGGACGGAGAGGCGCCAAGCTGTCTTCAGCACACATAGGCGCACAGTCTTGCGGAGAGGCGTGCTAGGCCCCTCCCGGCGCATGCACCACAGGGCTCGCCCCCGTTGTTCGACCTGCCATTAACCATATGTACGCTCCGGTGGCCCGGATCGGTGGAGCCATAGGCGGTCCCGCCTAGCGGACGGCTTGGGCGATAACCTCCATCAGCGTCTCGGCCTTTGCGTTTATCACCGCACCTCAGCGGCGAGAGCGATGGCGCTGTCTCCGTCGATGACGAGGCTGCTGACGGCCCCGCTGCGCAGCAGGGCGCGTGTTGCTGTCAGCTTCTGCGCTCCTGCCGACAGGAGCACCTTTTCCGCCGCGCGCAAATGATCAAGGCCCAGGGCAACACAGCGCTGGTTCAGGATATGGTCCACGGGCTTGCCCATCTCATCGAAGAAAATGCCATTGGTGTCGCCGACGGCGCCTGCGGCCCGCAAACCGGCCATCTCTGCCTCGCTGATCATGCCCTTCTGAAACAAGAGGGACTGCTCTGTTAGTTCCCCGACGCTGATGAAGGCAAGCCGAGCCTGACGCGCGATCTTGAGCGGCGTCTGGACAGCATGCTGCGACAGCAGCAAGTCTCGATCCCGAGGCGTATCGACAATGAACGGCACGGGAAGAAAGTACCCCTCTCCGCCTGTGACTTGCGCAAGTTTGTGAACCACATCGAAGGGGTTAACGGCCGAATTCGCCGTCAGGGATCCCATCAGGCTGATGAAGCGCGCCCCAGACACCGTCGGCCCCGCATAAGCTTGAGCAAGCGCGGCCAGCGTTCGCCCCCAGCCGATCCCGACGATCGCGCCTGGGTCGGCCGACAGCCGGTCCTGCAACAGCCGGGCCCCGGCTGCGCCAACCATGCGCAACGACGCCTCTTGATCACCCGCCAGCATCTCTGGCCCGAGCGGAAAGGTCGCGATGCACGACATCAGGCCGTACTGCGCGCGCAGGGTTTCCTCGACCTTCAAAAGGCCAAGGTCGCGTTCGCTGATGGATATGGTCACCACGCCGCTCTCCCGCGCTTGCTGGAGCAATCGGTTCACGCGTGCCCGTGTGAGACCGAGGCGCACGGATGTCTGCTCCTGATTAAGGCCGGCCACGTGATAGAGCCAAGCAGCACGTGTCATCAGTTCTGGTTCGGTCAGATCGTCCATCGCGCCCTCTTGTGACAATTGTAATCTGACTTGACACTTGTCACAAGAGCACCATCATACGCGGGGGAGGATGCGCCGTGACACAGATCGCAGACCGCTCAGCTCCGACATCCAACACGGGGCTGCTTGAGCTTTACACTGCCATGCGCCGCATACGGACCTTCGAGGAGCGTGTGGGCGAGCTCTTTGTCCGCGGTGAGAGCGCGGGGTCCATGCTGCACCTCTCCATCGGAGAGGAATCCGCCGCTGTCGGCGTCTCGTCCGCCATGAAGCCTGGGGACACGTTCACGACGCACCACCGTGGCCATGGGATCTTCCTTGCCCGCGGCGCCGACCCAAAGCGCATGATGGCGGAGATCGCCGGCAAGGAGACTGGCTATTGCCACGGCAAGGGCGGCTCGATGCACATTGCAGACATGGGGTTGGGCCATCTGGGGGCCAACGCCATTGTGGGGGGCGGGATCCCTGCGGTGGTCGGCGCAGCACTTGTGGCGCGTCGCAAGGAGACGGGCGCTGTCTCCGTCGCGTTCTTTGGCGATGGCGCGATGCAGCAAGGCATCCTCTACGAGAGCATGAACATGGCTGCGCTCTGGGGCCTGCCCGCCATCTTCGTCTGCATCAATAACCAGTGGGGCATGGGCACGCGCATCGACCAGGCCACCCGCGCGACCGCCCTCCACGAGCGTGCCCTTGCCTTCGGCCTGAGCGGTGAGACGGTCGACGGTCTCGACGTCCGCAACGTGCAAGACGCCGCCGCCCGCATCGTTGACGGCGCCCGTGCCGGCACACCCGGCTTCCTCGCGGTCGACTGCTATCGCCACTTTGGCCATGCACGAAAGGACAAGAGCCCCTACCGCTCTGAGGCGGAAGAGGATGAGGGCCGCGCCCGTGATCCGCTCGCGTTCGCCCGCGCCGCGCTTGCCGAGGCGGGTCACGCCGCCCCCGCCGTAGATGCCGTCGATGACGCCGCCGCTGCTGAAATGGACAGCACTATCGACTACGCCATCGGCTCCAACGAGCCGCAGATTGCGAGCATGTTCCGGGATGTCTTCGCCCCTGGCGAACCTGAGCCCGAACCAGTCCAGACCCGGCTCGACCGCGTGATGGCGACGAGTTGAGCCATGGAGACGCTGACCTATCGCGACGCCCTACGCCGAGCCCTGTCTGACGCGATGCGCGAAGACCCGGACGTCTTCGTGATCGGCGAAGAGGTCGGCCGTTATGGCGGGGCCTACGGCGTCACCAAGGGGCTCATTGACGAATTCGGGCCGGAGCGGCTTCTTGATACGCCCATCTCCGAGCCTGGCATCGTCGGCACCGCCGTCGGGGCGGCCATGGCGGGCATGCGCCCCGTGGCAGAGCTGATGTATGTCGACTTCATCGGCATGACGATGGACCAGCTGTGCAATCAGGCGGCCAAGATCCGCTATATGTTCGGCGGGCAGATCGGGGTGCCGATGGTCCTGCGTACACAGGGCGGCACCGGGCGTTCGGCCGGTGCGCAACACAGCCAGAGCCTAGAGGCCTACATCATGCATACGCCCGGTCTGCGCCTTGCCATGCCAGCGACGGTGGGGGATGCCTATCATCTGTTGCGCCATGCGCTGCGCCAGCCGGACCCGGTTGTGTTCATCGAGCATAAGGCGCTCTACGCACAGAGCGAGGACGTCGATCTTTCGGCCGCGGCCCCGGATTGGGGTAAAGCCGCTGTCCGGCGCGCCGGCAGTGATCTCGTCATCGTCACGTATTCCCGGCAGCTTCACTACGCCTTGGACGCCGCCGAGACCTTGTCCGCGGAAGGGATTGAAGCCGCTGTGGTAGACCTCCGCACGCTCAACCCGCTTGACTTCGACACACTCCGCCCCCTGGTCGAAGCCGCGGGCCGCGCGATCGTCGTCTCCGAAGGGCCGATGACGGCGGGCGTGGCCGCCGAGCTCGCCGCCCGGATCAGCGAAGAGTGCTTCGACTTTCTCGAGAACCCGGTCCTGCGCGTGGCTGGAGAGGACATACCGATCTCCGTCTCGACCGAACTTGAGACAGGCTCCGTTCCCTCCGCCGCGTCCATCGCCGACGCAGCCCGCAGGCTCATGTCATGAGCGCCGTCCTCACCCTGCCGCGCCTCGGCGAGACGATGGAGGACGGCACAGTTGTCACCTGGCTGGTTGCCCCGGGTGCACCCTTCCGGCGGGGTGATGCGCTGCTGGAGGTCGAGACCGACAAGACGGTCGTTGAAGTCCCGGCCCTCGCTGACGGCGAACTGGCAGAGATCCTCGCCCCGGAAGGCGCGCAGGTCCGCGTGGGCGCACCACTGGCCCGATTGGTCGGCGCGGAGGAGCCGGACGCCGCGCCTCGGATTGACCCTGCGCCACCGGCAACATCCGCGCCGGCGCCCGCGCCCAAGGTGGTGCTGCCCATGCCAAGCGCCGGCCTTCGCGCCACCCCGTTGGCAAGACGTCTCGCGCGGGAGGCCGGCATTGACCTGCGTGACATCCCCGGTAAGGGGCGCCGCGGCCGGATCGAGCGCGCCGATATCGAGCACCATGTCGGCGCGCCAACCGATGCACGCGCCAATGGCCTGGCCTATTCCCTCGCAGGCCCCGACAACGGGGCGCGGGTCGTCCTCCTCCATGGGTTTGCCGGAGACCACACGCTTTGGGCCGCCCCTGCTGCAGGGTTGGCCCGGGCCGGGCGTCGCGTCCTCTCACCTGACTTGCCCGGGCATGGCGCGACCGACGCGGAGGCCGCCACGCCTGCAGAGCTCTCCACCGGACTGGCCGATCTGATCGCAGAAACACTCGGTGGCCCCGCTCACATCGTCGCCCTCTCCCTCGGCGCTGTCCCAGCGACGGCACTGGCCAATGCGGGTGCAGCGCAATCCTTGACGCTGGTCGCTCCGGCCGGGCTAGGTCTTGGGGTTGATCGCGCCTTCGTCCACGGCCTCGCTGTCGCGAAGAGCGCCGGAGAAGTCGCCCACCTCCTCCAACGCATGACGGAGACGCCGCTCGCGCTTTCTGCCGAGGCGCTTACAAGGATCGCGGAATCACTGGGCCAAGGCCGCCTGATCGCCCTGGCCGGCGCGATCGTGGGCGCCGCGGGTCAGACGCTCTCCCTCCGCGCTGACCTTGCGCGCCTTGCGGAAACCCTGCCCGTCCGCATCATCGCCCCGCACCGCGATCGTATCTTCGACTGGCGGGATATGGTGACGGTGTCGCCCCGCATCGCCCTCCACCATCTGCCGAACGCGGGCCATATGGCGTGGTGGGACGCCCAGAGAGAAGTCTTGGACATCTTGCGCAAATCCACCGAAGGCTAAGACGATCGGCAACAAAGGAGTGGCACCGCGCGCACCGGTCTGGTGCGATCGGAAGAAGGACAGAGGGGAGGACGTCCATGGCCTTTTTTCTCACGGCGGATGGCGGCACGGAGAGCCTGCGCGCCCGCATCTATGACCTGTCCGGCACCTGCGTGGCGAGCCAGGCAGTGCCCTATGACACAGCCTTCTCGGCGGGCGCTCGGGCAGAACAGAATCCGGCCGATTGGTGGGCAAACTTCGTCGCTGCGAGCCGGGCGGCCATCGCCGAGGCCGGGATCTCGGGCGACCAGATCGAGGCCATCGCGTATGCCACGACCTCCTGCTCCGTCGTGGCGCTCGACGAAAACGGCGACGCCCTGCGCCCCGCCCTGATCTGGATGGATGTCCGCGCGAGCGACGAGGCGGAGGCCGTCCTCGCAACCGGAGACCCCGCCCTCGGCCTGAACGGCGCCGGCAGCGGCCCGGTTTCGGCGGAATGGATGCTGCCCAAGGCGCTCTGGCTCAAGCGCAACGAGCCCGAGATTTTCGACCGCGCCCACCGGATCTGCGAGTATCAGGACTTCCTGACCTTCAAGTTTACGGGCGAGTGGGCGGCGAGCCTCGATAATGTCGGCCTGCGCTGGCACTACCGCAATCGCGATGGCGGCTGGCCCGAAAGCCTCGTCCGTGCCTTGGGCCTCGACGCCCTGCTGGAGAAATGGCCGCCACGCGTCGTCCCGCCCGGTGAGGTGATCGGCACCCTGACACCCACCGCAGCCGAAGCCCTCGGCCTCCCGCAATCGGTCAAGGTCGTCCAGGGCGGTGCAGACGCGCTGATCGGGATGATCGGCCTCGGCGTCGCCCAGCCCGGACAACTTGCCCTCATCACCGGCTCCTCGCACCTCCAGTTCGGCGTGACAAACGAGCCGCTCTCGGCGCCGGGTGTTTGGGGCGCCTATGCCGACATCGTCTACCCTGGGCGTTACATTGTAGAGGGCGGGCAGACCTCCACCGGCTCGATCGTCAACTGGCTCGGGCGGCTCACCGGCGGGCACGACTTCGACGCGCTCAACGCCGCCGCCGCCGCCCTGCCCCCAGGGTCTGAAGGGCTGATCGTGCAGGACCATTTCCAGGGCAACCGCACCCCCTATACCGATGCCCATTCGCGGGGCGCGATCCTCGGCCTGACGCTGGCCCATGAAAAGCACCATCTGTTTCGGGCGATCATGGAGGGGATCTCGTTCGGCACGAAGGCGATCCTGCGGGCCTTTGGGGAGGCGGGATACACCGCGACGGAAATGACGGCGGGCGGCGGGGCTTCGGCCTCTGATCTCTGGATGCAGATCCACGCCGACACGTCGGGCCTGCCGATCCGCATACCGGCTTCTGCCGACGCCCCCTCCACCGGCTCGGCCATCCTCGCCGCCCATGGCGCCGGTCACTACGCCACCATCGACGAGGGGATCGCCGGCATGGTCCGCCACGGCCGGCTGATCGAGCCGATCCCCGCCAATGTCGCCGCCTATAACGCGCTCTTCGAGAAGTATCTCGCGCTCTACCCGGCGGCCAAAGACGTGCTGTCACGCTAAGAAGGAGACACCATGGAATATCGAAGATTGGGACGGACCGGGCTCAAGGTCTCGGCGATCACGATGGGCACGTTCTCCTTTGGCGGCGAGGGCGCCTTCGGGCGCGTCGCGAAGCAGGGGGTGCCCGAGGCGCAGCGGCTCGTGGATCTGTGCATCGACAACGGCGTGAACCTCTTCGACACTGCGAACATGTACTCTACCGGCCTCTCGGAGGAGATCCTCGGCGAGGTGCTCGAGGGCCGGTATGACGACATACTGGTGACCTCCAAGGCCCGGATGCCTATCGGGCCGGGCCCCAACGACGAAGGCGTCTCGCGCCGGCATCTGATCCGGGAATGCGAGCGCTCGCTGAAGCGGCTGCGCACCGACCATATCGACATCTACTACATGCACGAATGGGACGGCATGACCCCGGTTGAGGAGAAGATGGCCGCGCTCGACACGCTCGTTCAGCAGGGCAAGGTGCGCTACACGGGCTGCTCCAACTACTCTGCCTGGCACGTGATGAAGTCGCTGGCCGCCGCCAGCCCGGCGAGCCGCTTCGTGACGCAACAGATCCACTACACGCTGGAGGCGCGCGAGGCGGAATACGAGCTTCTGCCCCTTTCGGTGGACCAGGGCCTCGGCGTCCTCGTCTGGTCCCCCCTCGCCGCGGGCCTCTTGACCGGCAAGCACCGGCGCGGCGCCCCCACGCCCGAAGGGTCCCGCCAGGCTGCGGGGTGGAACGAGCCCCCCATCCGCGACACCGAACGCCTCTGGACCATCGTCGACGCGCTCGTCGAGATCGGCGAGGCCCATGGCGTCTCGGCCGCGCAGGTCGCTCTGGCCTGGCTCCTCACGCGCCCCGCCGTCGCCTCGCTCGTCGTCGGCGGCCGGACGGAGGCGCAATTCACCGAGAACTTCCGCGCCGTCGGCCTGACGCTGACCGAGGACGACCTCACCCGCCTCAACGACGTCAGCCGCCTGCCCCTGCTCTATCCCTACTGGCACCAGCACAACTTCGCCCGCCCCCGCTTCGCGCCAGCCGACCAGGCGCTTCACGCCGACTACCCGGACCGGCACTACGGCGGAGACGATCCATTGGTTTGATAGGAGCTCTGCAATGCCGAGACTTTCGCCCGTCCGCGGCTGAACCCGTTCATCGGAAGGCCACATTGACGATGGACGAGGACGTCCCGCGTTCAGAATGTTCGTAGTTCTGCGATGCGGAAAATGGCAGCTCCGAGCCCTTGTCGCAGTCTTTCAGACTACATCGAATATTCTTTGACGACTGTACCTTGGGCAAATCCAAGACTAGCTTTGCGCGTTAAGACGGACGCCTTGCACACGGTCTCTCGAAGGCACTAACAACAGGAGTTCCTAGTGACAAACGAGATGGATCTGCAGTCAACTATTGATCTACGCACGTCCGAACGAACTCAAAAGAGTGCTTGGTCGGAGCGGTTGTGGATTTATTACTACGCGATCCTGTTCTTTGGTGGGCCAGTTTGGTTCCTTATTTTTCGGAACACGATTTCTGAATTTTTTTCGGTGGGATTGCCGTTTGTTTTGCTCCTGATCCCTCCAGTTTTCTGGCTGTTCAATCGGCAGCGTCTGGCCAAGCTAAGACGAAAGCAGCTTTCGGAAATGAGAAAAGTAGAGCGATCATCGTGATCATCCCAAAAGGCAGCTTCGTCCGCAGAGCGGGCCTTCGGTGGCCCAACTCAACTGTTGTCGGCATCGGCACGGGGCCTCCGGCGTAGACCATGTAGACCCCAACGAGTTCAGTGGGCATGGCGACCACGCGTATATTCGGTGATGGACCTTGCCTTATGCCTTGTGCTCACATTCGCTCGGGCTTGAGCGATCAACCCCGTCACAATGAGGGCCCAAAGCCCCTCTAAGATTGGGATTGGCGCCCTTTGCGCGCACTATCCGTCCCGGTCCGCCAGCGCCTTCACGATCCGGTCCATGGCGAGCATCCCAGGGTCATCCATGCCGACGCTTTTGTCGCCGAAGATGCGGGCGCGGCCAACTGTGGCGCGCTTGTCGCGGAACGTCTCCAGCGCCTCGCTCACCGCGTCGGCAGCCGCGTCGGCCACGGCGGCGGGGTCGCTTACCCCATCGGTCGCTTGGGCCACGGCGTCGAGGCTGTCGAGCACGGTCTTGCCGCCGAGTTCGGCCTTGCCGCGGGCTTGCATCTTGTCCCGCGCGGCGGCCACGAGGGCAGAGACCGCGCCGGCCTCCACCGCCGTCTGGCCCTTGACCTCCTTCGCGATGGTCATGATGCCGGTCGCCAAAAGCGTGCCATAGGACGAGCCGGACGATTTGGTGAAAGCCTGTGCGCAGGTGAGGAGCGCTTGGCCCAGATCCTCCGGCAGGGTGTCCGCCTGCTCGGAGATGGCGCGCATGCCCCGGGTCATGGTGACCCCGAGATCGCCGTCTCCCAACGCGCCGTCCGCAGAGTTCAAAAGGTCGAAGTCGCGCTCCATCGCATCGGAGAGGCGGGCGAGCCCCGCCTGCAGCGCGGCCCGGTCGATTGTCATCCGACCCTCCAGAAGGCGCAGTCGCAGGGGGCCTTGAGGAGCCCTTCCAGTTCCTCGTCGAGCTTGCAGAGCGTAAAGGAGACGCCGGCCATCTCCATAGACGTCGCGTAGCGGCCCACCAGCGGCATCACGATGGTCGCGCCCGACCCTTCGAGCCGCGCCTTGACGACGTTGTACAGGATGTAGAGCTCTTCCGGCGGGGTGGCGCCGAGGCTGTTGACCATCACCGATACCCGATCGCCGGAGCCCACTGGCATGTCGGCCAGCAGACGATCCATCATCTCGCCCGCAATCTCGTCGGCCGTGCGGAGCTTGCCGCGCCAGACGCCGGGCTCCCCATGAATCCCCATGCCCATCTCGATCTCGTCCTCTGCAATCTCGAAGGTGGGCTTGCCGGCCTGAGGGACGGTGCAGGGGGAAAGCGCGACTCCGATGGAGCGGCAGGCATCGGCGGCCTTTTGGGCGACAGCCGTGACCCCGTCGAGGTCGCGCCCCTCCTCGGCGGCGGCGCCAGCCATCTTGAAGGCGTAGACCATGCCAGCGACACCACGGCGCTTCTCGGCTTCCTCGGGAGCCGCGGAGGCCACATCATCGGCGAGTAGAACTGTCGTGCAGGTTATGTCATCGAATTCGACGAGATCGCCGGCCATGTCGAAGTTCATGACGTCGCCGCCGTAATTGCCGTAGAGGCGCAAGACCCCGGCCCCGCTGTCAGCGGCGCGGATCGCATCTGCCATCTGCTCGGCAGACGGCGAGGCGAAGACATCGCCGATGGCGCAGGCATCGAGCAGCCCGGCCCCGACATAGCCGGTGAAGACCGGCAGGTGGCCGGAGCCGCCACCGGTGACGATCCCCACTTTGCCTGCCTTACCCGCGGTGGCGCGGGCGACGACCTTGCCGCTGTCGCCGTGGAGCCGGTAGTATTCGGGATGCGCGGCGGTTAGGCCGGCGAGCATCTCGTCCACATAGGCCTCGGGGGCGTTCAGGATCTTTTTCATGTCGTGTCCTCCCTCTCAGCCGGTCTTGGCCGGCTTGTGGGCCGAGCGCTCAGGCCCGCCCAGTTGGTCGTGTTGATCACCATGACGAGGAGCAGGAGCGCCCCCCAAATCAGTTCGCGGGCAAAGTTCGACACCTGTAGCATGTTGAGCCCCGATGACAGGAACTGCATCGACAGCACCGCCAGAACGACGCCGACGACCCGGCCATAGCCACCATAGGGGTTCACGCCCCCGAGCACCGCGATCAGCACTGCAAGCAACAGGTAGCTCGACCCGTAATCCGCCTTGGCCGAGTTCGCGCGGGACATGATCACCATGCCGGCGACCGACGAAAACATGCCCGCGATCACATAGACGCGGAGCAGGATCCGGTCGATGTCGATCCCCGCATAAAGCGCGGCCAAAGGGTTCGCGCCGTACATCGTCACCCGGAGGCCGAAGCCCGTGCGTGTCAGCAGGATGTGCAGAGCAATCGCCAAGATCGCGAACAGGATCAGCGGCACGGGGATCTCCCAGATCGTTGCATTGCCGATCACCGCAACGATGTCCGGAAAGCCCATCACCGCACTGCCCCCGGTCATCGCCACAGCGAACCCGGTGAAGACAAGGCCCGAGCCCAGCGTCGCCAGGATTGGCGGCAGCCCGAGGCGCGACACGAGAATGCCGTTGAAGAACCCGGCTGCCGCGCCCACCGCCAAGGACGCCACCAGCGCCACCGCCAGCCACATGAACGCCGCTGCGCCGGCCGCCTCGGGCCCTACAAGCGAGGTCAGGATCGTTGCCGCGATCACGGCGGAGAGGTTCGCCACGCCGACCACTGACAGGTCGATCCCCCCCGTCGTCATCGTGATCGTCATCGCGAGCGCCAGGATCGCAAATTCCGGGAACTGGAAGGCCATCGATGTCAGGTTCTGCCCCGACAGGAAGCGGTCGGGCGACATCACCGCCATCAGCGCAAAGACCAGCACGGCAATGATCGCCAGCCGGAACTCGGGGGCCTGCGTCAGGGATTGTTCGGTGCGGGATCCGGAACCACTCATCGTTTTCCCCCTACCCTGCGCGCGCCGCAGCGCGTTTCGCCTGGTACGCCGGCAGGCCCGTCCCCAGCAGGATCAATGCGCCGATGGTCACCGATTGCCAGGTGGAGGGGATGCCGATCACAATGAGGCTGTTCTGCACCAGGACGATCAGCGCGACACCCAGCAGTGTCCCCGTGATCGTGCCGTAACCGCCGATTAGGCGCGCGCCCCCCAGCACCACGGCCGCGATCACCGACAACTCCAATCCCACGAGGCTGAACGGGTCCGCCATCCGCCCCATCGACCCGTGCAGGATGCCCGCAAGCCCGGCCAACGCGCCCACATAGACGTAGACGAAGAATTGCGTGCGGCGGACGTCGATGCCGAGCCGGCGCGCGCTTTCGAGAGACCCGCCAAGGGCAAAGATCGATCGGCCGAGCATCGTCTTGTGCAGGATGAAGGCGGTCAGCAGGATCACGATGGCCAGCGCCGCAAGCGACCAGGGCAAGGCGTAGAAGTCCCCACCCTCCGTCGTGCCCCGCGCGATCATCATGCGGGAGAACTCGCGCATGTCCGGCGGGAGGGCCGAGATCCGGTCGGAGCCGACGAAGGTGAGCAAGAAGCCGCGGAACACCGAAAGCGTCCCAAGGGTGACGATAAGCGTGGGCAGGCCGAAGATCGCGATGAACACCCCGTTGATCGCGCCCAACAGCGCCCCAAACCCGATGGAGAGCGTGAAGATCAGCGGCCAGGGCATCTCCGGCCAGACGGCGAGCGAGAGTTTCGTGGTCATGTACATGGCCGAGACCGCAACGGCGGTGAAGCTCACGTCGATCCCGCCCGAGATCAGGACCAGCATACAGCCGATGGCGAGAATGCCGAGGACGATGGAGGCGCGGAGCAGGTCCGACAGGGTCGTCACGGTGAAGAAGTTCGGGTCGCTGATCGAGGCGACGATGCAGAAGAGCAAGATGACGAGCGCCACTAGCGTCTCGTTCCGAGTGAGCACTTCCTTCCAGCGCCCGGTCATCACGACGCCAGCTTCTGCGAGAGGGCGTCTTCGGTGATTGTGCCGCCAGCGAATTCATCGGTGATGGCGCCACCCTTCATCACGAGGATGCGGTGACAGGTGGCCAGCAGTTCCGGCAGGTCGTCGGAGATGACAATCACGCCCAGGCCCTGGTGCCCGAGATCGCGGATGATGTCGTGGATATCTGCCTTGGAGCCCACATCGACCCCGACGCTTGGCCCGTTCAGGATCAAAAGCCGCGGCGCGCGCGACATCCAGCGGGCCAAAGCCACCCGCTGCTGATTGCCGCCCGAGAGCGACTGAACCGGCGCCGTGATCGCCGGCGTCTTCACGTTCAGGCGCTTGAGCCAGTCGCTGGCCTCGTCGACCAGCCCCCGCATGTGGAGAAACCCGTTCCGCTCATGCTCGGCCAGTCGCCCCACGGCCACATTGCGCAGGATCGACTGGGTGAGAAACAGCCCCTCCGTCAGGCGGTCTTCCGGCACGTAGCCGATCCGCGCCTCGGCGGAGGCGATCGGATCGCCAAGGGGGACCTCTGCACCATCCACGACGATGCGGCCGGACTCGGGGGTTACGAGGCCGAAGAGGGCCTTGGCGAGCGAGGTGCGGCCGCTCCCAAGGAGGCCAGTGATGCCCAGAACTTCACCGGTCTGCATCGAGAAACTGATGTCGCGGAAGGATCCGTCCTTCTGGAGGTTCTCCACGGCCAGAAGCGTCTCACCCGATCCGGCAAAGGCCCCCGGCGACGCCTCAGCCACGTCCCGCCCGGTCATGTGGCGGGTGAGGGAGGCGGCGTCGAACTCGGTCGCGTCGCCTTCGGCCACCTTCTTGCCGTTTCGCAGGACGACCACACGCTCGCTCACGGCCAGCACCTCGGCGAGCTTGTGGCTGACAAAGATCACGGCCACGCCCTGCTCCTTGAGCAGGCGGATAATGTCGAGGAGCGCGGCGACCTCCTTTCCAGTCAAGGCCGTGGTCGGCTCGTCCATAATGATCAGTCGCGCCTCGCAGGCCAGCGCACGGCAGATCGCGACGAGCTGCTTGTGTGCCACCGGGAGCGCTTCGAGGCGGGCGTTCAGCGGGATGTCGACGCCAATCCGGTCGAGCACCCGGCGGGCCACGGCGCGTGCGTGGCGCCGGCTGAAAATCATGCGCCCCTCGGTCAACTCGTTGGCGAACGCGATGTTTTCGGCCACCGAAAGATTTGGAAAGAGTGAGAAATCCTGAAAAATAACAAGAACTCCCGCCGCCGTCGCATCGCGCGGGGATAAGCCCGTCATCACCTCGCCGCCGATCCTGATTTCTCCCTCAGAGGCTTGCTCGACACCAGAGAGGATCTTGATCAGCGTGGACTTCCCGCTTCCATTCTCGCCCGCGAGGCAAATGGCCTCCCCGGGGTGGACTGTGAAGTCGACGCCATCGAGCGCCGTCACACCGGCGTAGTGTTTGGTCACGCCCGTCATTTCGACGAAGGCGGAGCTCTCGGACACTTGCATGGCGGGCCGGGTTCTTGGCGAAAGGGGAAGCGCGGCAGCGTGGACCGCCGCGCTCATGGTCTTGCTATCCGATCAGAACGGGTACTCGGCCATATTGTCGGCGTTCACGTTCACCCACGCCTGACCGTACACGACCTTGCCGTCGAGCGTGACGCTCTCGTAGCCCGGCAGGCCGAGATCCATACCGTCGGTCACTTCCTCTCCGTTCATCACCATCTCGGCGATCTTGTTCATCGCGTAGCCGGCGACGGAAGGATCCCAGAAACCGATGCCGTCCACGGCGCCCGTCTCGATGTACTGACCTGCGATGGAGGGCAGCGAAGTGCCGAAGACGCAGGTCGCGTCTTCCATGCCGCGCTCTTCAATCGCGAGGCCGATGCCGGCGACATCGGTCGAGGCCGAGCCCTGCATGCCCTTCACGTCCGGAAAGGCGCGCAGAACCTCCTGTGCCTTTTCGTAGGCGTTTTGAGCGTCGTCGAAGGTCTCGTTCTTGTCGCCGACGAGAGTCATGTTCGGGTAGTTGGCTTCCTGGTGCGCAATTGCGCCATCCACCCACTGGTTATGCGTTTGCGAGGTGAGCGAGCCCACGAACACCGCGTATTCGCCCTCTCCGCCCATGCAGGCTGCAAGCTGCTCCATAAGGTTGGCGCCAAAGTCCTCATTCACGAAGGCTTCGAGGTCATAGGACGTGTTTTGCTGGCTGGCGGCCTCGTGCGTGACGACCGTGATGCCCGCCTCCATTGCGCGGCCAAGCACCGGTTCGAGCGCTTCTGGCGACATCGGAACGACCGCGAGCGCGTCGACGCCCTGCGCGATCATATCTTCGATCAGCGCGGCCTGCTGCTGCGGATCCGCCTGGGCCGGGCCAACCTGGAACGCGTTGTGGCCCGTATCGCCGGCAAACTGAGTTACGCCCTCTTCCATCCGGTTGAACCACTGGATGCCCGCGATCTTGACGACCGTCGCGATCGACTTGGCATGGCTCTCCGCCACGGCCGCAATCGGCAGGGTCGCCGCGACGGCGGCCACGGCCAGAATGGATACGGTAGTCTTCATGGTCTTCCTCCCTTGGCCCGCTCTATGGCGGAGATTTTGGCCCGATCACGGGGAAAACCCCGCCGGGGGATCGCATCATCACGGCCCTTCTCAGGGCTATCGGACGCTCAGGACCTCTGCGCGTCTCGCACCGCTCCGGGGCCTTCTTCTTCCACGCTGACAACACTTGTGCAGCCAGTGCACGTATGTGACCTTATGGCGTAGGCAGAAGCGGTCAAGCGGTTTTCTGTCCAACTGATCGCCCAGTCTTGGGAGGGTATTTCACTGCTGACCGGCAAGCGTCAGGACGAGGAGATCGTGCAGGCCGCGTGGCTTTACTACGTTGGCAATCTCAGCCAGCAGGAGGTCAGCGACCGGCTCGGCATTTCTCGCTTCAAGGTCAACCGCATGCTCGCTGATGCCCGCGAAAGGGGCCTTGTTCGGATCGCGGTTGAGCACCGCGTGTCCCCGATGCTCGACCTGGCCGACCAGCTAGCGGATCGCTTCGGGCTCCGCGAGGTCCAGGTGGCGCCGGTGCCCGTTACAACG
The DNA here is from genome assembly GCA_039822045.1 of Pseudomonadota bacterium. Taxonomy (GTDB): domain Bacteria; phylum Pseudomonadota; class Alphaproteobacteria; order Rhodobacterales; family Rhodobacteraceae; genus HLUCCA09. The sequence goes on along the minus strand of JBCBMY010000001.1, from coordinate 404,371 downwards.
CCCGATCATGGCTATGAGCGTACCGCCGTGGGCATTCTGGCAGCCTCCTATTTGGCGCGGATCGGAGGCGGAGACGCTCCCCTCGTCATCGGGGTCGGCTGGGGGCGGACCCTGTCTGCCATGGCCGATAACCTTATTGGTCTCAGCAACAGTAATCTGACCTTCGTTTCGCTGATGGGCTCGGTCAGCCACGCATCGCGCACTGCGCCCGGCGACGTCTGCGTCCGTCTCGCGACGCTGACCGGAGGACGGGCCATGCTCCTGCCGGCGCCGTTCGTGGCCGACAGTGCCGAAGCCTGCGCGACCATCCTCGATCAGCGCCTGGTGCGTGAGACCTTGTCTTTCGCCCGCGAGGCCAGCCATGCCTTGATGAGCGTGGGAGAGTGCCGCGATGGGGCGATCTTGTTCGAGGGCGGCCTCTTCAATCCCGAACAGCTCGCCGAGTTGAAGACGAGCGGAGTGGTGGGCGATTGTTGCGGCGTTTTCTTTACGCCGGACGGCGCCGTCGCCGACATCGCGCTCAACCACTGCACGCCCTGCGTAAAGCCCGACGAAATGGGAACGATGGACGTCACGATTACGGCCGGGGGCGCCACCAAGACCGAGGCGACCCTTGCAGTGCTCCGTGCTGGCTTTGTCGACCGGCTGATCTTGGACGAAACGCTGGCCAGGGCAATCCTCAGCCAGTCCTGATTTCTGCGCCTCAGCCGGCCTCGCGCTGTTCGGGGAACATCTCCAACAGGCCCTCGCGGCTGGGCTCCGCGATCCCCCGCTCGGTGATCAATCCCGTCACAAGTCGCGCAGGCGTGACGTCAAATGCGGGGTTCCCCCCGGGCGTGCCGTCGGGCGAAATCTGGACGAAGCGCGTCTTGCCCCCTTCGTCGCGGCCATAGACATGCGTCACCTCTTGCCCCGACCGCTCCTCGATCGGGATCTCAGACACCCCGTCATGCACGCGCCAGTCGATGGTGGATGACGGCAGCGCAACGTAAAACGGAACACCATTGTCGTGCGCAGCAAGCGCTTTGAGATATGTCCCGATCTTGTTGCACACATCGCCCGACGCGGTGGTCCGGTCGGTGCCGGTGATCACCATGTCGACCTGGCCGTGCTGCATCAGATGTCCGCCGGCATTGTCGACGATCAGGTGATGGGGAATGCCGGCGCCCAACATCTCCCAAGAGGTCAGCTGCGCTCCCTGGTTCCTCGGCCGTGTCTCGTCGACCCAGATGTGGATCGGGATGTCAGCCTCCTGCGCGTGGTACATCGGCGAGGTCGCCGTGCCCCAATCGACCGTCGCGAGCCACCCTGCATTGCAGTGGGTCAGGATGTTGACCGCTTCGCCAGGCTTCTTCTGCGCCGCGATCTCGCGGATCACTTCCAACCCGTGGACACCGATCATCCGGTTCGTCTCGACATCCTCGTCGGCGATCCGGTCGGCCCGGGCGAAGGCGGCCTCGGCGCGGTTCGCTTCAGGCAGGCGAGACACCGTCGCCCGCATATCCTCCAGCGCCCAGCGGAGGTTGACCGCCGTGGGCCTTGTCGCATGCAGAATGTCGAACGCCTCGGTCAGCGCCGCGTCGGATGCGTCCCGCGCCATCTGGCACGCCACGCCATAGGCCGCCGTCGCCCCGATCAGCGGCGCGCCGCGCACCCACATATCGCGGATCGCAGCCGCGAATTCGTCCAGCGACTCCAGTTGCGCGATGGTGAATTCGTGAGGTAGCCAGCGCTGGTCGATGATCTCCACGGCTCCCGTCTCGGCGTTGCGCCAGATCGAGCGGTAATGCGTGTCTCCAACCTTCATAGCGCTTCTCCCGGTTCGCTGGCCCGGGCCATCCCGAGCAGGGTATCGATGTCTGCAATCGCACGCCGCCGCAGGACAAGCTCACGGCCGAGTCGCAGGCTCTTTTCCTCAAGCGGGGCACGGATATCGGGATCATCAATCGAGTCGAATTCTGCCACATGGGCGAGCCCAAGGATACGACGGTGCATCTCTACCCCGGCAAAGCCCAGCAAATCCTGCCAGATCTCCTTCAGGACCTGATCGCAAGCCTCCGTCGAGGCCGCTCCGTGCCCCTGATCCTCATAGAGCGTCTTGGGATAGAGTATGCCCGTGCGTTCGTTCTTCCACAGCGTCCGGAACTCGGCGGTGAATGTCGTCCACGTCTCGCCTGTCACCTCAAGCAGCCACTCCTGATACGCCACACGGGCCTCGGGATTCGAGACATGGGCAGGCATTGCATGGAAGGCCATGAGGAAATTGCCGATCAGCATCCCAATATCGAAGCCCATCGGCCCGTAGAACGCGAACTCCGGGTCGATGATGCGCACACTTTCGCCGGTCACCATGATCGAGCCCGCATGCAGATCGCCATGGCAGAGCGTCTCCGCCCGCGCGGTGAAGGCGCGCTTCAGGTGTTGCGCCTCGATCTTCAGCGCCGCATTGGAACGCAGCTCGGCCACGGTGCCGTCCAGCTGGGGCGCTGTGTGGCGGTTCATCTCGGCATCGAAATACGGATCAGTGAAGACCAGCGTCTCGGTGATATCGCACAGCTCCACGTTCCCGCTGAAGAGCGCCACATCGGCCTTCTTCTTTGGCGCCTCCATATGAAGGTCGGAGCAGCGAAATGCCGTGCGTGCGCAGAACCGCCCCATCACCGCGCCGAGATCCGCAACCCTATCCCCCGCCATCGTCTGCGCGCGCAGGATGATATGCGGCGTCAGATGCTCCATCACGATCAGTGCTTGTGTCTCGTCGAAATGCAGAACCGCAGGGACAATGCCAGGATCGACAGCGTCCTGCCGAATCAACGCGTTGTACTCGAAGAAGGCGCGCTGCAGCCCCAAGGGCCAGCTGTCGCCCACAAGGCGCACATAGGGCAGCGCCTGCTTGACGATCACCGAGCCCGAGGCGCCCCTAACGATAAACACGAGGTTGAGGTTTCCATCCCCCACCTCCTCGACCGACCAGTGCTCTGGCGCGCCGCCGACAACATTCGAAACGACCGCGAGCCCTCCAAGCCGCTTCGGCAGGCTTTCGGGCGTTAAAGGCTTGTAAGAAATCACGTATTTCCTCTCCCCGCAGCCAGCGTGTTAACCCGCCATGACCTGCTGTGGGGAGGGTAAGGGCCTGCTGCCGCGCCTGTCAATCGGCGGCTCCGGGCACGGTTGAGCGCGTCATCCACGCGCCTCTGCTGCATCCCGCCAGGCCGCATGGTAGGCGGCGATCCCCTCGATGCAGAAGGGTTCAGCAGGCGCAAGTGCAATCGGCAACGAGGGGAGGTCACCATTCTGCCCACGCGCGAGGCCAAGGAGCGCCGCGCCGGCCGCCGTCCCCTCTCGCAGCATGGAGGCACGGACTGAACTGTCTGGCAGAAGCGCGGCGAGAAGACCCAGATACGTCGTGTTCTGACTAAACGGGCCATCGACGATCACGCGTTCTGGCGGGGTGCCTGACATCGCTTCCAGAGCGAGCACTGTCATCTGCGCACAATAGAGCGCGGCCAAAGCAGACGCTTGGGCCCCTTCGACGGCGGCTGTGACGCGTCCCACGGGCCCGGGCAGCGGCCCGCCGCTCGCCGTGAAGTTGGGCAGGGCCATCACGCCCCGCGCGACCACAGATGCGATATCCGTCTGCGTGGGCGGCGGCGCGTCACCGGCGAGCAGCGCGTGCTCCTCCCCACCTTTGAAACGACAGATCGGCACTGTCCGTCCCTCGATCGTAAGGCCACATGCCGTGTCGCGGACTGGGTCGAGGCGGTTGGGGTCTGCGCCCGCATCGAACCCAATGATCCACGTGCCGGTTGAAAGCAGAGCAAACCGGCCCAAGCCGCTGCCTGCGTAGCGCAGGAAATTTGCACTGGAATCGTGGATGCCCGCTCGGATCTCTCCGCGACCGCGCAGACCCGCCCCACAGAAGCGCGGATCAAGGTGACCGACGATGCTCCATGCAGGGGCGAGGTCAGCCATCAACCTGTCCCAGCCTTGCGCGCGCGCGATCGAGGATGGTCCGCCGCGGACCATATCCCAAAGCTGGGTCTGTGCACCCAAGGACGTCACCTCGGACACCGCGCGCCCGCCAAGCCAATGCGCCAGGACCTGTGCGAAGGGAAGGAGGGTGTGCGCCTTTGCAAAGGCCTCCGGCCACGCTTGCGCCTGCCACCAGATCTGACGGGCCAATGTGAGGCCGCCGGGATTGATCGGGGCCAGAACTTCGTCGAACCCGGGCGCCGAAGCCGCGTAGCTCGCAATAACCGCCTCTGGCGGCTCGGCGTTGTAATCCATGATCGGGAGGGCAAGCGCTCCCGTCCTGTCAAGCAGAGCTGCGGCTGACCCATGCGTGCACGGAACAACCGCATCGACCGGCAGGATCGTGTCGAACTCCGGGACCACCCGTTCGGCCAGGGCGAGAATTGGCGCCGGGTCGATGGCGAGATAGGGCGGCCCCACCAGTTTCGCGCTCGGCGCGCTTTCTTCGGCCACGACATTCAGCTCGGGATCGAATAACACCGCTTTTGTGTTGGTCGCGCCCACGTCGAGCACAACAATTCCCCGGGCCGTGTCGGTGTCCATGGCGCGCGCCCTTCCTTGCCCCTTGATCCAGGACCGCCATGACATCCGCACCCGCCGCCGCGAGCAAGCCCAAAGCGAAACGCGCTACCCGTTCCCGCGCGACGACGTCACTTTGCAAGGAGATCATTGACACCTGCATCGCGATGAACGCCCTCGGCATCAACCAGGGCACATCGGGCAATGTAAGCGCCCGGAGTGGCGACGGATTCCTGATCACACCCTCGGGCATCCCCTATGCCGACACGCAGCCCGACCAGGTTGTCGAGATGGATCTGGAGGGTGGCTATAAGGGCAACTGGTTGCCCTCGTCAGAATGGCGGATGCACATGGATCTGTTCATTGCACGGCCCGAGGCGCAGGCGATCGTGCATACGCACTCGACCTATGCCACCGCTCTGTCCTGCCTTCGTGTCGAGGTTCCTGCGTTTCACTATATGATCGGGGTGACCGGCGGCACGACGTTGCGCTGTTCCGACTACGCGACCTTCGGCACCCAAGCCCTGTCGGACGCGATGGTCGTCGCTTTGGAGGACCGGACGGCCTGTCTTCTGGCCAACCACGGGATGATCTGCTTCGGGCCATCGCTGCCGAAGGCTCTGTGGCTCGCCGGCGAGATCGAGGCGCTCTGCAAGCAGTATTACATCGCTTGCCAGGCCGGGATGCCCGTGATCCTTGGCGACGACGAGATGGAAGGTGTGCTGGCCCGCTTCAAGACCTATGGCAAGCAGCCCGAGGAGCTCGGTGCGGGCGACGCCCCGGCCGTTGAGGCCCCGGTGCGGCGGGACGCGTAGGGAGCGGGGCGCGCGGATGGCCCCCTTGGCCCGTGCGACCAGCACGGGCCGCGCCGGACCTCCCCCCAGGGTGGGCGCCTTTCACCCGAACAAGTTGCAGGGCCGTCGTCCGGGCTTGCGAGATAAAGCGCCCACGCCAGACGTTTTGGAGCGCCCTCCCGGGGTCGGGCACGCCCCTTATCGCGCAGACCCGCTCGCAGCGGTTGAGATCAGACGATCCCCGCCGGCGCTGTCCCGCTCTCTGGTCGTTCTTTCGCCTTTTGAGCCCGATACCCCGCCGCCCGATACGTCCCCAATGAATCGAGCGCTGCGCCTTTCCGTCGCCGTGCCTCCGCCAGAAGCGGGCCGACATCCGTTCGGAATGCCACCTTCAGAACCTCCAAGGCGGCCAGAGCGTCGTTATTCTCCTGTGCTTCGGCCAAGGCCTCGCGATCGACCAGCATCGCCTGCGCCGCGGCCCGCGCGATCTCGATCGCCGATAAGATCAGGCTCTCGATCGGGTCGGTCACGTTGTGGCTCTGGTCGATCATGTTGGCCGGCGCAAAGCCCGGATCGGCCCGTCGCGCCTCCTCCAACTCGTTGAAGACAAGGAACAGGCGGAACGGGTCGATGGAGGCGGAATCCAGATCGTCGTCGCCGTACTTGCTGTCATTGAAATGGAACCCTCCGAGCTTCCCCGCCCTGACAAGCCGCGTCACGATCTGCTCGATGTTCACGGTCGGCGCATGGTGGCCGAGATCCACCAGGCACTGCGCCTTAGGCCCCAGCTCCTGCGCCGCCAGCAGGCTCGACCCCCAGTCGGAGATCACTGTGGAGTAAAGCGCGGGTTCATAGATCTTGTGCTCAAGGAACACCTGCCAGCCTTCCGGCGCGGCCCCCACGATCTCCTGGAGCGAGCCCACGTAAAGGTCGAACGCGCGCCCCAGATGCGACTGGCCAGGGAAGTTCGATCCGTCCGCGATCCAGACCGTGATTGCTTCCGACCCAAGCTTCTGGCCGATCTCGATACATTCCAGGTTCAGGGCAATCGCCGCGTCCCGCACCGCCTTGTCCGTATGGGTGAGCGAGCCGAACTTGTAGCTCACCCCTTGCCCCGGCTGATCCTGGAAGGTGTTGGAGTTGACTGCGTCGAAACCGAGCCCCAGTACATCCGCCGCCTCTCGCAACTCGCCGTAATCCTCGACCTTGTCCCATGGGAAATGGGGGCTCACCCGCGGCGTCAGGCCAGTCAGCTGGTGCACTGTCGCGCAATCCTCCAGCTTGTCGAAGATGTGCCGCGGCTCGCCTGGCCCGGGGAAGCGAGCAAACCGGGTGCCGCCGGTGCCTACGCCCCATGTGGGCAACGCGACCGAGAAATCGGCAAGCCGTGTCAGGATCTCTTCAACCGACCGGCCCCGCCGTGCAATCAGCCGTGTCAGATGCGCGAGATCTTCCTCATGCGCGGCTAGGCCGTCGGCATCCAGTTCCGCGATCTGATCCGGTGAAATCCGATAGCTCATTGGGTTACCTCGTAAACGCTGTAGCGTTGCCAGCGTCGACATTCAGGATGTTGCCCGTCGACTTCGCCGCGCGGTCGGAGGCAAGGAAGGCCACCGCCTCCGCGATGTCCTCCGGCAGCACCGACCGTTTCAACAGCGACCGCTCGCGATACACACGCGCCAGGTCGTCCTCTTCGACGCCGTAAGACGCCGCCCGCTGCGCCCGCCACTGACCCTGCCAGATGGTCGACCCTTCGAGCACCGCGTCCGGGTTCACCGTGTTGACGCGGATGCCCTTCGGCGCCCCCTCCAGCGCCAGGCAACGCGCCAAATGCACCTCCGCCGCCTTCGCCGTGCAATAGGCCGAAGCCCCGCCCGACGCCGCCAACGCGTTCTTCGAGCCGATGAACACGATGGAGCCGCCCGTTCCCTGGGCCAGCATCAGCCGGAACGCCTCTCGCGCCGCGAGGAAATACCCCGTCGCCAAAATGTCCATGTTCCGGTTCCAAAGGGCCAATGTCGTGTCCTCGACCTTCGCTGCCGACGCGATCCCAGCATTCGACACCAGGATATCGATCCCGCCATAGGACCGGACAGCCTCGGCAAACGCCGCCTGCACCGCCGCTTCCGAAGTCACATCCATCGCCACGCCAACAGCGTTGTCCCGGCCAAAGCGCTGCTGGAGCGAGGCGACCGTGGCCCCAAGCCGCTCTGCGTCGATATCCGTGGCGACGATGGCCGCGCCTTCTGCCGCCAGACGCGCACAGGTCGCCCCGCCGATGCCTCCCGCCGCGCCTGTCACCAGCGCGACCCGTCCGGCCAGAGGTTTGGGCTTCGGCAAGCGCTGGAGCTTGGCTTCCTCCAAGAGCCAGTATTCGATGTCGAACGCTTCCTGCTCCGGGAGACCGCAGTAGGTCGAGACCGACGACGCCCCCCGCATCACGTTGATCGCGTTGACGTAGAATTCTGCCGAGATCCGCGCCGTCGCCTTGTTGGCAGCAAAGGTCATCATGCCGAGACCCGGTACTAGATAGACCACCGCGTTCGGGTCCCGCATTGCCGGGCTGTCGGGCCGCTTGCAGCGGTCATAATAGGCGGCGTAATCGGCCTGATACGCCGTGATGCTTTCGCCAAGCGCATCAGGTTCGGTCTCTATGCCGCTCTCCAGCACCAGGGGCCGGATCTTGGTGCGCAGAAAGTGGTCGGGGCAGGACGTCCCGAGCGGAGCCAGATCGCCCAACGCGTTCGAGTTCACGAATTCCAGGACCTCCGGCGCGTCGGTGAAATGCCCTACCTTGGGCGACCCGTCCGAGATTTGCCCCCGGATCATCGGCATCAGTCGGGCCACCGTCTTCGCCCGCGCCTTGAAAGCCAGGGCCTCGACCTTCTGCCCGCCAAAGGGCTGAGCAGGCGTTCGCGCCCCGATCCACTCGGCCGCCTGCCGCAGGATCCGCATCGTCGTGGCGTAGCATTCGCGCGCAGTATCGCCCCAGGTGAAGACACCGTGCCCTCCTAGAACGACACCCTGAAGCCCCGGGTTTCCGGTGGCCATTGCCCCAAGCTGCATGCCCAGTTCAAAGCCTGGCCTACGCCAAGGCAGGTAGCCCAACTCTCCGCCAAACACCTCGGCCGTAAGACGCTCGGCATCCGCGCTCGCCGCGATCCCGATCAGCGCGTCGGGGTGGACGTGATCCACATGCGGCGCGGGCACGAAAGCATGGAGCGACGTATCGATCGACGGCGCTCGCGGGTTCAACCCGAACCGGCAATGGTCGTAAAGCGCGACCATCTCGTCTTCGTGGTCAGGCCCGCGATAGAGCCCTTTCAGCGCCTCCAGCCGGTCCATGTAGAGCGTGGCGAACCCGTCCAGCGCCATCGATCCGAGGTCCCCGCCCGAGCCCTTCACCCAAAGAACCGTCACGTCCTCCCCGGACAGCGGGTCGCGGCCCGGGAGCTTGGCCGAGGTGTTGCCACCGCCGAAATTGGTGACCGCCAGATCCGCCCCCAGCAGGTTCGACCGATAGAGCAGCACCCCCGGCGCATCGAGCTTGGCTGCGACATCGTCGTCCCAGCGGTCGGCGAGAGGGGGGAAGGCGGTGGCGTCCATTGGGGGGATCTCTCGGCTGTCTGGCGCTGGCGCCAAGGGTCTGGAATCGGGTGCAAGCGGTCCGAAACGGTATGAATTGCACGGCGATTGCGAGTGCGGGGCGTGGCGGCCCAGGCCACGTCGCCGGCACGGTAGGCAGGCCGTATGGGCGCCGTCAACTGCGCAGCCGCAGAGCATGACGTGCTGCGCTGCGGCAGAGGATCAGGCTTCTCAAGTCAGCTTAGGTTGTCCTAGCATCCCCCTATCGACGGCCTGAAATGGCCGCGCGCTCTGGGAGGAGACACCATGACCAAACTGATTAGACCGTCCCGCCGTGGAATTCTGAAGGCGGGCGCAGCTGCCGCACTCGCAACACCGTTCATTGCGGGCCCGTCCTTTGCTGCCAGTCGCCGCGTCGCGATGGTCGTCAAGAACCTCGGCAACTCGTATTTCGACGCCTGCGCCAATGGGGCCGAGCAGGCGGCCGGTGAGATCGGCGAGATGGAAATCATCTATACCGCGCCGACCAAGCCCACGCCCGAAGACCAGATCGCCGTGATCGACAGCCTGATCGCTCAGCGCGTCGACGGCATCATCGTCAGCGCAAACGATGCCCAGGCCCTCGTCCCTGTCGGCAAGAAGGCGATGCAGCGCGGCATTCAGATGATGTCGTTCGACAGCGCCATCGCGCCGGACGGCCGCTCGGTGCATCTCAGCGCCTCCTCGACGCCGCTCATCGGTGCAAAGCAGGTCCAGATGATCGGCGAGACCCTCGGACACGAGGGCGAGGTTGCGATTCTCTCGGCCGCCTCCACCATGACAAACCAGAACGCCTGGATCGACGCGATGTTCGTCGAGTGGGAGAACGAGAAATACGCCAATATGCCCCACGTGGCGACGGTCTATGGCGACGACCAAGACGACAAGAGCTACCGCGAGATGATCGCCCTCAAGCAGGCGCATCCGAACCTCCGCGGGGTGATTTCGCCCACCACCATCGGCATTCGCTCCGGCGCCAAGGCGATCATGGACGAAGGCTGGGTCGGCGAGGTCTTCATCACCGGCCTTGGGCTTCCGTCCGAGATGCAGGCTGCAGTCCAAGCCGGCGCTTGCGACAGCTTCGCGATCTGGAACCCGGTCGAGTATGGCTATGCCTCGACCCACATCATGGCCGCGATCCTCAGCGGCGCGGAAACCGGCGAGGGCTCGGTCCTGTCGATGGGCTCCAAGGGCGAGACGACGGTTGGCACCGATGGCGAGGCCGTCATGGGCGAGCCGTTCGAATTCAACGCTTCCAACGTGGCCGAGTTCGCGGCCATCTTCTGAGGCCGCCTGTGACACCGGTCCGGGGGCGCCGTCCCCGGACCCCGATTGGGGTCTCCTGAGTATGAAGACAGCGGGGCGGTCTCCGCGAGGGTTAGAGCGGAGATGAGCACGCCTGTTCTGTCGCTGCGGGGCGCAACCAAGCGCTTTCCCGGGGTGGTCGCGCTCGACGATGTGTCGTTCGACCTGGCCGCCGGTTCCGTGACCGCGTTGATCGGCGAGAACGGCGCTGGCAAGTCAACCATCGTGAAGATCCTGACGGGCCTCTATTCGCCGGACGCGGGCGGGATCGAGATCGAGGGCCGCGCGGTCGCCTTCAACTCCGCCCGCAGCGCGTGGGGCGCAGGGATTGCCGCGATCCATCAGGAAACGGTGATGTTCGACGAGCTGAGCGTCGCCGAAAACGTCTTCATGGGTCACATGCCGGGCGGGCGGCTGGTGGACTGGCGCGACATGCGCACCCGCACCAAGGCGCTGCTGGAGCGGATCGACGCCGATTTCGAGGTCGACACGCCCCTCAAGGCCCTCTCAGTCGCTCAGAAGCACATGGTCGAGGTCGCCCGCGCGCTGAGCCACAATGCCCGCGTCGTTATCATGGACGAGCCCACCGCCGCCCTCTCTGCCCACGAGATCGACGAGCTTTTTCAACTGGTGGATCAGCTTAAGGCCGAAGGCCGCGCGATCCTTTTCATCAGCCACAAGTTCGACGAGATCCTGCGGGTGTCCGACCGCTGGGTCTGCCTGCGCGATGGGCGCAAGGCGGGCGAAGGGCTGACGGCGGACGCCACCGAAGGCGAGCTTGTCCGCCTCATGGTCGGCCGCCCCGTCGATCAGGTCTTCCCCAAGCGCGAGATCGAGCGCGGCGAGGTCGTGTTGGAGATCGAAGGCCTGAGCCATCCCACAGAGTTCGCCGACATCTCCTTTGACCTCCGCCGCGGCGAGATCCTCGCCTTCTACGGCCTCGTCGGCGCCGGGCGGTCCGAGGCGATGCAGGCGCTCTTCGGCCTCACGCCCTCCACCGGCACTGTCCGCCTCGACGGCACCCCCCAAAACCTCCGCACCGCCGGAGACGCCATCGCCGCAGGCTTCGCCTACGTGCCCGAGGACCGTCAGGTGCAGGGCGCCGCGCTCAGCCTCGGCATCCGCGAGAACACCACGCTCGCCTCCCTGGCCGATCACGTGCAAGGCCTGTTCCTCTCACGCGCGTCAGAGGCCGACGCGACGTCCAAGCTCGGCAGACGGCTCGACGTGCGCGCCGCCAGCTACGAAAGCCCGGTGGGAGAGCTCTCGGGCGGCAACCAGCAGAAGGTCGTCATCGCCAAATGGCTCGCCACCCGCCCCAAGGTCGTCATCCTCGATGAGCCCACCAAGGGGATCGACGTCGGCTCCAAGGCCGCAGTCCACGATTTCATCGGCGAACTGGCCGAGGACGGGCTCGCCGTGATCCTCGTCACCTCCGAACTGCCGGAAGCCATGGGCCTCGCCGACCGCCTCATCGTCATGCACGAGGGCCGGATCGTCGGCCGCTTTGACCGCGGCGCCTGGAGCGCGGAGGAGATCGTCGCCGCTGCGACCGGCGCGGGGAGCATGGTCGCATGAGCTGGCTCCTCCAGCACCGCGAGATCGCGCTCGCCGGCCTCATCGCCCTGATGGTCATAGGGATCGGCCTCTACGCCCCCGCCTTCGCGACCGTTGGCAGCCTGACCGGCGTGCTCAACGATGCTGCCTTCCTCATCATGCTGGCGATCGGCCAGACCATCGTGATCCTGACCCGCGGGATCGACCTCTCGATGGCGGCCAACCTCGCGCTCACCGGCATGCTCGTGGCGCTGGTCGGCCAGTACGGACCGGAGCTGCCCGCGCTGATCTATGTGGCCTTGGGCATCCTGATCGGCGCTTGCCTCGGTGCGCTGATCGGCGGGCTCGTGGGCGGGCTCGGCATCCCGCCCATCGTCGTCACGCTCGGCGCGCTCGCCATCTACCGCGGCATGATCGTCGTCATCGGCGGCGGCGATCAGGTGAACGCAAGCGAAATGGGCCAGCGCTTCCAGGCCTTCCCCAAGATCGAGTTCCTCGGCCTCACCACCCCCTTCTGGATCGCCGCGACCGTCACCATCGCGGCCTGGGCCTTCATGAACCGCACGCGCACGGGCCGCTCGATCTACGCCGTCGGCGGCAACCCGGTGGCGGCGGCCTATTGCGGGATCAACGTCCGGCGGATCGAGGGGCTCGTTTACGTCATCTCGGGCGGGATCGCGGGCATGTGCGGCTACCTCTGGGTCGCGCGCTACGGGGTCGCCTACTCGGAAATCGCCCTGGGCTATGAGCTGACCGTCATCGCCGCCTGCGTGATCGGCGGCGTCTCCATCGCGGGCGGTGTCGGCTCCGTCGCAGGCGCCGTCCTTGGCGCGCTCTTCCTCGGCGTCGTGGTCAACGCGCTGCCGGTCATGCAGATCTCGCCCTTCTGGCAAATGGCGATCTCGGGCGCTGTCATCCTTGGCGCCGTGGTCCTCAATGCCCGGAGCGAGACGCGGCCAGGCAAGCTCATCCTCCCCGAAGCCCGACGGAACGGCGCATGAGCGCCCCGCCCGACACCGCGCCAAACCGCGCCGACTCCAAGAGAACGGGCCCTTCCGACCGCCCCCCCTTTCGTCTGCGCGACGTGCTGCTGAGGTGGGAGGTGCTGCTGGCCTTCCTCCTCGTGATCGTTTTCGTCGCGAACGCGCTGGCGACGCCGTGGTTCCTCGATGTCTACAACCTCGCCGATGCCACCTATAATTTCTCCCAGAAGGCGATCATCGCCCTGCCCATGGCGCTCCTGATCCTGACGCGGGAGATCGACCTCTCCGTCGGCGCCATCGCGGCGCTCTCGGCCCTTACAGTGGGCCTTGCCGCCTCGGCGGGAATGCCGCCGGCCGTGCTCGTCGGCGTGGGCCTTATTACCGGGCTCGCCTGCGGGATGTTCAACGGCTTTCTCGTCACCCGCATCGGCGTGCCCTCCATCGTAATCACCATCGGCACGATGTCACTCTTCCGGGGCATCGCGCAGGTGACGCTCGGCGATCAGGCGCTGACCAGCTTCCCCTCGGGCTTTGCCAATCTCGAACAGACCTACCTGATCTCCTGGCCCCCCCTGCCACTGTCCTTCGTGCTCTTCCTTGTCCTCGCGGCGCTCTTTGGCGTCATCCTCCATTTCACCGCCTTCGGCCGCACCCTCTATGCCATCGGCGCCAACCCAGTGGCCGCGCGCTTCTCCGGCATCGCGGTGGAGCGGACGCGCTTTTGGCTCTTTGCGCTCTCCGGCCTCGCCGCGGGCCTCGCGGGCACGCTCCTGGCCTCTCGCTTCGGCGTCGTCCGCCCCAACGCCGCGCTTGGGTGGGAGCTTGAGGTGATCACCATGGTGATCTTCGGTGGCGTCTCCATCGCGGGCGGGGTGGGGTCGATCCCTGGCGTCGTGCTCGCGGCTTTCGTCCTCGGCTTCACCACCTTTGGGCTGTTGCTCCTGAACGTGCCCGGCATCGTCATCACGGTGCTCCTGGGCCTCCTTCTGATCTTCTCGATCGCCCTGCCGATCGTCCTGCGCCGCATCATGGGGGGCCGCTGATGGAAAAATACGCCTTTCGCATGCGTCTCAACCCTGGCGCGCTTGACGAATACCGCCGCCGGCACGACGAACTCTGGCCCGAACTCGAGACCCTCCTCCGCGAGGCCGGGATCGAAGACTACTCGATCCACCACGATGCGGAGACCAATTCGCTTTTCGGCGTTCTCTGGCGGCGCGACGACCACGGGATGGACGCGCTCCCCGATCACCCGGTGATGCGGCGCTGGTGGGCCTACATGGCCGACCTTATGGCTACTCACGCCGACAACCGCCCCGTCGCGGTGGATCTTGAAACCGTGTTCCACATGCGCTGAGGGGCACATGTCTCAAACCCTTTGCATGATGGGTGGCGATCCTGACCCACAAAGGTCTGGAGGACCTCTGCCCCTTGCCAGCGGAAGGCACGCGTCAGAGCAAAAGGGCCAGACGCGCTGACCCACGCGCGCTGTGTTTGCCTAGGTGCCTGATCCCCCGACCTGATGGTGTGATCCATTCGATGGAACGGACGGAAGCATCATGGAACAAGGTCGTCACAGGAGCTTAACGGTGAGACATGATGCCACCATCGGTCCGATGCCCATGCCAGGCGCATCTCACACAGTGGTCGCGGCATCGGGCCCTTCAGCGATGAGCCATGGCCGCGTCACTGGTCCGCGTAAGACTGTCAGCAGGTGGACGGACATCCCGAAGCGTCCACCTTAGTCGGCGCGATTGACCGCGCCTCTTCACTCAGGTCCCTGACTGCATTTGGTATCCCAACTGGTCCTCTTCGAAAGAACAAGCGGTCTTCTGAAAGAGAGGCTCGGCTGTCTCCTCCGAGCCCTAAGCTCCTTATAGGGCTGCGTCGTAACACTCCAACACCCACGCATGGGTCAGGATGGGCAATGCTCTACCGTCAAACACTACAGGGCGAAGCTCCTCAGGTCTTGCAAGGGACAGTTTTGACGCCAAGTGGCGCGCGACCAGAGCAAGTGATGGATCGGCCTGGGACGCCACCCAGGCAGCCCTAAGCGCCGCCACCTCCACTTCATTCACCAACTCCCGTCTAGTGATCGGCGACTGGGAGGAGCGCACCTGCGGTTTGTCCTAGCTGCGAGTTGTCGGCATAAACGGGCGCGTCGCGTAATCCGACGAGAATTACCTCTCGCCGAAGCACGAGTACGGTCATAGTGCAGGCGACGCGCACCTGGCGCGCTTTGAAGACGATTTAGGAATTGCCTATGCCCGACCTGTTTCTCGCGCAGGCAAAGAACAATGCCTGGGCCAATGCGACGCTCTACCGGGCGCTCTTGGCCCTTTCACAAGAGGAATTCACGGCAGAAAGGCCCGGGTTCTTCGCCTCGCTCGCCGCGACGATGGGGCATATCTACTGCGTCGACCTCTATTATCTCGACGCGCTGACCCAGGGGGGCGGAGGCCGTGCTCTCTACAACCAAGACCCCGAGGTGGATCGGAGACGTCTTGCTGAGGCACAGGCTCGGACGGACGAAGCGCTTACCCGCTTCTGTTCCGCGCTGACCCCGGCCATGCTGAACGAGACGCGGACAACGGATCGTGACGACGGACCCATGGAGGAGCGGGTCGACAGGCTGCTCCTTCATCTCTTTCAGCATCAAGTTCACCATCGCGGACAAGCCCACGTGCAGCTTCAGCATGCTGGGGTTGCCCCACCGCAACTCGACGAATTCTACTTGGAGTATGACCGCGCCCCTTCAGCCGAGGCCTATTGGACATAGAAATTTCGGCGAGCGCTGATACTCCCAACCGTTCAAGACTGCTCTCAGTCGAATATGGCAATAGCCCGACGCTTGATGGACGTCATCGCTTCGCGCGACTTACAAGAGGCACCCCAGCGACGACGCCTTGCATCCGGGGCGCCAACCGATGGGCGACTGGAAGGGCACCGCTCAATCCCTTTTGCACCTTCGACCCGCACTCGCCGGCTCTATCCAATGGTTGCGAGCGTATGAGCGTCGATGAGCTTTCTGGCGCCCAGATCGAAGCGGTTGAGGAAAACGACATCGGCCGGCGCTGTGCCAGCGGGCATGTCAGCGGTCAAAGGCGGCAACGTAGTCGCGGGTGAAGGCGCGATAGCTCGGCGCGGTCTGCGTCTCCCGACCAGCGATCTCGGCATTGAAGGCGGGCAGAAGATGGAACGGGACCTGCGGGAACACGTGGTGCTCAACATGATACGGCATGTTCCAGGCGAGAAAGCGAACAACGGCATTCGTGTAGGTCGTGCGGGTGTTGTCAAACATGTTGGCCACAAACGGGCAGCGCCCGTGCTCGGCCAAGAGATAGAGCCGCAGCACCGGGAAGCCCAAGGCCAAGGGCAGGACCCATGTCCAGAGCAGGATCGGCGACACTGTCGCCGAGAAGAGGGCAATCGCACCGTAGATCGCAAGCATCCCGCGCGCCTCGCGCCTTAGCCGACGGTGGATCCGCGTCGGCAGGTACGGCGCGTCAATCGGCCCGACAGCATTCGTCCAGAGCAGCACCGCTTTGCCGCGCCAGTACCCCAGGCAAGACAGGTGGTAGGCCAGGCTGCGCCAGTCATCCGGCTTCGGCACACCGCCCAATTCTGGGTCCCGCTCCGGATCGTTGGTGAAGCGGTGATGGGCGAGGTGGAAGTAGCGAAACCATAGGAACGGCTGCACGATTGCGAGCCCCGAGGCCCAGCCTACCCATTCGTTCAGCCGCTCCGAAGCAAAGGGCGTCTTGTGTGTGGTCTCATGTTGAAGGGTAAACAAGAAGGCGATGGCGACGCCGTGGGGCAGCAGCAGGGCCCACCACAGCGGCACACGCACCGCGATCAAGGCTCCCAATCCCAGGATGACCGCCACGTGACCCACGAGATGTATGAGCCCTGCCCGGTCGCTCCGTGCCGTCAGCCGCTCGCGGAGCACCGGGTCCATCATAGCCAGATAGGCTTTGTGGTCGATCTCGCTATCTACCGACACTTCGCGGACCCCCTGAGCCATGACAGCCATTCCCCCATTCGGTGCCAATCAGTCTACTGGATAACCTGGGCAGCGACAGTGCCGAGGTACAGACAGGGACCATCAGAGTTGGGCCCGCAGTCTGGGCTAGAATGTAGGCGTCATGCCCCTGGACTGAGGGCGCTGCACGGGGCAAGCGGACCGCACGGCCTCATTGCAAGCGCCATCGGGGAGATGGGCGCGCACCACGCGGTCTCCTCAGCTCAGAGGATAGGGTTTGGCGGCCGCAGGCCACACACGTGGGGTACCTCGAGCCCGGCCCTTGACCCGGCCCCGGCACCGACCCATCCAAGGGCCATGGACCCGCCCCAGACCCTTGTCAGTTCCCACCGGATGTACGACGTGAACCCGCGCACCGCGGCGCTCTGGGAAGCGCTCTTTCGACGGGTCGGCGAACGTGCGGGCGTCCCCCTCACTCCGCTCCATGCCCCCCACCCTCATCCGATCCACACGATCTGGGCGCGTTCCGACCTTGGCCTGGCCTTCATGGGCGGCTGGCCCTTTCACAGGGCCAGCCCGCAGCCGATCGCGCTCGGCGCACCGGTTCCCGACGATCCCATCGCTGCTGGCCGAGCCGTGTACTGGACCGACATGATCGTGCGGGCCGACGCCCCTTTCGTGACGCTGGAGGACACGTTTGGCGCGCGGCTGGCGTGGACGGTCGAGGGGTCGCATTCCGGCTACAACGCCCCCCGCTATCTGCTGATCGAACCGTTCCTCGCTCGCGGCATGCGCCCGCTCTATGGCGAGGCGGTGGGCCCCGTTGCGACACCCCGCGGCGCGATCGATGCAGTTCTGGAGGGGCGGGCGGACATCGCGCCGCTCGACGGGTTCTACCACCTGCTGCTTCAGCGTCACGAGCCCGCGACGGCAGAGCGATTGCGTGTCCTCATCCGCACGCCTGCAGCGCCCATCCCGCTTCTGGTGGCATCGCAATCAACCCCGGCTGAGGTTGTGGCGGCCTTGCGCGCGGCCCTTCTCACCCTGCATGAAGATGCAACGGGCGCTGAGAAATTGGCCGATCTGCGGCTCACCCGGTTCGCCCCCATAAACGCCCTTGACTACGCCATCATCGAAGCGTGGAACCGGGACGCCCACGAGGCGGGCTACCATAGACCATACTAGGAGCACAGTGGCCTCGCCTTCGGCGAAACCAGCTTCGGCGCAAGCGGTGCAGTGTGCTTTTAACGGACGCGCCGCCAGACCTGCAGGCCGCGCATCTCGTCGACTTTCTCGTAGGGCGCCAGCAGTGCTTCGGCACGCGGGTCCTGTCGCAAGAGGCCGAGATGGTCGATTCTCATGGCCAGATGGTGGCGGTGGCGCGTGTCGACCAGCAGCAGGTCGGGCGCCTGCTCTGCGATATCGTCAAGTGTATCCTGTCGCGAACGGTCCAGTATGCTTTCGAGGCGGGCGCACGTCTCCGGGTCGACGACACAGTCGGTGTTCGAGAGCCGGTCGAGCGCACCTGGCACCAGCCACAACGTGGGGTATCGGCTTGCCCACACGGCGCCTGTTTCGAGGACAAGCGGAAAGCCAACCCAGAGATCCGTGGCGAGGCTCATGATGACCGGCTTCGGCCCAGCCTCCTCAACATGGTGCGCAAGCTCGGCAATCGGGTTCTCCGCGCGGCCCTGCGCACCCACGCTCACGCCCAGAACCAGCGCTCCTACTGCAGCCAAGCTCCGCATCCACCACAGGTCGTCGCGCGCGATGGCGAGGCCGAATGCGCCGGCCATCGCCACCACGAGCGGGATCGCGTGATAGCCAAAGCCCTTGCCCTGCGCGAGGATCGACACGAGACCGGCAACGACGAGCGTGCACATCACGAGCCCAGCTCGGCTGTGCCGGATTGGCCACAGAACGGCAAGCGCCGCGAGGGCCCACACCGGCCGAGCCTCGAGCACAAGGCCGAGAGTGGTGTTGCCGTAAGCGTGGTAGACGAGCGCCCCCATCGGCACAACTTCCGTGAACCAGGCTGTATGGAACAGCGCGACCGCGCCGACATAGGCCGCTCCGAGGCCCGCGATGGTGAGGTTGCCCGGCGCAAAGACCGGGGAGAGGCTGCGCGCCCGGACGCACTCCACAGAGGTCAATGCCAATGGCAGGATCAGGAAGTGGGGCTTCAGGCAAATGCCAAGCGCGGCGACGGCCGCACGCGCGACGGCTGCAGGCCCCTGCCCGCCTCCTGGCGCCGCGATCCACCCCATGAGCCAAGGCAGCGCAAGGATCATCAGCATATGGTCACGCTGGCCGGCATCCAGACGCAGCGTGAGCATCAGCGCGGCGCCGATCGCACCGACCAATGCCATACGCTGCGCTGATGGAAGCGGAGCCAGCGCGACCCAGATCCAGAGAAGAGAGATAGCCGTCAAGCCCGACAGCCACAGGTTAAGGGCAAGCGGATCACTCAGGCCCAGGCCATCGGCCAGCCAGATCACCGGAACCGTCAGGTAAAAGGCCAGCGGCGGATTGATCTCCATGATCCCGTCATAGAGGGATGCGCCGTCGAGCCAGGTCCGAGTCGCCACCAGGTACCACGCTGTATCGTGGTTCACCGCCTGGCCCCGCAAGGTCACGAATGCAGCTGCGCCCGCTGCAACGGCGAGCAAAATCCCCGCCCACTGACCGGGAGCCGTGCCCGTGCCAAGGCGGAATGCCCAGAGGCGCGACAGTGCAAAGGTCACCCCGGGCACCACGACAGCGATCGCCGCCATGACGACGACGGCTGGCGCGCCGGCGCGCACGCCTAGACCCTCGACAAGACCGGTGCTCAACCCCAGCGACACCGCCGACACGGCAAGAAAGCGCGGCAGGTGAACGCCATGCAATGCGCCAGTGCCCGCAAGGCCGAACGTCACGCGGAAGTGCCCGGCATAGGAGACAAGGAATGCTGTGGCGAAACCCGTAAGGTTTGCGCGGTGGAGCGGGACGCCGGCTCCAGTTGCGAGCAGAGCGACACTGACATGAACCAGCGTCGCAACGACCCCCACGCCGAGAAACCGCAAGAGCTGCGCCCAAAGCCCGCGGCGCGCTGCTCCCGGGGAAGAGCTCATGCCACGGCGCGGGGGCCAGAGCCCTGAGGCGCGTTTTGGGCGTTCGCTGTTGGCCCCGCTCTCAGAACCGCGCCGACCGATAGCCCTGCCGGGAACGGGATGCGACCGATCAGGTGCCGTTCGGCGGCAAACACCATGTTGAGTGCGCCGTTGAGCGTGGGCCCTGGCATCAGGTCATCCGGGCTTTCCCGCCCGAGCCACGCCTTGAGCTTGCGTAGGCCCACCGCCACAGGCAGCAGAAACCCATTGAAGTAGAAGCTGCGCTCGACACTGAGGCCCGCGGCCCTTGCCGCATCGGTTAGGGTCGCCCGCGTGTAGCGGCGGAAGTGATGGTGTCGCACATCATGTGCAGACCAGAGCAACGGAAACGCGGGAACGGTCACCACAAGGCGCCCGTCCGGCCCCAAACGGCGCCCGAGCACCGCGAGCGCCTCCGCGTCCTGTTCGACATGTTCCAAGACGTCGAGAAGCAGCACGGCATCGTAGCCGCCATCCTCAAACGGCACCGCATCAGGCAGAGCCCCGGCCTCAACCCGCACGCCGGTCTTGTCACATGCCAAGGCCCGCGCGGCCGCGTCGTACTCAAACGCGTCGACGGCGCCGAACTCCCGCAGCATCGCCAGGTTGCCGCCCGTGCCGGCCCCTGCCTCCAGGATCCGGGCGCCGGGCTTCAGCCCCACTATGCGCCTCAGCACGTCTGCGACGATCTGACGGCGCCCGGCAAACCACCAATGGGCTTCCTCAAGCTCCGACATGCGCGTGTACACCGCCCGATCCATGTCAGGCGCCTTCGGTGGATGGGTCCGTGCGCTCGGCACGGACGATGTAGAGCGGCCGCCCGCGGACCTCGGTGTAGATCCGGCCGACATATTCGCCGATCATCCCCAGCGCGAACAGGTTCAGGCCGCCGAAGATCAGGATCAGGATCAGCGTCGAGGCATAGCCTGGAGCATCGACACCGCCAAAGAGCGCGAAGAAGAAGATGAAGGCGGCATAGGCGAACCCCAGAAGCGCCAGGACGGTGCCTGCATAGCTCCAGATGCGGAGCGGCACGGTCGACCCCTGAAACACCCCATCGAGCGCAAAGTTCCAGAGCTTCCACCACGTCCACGCGGAGCGGCCTGAAATGCGCTCGGGCCGCTCGAACGCCACCTCACCCGCCTCGAAGCCCACCCACGAAAACAGGCCCTTGTTGAACCG
The DNA here is from genome assembly GCA_039822045.1 of Pseudomonadota bacterium. GTDB lineage: Bacteria > Pseudomonadota > Alphaproteobacteria > Rhodobacterales > Rhodobacteraceae > HLUCCA09. The sequence goes on along the minus strand of JBCBMY010000001.1, from coordinate 383,262 downwards.
CTGACGCTCCCCGAGCTGCTTCAGCACATCCACCACTTCGCGGTCGAGCAGACGAAAATCGCCCACGTCCTCGGGGATCGGCCGCTCTGCCAGCGCGTTGTAGAGCCGGTAAAAGCCGCGCGCCGTCGCCCGCTTCAACCAGCCGTCGCCGGTTCGCGAAACGCGCCGTGCATTGACCACTTGCGCCCCGGCGCGCCACTGCTCGACCATTTGGGGCAAGAGTTCGGGCGGATCTTGCAAATCCACATCCATCGGCACGCACGCCGCGCCTGTCGCATGGTCGAGCCCGGCGCAAAGGGCCGCCTCCTTGCCGAAGTTCCGGCTGAGCGAAAGCAGCCGAATGCGCAGGTCGTGTCGCATGGCAAAGCGGATCGCCATCTCGGTGTTGTGGGCTGAACCGTCGTCGACGAACATGATCTCGAGCGACGGCAGATCCGGCGAGACCTGTGCCAGCGCTTCGAGGAACGGGCCGATCGCCGCCTCTTCGTTGTGCACTGGTACGATGAGCGACAGGTCCGGAGTAGGCGCGTCGGCATATTCGTCGGCAAGCCACCCTGCGGGCGCGGGCTCGGAGGCGGCCGGCCGTTGGGCTTGCGCGATGCCAAGAGGAGGTGTCCGCCCCGAGCGCGCGTGCCCGAGGTTCTTCCAGAAATCCGTCGCCTGTGTGTTCATCTGCTGCCGCCCCCGCGCGCCGCGCAAAATCGATCAGCGTTAACGTGGCAACCGAGCGTGCCCAAATTGGGGCAAAGCGCGGGCGCGCCTGGGGAAATTCCAAAGCCCGCGTGACGGGAGAGATAGATCGAGCCGAATCGCACCTTGGGCTCGGCGCCGCCGCCCGCTAGCGTTGGCAAGCCCAACGGAAGGTCGACCCATGCACCAAACCGCCCTAGCCGAAATCCATGATGCGCTCGGCCCGTCTGGGGTGGTCGACCCGGAAGAGACGGCGCCCTACGCCACAGATATTCTAGGTCAGGGTGAGGCCCCGCTCGCTGTCGCGCGTCCGGCGTCGACGGCCGAGGTCGCCGACCTGCTCCGCATCTGCCAAACGCACGAGCTTGCGGTGGTGCCGCAGGGTGGCAACACCAACGTGTGCCGCATGGCCGTGCCCTTGCGCGGGCAGGCGGCCGTCTTGGTGTCGCTCCGACGGATGAACCGCATCCTGTCGGTCGATCCTGATCAGGGCACGCTGACAGCAGAAGCCGGCTGCCTTCTGCAAACTGTGCAGGAGGCGGCGGCCGCACGCGGAGCCTGCTTCGCGCCCGATTGGGGCGCGCGCGGCACGGCGACATTGGGTGGAGCTGTCGCCACGAACGGAGGCGGCCTGAATGTTCTGCGGTATGGCACGACGCGGGAGCAGGTCCTTGGAATGGAGGTGGTCTTGCCCGACGGCCGGGTCTGGGACGGATTGCGCGCGCTGCGGAAGGACAATTCAGGTTATGACCTCAAGCAGCTCTTCATCGGGTCCGAGGGCACTTTGGGGATCATTACCCGCCTCGTCTTTCGCTTGCACCGGGCGCAACCCTTGAGCCAATCCATGCTAGCCGCGGCCAACGGACTGGATGCTCTCATTCCGCTGCTGACCCTGGCGCAAAGGATCGGCGGCGAGGCCCTGACCGCGTTTGAGCTGATGTCGGGGAATGGCATCGCACTGGCGCTAGAGCGCTACCCTGACTTGAAGAGGCCTCTCAACTCTCTGCCTGAGTGGTCTGTACTTATTCGCTTTTCCGGAAACGCACCCCAACAAGAGCAACTGATGAACCTGTTCGAAGCCGCTCTTGAAGAGGGTCTGGTGAGCGATGCCATTCTGGCTCAATCCGGCGCACAGGAGGCCAACCTGTGGGAACTGCGCGAGCAGATGATCCCGGGCCAGTACTTCCCCAACCGTCCATGGCTCAAGTGGGACGCTTCGGTGCCGCTGAGCCAGATCGCCCCGTTTCTTGCCGAGGCCAGGGACATCGTGCAGCGTCTGCTGCCCGGCGCCGAAGTGCATACGGTTGGCCATGTCGGCGACGGCAATCTGCATTTCAGCGTGTTTCCCAGGGGCCCCATTGCGACAGAAGACGAAACGGAGCTTTTGTCCGAGATCGACCGCTTGCTGTGGCGGATGGGCGGATCGATCGTGGCAGAGCACGGGGTGGGCGCGGCCTTTGCCGAACGGATCCGCGGCCAGAAGAGCGGCCTTGAGTTTGAGATGATGGCGCGGATCAAGGCGGCGTTCGATCCCGACGGACGCATGAACCCGGGCAAGCTCTTGGTCACCTGACGCCCCCAAAGACGAGAATGGTGCGAGGTCGCGACGCAAGGTCAGATCTTGGATATCCCTACCCGTTGCGGTTGCTTCGCACAGTGCCGAAACGGCTCTCCGACCCGGGAAGACAACCCGTTTGCGGTGCGTTGGTGCCGAACACACAGCCCGAACACGGAATTTCACGTTGAAAGTCAGCACAATCGCTCCATAAACGAGCGCAACCGGAGCCCAAGGCTTCGGGCGCACCGTGCGGCACCCCTGCCGCGCAGCTCGGCTTGGGCACCCACTCAAGCCGCAACAGGAGGAGAGACAATATGTTCATCCGTGTGACGGCGCTGGCCGTCTCTGCGAGCCTCGGTGCCGGCATGGCGACTGCCGGCAGCCACGTCGACACCACCGGCTGGCCGAGCAGCTTCACCGTGGGCACCGCGTCCCAGGGCGGCACATTTTTTGCGTACGGGTCAGGCTGGGCAAACCTCGTGGCCGACGAGCTTGGCATTTCGGGTGGCGGCGAAGTTTCGGGCGGCCCCTGGCAGAACCTTGCCAACGTCCACACCGGCGCCAACGCTTTTGCGATGACCACGATGGGCCCTGCCGCCGCGAGCATGACGGGCGAAAACCCCCTCGCCCCTGGCCTTGTGATGGACAAGGCCTGCGCCATGTTCCCGATGTACCAGACGCCATTCTCGATCACGGCTTTGTCGTCTTCGGGGATCACCCAGATCTCGGAGATTCCGGCGGGCGCACGGATCGGGTTTGGCCCGGCTGGCTCGACCTCGGACACCTACTTCCCGCAAATCCTCGCCGACATCGGCGTTGAGTTCGAGAAGCGCAACGGCGGCTGGACCGACCTGGGCGGGCAGCTCCAAGACGGGCTGATCGACGTCATCGCCTTCGCCGCGGGCGTGCCGGTTCCTGCCGTGAGCCAGCTTGAGGTTCAGACCGACGTGAACATCATCGAGTTCACCGAGGCGGAACAGGCGAAGGTGCTTGAGGACTTCCCGGTCGCGGCGTTTGACATTCCGGCCGACACCTACACAACGCTCGTGGGCCCTGCCCGCGCCGTGTCGATGTGGAACTTCGCAATTGCCAATTGCGATCTGCCCGCGACGTTCGTGAATGCGGCGGTCGACGTTGTGATGTCGGACAACGAGCGGATGGTGAACATCCACCGTGCCGCGCGCTCGACGGTGCCCGAGAACTGGGACAAGAACCAGGTTCTCATGTGGCATCCCGGCGCGGCGGAGTGGTTCAACGCGAACGGTGCCTCGATCCCCGCCGAGATGATCTACGGCAACTGATCCAGCGCTCATTTGACCACGCGTGAGCGCCTGCGGGGCGTCGCCACTAAGGCGGCGCCCCGTTTCCTGTGGCGGCTGGGCGCATCCGCGTCTAGCCTTGCCGGAAGTCGTGGGGGAGAACCGGATGAACCAGCACCAGGCCGAAGACGAGCACCTGATCGCAGAGGATGTCGACGTCGAACCGGTCGAGTCGAACCGCCGTCTGTTCGAGGGCTGGCGCGGCATATTCATCGTGTCCTTCGCCACACTCTATGCTGCCTTTCACATGGCGGCCCTGAACGGTCTCTCGCTCTCGGCGATTACAGGCATCGACCTTCCCTTCCTGCCGCAATTCCCCATGGAGACATGGAACTTCAGGATCGTTCACGTGGCCGGAGCCCTGGCGCTGGGGTTCCTGATGTTTTCGTCCTACAGCTTCAAGGAGGCCCCGCGCGACGAGACGCGGCTGCTGGGTAGGCTGTCGCTCGTTCTGTTGGCTCCGGCTCTTCTCTCGCTTGGTGCGGCGGTGTTTTTTGGGATCCAGATCTCGGGAGGCATGCTCTGGAACGGCATCGATCCGGCGATCCGGTTCAACGAGATTTGGATCTTTGGGATTCCGCTGCTGATCGCAACGGCCGGCGGGATCGTGCTGTCGTGGATCCATGTCCGACCGCGGAACAGGTTTGCCGAGCCTGACATCGTGCTCCTGGTCTGCGCAGTTGCGGTAGCGACCTACCTCGTCACGATCTACGGAACCGCAATCCGCATGTCGACGGGTTCCGACTTCGCGCCGATCGGCATCTCCTTTGCGGCGACGGCGGGCGTGGCATTGATCATGGAGCTCACGCGGCGGATGGCGGGGCTTGCCCTGGTCATCATCTCTGGGATCTTCCTCGCCTACGTCTTCACCGGGCAGTTCATGCCGGGCTTTCTGAATGCGCCGCCGTTTTCGTGGCAGCGGTTTTTCAGCCAAGTTTACACCGATGCCGGCATTCTGGGGCCGACGACGGCGGTCTCCTCGACATACATCATCCTCTTCATCATCTTTGCGGCGTTCTTGCAGGCGTCGAAGGTGGGCGACTACTTCGTCAACTTCGCCTTTGCCGCTGCAGGGCGCGCCCGGGGCGGGCCGGCAAAGGTGGCGATCTTTGCCAGCGGTCTGATGGGAATGATCAACGGCACGTCTGCCGGCAACGTTGTGGCCACCGGTTCGCTGACAATCCCGCTGATGAAGCGCGTGGGCTATAGCAAGCAGACCTCAGGCGCGGTCGAGGCGGCCGCCTCTACAGGCGGGCAGATCATGCCACCGATCATGGGGGCCGGTGCCTTCATCATGGCCGAGATCACGGGCATCCCCTACACCGAAATCGCTGTCGCGGCGATCATTCCCGCCATCCTCTACTTCGTGTCAGTCTATTTCATGGTGGATTTCGAGGCGGCCAAGCTTGGGATGCGGGGCATGCGGGAGGACGAGCTGCCCAAGCTCAACCGGATGCTCAAGCAGGTCTATCTATTCGTGCCGATCCTGATCCTGATCTATGCGCTCTTCGTGGGCTATTCGGTGATCCGTGCGGGCACGCTCGCCACCCTGGCCGCAGCGGTGGTCTCGCTCTTTCAGCCAACGCGAATAAACTTCGTCATTCTGTTTGGGCTCGGGGCGCTGCTGCTGCTGTCCTACCTGACGGACTTCGTAACGGCGTTTGCTGCGGCCAACGCGACCCTGGTCGGGATCGGCGTGGCGGCACTCGTTGCATTGTGGGCATTCGCCTATCGCGGGCCCGGGATGACGCCGCGTGGCGTGTTGCGCGCGTTCGAAGTCGCCGGCGTGATGTCGATCCAGATCATCGCGGTTTGTGCCTGCGCCGGCATCATCGTGGGGGTGATCTCGCTCACCGGCGTGGGCGCACGGTTCTCGAACCTTCTGCTCGGGCTCGCTGGCGTGTCGCAGCTTCTGGCCCTCTTCTTCGCCATGTGCATCGCCATCCTCCTGGGCATGGGCATGCCCACAACAGCGGCCTATGCGGTGGCGGCCTCGGTCGTGGCTCCGGGCCTCGTGGAGCTGGGAATTCCCACGCTGACGGCGCATTTCTTTGTGTTCTATTTCGCCGTTCTCTCGGCCATCACACCGCCAGTGGCGCTTGCGAGCTATGCCGCTGCAGGGATCTCCGGGTCCAACCCGATGGAGACGTCGGTGGCGAGCTTCATGATCGGGATCGCGGCCTTCGTCGTGCCGTTCATGTTCTTCTACAACTCCGCCCTTTTGATGGATGGCACGTGGTTCGAGGTGTTGCGCGCGGCGCTCACGGCGGTTGTTGGTGTGTTCCTGCTCTCGTCCGGAGTGCAAGGCTGGCTTTGGGGCGCGCGCGCGGCGTGGTTCCTGCGGCTCCTGCTGATTGTCTCGGCCCTGTTCCTCATCGAAGGCGGATTGGTGAGCGACCTGATCGGAGCGGTGCTGGCGATCTCGGCGATTGCCGTTCAGCGCTTCCTCAAGCCGGATCCCGACACGCAACTCGAAGTGCGCGGCGCCGACTAGGAGCGCCTTAGCTCTCGTAGCGGGTGCCGCCGTGCCGGTCGGCATCCAGTCGCAGGCGCAGATGCAGGGGCTCATGCGCCCGTTCCGGGCAGGCCTGCCGGGGGCAAAGAGCGCAGGCCAGCCCCACGGGTGTGTAGAGGCTCGCCTCATCCACGGCGTAGTGGTCGGCGTAGGCGATCTGGCGGGCATAGGCCGCGTCGCAGGCCAAGACCACAACCATGCGCCTGTCGTGCCGCCGACCTTCAAGCGATGGCCGGTCAACCGTGCGCGCCAGCGTCAGAAAGCGCGCGCCATCCGGCATCTCGGCAAAGTGGGCGTGCGTAAGCCCCGGCGCACGGAAGGCGTCGTGAATGCCCCAGGCGGGACAGCCTCCGCCCTGCTCGCCAAGGTTCGCGCCGGTTGCATTGAGCCGCTTGGTGACGTTGCCCGCGCGATCAAGCCGCAGGAAGAAGAAGGGAATGCCGGCGGCCCCTTCGCGTTGGAGCGTGGTCAGGCGATGGCAGAGTTGCTCGAAGCTCACCCCAAAGCTTGAGGCGACACGGTCGAGGTCGTACCGCGTCTGCCGGACCTCGCGCAGAACGTCGCCATAGGGCATCAAGAGCGCCGCCGCGAAGTAGTTTGTGAGCTCCACCGACAAGCGGGCGCGCCCCGTTTCCGGATCGCCCGCAGTCTCAAATATGGCTTCAGACACAAGGTCCGCCACGGTGTTGGACATTTCGAGCAAGCCAAGGACGTGGGCCAGTTGGAAGACCCGGTTGCGGTGATCGAGTGCCTCCGACAGCAAAACCTCGCGCCTGTCGCGATCAAAGACCCGGAGTGCGTCCGGTAGATCTTCCTGTGGCAGAACGCGCGCCTGTATGTCGTGTTGAAGCCGGAGATATCGCTTGATGGCCGCATAAAAATCGTCGGCCGTTCCGCCGATCCGCTCGCGCAGCAGGGCCGCCGCGCGCTCCAGCCCGTCAAAGTGATTGGCATGGTGCCGAAAAAAGTCGTGGATGGAGGCTTCCCACGATGCAGCGAGCAGATCGGCAGCGTGTCCGGAGACCGAGATGTGATTGAGCTGGGCCGACAGGCTTCGGTGGTCCTGATAAAGCTGCATCAGTCGCTCGACGAGGCCGGGCGCATGGTCGAGCGCAGCCCGCAACTGAGGCAGATCGGGCATGTTGCCCTTGAAGATCGGGTCGCGCATCGCCGCGCGCAGTTCGGGCAGTTGGCCTGCGCTGCGGTCGGGCACAAGCGCGCGCCAGTCGATCCCATACTCCTCGGTAATCGCCATCAGCACCTTGACCGACAGGCTGCGCTGGTTCCCCTCGAGCAGGTTCACATAGGCAGCGGAAATGCCGAGGCGCCGGGCCATCTGGGCCTGCGTCTCGCCGTGCTGGCGACGCATCTGACGAAGCTGTGGGCCTACAAACGTCTTCTCCATGTTTACAACATTACAAAAATGGCAGTTGTTAACGCAACGCCAAACTAGTTGACCTGAAAAAGGATGCTAATCGTCGCAGGCTGGCTACGTATCTGCCGTGCAAGAGCGACCCAGCGTTCGAAAATTGCGCGGCGCTCGGATCTGACCAGAGGGAGGTTCCCATATGACTAACACATTCACGCGTCGCACCGCGATCGGCATTGCCACCCTGGCCGCCGTAGCAACGGCCCTGCCCGCCGCCGCAGAAGGATGGAAACCGCAAAAGCCCGTCGAGATGGTCATCATGGCCGGCCAGGGCGGCGGCGCCGACCGTCTCGCCCGCCTGTTTCAGTCGATGATCCAGAAAGAAGATCTTTCCTCCATGCCCATCCTGCCCGTGAACAAGGGCGGCGGATCGGGCGCCGAGGCGCTGCGCTATCTCAAGGACAAGTCCGGCGACGACCATGTGATCATGGCAACGCTCAACAGCTACTACACCACGCCGCTGCGTACCGATATCGGCGTCGATATCGAAGAGTTCACCCCGCTCGCGCGGATGGCGGTGGACACCTTCGTTCTCTGGGTCAATGCCGACAGCGATATCACCACGCTCGACGAGTATGTCGCCGCCGTGAAGGCCGCGGGCAGCGAGTGGAAGATGGGCGGCACGGGTACCGGGCAGGAAGACAGCCTGGTGACTGCGATGCTGTCGGAGCAGTTCGATCTCGACATCACCTATGTGCCCTACTCGGGCGGCGGCGATGTGGCTAAGGCCCTGATCGGTGGACATATTGACTCGACGGTCAACAACCCCTCCGAACAGCTCGGGTTCTATAAGGCCGGCAAGTCGCGCCCGATTGCGACCTTCACCGCTGGTCGGCTCGAAGCCTTCCCCGACACGCCGACGATGACCGAGCTCGGCTACCCAATGACCTATGGCATGCAGCGCTCGTTTGTCGGCCCGGCCGACATGCCGGCCGAGGCCGTGGCCTATTACACCGAGATGTTTGAGCAGCTGAACGGCCTGGAAGAATGGCAGACCTACACCGCAGAGTCGGCGCTCGAGCCCGATTTCCTGACCGGTGACGACCTGCAGGCCTACTTCCTTGAGGAGCGCGCGAAGCACGCCGAAATCCTCGAGAGCATGGGCGAAGGCGCCTCCTGATCCTGTCCTGTCGGGTCAACTCGCCGGGCGGTGCCGTGGGGTGCCGCCCGGCTGTTCGCGAGCAACGCCTATTCCGGGGGACATCCAGTGCTAACAGCCGATCGCGCCATTGCGCTCGCCATCATGGGGCTGAGCGTCTATTTCATGGTCTACGCCATGGAGCTTCCCGTTGGCTGGAATGGTGAAACGGGCGGCCCGGGGGGCGGCGCGTTCCCTTTCTGGCTGTCCCTGGTGATGCTCTTGTGCGCGGCAGGTATCTTGGTGCGGAGCTTCGTTGGAGCCCCCGAAGATAGCAGCCGCTTCTTCGACGGCGAAACGATCCGATCGGTCCTTTCAGTTATCGCGGCTTTGGTGCTGACGATCGCCGCTGTCCCCTATGCCGGTGCCTACGTCGCGATCATGGGCTTTCTCTTCTGGTACCTGAGGATCTTCGGGCGCCACGGCTGGGTGTTGACCATGTCGCTGGTGGTCGCCACGCCGATCTTCCTGTTCTTCTTCTTCGAGGCAACGCTCCGCATCCTGCTGCCCAAAGGGTGGACAGAACCGCTCTTCTTCCCTCTCTACGCCGCGTTCTTCTGAGGAGCTGACCGATGGATACATTCGCGCTTCTCGCCGAGGGCTTTGCAACCTCCCTGTCGCCGCTCAACCTGATGATCGTGATACTCGGCGTGACGGCAGGCCTGTTCATCGGGGCGATGCCGGGCCTGGGCTCGGTGAACGGAGTGGCTATCGTCCTGCCGATCACCTTCATTGTCCCGCCCTCCTCCGCCATCATCCTCTTGGCTGCGATCTACTACGGCGCGATGTATGGCGGCGCTGTCTCATCGATCCTGTTGGGGATACCCGGCGCGTCGACGGCCGTCGCCACAACGTTCGACGGTCGACCTATGGCGCAGAAGGGCCAGGCAGGCCTTGCCCTGATCGCCGCCGCCGTGGCGTCGTTCATCGGCGGAACGATCTCGGTGGTTCTCTTCACGCTCTTCGCCGCGCCGCTTGCGGATGTCGCGCTGGCGTTCGGGTCAGCCGAAGAGTTTGCACTCGTACTGCTGGCCTTTACGACATTCGTTGGCCTCGGTGGCGATGACGTCCTCAAAACGATCATCATGATCTGCCTCGGGCTCGTCCTGTCGACCGTGGGGCTCGACATGATCTCGGGCCAGCCCCGGCTGATCTTCGGCGACCTCCCGGGCTTCTACTCTGGCATCTCGTTTCTAGTGCTGGCCATCGGGGTCTACGGCGTGGGCGAGGTTCTGCACACGATCGAGACGTCCAAATCGAACCCTGCAGTGACGCCCGCAAAGCTCACTTGGGGCGAGCTGAAGTACGGATTTGTGCGGGTCAACCGACTGTGGAAGACCCTGAGCCTCGGCTCGTTTCTGGGTTTCTTTGTCGGCATGCTGCCGGCCGCTGGCGCCACGCCGGCCTCGCTGATGGCCTACGGTATGGCCAAGACGGCATCAAAGGAGCCTGAGACCTTCGGCAAAGGCAACATCGAGGGCGTGGCCGCGCCAGAAACGGCTAACAACGCCGCGTCGACAGGGTCGCTCCTGCCCATGCTGACCCTCGGCATTCCCGGCTCGCCCACCACGGCGCTTCTGCTCGGCGGCATGGTGATGTGGGGCCTGATCCCCGGCCCGATGCTCTTCATCGAACAGCCAGACTTTGTGTGGGGCCTGATCTCGTCGCTCTACACGGCCAACGTCGCCGCGGTCCTGATCAACATCGCGCTCATCCCTCTCTTCGTGTGGGCGCTGCGAATGCCGTTCACCGTGCTCTGCGCGATGGTTCTGGTGCTTTGCCTCGTGGGCGGCTACGCGCCGAGCCAGAAGATGCACGATGTGTGGTTGATCGCGGGCTTCGGGGTCGCGGGCTATCTGTTGCGCAAGGCGAACTATCCGCTTGCGCCCCTGGTCCTTGCCCTTGTCCTGGGCCCGTTGATGGAACAGAGCTTCCGGCAGACTTTGATCGCCGAGCAGGGCAACGTGTTTGCCTTCTTCGAGCGGCCGCTCTCGGCGACGTTCCTTGTGCTGGCTGCAGTTTTCTTTGCGGTTCCCCTGATTAAGTATGTCCGTCAGAAGCGGCGCCGCAGCGTGTCGCCCGCGGAATGAACGACAACGACACGGAAGACCGGGAGGACCCCCCAATGCCAGACACGATCGAACGCCTCATCGCGTCCCACGACGCCGATGCGCCAGCACTGGGCGCGCCCGGGCGCGGCTGGCTGAGCTATGGCGGGTTGCAGGAGCTCACCGCGACCACTCGGGCCAGGCTCCGTTCTGCTGGCGTTGGCGCGACCGACCGGGTTGCGATCGTGCTGCCCAACGGGCCCGAGATGGCGGCCGCCTTTGTGACGATCGCCCAAGCGGCGACGACCGCTCCGCTCAACCCCGCCTATCGGGAAGAAGAGTTCGCGTTCTATCTTGAGGACCTCAAGGCACGCGCGATCGTAGTCGAAGCAGGGTATGACGGACCTGCCCTGGCCGCAGCAAAGCGGCTTGGTTTGACCATCCTGCGACTGGCGAAGACCGACGCGCAGCCTGCCGGCACCTTCACTCTGAGCGCTGAGGGGCCAACCGAGGCAGCCGCAGATGGCGCGCCCGCGCCGAGTGACGTCGCCCTGATCCTGCATACATCAGGCACCACCTCACGCCCCAAGATCGTGCCGCTCTTGCAATCGAACGTGGCGGCGTCGGCACAACACATCGCGACGTCGCTCGAACTGACGTCGGCCGACCGTTGCATGAACGTCATGCCGCTTTTCCACATCCATGGCCTTGTCGCCGCCGTATCGGCCTCGCTCGGCGCGGGTGGCTCGATCTGGTGCGCACCAGGCTTCGATGCACTGAAAGTCTTCGGATGGCTCGAGGATTGCGACCCGACGTGGTACACCGCCGTGCCGACCATGCATCAGGCGATCTTGTCGCGTGCGGGCCGCAACGCGGCGATCATCGAAAAGGCGCGCCTGCGGTTCCTGCGCTCCTCCTCTGCCTCGCTGCCGGGTCCTGTTATGACGCAATTGGCCGAAACCTTTGGGGCCCCCGTGATCGAGGGCTACGGCATGACCGAGGCGGCGCACCAGATGTGCTCGAACCCGCTGCCGCCCCGTGCGCAGAAGCCAGGTGCCGTGGGCGTGCCTGCGGGCCCATTGGTCCGGGTCGCCGATGAGGCCGAGAACACGCTACTGCCGCAGGATGCAACGGGCGAGGTGGTGATCTCGGGGCCGAATGTGACGCCCGGCTATGAAGGTAATCCTGAGGCCAACGCGAAAAACTTCTTCGAGGCCGACGGCAAGCGCTGGTTCCGCACCGGCGACCAGGGCGCCTTTGACGCCGATGGGTATCTCGTGCTCACCGGACGTCTGAAGGAAATCATCAACCGCGGCGGCGAGAAGGTGAGCCCGCTCGAGGTGGACGGGATCCTGTCTGACCATCCGGCCGTCGCGCAGGTGGTCACGTTCGCCCTGCCCCATCCCAAGCTTGGCGAAGAGGTCGCGGCAGCCATCGTCTTGAAGGAAGGGGCCGAGGCCACCGAGCGCGAGATCCGGGATTTCGCATCCGAGCGGTTGGCTGACTTCAAGGTGCCGCGCAAGGTGATCCTGCTCGATGAGATCCCCAAGGGGGCGACGGGCAAGATGCAGCGGATCGGGCTGGCCGAGAAGCTGGGCCTTGTGAACGCGGCCGCCTGAGCCCTTGCCGGGCAGGCGCATTGTGCGCCGCCGGCGATCGCGCGACTATTCATAGAGTGAAGACGGGGACGGGGCCGTGCGGCACCCGGGAAACAGAATGCGGATCTGTGTATTCGGAGCCGGCGCCATTGGCGGCTATATGGGGGTCAAGCTGGCAGAGGCCGGGGCGGATGTGAGCCTGGTGGCGCGAGGCCCCCATCTGGCGGCCATGCGCGACAAGGGCCTGACGCTGATCGAGGAGAGCGGGACGACGAATGTGGCCGTCACCGCGTCCGATGATCCCGCCGACCTTGGCGTACAGGACTACGTGATTGTGACGCTCAAGGCCCATTCGGTGCCGCCGGTCGTGCCGAAGATGCAGCCGCTGATCGGGCCGGAGACGACCATAGTCTCGGGCGTCAACGGTGTGCCCTGGTGGTACTTTCACAAGATCGGCGGACCGCTCGAAGGCACGCGCCTTACCAGCGTCGACCCCGGCAATGCTCAGTGGGATGGGTTCGGCCCCGACCGTGTGCTCGGCTGCGTCGTCTATCCGGCTGCGGAAGTCAGCGAGCCCGGCACGGTGCGGCATATCGAGGGAAACCGGTTCTCGCTGGGTGAACCGGACGGGTCAAAGTCGGACCGCGCGGTGGCGCTCTCCAAGGCCCTGACGGCGGCGGGGCTGAAAGCGCCGGTGCGCCCGAAGCTGCGCGATGAGATCTGGGTCAAGCTCTGGGGCAACCTGTCGTTCAACCCGATCAGCGCGCTCACCCACGCCACGCTGAATGTGCTGTGCACTGACCCGGGCACACGGACCGTGGCCCGCAACATGATGCTCGAAGCGCAGGAGATCGCCGAGAAGCTGGGCGTCAAGTTTCCCATCGACGTCGACCGCCGCATTCAGGGGGGCGCCGAGGTGGGCGCGCATCGCACCTCGATGCTGCAGGACCTCGACGCGAGCCGGCCTATGGAGATCGACGCGCTGGTGGGTTCGGTCCAGGAGCTGGGACGCGTGACCGATACGCCGACCCCGACAATCGACACCGTGTTGGGGCTCGTGCAACTCCGCGGAAAGGTGGCAGGCCTCTACTGAGCCGCTAGAGGTCGATCTCGATCGTGCCGCCGGGCTCGGCGGCGCGGGACTGGCATGTGATCATTGCCGTCTCGCGTTGTTTTCTGGACAGCACGAAATCGCGGTGCTCGACCTCGCCCGAGATCAGCCCGCACTTGCACACGCCGCAAATCCCGTCTGAGCACTTGATGTCGATGGAGTAGCCGGCAGCGACGAGGACATCTGCTGCCGTTGTGTCTGCGGGCACCTCCAGCAACTTGCCGCTGCGAGCAAGCTTCAGCGTGAACGGGTGGTTCTCGTAGTCGGGCAGTTCTGGCACCGAGAAGTATTCCAGGTGCCGCGTCTCCTCAGGAAACCCAGCCTTTTCCGCGGCGTCCATTACCGCATTCATGTAAACTTCAGGACCGCAAGTATAGACATGGTGCCCCGGTCGCCACGTGCCCATCAGCGCGGGCAAATCGGCGCGGCTCCCCTCATCACTGATATGCACGGTGACGCGGTTGGCCCAAGGCACGCCTGCCAGATCCTCAAGAAAGCCCGCGTTTGCGCGGCTCGACACCGAATAGTGCATCTCGAACGCGCCGCCGATGGCATGCAGGCGATGGGCCATCGCGATCATCGGAGTAATGCCGATGCCCCCGCCCATAAGCAGACTGTGCGCTGCGCCCTCGTCCAGAGGAAAATGGTTGATGGGCCGCGAGACAATCACCTTGCGCCCCTCGCTGAAGATCCGGTGGAGCAGCTTCGATCCGCCCCGTCCGTCGGCTTCCCGCAACACACCGATCTGATAGACAGAGCGGTCGGCCGGGTCACCGGACATGGAATATTGCCTTAGAAACTCTGGCGCGACGACGATGTCGAGATGGGCGCCGGCGTCCCATTGTGGCAAGTCGGCCCCGCCGATGTCGCGGAACTCATACTTGCTGACGCCGCCGCCCATCGCCTCGACCTTCGACACCTCAAGACGCAAGACCGGGCTTTCGCCGTCGTTGATATAGCGGTGCACAGCGCTCTCGTCGCCGTCGGCCACGCGGCGCTGGTATTCTTCGGCGGTCACCAGCGCCTGGTAGGCTTCGATCCCCGCTTCGCGGTCCATAGGGAACGGATAGGGCCAAGGATGCGGGGCGAGGTTGGCTGGATAAACAGCGAGCGTCTGATCCTCGTATTTCAGATCAAGGTCGCGCTGCAGCCCCCTGGCGTTGATGGGTTTTCGAGCTGGTTTATACCCCCCGTCCTCGTAGAGCTCGATGTCCCACCACCATTTCTTCACCGGGTTCAGCCCGCCATTGCCGACCGCATCGTCGAGGCGGGCGAGCATCGGCGCGGCCTTGGGAATGGTCATTGCCGCCCACCGAAACGGCCGCTCGGCAAAAAGCCCCTCAAGGTTCCACGGGCAGGTCTTCATGCAGCGCCCACACATCGCGCCACCTTCGGTGGTCACGCGGTAGGTCGCGCATTTTTGGCTGTCGGATTTCCAGATCTCATAGCCATTGAACATGAGCTTGGGCCCGGCCGTGATGGCACCCGACGGGCATTCTCGCGCGCACTTGTTGCAGGCCTCGCAAAAGGCCTGCAGTCCGAAATCGATGGGTTTGTCGTGGGCCAACGGCATGTCGGTGGTCACTACGCCGGATTTCAGGCGCGGGCCGAGAAACGGGTTGAGGATCACCTCGCCAATGCGGCTGACCTCGCCCAGGCCCGACAGGAGGAGGAGCGGAGGCTGCAGCACTTCGCCATCGAGAACCGTGTGGGCCTTGGCCTTGTAGCCGAGGTTCCGGATCTGCTTGGCAATCACGCCGCCCAACAGCGAGAAGCGCAGGTACGCGCGCATGGATTGCGCCACCGAGATCCAGTCGTCGCCGCTCGCCCCCTCCATCGTCTCATAGCCTTGATCGATGATCATCGAGATCGCCTGGTCGTGGGGCGGGTCGATCGGGGCGCCCGTCGCGTCATGGCTGTACCATGTCCAATCGGGGCAGCGGCTGATACCGACCGCGTCGACACCGAGGAAATAGGCGGCCGCCTTGACGTTGAAGGCGTTGCGCCGGGCCTCGTCGGGGCGCGGGCCGTCGCTCGACTCGCCGTCCTGCAATAGCACAAAGGCCCCGAGCATCCGGCGCTGCGCCATCGACGGCGCGGCCTTGCGGGCATAGTAGCCGCCTGCGGCGGCCTGCTGCGGCCCCTTCCCCATGTCGCCAAACTGGGCGCGGGCGAACATGTCGGTCCGCTTTGGCACTCGCGCGACGCGCGCCTCGTCGATGTAGGTCGTGGGGGTTTCCACGCGCTTCAGGGTCTCGAACGGATGCGGCCCCATCTGGAAGTCCCGGCGCGCGAACGGGTCTCCGTTGAGCGCGCTCCGCCGGAACCCAGCGCCCACCCACCAGGCCGGGCCCTTGGTGCGGAGCCAGGGCTGTGCGGCAAACGGCTTAAGCGGCGCGTCACGGGCAAGGTCCATGTCGGTTGTGAGGACAGCGAGGCCAAACCGCTCGCCGAGATAGGGTGCTGTCAACACGCCAGCTTCGATACTCAGGAGGCCGGCAGCGACAGCACAGCGCCCAAGATCGACATCGCTCGACGTGGCCGTATGGGCCTTGGCGTCCCTGCCAAGCAGGCGGATATAGTTGGCCAACACGACGGCCGTCTCCGCAGCACGCAGGGCGGCCGCGTGATCGGTCGCACCGTCCAGCCAGTCCGTTCCCCTTTCACGTGGGCGCGGCGCGCGCGGGCGCTCGTAGAGAAAGACAATCGCTGTGTGGTGTCCCTCGATGGTGCTCGGCGGGGCCTCCATCGATTCCTTCAGATCGGCCATGATCATGTCGATGCCCGACGCGAGTGTCTTGGTCTGCCGCGTGCGCAAATCGTGGGCCAACCGGTCGATCTCGGGGTTACGCACGGGGGTGCCGAGACGTGTGCCAGGGGCGAGCGGCCCGACACCCACCATTGCGGCATCCGAGAAATATCCGAACGCCTTCAGATGGTTGGCGCGTTCCGCGGGATCCGCGGGGATCTCAGCCCGCGTCCTATTGACCAGCCCGTCACGGATTGCATCCATCATCGCCTGGTACTCCCCCATCGCATTGACGATAGAGGCCGGTGCATCGGGCCGGTCGAATGAGAGCGGGCAAAACGCAGGCACTTGGGACAGGTCGGGCAGACCACCGCGCGCCAGCTTCTCCAGCGGAAAGGGCCCGAGATGAACCGGACGGGACGCATCGGAAAAGAAACGAAGGGACAAATCGCGTGCCTTTCAGGACGTTCGGCGCCAGTCTAGACGTTGTGCAGAGCCTGCCAAGGGCGGCATTTTTCCTTGCGCAGCTGCAGTGCGCTCCGTATTGTTAACCGGACGGTCGGTTAATAATAGGGCGCAGCACGGGCTATGGGCGAAGATGCCTTCATCTGCGACGCGATCCGCACGCCGATCGGGCGCTACGGCGGTGCCCTCGCCCCTGTTCGGACCGACGATCTCGCCGCCTTGCCGATCAGAGCCCTGATGGACCGGACCCCGGAGGCGGACTGGGCGCGGGTCGATGAAGTGATCCTGGGCGACGCGAACCAGGCGGGGGAAAGCAACCGAAACGTGGCGCGCATGGCGGCCCTGCTCGCGGGGTTGCCGGTGGACGTGCCCGGGCTGACAGTCAACCGGCTCTGCGCCTCGGGCCTCGACGCGGTGGGCTTTGCCGCACGGGCGATCAGAGCGGGCGACATCGATCTGGCCATTGCCGGCGGCGTTGAAAGCATGAGCCGCGCGCCGTTCGTCATGCCCAAGGCGACTGCCCCGTTCGCCCGAGCGAATGCCGTCTACGACACGACCATTGGTTGGCGCTTCGTGAACCCTCGGATGGACGCCGCGCACGGCATCGACAGCATGCCGAAAACGGCCGACAATGTGGCTGAGGAATATGCCATAAGCCGCGAGGATCAGGACGCATTTGCTACGCGCTCGCAGGCTCGATGGGCGGCGGCCGAGGCTCAAGGGCTTTTCGCCGAAGAGATCGTGCCGGTCGAGGTGCCGCAGCGCAAAGGCGACCCGATTGTCGTAACGACCGACGAACATCCCCGCCCCGGCACCACGGCCGAGCAATTGGCGCGCCTCAAGGGCGTGAACGGACCGGACTTGACCGTAACACCGGGCAACGCCTCGGGCGTCAACGATGGCGCCGCGGCGATGGTGCTGGCAACCGAGGACATGGCGTCATCGCAAGGGTTTACGCCGATGGCTCGTGTAGTTGCCATGGCCACGGCGGGGGTTGCGCCCCGGATCATGGGCGTCGGGCCTGTGCCGGCCGTGCGCAAGGTATTGGCACGCTCAGGGCTGGAGTTGGCCCAAATGGACGTGATCGAACTGAACGAAGCCTTTGCAAGCCAGGCACTTGCGGTTTTGCGCGCCCTGGGCGTGCCGGACGATGCGGAGCATGTGAACCCCAATGGCGGTGCCATCGCGATGGGTCATCCACTTGGGATGTCTGGCGCGCGGATCGCAATGACGGCGGCCCGAGAGCTCAAACGGCGGAACGGACGCTATGCCCTTGTGACGATGTGCGTGGGCGTGGGGCAAGGCGCGGCCATGGTGCTTGAAGCCGCCTGAGCGGCGAAGAACCGGGCCGTAGGGCTATGGAGTAACGTCTCAGTTGGCGCCTCGGCGGCGCCGCTCGCAAGGAGCGACCGATGTATGCACAGATGGTGAAGTCCACCGGCAAGGCTCTGAAGACTTGGCAAGAGATGACGCCGCAAGAGCGCGCCTTCCAGGAGCGCATAGATGCCGACGAGAAGATCGAGCCGAAAGACTGGATGCCCGAAGGCTACCGCAAAACGCTCATCCGTCAGATTGGCCAGCACGCACATTCCGAAATCGTCGGCCAGTTGCCTGAAGGGAACTGGATCACACGTGCCCCGACGCTCGAGCGCAAGGCGATCCTGCTCGCCAAGGTGCAGGATGAGGCGGGCCACGGCCTGTACCTGTACTGCGCCGCCGAAACCTTGGGGGTGAGCCGAGATGAGCTGACCGAAGAGTTGCTCGCCGGAAAGATGAAGTATTCCAGTATCTTCAACTATCCGACGCTGACTTGGGCCGACATGGGCGCCGTCGGCTGGCTGGTGGATGGGGCCGCCATTATGAACCAGGTGCCGCTGCAGCGCACCTCGTATGGGCCCTATTCCCGCGCGATGATCCGGATCTGTAAGGAGGAGAGCTTTCACCAGCGCCAAGGCTTCCACATCATGATGAAGATGGCGGAAGGCACTGAGGCACAAAGGAAAATGGCTCAGGACGCGCTCAACCGCTTCTGGTATCCGTCCCTGATGATGTTCGGCCCGTCCGACAAGGACAGCGTGCATTCGGCGCAGTCGATGGCCTGGAAAATCAAGATGAACACGAACGACGAACTCCGTCAGAAGTTCGTCGATCAGACCGTCCCGCAGGCTGACTATCTTGGCCTCACGGTCCCGGACCCGGCGCTCTCATGGAACGAGAACCGCGGTCACTATGACTTCAGTGAGCCGGATTGGTCGGAGTTCTTCGAGGTCATCCAGGGCAACGGCCCCTGCAACTCCGAGCGCCTTTCGGCCCGACGTAAGGCCTGGGACGACGGGCAATGGGTGCGTGATGGGTTGCTTGCCCACGCGCAGAAGCGTGCGGCGCGCCCGGTCGCGGCTGAATAGTCCCGATTTCTCAGAGGCCTGGAGAGCAACGATGAGCACCGCCCCCGCATCCGATCCCACCGCTTCGACCGAAGAGCCGCGCCGCGCCGAGTGGCCGCTTTGGGAGGTGTTTATCCGCGGACAGCATGGGCTCAACCATCGCCATGTCGGCTCATTGCATGCACCCGATGCCGAGACGGCCATTCGCAATGCCCGTGACGTTTACACGCGCCGCAACGAGGGGGTTTCGATCTGGGCGGTGGAGACCAGGCACATCGCGGCATCCTCGCCGTCGAACAAGGGGCCGCTCTACGAGCCTTCAGAATCAAAGGCGTATCGGCACCCGACCTACTTCGACATCCCTGACGACGTGGGGGCCATGTGATGGAGCCGCCTGTCGAGCTTCTTCTTCGGATGGGGGACAATGCCTTGGTGCTGGGGCATCGCGTGTCGGAATGGTGCGGCCATGCGCCCGTCCTCGAAGAAGACATCGCGCTTGCGAACGTCGCACTCGATCTGATCGGACAGGCGCAACTCTGGCTTGGTCTCGCGGGCGAACTCGAAGGCGCCGGCCGCTCGGCCGACGATCTGGCCTTCCTGCGCGATGTCTGGGATTTCCGAAACCTGCTCCTCGTCGAACAGCCAAATGGCGATTTCGGCCAGACACTTATGCGGCAATATTTGTTCGATGCGTGGCACGTCCTACAGCTGCAGGCCCTGACAGAGAGCACTGAGGCGCGCGTGGGCGAGATTGCCGAAAAGGCGCTCAAAGAGGCCCGCTATCATCTCGAGCGGTCGCGGTCGCTCGTGATCGGTCTCGGCGATGGCACGCCGGAAAGCCACGCGCGCATGCAGGGTGCCGTCAACCGGTTGTGGCCCTATGCCGGCGAAATGTTCCTCGTCGATCCGATCGACGAGGCCCTGATCGCGTCGGGGATTGCGCCCCTGCCGCGTGGGCTTTGGGCCAACTATCACGCTGAGATACAAGAAATTTTCTCTGACGCCACGCTGACCGTTCCCGAGAGCGGCTTTGCCCAAAGAGGAGGGCGGTCAGGCGAACGGCACTCTGAGCATCTGGGCCCCATGCTCGCGCAAATGCAGTGGCTCCAGCGCGCCTATCCGGGGGCGACATGGTAGGCACGCTGCCCAGCATCGATACGGTTCGAGCGTGGCTTGACGAGGTGCCCGATCCCGAGATCCCTGTGATCTCGGTCGTGGATCTCGGGATCGTTCGCGAGATTGCGTGGGAGGGCGACACTCTGGTGGTCAGCATCACCCCAACCTATTCGGGATGCCCAGCAACGTCGGTCATCGCAATGGATATCGAAGCCGCCCTGCGCGCGCGCGGCGTGGAACAGATCGAGCTCCGCCGACGTCTCTCGCCGGCCTGGACCACCGACTGGCTGAGCGAAAAAGGTCGGGCGAACCTAGAGGCTTACGGGATCGCGCCCCCGTCGCCTGCCGGTGCGCCGGACCGCTGCCCCCTCTGCGGATCCTCGAGGGTGACGCGTGTCAGCCAGTTTGGCTCCACCCCCTGCAAGGCGCACTGGCGGTGCGAGGAGTGCCGCGAAAGCTTCGACTATTTCAAGTGCTTATGATCCCATGCCCCGTTTCCACGATCTGACCGTAACCGACATCCGAAAGACAACGCGTGATGCCGTCGTTGTCACTCTGGCGCCAGCGAACGGCGCCGCCAAAACCTTCGATTTCGTTCAGGGCCAATACCTTACGTTTCGTCGACTGATCGATGGCCAAGAGATCCGCCGCTCCTATTCGATCTGCGCAGGGCGTGACGACGGCATCCTTCAGGTCGGGATCAAGCGCGTTGAGGGTGGCGCTTTTTCGACCTTTGCCAACGACGTGCTGAGACCGGGCGACGTGCTCGAGGCGATGCCGCCCGCCGGTGCCTTTCATACACCGCTCGATCCGACCAGAACGCGAAATTACCTCGGGTTTGCTGGGGGATCCGGGATCACGCCCGTCTTGTCGATCCTCCGGACGGTGCTTGCATCCGAACCGCATTCGACCTTCTCGCTTGTTTATGCCAATCGCGGCGTCAGCTCGATCATGTTCCGGGAAGATCTGGAAGACTTGAAAAATCGGTATCTTGACCGGTTCACGATGATCCATGTTCTTGAGAGCAATGCGCAGGAGATCGAGCTGTTCACAGGGCGCATCGATGCCGCCAAGCTGGACGGCCTGTTTCGGTATTGGCTCGATCCGGCGTCCATCGACCTTGCTTTCATCTGTGGCCCCGAACCGATGATGCTGACGATCGCGGACGGGCTGAAACGGCACGGTCTTACGGAGCAGCAGATCAAGTTCGAGTTGTTCACGGCAGCACAGCCCGGGCGCCTGCCCCAGCGAGTATCCGATGCGGCCACTGCCGCTGGGTCCGACCTGGTCAGGCTTGAAGTGAGGCTCGACGGCGCCGTACACCATATCGAGATGTCCCGGCAAGAAAGCGTCCTCGACGCCCTGCTCGGGCAATCCCTCGACGCCCCATATGCGTGCCGGGCCGGCGTGTGTTCAACCTGCCGGTGCCGCGTGGTCGAGGGAGAGGTTGAGATGGCGGCAAACCACGCGCTTGAAGATTACGAAGTTTCAAGAGGTTACGCCTTAAGCTGCCAGTCCTATCCGATCAGCGACAAACTTGTCGTCGACTATGATCGCTGACGGCCTGGCTGACGCAGACCAGCCTCGCGGTCAGAGGTGGCGCACTCCACCAAGGGTCAGATCGGTGACGAGGCTGGCGTAGCTGTCCCGGTCCTCCGGGCCCGCGCCGGGGTTCCACATGAAGTGCCAGTTCAGCATGCCGAAGATTGACATCGTCGCCGCGCGGAGCCGGGCTCGGTCATCGGCCAAGGAAGGGGCTACCTCGGCGAGGATCGAGGACAGTCGCCGGACCATATCGCGCTGGATGGCCTGCAGCGCCGTACGTCGCGCCTCCGGCAACGGCGAAAGACCGGCCACCAGCACGCGGTGCGTATCGTCGGCGCCCTGATAGGCCCGGAGGATCTCCTGCACGGTCAGCCGAAGCCGCGTCTCCGGCGCAGTTCCGGTGGTGGGAATGGCAAGAACACGGCTGCGTAGCTCGGTGAGATATTCCTCAAGCAACGCATAAAGTAGGTCCTCTTTCCCATTGTAGTAGTGATAAATATTTGCCTTTGAGATGCCGGCAGTAGCTGCAACCTGGTTCATCGACGCTCTATCGTAGCCCTCCTGCGCAAAGACTTGCGCTGCCACCGAGAGGATCTGGCGTCGCTTGGCGTCGTGGTCCTTGGCAATTGTGCGCGCCATTCTATCCCTTTTGTCGGTTGTCAACGACGCGGCGTGCTTTGCCCTGGCTGCGCTCCACCTCGCCCGGGTCGGACACGACCACGTCGGCCGTGACCCCAACGACGTCCTTTACCTTGCCGCGCAGCACACCTGCAGCTGCCGCTCGTGCGGTGTCACTGGCCGCGTCGGGCAACGCTTCGACGTGAATACGCATCGCATCCATCCGCCCCTCGGTGTGAAGCTCGATCTGAAAATGCGGGGCAATTCCGACGGTCGCCAGGACCTGCTCCTCAACCTGTGTCGGAAACACGTTGACGCCCCGTAGGATGATCATGTCGTCTGACCGGCCGGTGATCTTGTCCATCCTGCGCATCGAGCGCGCCGATCCTGGCGAGAGGCGCGTCAGATCGCGCGTGCGGTAGCGAACGATCGGCAGGCCCTCTTTGGTGAGGGTTGTGAAGACAAGCTCGCCGAGCTCACCGTCCGGCAACACAGCGCCGGTTTCTGGGTCGATGATCTCGGGGTAGAAATGGTCCTCCCAGATATGCAGACCGTCCTTGGTCTCAACGCATTCGTTCGCAACACCGGGCCCGATGACCTCGGAAAGCCCATAGATATCAACCGCATGCATATCGAAGCTTTGTTCCACCTCGAGGCGGAGTGCATTGGTCCAGGGCTCGGCGCCGAAGATTCCGACCTTCAACGAACACTCACGGGGATCGAGGCCCATTTTTCTGAACTGTTCCAGAATGTTGAGCATATAGCTTGGCGTAACCGTAATGGCGTCGGGCCGAAAGTCGGTAATCAACATAACCTGGCGTTCGGTCATCCCGCCCGAGACCGGAACCACAGTGCATCCAAGCCGCTCCGCCCCGGCATGGGCCCCGAGGCCGCCCGTAAAGAGCCCGTAGCCATAGGCATTGTGGACGATCTGACCCGGGCGCACGCCGGACGCGCGCAAGCTGCGGGCGGCCACTTCGGCCCAAACATCAAGGTCGCCCTGGGTGTAGCCCAC
This sequence comes from Pseudomonadota bacterium, assembly GCA_039822045.1. Lineage (GTDB taxonomy): Bacteria > Pseudomonadota > Alphaproteobacteria > Rhodobacterales > Rhodobacteraceae > HLUCCA09. The sequence goes on along the minus strand of JBCBMY010000001.1, from coordinate 359,964 downwards.
CACAGTCGGTTTGCCGGTCGTTCCCGAGGAAGCGTGAAGGCGCGCGATCCGCTCCATCGGCACGGCGAACATGCCAAAGGGATAGCTCGCACGCAGATCTGCCTTGGTCGTGAACGGGAATTTAGCCAAATCTTCCAAGGTGTTGAGATCGGTGGGGTGGAGACCGGCGGCGTCGAAGCTTTCCCTGTAGAATGGAACCTGCTCATAGGCGTGACCCAGCGACCAAAGCAGGCGCTCCAACTGCAACGCCATAATCTCGTCGCGCGAGGCAATCTCGATCGGATCGAGGCTCTCGCGCGGGGGTGTCAGGTCTTCCATGGCGTCCTCTTCACACGATGGATCACACGCAGCGCCGTGCGCGCTCTATTCCTCGAAGTTTCGACCGCCCGTCGCACGGGAGAGGCCGCGGAACCGGGCGATGCATGTGCCCTTCTGGTTGGTGACAGCGACATCCGTGATACCGTTCCGGCCCTGAAGCTGCAGTTCTTCGGCCTCGGCAGTCAGCCGGTCGCCAAGATGCCCAGGGGCAAGATACGTGATCGAGTTGTGGTAGGCGACGGTCGCGCTGTTGCGGGAGTTGCAGGCAAAGGCAAAGGCACTGTCGGCGAGGGCAAAGATGACACCGCCATGGCAGATGTCGTGCCCGTTCAGGTGATGCTCGGCAACGGTCAGGGCGAAGATGGCGCGGCCCTCGGCCACCGATACGCGCTCGATGCCAAACCACGGCGTGGCCCGGTCACCCTCTTGCATTTCGTCGGCGGCGCGGTTCGCTCGCTGGTCAGGTGTCATGCGAAGGCTCACCGGTAAAGGCCGGGGCCCGCTTCTCGAGGAAGGCCGATACGCCCTCGGCATAGTCTGGGCTCAAGCCGCAGGCGCGCTGATGGTCGGCCTCGCGTTCAAGCTGCGTGTCGAAATCGTTCACTGCGGCTTCGTGGATCGCGGCCTTCGTTCGGGCAAAGCCATGTGTGGGACCGCGCGAAAGATCGGCGGCGAGGCGGCGGGCCTCTGCCATAAGGTCTGCATCGGGAACCGCCCGCCAGATCAGGCCCCACGCCTCGGCCTGGGTGGCAGAAAGCGGGTGCGCAGTCAGGGCAAGGCCCTTGGCCCGTGCCTCGCCAAGGCGGCGGGTCAGAGACCATGTTCCACCTGAATCGGGCACGAGGCCCACCTTGGCGAAGGATTGAATGAAACGGGCACTCTCGGCTGCCACGACCAGATCACAGGCGAGCGCAACGTTGGCTCCTGCCCCGGCTGCCACGCCGTTGACCGCGCAAACGACCGGCATGGGCAACGCCCGGATCTGACGAACCAGCGGCGCATAGAACATTCGCAAAGTTCGGGAAAGATCCGGCGGGCCATCCATCTTTGCCGGATCTCGGTCGCCAAGGTCCTGCCCGGCGCAGAACCCGCGACCCGCACCCGTGAGAAGAACGGCGCGCGCCGTGCGGCCGGCTTCCTCGAGCGCGAGGCGCAGCGCATTATGCATGTCCTCATTGAAGCTGTTCAGGCGGTCCGGACGGTTGAGGGTGATCTCGACCCAAGTATCATGGTGCTCGGTCAGAACGCTGTCGGACATGGGCTTCCCCCTTGCGCAAGATGGATTGCATAAACCGACCGGTTGGTCAACGTATCGGACGGCGGAGCCGAACCGGGCAAGGAGAAGCGGCGTGGTGGTGAGCGTGACGCGAGACGGAGACCTGGCGTGGATCGAGATCGACAACCCGCCGGTCAACGCAACGAGCCGTGCAGTGCGGGCGGGCCTCATGGAAGCCCTAGGAAAGATCGAGGGCGCGCGCGCTGCATTCCTGATCTGCGCCGGACGAACCTTCATCGCGGGCGGGGACATGACCGAGTTCGACGGACCGGCGCTCGAGCCGCATCTTCCTGATGTGGCCAACGCGCTCGAAGCGTCGAACATACCGATCATCGCCCTTATGCATGGCACCGTCCTTGGTGGCGGATTTGAGATCGCCATGGCCTGCGCCTGGCGGATCGCCGCGCCGGGAACCCGGTTCGGCCTGCCGGAAGTCAAGGTGGGGCTAATCCCTGGCGCAGGCGGGTCGCAACGGGCGCCACGGCTTGTGGGGGCCGAAGCCGCGATCGAAATGGCGGTGGACGGCCGCATGATCGGTGCAGAGCGGATGGCCCAGCTGGGAGGTGTCGATCACGTGCTCGAGGGCGATTTGCGCGCCGCGGGGCGTGCCTTTGCCGAAGAGCTCCCAGAGCGCCCTGCCCCGGTGAGCGCGCGGCCGGCACGGGGCCTCTCTGACATCAATTTCGAGGAGAGGAGGCTGGCGGTTGCGGCGAAGGCGCGAGGCCAGGCGTCCCCAAGCCGCAACCTCGAGGCCATAGGCTGGGCCAACCTCCCATTTCCGGAGGGCGCGGCCAAAGAACGGGCTTTGCATCTGGAGATGCGCGCCGGGGTCGAGAGCCGGGCCTTGCGCTCCATCTTCTTTGCTGAGCGATCGGCGGCGCGACCTGCGATCATCAAAGGCGTCGAAGCCCACACGATCCGCCGGGTCGCCATCGTCGGCGGCGGTCTGATGGGAGCCGGCATCGCGGCCGCCTGTCTCGCGGCCGGGCACGAGGTGACAACGGTCGAGAGAGATGCCGAGGCCGCCACTTCTGCACGGCAGACCGTCTCTGGCCTTGTCGACGGCGCCCTCCGCCGCGGCAAGATCGACACGGCCGATCGCGATGCCCGGACGGCGCGGCACGCCGCGGTGGACGATATGGGCGCGGCCGCGCACGCCGATCTGGCCGTTGAGGCGGTCTTCGAAGACCTGGAGGTCAAACAGCAGGTCTTTGCGCGGCTTGCAAATGTCGTCGGTCCGCAGACGCTGTTGGCAACCAACACATCCTATCTGGATCCACGGGTGATCTTTCAGGGCATAGCAGGACCGGCGCGGTGCCTCGGCCTCCACTTCTTTTCGCCCGCCCATATTATGCGTCTGGTTGAAGTGGTGCGCCTGCCCGACACCTCGCCAGACGCTTTGGCGGCCGCTTTTAGGTTCACCCGCGGCTTGGGCAAGCAGCCTGTGCTCTCGGGCATTTGCGAGGGGTTCATCGGCAACCGCATCCTGTCGGCCGTGCGCCGGGAAGCGGAATATCTGCTGGCGGACGGCGCGCTGCCCCACGAGGTGGACGCCGCAATGCGGGCCGAGGGTATGGCGATGGGCCCATTCGAGGTGCAAGACATGGCGGGGCTTCAGATCGCCTGGGCCACGCGCACGCGGCAAGCGGCGACCCGGCCTCCCGAGGAACGCTACGAGGCGATCTCCGACCAGCTTTGCGAAGCAGGACGGCTCGGCCGGCGGGCGGGGCGCGGATGGTATCGCTATGCCAACGGTGCAAGCTCGGGCGAAAGGGACCCAAACGTCGAGGCCCTGATCCTTGCGCATTCGGCCGCACGTGGGATCACGCGCCGTCCCGTTGCCCCCGGGGAGATCAGCGAGCGGCTGCTCGCCGTAATGGCCAACGAAGGAGCGCGGATTGTGGAGGAAGGCATCGCTCAAAGCGACGGCGACGTGGATGTCGTGAAGGTGTCGGGCTACGGTTTTCCAAGGTGGCGGGGCGGCCCAATGTTCCATGCAACCGAACGCGGGTGGGCCACCGTTAGAGAAACGATGCGCAGGGTGGCCGAGGCCAGTCCGAATTCGTGGCAGATGGCGCGGCGGGTCCGGGGAGAGGTCGCATGACCCTTGTTCTCACCAATCCGCCCGAAGGGTTCATTGAGGATCCGTGGCCGCACTATGCAGCCGCGCGGGAGGCCGGCATCACGGCTCAACCGGACGGCTCGGTGCTCTTGGCCCGCTACGACGAACTGGAGCGGATTTATCGCGACACCGTTCGGTTTTCGTCCGACAAGCGCGTCGTCTTTGCCCCGAAGTTTGGCGAAGGCACGCCGCTTTTCCGGCACCACACAACCTCTCTCGTCTTCAATGATCCACCGCTCCACACGCGCGTGCGGCGGGTCATGGTGGGCGCACTGACCCCTCGGGCTCTGGGGCGGCTCCAACCGTCGCTCGAGGCATTGGTCGACCGGCTGATCGACCAGATGGGGTCTGAGGCCGACCTGATAGAGGACTTCGCAGCCGCAATCCCGGTTGAGGTGATCGGCAACCTCCTGGCGATCCCCAACGAAATGCGCGCAGATCTGCGGGACTGGTCGCTCGCAATCCTCGGCGCGCTCGAGCCGGTTCCGGACGAGGTGCAACTCGCACGGGGGCACCGCGCGGTACGGGAATTCAGCCGCCTTCTGGAAGAAGTGATTGCCGACCGCACGGCCCGGCCCGGCAATCCCGACGAAGACGTATTGACCCGACTGATCCAGGCCGAAGGCGCGGCGCTGACGGGCGAAGAACTCGTGCAGAACTGTATCTTCATCCTGAATGCCGGGCATGAGACAACGACCAACCTGATCGGCAACGCCTTGTGGCTGCTCAACCGATGGCCGAAGGAGCGCGCGCGACTGGTGGCCGATCCGGCCCTGATCACGCCCGCCGTCGACGAAGTGCTGCGGATGGAAAGCCCCAACCAGCTCGGCAATCGGTTGACCACTGAGGATGTCCATTTGCACGGCATCGAGGTGCCGGCGGGAACCGATGTTCACCTTGCTATCGGTGCGGCCAACCGCGACGCCGACCGCTTTCCGGACCCCGACCGCTTTGTCGCGGACCGTCCGGGAAACAAGCATCTGGCGTTCGGCGGCGGGCCCCACACCTGCGTCGGGCTGACGCTCGCGCGACTGGAAGGGCGGATCGCGCTTGAGAGGTTTTTGGCCCGGTTCCCGACCTATGAGGTCGGCGGTGGATCGGCACGCAGCACACGACTGCGCTTTCGGGGCTTCACGCGGTTGCCCGCCCGGTTGGCCTGAGCTCCGTGCCGGTGCCGGCCCGCTGTCCTAGGCATATGTCACCTGGTGGATGAAGCAATACACTCACCGTGCACATGGACGAACGGGCAGTCGCCTTCGGGTTGGTGCGGGTGGTGGGAGTCGAACCCACACTCCGTTAGGAAAGGGTGTTTGAGACCCTCGCGTCTACCATTCCGCCACACCCGCAGCTCCAAGCCCCCGGCGGTAGGATCGGAGGGCCGAAGCTCCCTTTAGCGCACCGGTGCGCCGGGCTCAATCCGGCACGTCCGATCTCTCGGCATCGAGGCTCGAACTCGGGCGCCGGAACCGCCGGGCCCAAATGATCGTGCCAAGCGCGTCGATCTCAGCGCGCCTCCGCCTCGTCCAATGCGGCGCGCAGTGCCGACAGGCGTGCTCGCCCATCCGGGAGGGCCGCAGCGGCGTTCCGTTGCGCCGCGGCGCCAGCGTCGCGCAGTCGGGTCATCTGCGCCTCGGGCCAGAGAACTGACCCGCTGGGCGCGCTTGCCCGCGCGACGTCCTCGGCCCGGTCAAGAGCGCGGCCCGCCCGGGCACTGAGACGACGGGGGTTGCCTGCCATAAGGGACGCGCGCTGCGCCGGCGTCAGCACCTCAAGCCACGCGCGCGCCACACCCAGCACCAACGGGCGGCCCGCAAGCGCCCGGTCTGTATCGAGCGCCACCTCCACCAGCCCAGGGGGCGCGAGAGCGCGGGGCAGCACCGCAAAGTCGACCGCACCGGAGGACAAGCGGCGCGCTGCCTCGGCTGGAGGTGTCACCTGAACGCGCACGCCGAGGGCCTCCAGCGGCACGCCACTCGGGGCATTCGGTACGGCAACGGTGGCACCCGACATGGCCTGTGGCATGGGTGGCGCCGCGCCAATGGCCAGCAAGGGCAACGGCGCCTCAACGACCACGGCCAGCGGTTGGAGCGTTGGGTCGAGTGGCAGTATGCCGGACGCCATCGCGTCCCATCCACCGCGACTGGCCCTCTCCGAACTCGGTGGCGCGATGAAGGGTAGGCCGAGCAATGCTGCGTCCCATTTTCCCGGCTCTGGCGGAGCGAGCAGGCAGGGCGCCTCACCGACATCGAAGGCGCGCCAGAGCTCGGCGCCTGAGCTGGCCTTCCAGGCAATCCGCAAGGTACCGCCACTCTCGACCGCAACCTCGTCGGCCCAAGGCTGGAGCGCGTGTGTCAAGAGCGCTGCCTCGGGCGGCTGATCGTGAAGACAGGACAGAACCACATCGTCGGCCGGCGCCGCCGTGCAGAGCAAGGACAGCAGTGCCGCGAGCGCGATCTGCGCGGCGCCGCCGCAGATACCCTGTCCAACGCAGTTGCTTGATTCCGAAGTCATGGCGGCCTTGGCGTGAGCAGAACTGCGCGGCATGCTCGGGCACGCGCGACCCAGGGGCAAGCGGCGCGTCCTTGCGCGCCCGCCTCCACTGGCCCACGCGCAAAGTTCCTTCCAAGGTGTTGCACTCCGCACCCAAAGTTCGGCCGCCTCCGCCAAGGATCATTCCTTGCGCCACGGGGTCGATCCGGCGCCTTGACCCTCGGCGAGCCCCGTGATGGATGCGGCTCGAACAGCGGGAGACACGATGTGCTGAGGCGGCTTTACGATTGGACCCTTTCGATGGCGGGCCACCAACACGCGATGTGGGTCCTGGCGGCCGTCGCCTTCATCGAAAGCTCGGTCTTTCCGATCCCGCCGGACGTTCTGATGATCCCGATGATTCTCGCCACACCTCATCGCGCCTTCAGGATTGCCGCTGTGGCCATGGTTGCGTCGGTGCTTGGGGGACTTCTGGGATACGCCATCGGCTTCTTTTTCTACGAGCAGATCGGCCAGCCAATCCTCGAGCGGCTCGGCAAGGCCGAAGCGATGGCAGAATTCAACGCCACGTTTAACGGCGTGGGTTTTTGGGCGGTGCTGGTGGCCGGGCTGACCCCGTTTCCCTACAAGGTGATCACGATCATGTCGGGTTGGACAGCGATGCCCTTGGCCACATTCGTTGTCACATCGATCGTCGCACGGGGACTTCGCTTTTTCATCGTCGCGGCGCTCCTGTGGAAGTTCGGTGAACCGATACGGGACTTCATCGAGAAGCGCCTCGGCCTTATGTTTGTTCTGTTCCTGGTGCTGCTGATTGGTGGCTTCTACGTGTTGAGGTTTCTATGATCGACCTGACCCGGCCACGGCTTGTCTCGCTTGCGGGCGCAGGCTCGCTCGGATTGTTGCTCGGTGCCTGGTTCTTCGAGTTTGTCGTTGGGCTGGCGCCCTGCGCCATGTGCTATTGGCAGCGTTGGCCGCACATCGCCGCCGTTGTCATCGCGGTGCTCTGTATGGCGCCCCTGCCCCGTGGGCCGGCCATTGCGCTCGGCCTCGGTGGAGCGGTCGCTGCGGCAACGTCGTCTGGCATCGGCGTCTATCATTCCGGCGTCGAGCGGGGATGGTGGCTCGGCCCCGCCTCGTGCACGTCGCGCGGACAGGACCTTGGAACGCTGTCGGGCGAGTCGCTGCTAGACCCGTTGGCCGCCTCTGCCGTAGTCATGTGTGACGAGATACCGTGGACCCTTGCGGGCCTCAGCATGGCGAATTGGAACGTGATCGCATCGGCGGTCATAGCCGCAATCTGGCTGGTTTCGGTGTCTGCTGTGGAGAGCAGGCATCAGACCGCGTGACACGCGTTCCGCATCTTGATTGGACCAACTCAGTCGTCTAGCTGTTCACCAATAGGTTAACGTTGATCTGAACGGGCGCGGGACAGTTATGGCTTTTCGAACTTTGTTCGCCGCATTCATTCTGTCGAACGGGCTGGCTGCAGCGGCTGCAGCTTCGACCGTGCTCGCCGATTTCGACGCGGGCTCGCCGACATTCAACCTTGGAACAGTCTCGGGCCGACTGCAGGCCGCCCCTCTCGGAGGCAGCGGTGCATTGCCGGGTGGCTCGGCAGGCGGCGGCATTCTGACCGGCAACCTCCTGAATGGCGTCGACCGGCTGGTGTTTGACGACCGAGACTTTGATCAGATCAAGAGCGTGAGCTTCTCGCTGGCGGCCTTCCGCACCGGGAGCGCGACCTTTGAGACGAGCGATTCCATCACCGTCACGGCCGCGGGCAACGTGGTTGCCCGCTTCATCGGGATCAACGGGGGTATCGGCTTTGACGCGGTTGAAGGCGTGACCGGTCAGGTGACCCCGACCTTTTCGGACTTCACCGTGTCGGGCATCAATGAACGGGGATATGGCGTCGGCGATCTTGTCTTCGACTTTCAGACGTCAACAGTCGGAGAGAATGTCGCAATCGACGCCGTGTCGATCGCGCCCATTCCGCTGCCAGCGTCGGCTTTGATGCTGATTGCTGCGCTTGGTGCAACGGGCGTCGTGCTCCGGGGCAGGCGCACCTAGCACCTCGGCAACACTGCGCTCGGCCGTTGCGCGACGATTTCGTCGGGCTTGTGTTCCTTTTTCGACTAAACCATAGTCCTGATGCGCGAACTGGGACGGGACCGTTCAGGTGTTTGTTAAGAACCTAAGCTGGGCCGTAAGTCTGATCTTCCTCTCGGCCGGGGCGGCCTCCGCCTCGACGGTGCTCGCGGATTTCGACACCGTGTCGCCGTCGGTGACCGGTATGAGCGTCTCGGCGCCTGGCAGTGGATCATGCGCCCTGTTCTCCGGGGGCAGCGGCAATGCTCTCTGCGGCACGAACACCGACAGCGTTGGGCCAAACGGGGCCATCCTGTCTTTTGACGTAAACTATGACATCCTGAGGAACGTGTCGTTCGATCTCGCGGCGCGAGCAGGCAACGACAACTTTGATTTCGCCGGCGGGACGTTCGGCGACTTCATTCGGGTGTTCGGTCGCACAGTGCAAAGCGGAAGCGTTCTCTTGGCAGAGTTCCAGGCGGACCCCGGCAACCGGACTGAGATGTTGTCGACCGCGGCCGGTGCCCTTCTCGGGGACGGCGTCGAGATCGGCAACATATTCACCACCATTGTTCTGTCCGACTTCGATGGCGTCGTTGACGGCGAAGGGACGCTGGAGTTTCAGCTCCTCTCAACAGCCCCAGGTGGAACGCGCGGTGTGAACGCGTTCGAGGATCTTGGGATCGACGAGGTCAAAGTCGAAGTGGTGCCCCTGCCCGCCCCGGCACTGATGCTGATTGGCGGGCTTGCGGCAATCGCGGTCCTGCGTCGCCGCAGGCGCGCCTGACCAACGGTTCGGGCCTCTCAACAATCACCTATCGAATGCGTTGCGCACCTGACACGCAAAGCTCTTGGTCAGTGGTAGGTGAATTCGCCGGTGACGTTGCGCCACTCGCCCGGTGCGATCATCTTGCGATGTGTGAACCGCACCGAATGCAACGGCCCGTCAATCTTGTCCCGCCAGAAATTGATGAACGCGAAGAGCTTCGGATGATCTGGGGCCAGATCATAGTCTTGCCAGATGAAGGTGTTGAGAACGTTGCGATAATCCGGCATCCGATAGAACATCTCAGCGGTCGTTAGCCCATACCCTTTGAGCAGTAACTCGGTCTCACTTAGGCTCATACTGTTTGCTCCTTTTCTCACCCCATGACAAAAGGATGCGCACCACAGCTTAAAGATCAACGAAAACAGTGTGTTGGCACTCTATTGTGAATGCTGCCAGGGAATTCCGTTACTTTGCGTTGCAGCCCATCTGGTTGATCGGATAGAACAAACTCCAAGATGTAGCGTGATGCAAAAAGATCAGGCAGAGCCGTGACCGACACCCCTGAGCCCCCAGAAACCGATGATGAGGAGCGCCCGGAACGCCCTGTTCCGACCGGCCCCACGGTGTCGATCACCGATGAGATGAAGGCGTCGTATCTCGATTACGCGATGAGCGTGATCGTCAGCCGCGCGATCCCCGATTTGCGCGACGGGTTGAAGCCGGTCCACCGGCGCATCCTGTTTGCCATGCACGAGACCGGAAATACACACGACAAGCCCTATCGCAAATCCGCACGGCCCGTTGGCGACGTGATGGGCCAGTACCACCCCCATGGCGACAGCGCGATCTACGAGGCGCTGGTGCGGATGGCACAGGACTTCTCGATGTCGCTGCCGCTGCTCGACGGTCAGGGCAACTTCGGCTCGATGGACGGGGATAATCCGGCCGCCATGCGCTACACCGAAGTGCGGATGGCAAAGGCCGCACAGTCCCTTCTCGCCGATATCGAGAAAGACACGGTCGACTTTCAGGACAACTACGACGGCAAGCAGCAAGAACCGACCGTCCTGCCTGCCCGCTTCCCCAACATGCTCGTCAATGGCGCGGGGGGCATCGCGGTCGGCATGGCAACCAACATCCCGCCCCACAATTTGGGCGAGGTCATCGACGCGACGCTTGCGCTGATCGACGACCCTGACCTGTCGTCCGAGCAGTTGAACGAGATCGTCCCCGGCCCCGACTTTCCCACCGGCGGCGTGATCCTAGGACGGTCAGGCATTCGAAAGGCCTACACCGAGGGGCGTGGCTCGGTCATCGTGCGCGCCAAAGCTCGGGTCGAGGAGGTTCGCAAGGATCGCCATGCGATCATCCTCGACGAGATCCCCTATCAGGTGAACAAGGCCGCGATGATCGAGAAGATCGCCGATCTCGTGCGCGAGAAGCGAATCGAGGGCATTTCGGGGGTCCAGGACGAAAGCGACCGCGTCGGGGTGCGCGTGGTGATCGAGCTTAAGCGCGATGCGACGCCCGACGTGGTCCTCAACCAGCTCTGGCGCTTCACCCCGATGCAGACGTCGTTTGGCTGCAACATGCTGGCGCTCAATGGTGGCCGGCCCGAGCAGCTGACACTTCGGGATTTCTTGACGCATTTCATTACCTTCCGCGAAGAAGTTGTGGCGCGACGCACGGCGTTCGAGCTGCGAAAGGCCCGCGAACGCGCCCATGTGCTGTGTGGCCTTGCCGTTGCGGTGTCGAACGTCGACGAGGTCGTGCAGACCATCCGGTCGAGCCGCGACGCGGCCGAGGCGCGTGTGCGGCTGATGGAGCGGCGCTGGCCCGCTGCAGAGATAGCTCCGTTCATTCGGCTGATCGACGATCCGACACATACGGTCAACGCGGACGGCACCTACAATCTCAGTGAGATCCAGGCCCGTGCCATCCTCGATCTGCGCCTCCAACGCCTGACGCAGCTCGGCGTGCAAGAGGTCACGGACGAGCTCGAAGAGTTGGCCGGCAAGATCAACGAGTACCTCGACATTCTGCGGTCGCGGGAACGGATCACGGCCATCATCGCCGACGAGCTTCGCACGGTTCGCGAGATGCATGCCGTGCCGCGCCGGACAGTCATTGAAGACTGGTCCGGCGATATGGAAGACGAAGACCTGATCGAGCGTGAAGACATGGTCGTGACGGTCACCCAGTCGGGCTACATCAAGCGCACGCCGCTGAGCGACTACCGCGCCCAGAAACGCGGCGGTAAGGGCCTCTCGGGCGGCGGTCTGAAAGACGACGACGTCGTGACGACTCTGTTCGTGGCCAACACGCATACGCCGCTTCTGTTCTTCACAACGGCGGGGATGGTCTACAAGCTCAAGACGTGGCGGCTGCCGCAGGGCGGGCGAACGTCGCGGGGCAAGGCGGTCGTCAACCTTCTGCCGATCCCGACCGGAGTAGGCGTTGCCGCCATCATGCCGGTGGACCGCGACGAGGATCATTGGGCCGATCTTCAGGTGATGTTTGCAACGTCCGCGGGTGATGTTCGGCGGAACCGGCTGTCTGACTTCACCAACGTCAAGTCGAACGGCAAGATCGCAATGAAGCTGCCCGACGATGTGTCTCTCGTGAACGCTCGGATCTGCTCGGAAAGCGACGACGTCATGCTCGTGACGGCCGGTGGCCGGGCGATCCGCTTCCCGACGACGGATGTGCGTGTCTTCCAGAGCCGGGAATCGACCGGCGTTCGGGGCATTCGGCTTGGACGCGACGACAGCGTCGTGTCGATGGCTGTGATCCGGCACTTTGAGGCCACGCCAGAGGAGCGGGCCGCGTACCTGAAAATGCGGCGCGCCATGGCCGGCCTCGCCGACGAGGCCGAGGGAGAGACCGACGAGGAAGACGGGGCCGCGGCAGCCGCCGATTTCTCGAACGACCGGTATATCGAGATGTCGGCGGCCGAGGACCTGATCCTGACCATCACCACGCGCGGTATGGGCAAGGTGTCGTCGTCTCACGACTACCCCGTGCGCGGGCGCGGCGGCCAGGGTGTGCGGGCGATGGATGCCGGCATGCGTGGGGGTGCCCTCGTCGCAACCTTCCCCGTAGAAGCCGACGACCAGATCATGCTTGCAACCTCGACGGGACAGTCGATCCGGGTGCCTGTTGAGGGGATCTCGTTCCGGTCCCGCGGTGCGGGCGGCGTGCGCATCTTCAACACCGCGCCCGGGGAGGAAGTCGTCTCCGTCGCCTACATTGCGGAGCAGGCAGAGGCGGGCGAAGCCGATCCGGAAGAGGGCACCGGGGGCGACGACGGGTGATCGCGCGGGCCGCCTCCGACGCCGCGGCCCGCTACGAAAAATCTGCACACTGGCGACACTGGATCCGCATCGGCCATGCTAGCGTCTGCGTTGCAACTCTCAGACTTGAGACAATGGCAACTCAGAAGCTGGTCGACAGGCCGAACACACCCACGATCTGGCCCTCATCCTGCTCGGTGAATTCCTCCGACAGGTAGGACGTGCCGATAAAGGCCGACCACCGATCGAAGGCCCACATCACACTTGCGCGCGCGCGGGTCCGGGTGGGCTCATGATCAACTGCGAAGGTCGGCAGATGCGCGGAGTAGGCAACCGAGGCCACGTCGACCCCAAGCGACCAGCCAAAGCCGGTCTGGGTTCCCCGGGTCGCCTCGTAGAGCGCGCCCGTGGCGTAATCGCGCACGAGGAGACCCCCCGAGTTCAAAGAGCCACCTACAAAATCGGCGCCGATCCGGGCATAGATCTCATCGCCGACACGGGCCGCCACAAACGGCCGCGCGGCAATGCTGCCAGTCAGCGCAAGTTCGCGAGACGCCTCACCGGACACGGTCAGATGCACGGCATCGGACAGTTCCTCGTCCGCCGCCGCGGATGGGTCGGGGAGGTTCTGCCACTCGTGCAGCGTTTCCTGCAGGCTCGACAGTCCGGTCTGTGGCCCCGTCACGACCAGGTCTGCGCCGAGCCGATAGTCGGTGCCCGAGTTGCGAAAGTGGGTGTGCAAGCCAAAGCTCAGCGCCGTCGAATAGGGCCGGTCGTCGGGCTGGGGGTTGTCGATATCCTCGGGCGCCAGGATCTCGCCACGGAACCGAACTTCCAGAACGTCGCCAAATGCAATCGGGGCTCCGGGTGTGATCTCGGGCCCCCATGTGAGGTTGATCGTCAGAGCGCCGGTGCGCCACCTGTCGAGGATGTCGGACGTCAGAAAATCGTCGTTTGTCCCTGCATTTGCGATCCCGAGAAGCCGACGTTCCGTCGTCTGCGCCCCAGCGTCACCTGCCGCTGCCGCCAGACAGCCTGCCAATGCGCCGGCAACCGCCAAGGAGGTCGCCGCCCTCGGACCGCAGTCGCGCATCGTGATCATGGTTTGCCCCTCGGTTGCCTCCGCGTCGCCGACAATGCCCAAGCGGCGATGGGATGCAAATAGTTCACGGGGAGGCGCGAGAAATCCCGCGCAAGAGACGTTAACGCGCCGCAGCCGCGCCGAGAATGGCGCCGTGGCCCGGACGCTGGACGAGCACGACGATGGGGTCTTCGCCATCGACGGCGACTTCCATCGTGAGGGGCTCCGCCCCATCCCACTCGGCGACGTCGTCCCACGCCGTGACGATGTTTGAGTAGGATATGGTGCGCCCCGCATTTTCGCCGCGAAGGATATCGACGGTCGCCTTCGGCCGGTAGCGGACGAGTTGCACAGTGAGGGGTTCTTGCTTTGCAGGCGGAAGCACGGACACCACCAGCGTGCTCCCGTTCCGGTGCAACTCGACACCGACGCTTGTGGCGAGCGCCGCGCGGGCGTCGATCGCATTCATGACCGCCATCGCCTTGGCCCCGACAATGTGATCAAGCCCGGCAATAATCATCTGGGGCGTGTAGATCATGCGCTCGCCAGCGGCACGGGCATAGGCCTTTTGCCGTACCGTGTGCTCGGGCCGGGCGAACACGTCCTTCCAGCCGATATAGTCCCAGTAGTCGACATGTAGCGCGAGGGGGAGCACGTCATCCCGCAGAGCGAGATCGTGCAGCAACGCATCCGCCGGAGGGCATGACGAACAGCCCTGCGACGTGAAGAGCTCCACGACGACGGGCCCATGGTCGTCGGCCGCAAGTGGCGCAAAGCCCCCTGCCCCAAGCCAGAGCGAACCTACCACTAGAAACCGTTTGGCCAGCAAGGCCCACCGCGTGCTCTGCGTCATGTGTATGCACTGCTCCCGTCCGCTCCCGCCGGCTTCGTAGCCTTGGAGGCGGGAAAGCGCCAATCAACCGTTCGAGACGGTGTGTAGCAAATTCTCGCGCCAGCGTGATCGCCCGGCGAGGGAACATGCTGCAACCGGGCGAGATGCCCGGTCAGGATCGGGGGCTTGGCAATTAGTATACAATGGTATACATAAGCGCCAGATCTACACTTTGTCGCCTTGATTGCGCGTGGCCCACGCGGAATACCGAGGGCGATCAGCAATTGGGCGAGATGGGAGACCCCTCCACATGACAATCAAGGTCGGACAGGACACCGCCAAGACCCGCCGCGCGCTTTCCGCGGGCGGGGCCAGCTATGCCTACTATTCGATTCCGGCGGCCGAGGCGGCAGGGCTTGGGACGTTCGCCCGCCTGCCCGCGGCGCTGAAGGTCGTGCTGGAGAACATGCTGCGGTTCGAAGATGGCGGGCGTACGGTGTCGGTCGACGACATCAAGGCCTTCAGCGAATGGGCAGACAATGGCGGAAAGAACCCCCGCGAAATCGCTTATCGCCCCGCGCGCGTGCTGATGCAGGATTTCACCGGGGTTCCGGCGGTCGTCGACCTCGCCGCTATGCGCGATGGCATCGTCTCGCTCGGCGGTGACGCCACCAAGATCAACCCGCTGAATCCGGTGGATCTGGTCATCGACCACTCCGTTATGATCGACGAATTTGGCAACCCCCGCGCCTTCCAGATGAATGTCGACCGCGAGTACGAGCGCAACATGGAGCGCTATACGTTCCTCAAGTGGGGCCAGAAGGCGTTTGACAACTTCCGCGTTGTGCCGCCCGGCACCGGGATCTGCCACCAGGTGAACCTCGAGTATCTCGCCAAGACCGTATGGTCGGACACCGACCAGGCGGGTGAACTGGTCGCCTACCCCGACACGCTCGTCGGCACCGACAGCCACACGACGATGGTCAACGGCGCGGCCGTGCTCGGCTGGGGCGTGGGTGGCATCGAAGCAGAGGCCGCGATGCTCGGCCAGCCCGTGTCGATGCTGATCCCCGAAGTGATCGGCTTCAAGCTGACCGGCCAGATGCGCGAAGGCACGACAGCGACGGACCTGGTGCTCAAGGTCGTGCAGATGCTGCGCGAGAAAGGCGTGGTCGGCAAGTTCGTGGAGTTTTATGGCGACGGTCTTGACGCATTGCCGCTCGCCGACCGCGCGACCATCGGCAACATGGCCCCGGAATATGGCGCCACGTGCGGGTTCTTCCCGATCGATGCCGAGACCATCCGCTATCTCCGCCAGACCGGACGGCCCGAAGAGGTGCTCGCCCTGGTCGAGACCTATGCTAAGGAAAACGGGATGTGGCGTGACGGGGCCTACAGCCCGGTCTACACCGACACGCTGGAGCTCGACATGGGCACAGTTGTGCCCGCGATCTCCGGCCCGAAGCGCCCGCAGGATTTCCTGCCACTCGACACCGCGGCCACGGCCTTTGGCAAAGAGATGGCCGAGACGTTCAATCGGCCGCTCGACAAAAGCGTTCCGGTTCAGGGCGAAGACTACGAGATGTCGTCGGGAAAGGTGGTGATCGCTTCGATCACATCCTGCACCAACACCTCGAACCCCTATGTAATGATCGGCGCAGGGCTTGTCGCCCGCAAAGCACGCGCGCTCGGTCTGAACCGGCGTCCCTGGGTTAAGACATCGCTCGCGCCCGGGAGCCAGGTCGTGTCGGCCTATCTTGAGGCGGCCAACCTGCAGGAGGATCTCGACGCGATCGGGTTCAACCTCGTGGGCTATGGCTGCACGACCTGCATCGGCAATTCCGGCCCGCTGCAGCCCGAGATCTCGGAGGCAATCGCCGAGGGCGACCTCGTTGCCGTCTCGGTTCTTTCGGGCAACCGCAACTTCGAAGGGCGGATTTCGCCCGATGTGCGGGCCAACTATCTGGCCTCGCCGCCGCTCGTTGTGGCCTACGCGCTGGCGGGCGACATGAACATCGACATCACGACTGAGCCGCTTGGCACCGGATCGGATGGACAGCCCGTTTACCTGAAGGATGTGTGGCCGACGCAGCAGGAGATCGCCGAACTCGTCGAGCAGACGGTGACGCGCGAAGCGTTCCAGTCGAAATATGCCGACGTGTTCAAGGGCGACGACAAGTGGCGTGGCGTCGAGACCACCGACAGCCTGACCTACGACTGGCCGACCTCGTCGACCTACGTGCAAAACCCGCCTTACTTCCAGGGTATGGGAATGGAGCCGGGCGTGATCGAGGATATCGAGGGCGCGCGCGTTCTGGCCATCCTGGGGGACATGGTCACGACCGACCACATCAGCCCGGCCGGCTCGTTCAAAGACACCACGCCAGCCGGTAAGTACCTCGTTGAGCGGCAGGTGTCGGTGCGCGACTTCAACTCCTACGGCTCGCGCCGGGGCAACCATCAGGTGATGATGCGGGGCACGTTCGCCAATATCCGCATCAAGAATGAGATGCTCGACGGCGTGGAAGGCGGCTATTCCAAGGGCCCGGACGGCGAACAGACGTCTATCTTCGATGCCGCAATGGCATACAAGGCGGAGGGCATTCCTCTGGTCGTGTTCGGAGGCGAACAGTACGGCGCAGGCTCCTCGCGCGACTGGGCGGCCAAGGGCACGAGCCTTTTGGGCATCAAGGCCGTAATCGCCGAAAGCTTTGAGCGCATCCACCGCTCAAACCTCGTAGGTATGGGCGTCATTCCATTCGAGTTCACGGGCGGCGACACGCGCAAGTCTCTGGGTCTTACGGGCGAGGAGATTGTGTCCATCTCCGGACTCGCGGGTGATCTGAAGCCCGGAGCGATGGTGCCCTGCACGATCACCTTTGCCGATGCTACGACCAAGGAGATCCAGCTCAAGTGCCGGATCGATACCGGGGTGGAAAAGGAATATGTCGAGAACGGCGGCGTTTTGCACTACGTGCTGCGCAACCTCGCCAAGGCCGCGGCCTAACTCGAGCGTCTGCGCCCCATTACTGGGGCGCAGCTTCAAAGAAGCTAGCCTGGAGCCCCGCGCCGTCGGGTCTCCGCACCTCTTTGCCGACCGAACAAACCGCCTTCAGTGGGCGGTGGGTTCCGTGGGATTGAACGAGCCCCTGACCCTCGCTTCAATTCGCCGTTCCCACAAACCCGGACGATCGCCGGAACCTCACGCGCCACGCGTGTCGGCGTCCTCTTTGGACCTCATCCTGGGCAAGGACGTCGCCGATTGCACAAACCCTTCGGCCGCCTCGCTCATCGTCAATGTCGCAAGAGCAGCCTGCTGGGCCTGAAAGGTCCAAACTCTGAGGCCCGCCATCGCCAAGTCCATTGGCGTAACAATCTTACTCATAACCACCTCCTGGCTTACCGAATTCACCACTTACCACGCGTAAAAAGTAGCATTGCGCGCGCCAAAAGTACACCCGATCTGCTTCTTTTTTGCGCGAACTGTGAACGCCGCATTGCCGTTTAACAGGGGTGCATGCCGGCCGAGTGGGCCGGACCCGACGAGGGCGGGTCAGCCCTTGATCGCGCGCCGCCCCAGTCGACCAGTGTTGGCCTTGGTCTTGCGCGCAATGGGTGCAAGCCCGGCCTGATAGATCGCCAGCGGCGCCGCTCCGGTGACCATCGCGGCCGCCATCTTCTGACCAGCCTTCGCAAAAGCCACTTGTTTCTCGGCGACCATGCGCGACCGCTCTCCCGGTGGAAGCGCCCAGGCGCCGGCCATACCGGCAACGCGCAGGCCGATCACCATCGCCGCCTGGGTTTGCATCTGCCAGGTACGGATCATTGCCGATGTCACGTCAAATGGGGTCAGCACCCTGAAGTCTCCTACCGCCGGCGTCCTGATGCGAGCCCGATCATCCTCAGCTGCGCGCCCGACGCAAGCGGCGGATCAAGGACGAGGTGTCCCACCTGCCGCCACCCCTATCCTGAACGTCCGAGTAGAACTGATCGACCAGCGCGGTCACCGGCAGATGCGCGCCAATCTCCTTGCCCGTGTCGAGACAGATCCCAAGATCCTTGCGCATCCAGTCGACGGCAAAGCCATGCTCGAATTCGTCATCGGTCATCGTGGCATGGCGGTTCACCATCTGCCACGACCCAGCAGCCCCCCCGCCGATCACGTCGACAACGGCGCGCACGTCGAGGTCGGCCTTTTCGGCAAAGGCGAGCCCTTCCGACAGGCCCTGCACAAGCCCCGCAATGCAGATCTGATTAACCATCTTCGTGAGCTGACCCGCCCCGCTCTCGCCCAGCCGATTTGCGAGCTTGGCATAGGCGTCCATGATCGGCGCGGCGCGGGCATAGGCCTCGGCATCGCCCCCGCACATGATGACAAGTTGGCCGTTCTCGGCACCCGCCTGCCCCCCCGAGACCGGGGCATCGACGAAACTGACCCCGCGCTCCTTCGCGGATGCGTAGAGCTCGGCGGTCACCTTGGCCGACACCGTGGTGTGATCAACGAAAACCGAGCCCTCGACCATTCCGGCAAAAGCGCCGTCGGGCCCGAGGCAAACGGAGCGCAGATCGTCGTCGTTGCCGACGCAGGCCATCACGAACTCGGCGCCCGTTGCAGCCTCCCGAGGGGTGCCGGCGGCGGCGCCCTTGTGGGTCTCGGCCCAGGCCTGGGCCTTTGCGGCCGTTCGGTTGTAGACGGTGACGTCGTGCCCCGCCGTCGCCAGGTGTCCCGCCATAGGCCCACCCATGACGCCCAGCCCCAAAAACGCACATGCCGCCATCACAAATCCCCCTGGTGCCGCACCGCGGCTTGATCTTCGCTGGGCGCGATCCTAACCCGATGCTCTGTCGCGTCCAGACAAGGCCCCTCCATGGCTCGACTTTTTATCTGGTCCCTGCGTTTGCTCACCGGCATCTCGCTGCTGGCGGCAGCGATGCTTGCGCTGGTCTATCTCTTCGCCTCGCGCTCGGTGCCAGACTATGACGCGACGCACACTGTGGCCGGGATATCCGGGCCCGTCGAGATCGCGCGGGACAATTCGGGCGTGCCGCACATCTTCGGCCAGAGCGAGCGCGATGTGTTCTACGGTCTCGGCTTCGCCCACGCCCAGGATCGGCTGTGGCAGATGACGATGCTGCGGCGGGCGGCCCAAGGGCGCCTTTCCGAGATCTTCGGAGCCCGCACAATCGCCGAGGACGAGCTGATGCGCCGGCTCGATATCTACCGGTCGGCGGTTGCCAGCGTCTCGGCTCAGGATGAACCGACGCAAGCTGCCTTGGCGGCTTACGCCCAAGGCGTGAATGCCTGGATCGGCATTGTGAACGACCAAGCGCTGGGGCGCGGGGCCCCGGAGTTTTTCCTGTTCAGTCGCGAGATCGCCCCATGGCAACCGCAAGACTCGATTGCCGTTTTGAAGTATCTGGCATGGCAATCGAGCGTGCATGCCGAGGCCGAAGTGTTGCGCGCCCTGGCCGCACTCCGGCTGCCGCCGGACCGTCTGCGAGACCTGATGCCGGACTTCCCGGCGACGGCTCCGGCGCCCACCCCTCCAACTGTGCCGTCGACCGGTGCGGTGACGCCAGCGCCGGTGGTGCCCGACCGGATTGGACCCGCGGAGGAAGACGACGGCGCGTGGCTGCAAGGCCCGGGCCAGGCCGTTGCGGCCTTGAATGCAAGCGCTCTTCGGGGCGGCGCGTCCAACGCCTTTGCCGCGGCGCCTGCCCGATCGGCCGCAGGTGGCAGCCTTTTGGCCAACGATCCACACCAAGCCTTCACGGCCCCGGTTCTGTGGTATCTTGCACGCATCGAACTTGCGACGGGCGGGGTGATCGGTGCTACCATTCCCGGCGTGCCGATTGTTGTGGCAGGCCGGTCCGACCACTTGGGCTGGGGCGTCACAGCCGCTTGGGCCGACGACGCGGACATCTTCATCGAGGAGTTGAACCCGGCCGACACGGCCCAGTACCGGACCCCAAGGGGCTGGCAGGCATTTCGCAATGAGCGCTCCATCCTGCGAGTGGCCGAAGAGACCCCGGTGACGCTTACCCTACGTTGGACCGAGAACGGACCGGTTCTGCCAGGGAGCCATCTTGGCCTCGCGGGCGTCACACCGCCGGGCCATGTGGCAAGCATCGCGTGGACGGGGGCAAGCCGAACAGACACCTCGATGAGTGCCGGTCTCGCGCTCATGCGCGCGCGCTCGGTGGCTGAGGCCATGGATGCCGGCGCGCGCTTCGTGGCGCCAGCCCAGGTCCTGACCGTGGTCGATGAAGAGCGGATCGCGATGCAAACGATCGGGGCTCTGCCCGACCGGGACGCCGGACAGGTCGGCGAAGGGCGGATCCCGGCCCTGGGCTGGCCCCAGGAAAACCGGTGGCGCGGCACCCTCCCGTTTCCGCGCAACCCGCGCTTCCTAGCACCGGCCTCGGGCGTGCTGGGGACAACGAACAACCGGCTGGTGGACCGCCCGTTTCCCGACCATGTCAGCCATCTCTGGGGAGACAGCCAACGGATCCGACGGCTGCTGCGTCTTTTGTCGGACCGCGAAGTTCACACCCGCGAAAGCTTCATCGCGGCGCAACTGGACACGGTATCGTTCACCGCGCGCTCGCTTCTCCCTCTGATCGCCCGGAACTTGTGGTTCACCGGGCAACCTGCGCCGGAAGGAACGCCGGAGCGCGGCCGTCAGCAGGCGCTTCAACTTCTGGCGAACTGGAACGGCGAGATGAACGAGCACCTGCCTGAGCCACTGATCTACTCGGCCTGGATGTGGCGGCTGCAGGCGCGTTTGATCACCGACGAACTGGGCCCGCTGGCACGTTCCTTTGCCGAGCCAGACCCGCTCTTCATCGAACGGGTCTTCCGCAATGTCGGCGGGGCGGCGGCATGGTGCGATGTCGCGCAATCGACAGCGGTCGAGTCCTGCACGGACATCGCCCGCATCGCCCTCGACGAAGCCTTGCTCGAGATCGATGAGCGCTTTGGCGGCGCACTTGAGGCGCTCCGCTGGGGGGATGCCCACGAGGCCGTGCACGCGCATCCGGTTCTCGGCGACGTGCCGTTCGTCAAGTGGATCGTGAACCTGCGCCACTCGACCTCAGGCGGCAATCACACGCTGATGATGGGGCGCACACACCTGGAAAACCCGGCACCCTTTGCCAACGTTCAGGGGCCTGGCTACCGCGGGGTTTACGATTTCGCAGACCCGGACTCGTCGGTCTTCGTGATCTCGACCGGACAGTCAGGCCACCCGCTCTCGCGCCATTATGACGATCTTGGCGAACTCTGGCGCCGGGGAGAGTACATCCCGATGGTGCTCGACCGAGATCTCGCACGCGCAGGGGGCGTGGGCATTACAACGCTCCAGCCCCGGTAGCCGCAGGGCGCAAATCTCTTGTAGCAAGAGATTTGCAAATTCCTTCGCAAAGGAATTTGCCCGCAAGCGCCGCTGATGCGCCTAGTTCCAACGCAAGAAAAGGCCATAATGGTCTGAGCCGTGCCTTGGACGCCGTTCAAGGCGGCCGGCGCGCCCTGACGGCACAAGCACGTGGTCAATCGCCAGCGCAGCGGACACACCCTCCGGTGGAACATGGAGGGTGATAGGGGCCCGCCCCTGAGCGCGGGTGCCAGTGGCGCGCGCGATGTCGGCCACCGCGTGGGACCACCTCACCATGTTGAAGTCACCTCCCACAAGAACCGGCGCATCGAGTGCGCTCAGGCGCGGCAGCAGGCGGTCAAGTTGCTCGGGCTGACGATCGGGATAGGGCCAATGCAGATGGATCGAGACGAGCCATAGCGGGCCATCGGGATGGTCGACCTTGAGGGCCACCATGCCATACTTGCGTCCTTCTTCGCAATTGGGAGGCTCAAGGGCCGGCCAGCGCGAGAGCACAGCGATACCCCCAACCCAGCCAAAGCCGCAAAATGCGTGTGCCCGATACTGCGCGGCAAGTGGCTGGAGGATATTGTCCTTGTTCCAGTCCCCGACCTCCTGGAACGAGATCGTGTCCGGCGCCATCGCGGCGATATCGGTCAGAATCCCGTCCGATTTGCGAAGATCAACCCAGAGGTTCTTCTGATAGTGGCTGTAGTCGCCGGCACTGGGTTGCGGAGCCACCCGAATTGCCAGCATCGGAAGTTGCGACGCAAGGGCGACGGCCAGTGCAACGGGCTTCAAGGGGCCGGGCAAGCCAAACGACATGATGAGCAGACCCAGCCCAAGCGGAAGGCGGAAGACAGCCAGACTGTCGCCGAGCGGGTGGAGTGCACCTAAGAAAGACGCCAGAAGGAGGAGTGCAAGGGCCAGGCAGACGGCAACAGAGGCCACGCGCAGAACAGGCCTAAAGGCTTGCGAACGCAGACTTCTGCCGCTTGGACCAACGGACATGTAGGTGCCACCCGGTTTCTGTCTGCGCCTCTTTCAGGACAACCCGCCGCTCGTGTAGCCAGGCACGGCGGCGGCCTTCGGAAAACATGAGGGCAATGTCCTCCTCTGTGCGTACACCCTCCAGAGACGTCGTCACCGCGTCCACAACCGGCGTCAGACCCTCGCCGGACCAGGCGGAGAGGGTCAGAACCTCGGGGCGGCGCGCGGCGATTTCTTCGACCGTGGCGCGTGCATTTGCCTCTAGTCGGTCGACCTTGTTCCAGAGCTCCAGGATCGGCGTGTCTTGTCCGACCCCGAGTTCGCTAAGGATCTGCGCCACATCGGCTGCCTGGGCCTCGGTTTCGGGATGCGCGATGTCGCGCACGTGGAGGATGAGGTCGGCCTCAAGGACTTCCTCCAGCGTGGCGCGAAACGCGGCAACCAATTGCGTGGGCAAGTCGGAAATAAAGCCCACCGTATCCGACAGGATCACGGTGGGACCCGTCTGGAGTTCGATGGCACGCATCGTCGGGTCGAGCGTGGCGAACAACATGTCCTTCGCCGTCACCTCGGCCCCGGTCATCCGGTTAAAGAGCGTCGACTTGCCCGCATTCGTGTAGCCAACGAGGGCGACGACCGGAAACGGCACCTTGGCGCGCGCGGCGCGATGTAGGGCTCGGGTCTTCGTCACCCTGTCCAGTTGCCGGCGCAGACGCGTGATCGCCTCGTCGATGGCACGGCGGTCAGCCTCGATCTGGGTCTCGCCGGGGCCGCCGACAAACCCAAGTCCACCCCGCTGCCGCTCCAAGTGCGTCCAGGCACGCACGAGACGGGTGCGCTGATAGCTCAAGGCGGCAAGCTCTACCTGCAGGACACCTTCGCGGGTTGCGGCGCGGTCTGCGAAGATCTCCAGGATCAATCCGGTTCGGTCGAGGACCTTGGTCTTCCAGGCTTCTTCAATATTGCGTTGCTGCACGGGCGTCACCGGCCCGTCGATCAGGACGAGACCCACGTCTTCGGACGCTATGCGGGCCGCGAGTTCATCCAGCTTGCCAGCGCCAAAGAGCGTCCCGGGCTGAACCTGTCGCAGCGCCACCACGTCAGCCCCGACAACGGTGAGCCCCGGAAGGGCACGCGCCAGTGCCTCGGCCTCTGCAAGGCCCGCCTCCGGCTCGCGCGGGCGTGCCGCGCCGTGGATGTCGGGGTGCAGGACGAGTGCCCGCGTCTCCGGGCGCTCGGTGTCGAAGGCCGGGCGTCCGCCCCCCGACCGGATGTCATCACCCGCGATCAGTCGTCCCCGCCGTCATAGAGATTGACAGGCTGCGCCGGCATGATCGTCGAGATTGCATGCTTGTAGACAAGCTGACTCTGCCCGTCGCGACGCAGCAGCACGCAGAAATTGTCGAACCAGGTGATCACACCCTGGAGCTTAACACCATTAATAAGGAAAATCGTGACGGGAACCTTTGTTTTGCGGACGTGATTTAGGAACGCGTCCTGCAGGTTCTGCTTGTCACCAGCCATATTGCCTAGCCTTTATCGTTTCTTTTGTTGACAGGGCGCAGGCCACCTGGCCCGGGCGCGCACCCGTTCCTCCCGGCCGGCACTATGGCGGGTGATCGGCCGGGTTTCCAGAGGGTTGGCACAGGATGCGACCGAATTCACATAAGCGCGGCCAAGTCCCCTCACCGGCGCCAAAATTCCGGATTGGCCAGGGCGATAATCGCCAGTGTTTCAAGGCGACCAAGCACCATGGTGGCCGCGAGCACGACCTTCGCAATGGGTCCCACATCAGTGAAAACCGTGCGCGTTCCGAGCACGGCCTCGGCGACCGGCCCCGCATTGGCCAGGCTCGCAATGGTCAACACCAGCGCCGCGTCAAAGCTCGCCCCGAGCAGAGACAGAAGGCATGCTGTTGCGGCCAACGCGAGGGCGAAGAGCATGAAGAACACCCATGCTATGAATGCGCCCTGGGTGCGCAAGCGTCGGGCAACCGGCCCTGCGCCTCCCACAGATGAGGGATGAACGAGCCGCTCCATCTCTCGCTGGCCATGCTGGTAAAGGGCGTAGACCCGCAAGAGCTTGACGCCTCCGGCCGTCGTCGCCACTCCGCCGCCGATGACGGCGAGCCCGAGGAGGACCAGGCCCGGGGTCGTGAGACCCGACCATGCGCGCGCGGTTTCCCACTCGGCCGACACAAAGCCGGTGGTCGTCAGAAACGAGATGACCGAGAAGGCCGAGCCCCAAAGCGCCCGCAGCGCCGACCCCAAATCAGCCACCATGTCGACCTCATAGGCGCCCGCCCAATGGCGCAGAAAGAGAAGCGCCGGGATGAGAAGAACCAGAACGGTCGCAATCCGGGCCTCGGGGTCATTGGCGAGACTGCCGCCGTGGGCACGAGCCGCCTCACGAGAAAAGCTGGCGCGCGTCACGGCAAATACGAGAAATAGCGCAATGAGCAGCTCGCCGGGCAAACCGCCTCCCGCGTTTTCAAGCCCGCCGATTGGGCTGATCCCGCTGGTGGCAAGAGTCGACATGGCATGACAGAGCGCCACGAGCGGCACCTCCCCAACGACCACAAGACACAGCCAAAGGACCAGCGTCAGACCGCCATAGATCGGGAACAATCGTGCGGCATGCCGCGCCACGCGTCCGCGTTGAAGTTGTATCTGGCCAGGCCTGTCGAGGCGCTCCGGCATGCCGGCCGGCGCCGTGGCGACCACTTCGAAGCCGCCGAGATTGAGCGGTGCCAGAATGGCAATCGCGGCGACCCAGATCAGAAACCCGCCCATCCATCCGACCAGTGCGCGCCATAAGTGGACCGTGGACGACAGCCGCTCGGGGTCAAAAAGCGTCGCGCCCGTTGTCGTGACCGACGAGACCATTTCGAACCAAGCGTTCAGGAAGGTCGTCGTCTGGACGGCTTCCTGGAACGGCACAGCGAGGAGCAGCGGCAGAACGGTGAAAGCCGCAACCAGCGCAAGGAGCTGTGAACGCGACCGATTGGCCGGTCGATATCCCAGCGTCGCCACGGCAAGGAACACCGAAGCCGTCAGCGAGAAGATGCCCGAAAAGAAGAACACGCGGGCCTCGCCCCAGTTCTCAACCGCGGCCCCGTGGGCGGCCGGCACGAACATGGCAAGCGAAAAGCACCCCATCAGGACCACGATGAGCGGCAGATCGGTAATACGATAATCGGAGAAGGGTCGCGGGCCCTCGCGCTTGCCCCTCTGGTTGCGCTCGTGGACCGTTGTGGCGCGACCGTCCCGCATCAGAAGAAGTCGATAGAGACCTGCAGGAGGCGCTCCACCTCTGGAACATCGGCGGCCATTGCGAAGATCATCACGACGTCCCCCTCCTGCACCCGCGTCGAGCCGCGGGGGCGGATCACCTCGGCGCCGCGTTTGATGGCTCCCACTAGGGCACCCTCGGGAAAGTCGATATCTCGGATCAGGCGCCCCGAGATCGACGATGTCGACAAGACCTGCGCCTCAATCACCTCCGCCTCGGCGTCCCCGATCGAGTAGACGCCACGCACCCGCCCATGCCGGATGTGGCGCAGGATAGAGCTCACGGTGGTCGCCCGCGGACTGATGTAGGCGTCGATGTCGAGCGGCCCCAGAAGCGATGTGAGCGAGGGATCGTTCACCAGAGCGATCGCGAACGGACAGCCCCTTTGCTTGGCGCGGACGGCCGCCAGCAGGTTCACCTTGTCGTCGTCCGTCACGCACAGCACGGCGTCGGCACGGTCGATGTTGGCCTCGTCAAGCAGTGTCGCGTCCATCCCGTCGCCGTTCAGAACGATGGTGCGCTCCAGTGCATCGGCTGCCCTCTCGGCGCAGGCCCGATTGCGCTCGATCACCTTCGCCCGGACACGATGTTCGCTCTGCTCGAGCTTCTGCGCAACGGCGAGGCCGACATTGCCACCGCCGACGATCACCGCGCGCTCCTGTCGGCGCGTCTCCTTGCCAAAGATCTCCAGCGTCCGGATGACGTCGGGCATTTGAGCGGCAACATAGATCTGGTCATCCGCAAACAGCTGGTCGCGCGCTTCTGGGGTGAAGAGCGTGCCCTCTCGCCGAATGCCGACCACGAGGGCGCTGAGCGTCGAAAACAAATCTGTCAGCTCGCGCAGCGGTGTGCCAAGGACGGGACAATCCTCGTCGAGCTGGATGCCCAACAACTGAACGGTTCCGTCGAGGAACGTCTCGGTATCGAAGGCCGACGGGGCGGCAAGGCGCTGCAGCGCCGCTTCGGCCACTTCGCGTTCGGGGCTGATCACGACATCGATCGGCATGTGATCGCGCCGATAGAGATCGGAATAGATCGCGGTGAGATAGGATTGCGCACGCAGGCGGGCGATCTTCCGCGGCACCGCAAACACCGAGTGCGCAACCTGGCAGGTCACCATATTGACCTCGTCTGAGTAGGTAGCGGCGATCACCATATCGGCGTCGCGCGCTCCCGCACGGTCAAGGATATCGGGATAGCTGGCGTGGCCTGCGATGCCCTGAACATCGAGCGAGTCCGTGGCGCGCCGCACCAGGTCGGGGTCTTGGTCGACCACCGTCACGTCGTTCCGTTCGCCGGAAAGATGGCGCGCGATCTGCCAGCCGACCTGGCCCGCGCCGCAGATGATGACCTTCATGGGCCTCCCGTGGCCGCCCCGCTGATGCGCCACATGCGTGCGCCTGCCCGGCCCAGATTGCAGAGGGCCGCGCAGGCGTCAATCGGCAGCGTCTGGGCGCTTGCCCCGCCACGCGGGTATGTCGGCCCCTTGCGGGGCGCGACAGGTCTACTCCGCAGCGTGCGGCGAGGACGATTCCACATGGGCGGTGCGGGCACCTGCCTTGGAGGAGGTCACGACGCCCAGTGACTTTAGCTTTCGGTGGAGCGCCGAGCGCTCCATCCCGACAAACGTTGCCGTCCGAGAGATATTGCCGCCGAACCGATTGATCTGCGTCAGCAGATATTCCCGCTCGAAGAGCTCGCGCGCCTCTCGCAGCGGAAGTGTGGCCAACGCGCCCGAAAGGACGACGCGGCCCTCGTCGGCTTCCGCGGGCTCGGCTCCTTCAAGCTCCCGGGGGTCAATCTGGTTCGTCGATTCCCCAAGGATCAGAACGCGTTCGATGATGTTCTTCAACTGGCGCACATTGCCCGGCAGGTGCATCGTCTGCAACAGCGCCTCTGCCTCATCCGACAGCGCGCGCAACGGCAAGCCCTGTGTCGCGTTGAGGCGAGCGATGAAATGGCGGGCGATCTCGGGAATGTCCTCGCGCCGCTCATCGAGGCCCGGGACGCGGATCGGCACGACGTTGAGGCGGTGATACAGTTCCTGGCGGAAGTTGCCAGCTTCGACTTCGGCGCCGAGATCTTTGTTTGTGCTCGAGATCACCCGGATGTCCACGCGGACCTTGTCGGACCCGCCGACCCGCTGGAACTGCTGGTCCACCAACACCCGCAGGATTTTCGACTGTGTCCCAAGCGGCATGTCCGACACTTCGTCGAAGTAGAGCACCCCGCCATGCGCCTCCTCCAGAAGCCCTGGCTCGATGCCGCGCTCCGCCCCTTCGCGGCCGAACAGGACCTCTTCCATGCGCTCAGGCTCAATCGCGGCCGAGTTGACCGACACAAACGGCCCCTCGGACCGGTTTGAGTTGGCGTGGATGTAGCGCGCGGCGATTTCCTTGCCGCAGCCGGCCGGACCGGTCAGCATCACGCGGCCATTAGACTTCGTCACCTTTTCCAACTGGCTTTTCAGCGACTTGAAGGCCGAACTTGATCCAATCATCTCGGCCGGTTCGACGTCCTTCCGGCGCAGCGCTGTGTTTTCGCGCCGCAGCCGTGAGGTTTCCATGGCGCGGCGAATGACGACGAGCAATTGGTCGATGTTGAACGGCTTCTCGATGAAGTCGTAAGCGCCTTGCTTGATCGCCGCGACGGCGATCTCGATATTGCCATGGCCGGAAATGATCACGACCGGGATCTCGGGCATCTCACGCTTGACATGTTTCAGGATGTCGATCCCGTCCATTCGGCTGTCCTTCAGCCAGATATCCAGGATCATCAGCGCCGGGGGTTCGTCCCGCAACTCGCCCATACATTGCTCGGCATTCCCCGCCAGCCGCACCGAGAACCCTTCGTCGCGAAGAATGTCCCCGATCAACTCGCGGATATCCCGCTCGTCATCGGTAATCAGAATGTCGCCCATGGCTCTTTGCCTCCTTACTTTTTTGCTATTCTGCCGCCTGCTCGATCCCAATTGCGCGCGGAAGGCGTATCCGTGCCTCAGCGCCCGCATGGGCGTTGCCTTCAAAGACGGGCGCGTCGTCCAACTGCAGCGTCCCGCCATGTTCTTCGATAATCTTCTTGACGATGGGCAGGCCGAGGCCGGTGCCCTTTTCTCGTGTGGTCACGTACGGCTCGAAGAGCCGCGCGCGATCGGCCGGAAGTCCAACGCCGTTGTCGGAAATGGTAACGAGTGCATGCGCGTCCGTGGTCGACAGGGTCACACGTAGCTCTGGCCGGAACCCCTCGGGAGATCCCTTTTCCGAAAGACTTTCAATGGCTTCACCGGCATTCTTGATCAGGTTGGTCAGCGCCTGGCCGATCATGGTCTCATCGACATCGACGGCGATCGGGCCTTGGGGGATGTCGGCCTTGATCGCATCGCCCAATTGCTGGCTCTGAAGCGTCACCGCGTCCCGGACAAGCGCAGAGAGGTCGGCCGTCTTGCGATCAGGCTCGGGCATGCGCGCGAACTTCGAGAACTCGTCGACGATCCGCCGCAAATCGTTAGTCTGACGCACGATGACATCGGTGAGCGATGTGAGCGCCTCGGCGTCCTCGTCCGACAGAAGGCGCGAGAACTTCCGCTTGGCCCTCTCTGCGGACAACTGAATGGGCGTGAGCGGGTTCTTGATTTCATGGGCGATGCGGCGGGCCACATCCCCCCACGCCGCCATCCGCTGCGCCGACACAAGATCTGTGACATCGTCAAAGGCCACAACGAACCCCTCCAACGTGCCATCTTCAGCGCGTCGCTCTGCCATCCGAACGAGCAGGTTTTCCAGCCTGCCGCCCCGGCTCAGACGAATCTCCTCTTGCATCGTCGCGCTCTTGCCAGACCGCAGGCGCGCGAGGAGCCCGGCAAACTCCGGCACGGCCTTGGCAAGACCCTCGTGCTGGTCGAGCCCCTCCTCGATATCGAGCATCCGATAGGCCGCGCGGTTCATGAAATCGACCTGGCCATCCGCATCAAGGCCGATGACCCCAGCGGTCACCGACGACAGAACCGAGTCAAACAGCCGACGCCGCTCCTCGATTTGGGCATTCCGCTTCAAGAGCGTGTCGCGCTGGCCTTTGAGCTGTCGCGTCATTTGGTTGAAGACCCGCCCGAGCATGGCGATCTCGTCGTCGCCTTCCTCCTCTTTCACCCGGACCGCGAGATCGCCCGAGCCGACGCGTTGCGCCGCAGCGGCCAAGCGCCCCACGGGCCGAGACAGACGTTCCGCAAACCAAAGTCCCAACCAAATCGCCGCCAGGATCAGGATCAGCGCAAACCCGAGATAGAGCAGCGAGAACTCGAACAGCAGACGTCCGCGCTCGTCCTCGAGTTGATTGTAGAGCAGCACGGATTCCTGGGTGTCATCGAGCAGGGCGAGCAGATCGCCCTCAACCTCCCGGCTCACATAGAGATAGCGGTCGGCAAACGCTGGCAGCCGGATCAACGCACGGAACTCGTTGGCCGAAAGATCCTCGGTCACCACAAGTTCCCCCTCGGCCGCCCGGGCCAGCATTGGCGGCGTCGGGCGTTCGAAATCGAAGAGGTACGAGCGTTCGCCGCGGGCCCGGATCTCACCCGAGCCATCGATCACGTAGGCCTCGCGCAGCCCGCGCTGGATTTGCGCCTGCCCCTGGGTCAGCACCTGGCGCAACTCGCCATCGGACAGCAGAAAGGCGGTCCGACGCGTCGCATTGAGGTAGCCGGCCAGCGCGCGGGCATCCTCCTGCAGATCCTCGACCTGCACCTGCTCATAGGCGATCGCCGCATCAAGCGAGGCACCGACCACGTTGCGGACGCGATCGGAGAACCAGCCTTCGAGGCCGACATTGATCGTCAGTCCGGCAAAGACCGCCACCAGCACAGCTGGGATGAGCGCGACGAGAGCAAAGACGCCGGTGAGCCGGAGATGCAGGCGCGACCCGGCACTCCGGGCTCGGCGCGCCGCAATCATGCGGGCGACGCGGCCCAGAACCAGCGTCGCGACCGTCAGCACATAGACAAGATCGGCAAGCAGAACGAGGCGCAGAGAGAGCGAGTTTGCGCCTTGCCCCAAAGGCCCCAGCATCAGGAAAGTCGCGACCGCCAACACGGGGCCAAGGACCACCAGCCCCAACGTCGCCGCGGTCTGATACCGCCGCCCACGTCGAAGGCTCGCGATCCCGTCAAGCGTCATCCGCCGGAACGGACTTGCCACGGCCCTGCCCCTCCTGTCCAGCGAAGTTGGCCACATTTGGCCCCTGCTCACCTCGCCACCGCATTATCCCGTAGCTTACCCTAGGCAAGTGCCCGAGGCGCCACGGCTCTGTTGCTCTATTACATCAACTTGCGCCGGCGAGTCACGCGAATATCGAGGTCAGTGATCTTCTTTCTCAAGGTATTGCGGTTGATTCCCATGAGGTCGGCACATTTGGCCTGATTGCCGCCCGTTGCTTCCAGCGCAATCTCGATCAAGGGCACCTCCACCTCCCGCAATATGCGTTGGTACAGGCCGGGCGGAGGAAGCACGCCGCCGTGCAGATCGAAGTAGCGGCGGAGGTGCTTGCCGACGGATGCCGACAGCTTTTCACCATCGCCGCCGCCGACGAGCGGCTCGATTTCCGGTTGGTTTCCAAGAACCTGCTCGACCTCGGCTCGCCCGATCTCCTCTTCGGGCGAGGTGACCAGAAGGCGCCGGATCGTGTTCTCGAGTTGGCGCACGTTTCCGGGCCAACTGTAGGCACGGACAAGATCCATCGCGGCCGAGGTGAACCGGCGCGCCCCCGCCCCGTCTCGCTCGGACCGGCCAAGAAAATGCTCAGCTAGAAGCGGTATGTCATCTACCCGTTCGCGCAAGGATGGCACGGCGATGGTCACGCCCCCCAGTCGGTAGAACAGATCCTGGCGGAACTCACCGCCCTCCATGCGCGACATCAGGTCGTTTTGGGACGTCGCCATGATGCGCGGCGCCTGCTCTGGAAGCGAATCGAGCATGCGGACGATTCGGCCCTGCGTTTCGGTATCGAGGTCGCCGACCTCATCGAACAGGATCGAGCCGGAGCGTGCGCGCGAGAGGATGCGCGCCGGCCCATCGGCCTCGCGCAATTCCTCCGCCGTGGCCACCACGAACGGCAAGGTCCGACGGTCCGAGAAATCGTGGATCGCCCGCGCAATGAGCGACTTGCCGGTGCCGCTTTCGCCGGTCACCAGCACCGCAAGATCGGTGTTCATCACCCGCGCAACCAGCCGGTAGAGCGATTGCATCAGGGGCGTTCGACCGACCAGGGGCAGGTCCCCCCCGGGCTCGTCCTCCCGCACGGGAATGGACTTTGGCGGCGGCGCGACACGGCGCTTTGTCTCCAGCGCCTTGGCGGCCCTGCGCATGAGGTCGGGCAGGTCGAACGGTTTTGGAAGATAGTCGTACGCGTCGGCCTCTGCCGCCTGAATGGCTGTCATAATCGTGTTCTGGGCCGAGATCACGATAACCGGCATGCCCGGTCGTTCAGATCCGATTTTCGGCAGCATCTCCAACCCGTTGCCATCGGGCATAATGACATCGGAGATGACAAGATCTCCTTTGCCCTCTTCAACCCAGCGCATCAGCGTCACGAGGCTCGACGTCGCGTGAACCTTGCAGCCCGCGCGCGTCAGGGCCTGGGTCAGAACGGTGCGAATGGTGCGATCGTCGTCGGCGACAAGGACAGTTCCGTCCATCGGTCTCTCCTATCGGGTATCGTCGGTTTCAGTCGGGCCGCTCGGCTGTGCGCCCTTGGGCGCAACCGGCAGCGAAATTCGAAAGGCGGTATGGCCGGGCGCACTCTCGACGCTGATCAAGGCGTCGTGGTCGGCGATGATCTTGGAGACGAGCGCGAGGCCGAGCCCGGTTCCGTTCTCACGCCCCGACACGAACGGTTCAAAGACCTCCAGGGCGATCTCGTCCGGCAGGCCGGGCCCGTCATCGATCACTTCGATCTGAAGAGGCAGGCGCGCATTCGCACCATCGCGTCGGCGCACGCGCAGCGAACTGTCGTAGAACGTACGCAGGCGGATCGTCCCTCCGCGCTGCCCGGCCAACGCGATAGCCCGGCCAGCGCCGGCGCGCGGCCGTCGCTCGGCAGCTTCCGCCGCGTTCTTCAGGAGGTTTTGGAAGACCTGCTGCAATTGGTCGGCATCGGCCATCGTGAGGGGCAAAGACGGGTCATACTCCTCTCGGATGGTCATATGGGCCGCAAACCCGACCAACGCAGACTTCCGAGCCTGATCGAGCACGTCGTGAATGTTGACCGGCGACAGGTTGGGCGGGCGCATGTTGCCGAACTGCTCGACCTGCTCCAGGAGCTTGGTCACCCGGCGGGTCTCGGCGACGATCAGGTCGCACAGCTCGCGGTCGCCATTCTCCAGCGACATCGACAAGAGTTGCGCGGCGCCGGTGATACCGGCGAGCGGGTTCTTGATCTCATGGGCCAGCATCTCGGCCATGCCGATGGCCGAGCGGGCGGCGGCATCCACGGTCTGGGAGCGACCCAAGCGGCCGGCGATCTCGCGCGGCGTGAAGAGGAACAGGATGCGGCCGGTCTCGGTGTCGTCCGCCATGTTCGCGAGTTGAATCGTGCAGGGCTGAGGCGGGCGCTCACCCGTGCCGACCTGCGCATCATTGATGACCAAGGCCGAGCGATTGCGACGCACGCGGGCCAGTGCCTCCTCGGCCGGCGCATCGATCGCCAACCGGTCATAGACGAGCGAGCCCGCGACCGACCGGATCGTGGTGTTCAGATAGGCCTCGGCGGCCGGGTTGATCGCGGTAATCCGATCGTTTTCGTCGAGAACGAGCGCCGGCATGGGCAGCGACGCCCAGATCCGATCGTGCCCCGGCATCAGGCGGCCACCTGCGCCGGCGCGTGGAAAGCCTGCGAGATGATCCGCAAGACCTCGTCAGGGTCCTCAGAGGTCAACAACAGGCGGCGCCAGGCAAGAGCGGCACCCTGGTCGACGGCACCATCGGTGACGGCCGCCTCCAGATACCAACCCAGATGCTTTCGCGCGATCCGTGGGCCAAGCGGCGCACCGTAGAACGAGAGCATGGACTGGTAATGCCTCGACACCAAATCGGCCAACGCGCCGCCACGCGGAACGTCGGGGGCCGGTGCGCCCTCAAGGTGATGCGCGATTTGGGCGAGCAGCCATGGGCGCCCCTGCGCTCCACGCCCCACCATCACGCCGTCTGCCCCCGATGCGTCCAAGGCCGCCTGCGCGGTCTCGGGCCCCGCGATGTCACCGTTTGCAATCACCGGGATCGAGACGGCCTGCTTGACCCGCGCGATGGCGGCCCAGTCTGCCGTCCCCTTGTAGAACTGGCACCGTGTGCGCCCATGGATCGTGACCATTTGAACGCCGGCATCCTCAGCCCGCTTGGCGATGTCAGGCGCGTTCATCAGGGTCTCGTCCCAGCCAAGCCGGGTCTTGAGGGTCACAGGCACCGGCGTGGCCTCGACCACCGCCTCGATCAGACGCAGCGCCAGCTCAGGCTCCCGCAACAAGCCCGACCCGCAAGCGCCCGCCCCACTCGCCGAGGTCACACGCTTGGCGGGGCAGCCCATATTGATGTCGATCACGCGCGCCCCCCGGCCGGTTACCAGACGGGCCGCCTCGGCCATCCGGTGCGGGTCGCGCCCCGCAAGCTGCACGGCAGTAGCTGCCTCTCCCAAGCCAAGCTCGGCACGGTCGCGGGCCGACGACTTGCCCTGGACGATTTCCTGGCTCGCCACCATCTCGGAAACGACGAGCCCGGCACCAAACGACGACACAACCTGCCGGAACGGCAGATCGGTGATACCCGCGAGTGGCGCGAGAAGAACCGAAGACGAAGTGGGGGTGCCTGCCAAGCAAACCGCCAAGTGATTAATCCTTGTGCACGTGCCTTCAGATATCTGACCGCGCTCACCGATTGCAAAGCACAGCGGGTCGAATTCGCGCCAAGATCTCGCAACTGCCTAAATTTTGTGCCACCTGGAGTGCGGCGGGTTCGTCGTTGCTCTGCCCTGCGGCAAAGCCTAGACAAGCGCCGGGGGAGCGACAGCAGGACGGCGTATCATGCGCCGCGCGGCACAGCATGCGTGCCTGGAGGGGAGAGATGGACGTACGGCTCGGCAACGGCTTCGACGTGCACCGGTTCGGACCGGGACACGGGGTGACGCTGTGCGGGGTGACGGTGCCTCACAACCGAAGCCTAAGCGGCCACTCTGACGCCGATGTAGGGATGCATGCCATCACCGACGCAATATACGGCGCCCTGGCCGAGGGCGACATCGGCCGCCACTTCCCGCCGACAGATGCGCGCTGGAAGGGTGCGGCGTCGGACATTTTCCTCCGGCATGCCGTCTCACTGGCCACCGAGCGCGGCTTCTCCATCGGAAACGTCGACTGCACGTTGATCTGCGAACGCCCCAAGATCGGCCCCCATGCCAAGGCGATGGGCGCGGCCCTGGGCGACGCCCTCGGCATCGGGCCCGATCGGATCAGCGTAAAGGCCACGACATCGGAGAGACTTGGCTTCACCGGCCGGGAAGAGGGGATCGCGGCGCTGGCAACCGTCGTCCTGATTGGGGGCGGATCATGAGCATCGCGCGTGCTGTCGCCACGTTGGCTGGAACCGGATATCTTCGCCCGGCATCGGGCACCTGGGGTTCGGCCGCGGCCGTGCCTGTGGGTTGGGCCCTGCACAGCCTCGGCGGCCCGGTGCTCCTTGCCTTGGGCACAATTGCCCTGTTCTTCGTGGGCCTTTGGGCCGTCGACATGGCGCTGGCCGAGTTCAACGCAGGCGAAGATCCGGACCGTTCAGAGTTCGTCGTGGACGAGGCCGTGGGCCAGTGGCTCGCCCTCCTGCCTGTGTCGTTGGGGGCCTGGCGCGCCGAGGAACCGATGCTCTCGCTCTGGCCCGGCATGCTCGTCGCCTTCCTTGCGTTTCGGCTGTTCGACATCGTCAAGCCATGGCCTGCAAACGCGCTTGATCGCCGAAAGGATCCTTTCGGCGTGATGGCGGACGATGTGGCGGCCGGCATCTACGCGGCGGGGCTCGTGATGGTTGCAGCCGCCTTGGCCCACGGGCTCTTCATGCCGGGACCGGCGTGACCGCGTTCGCCTACGAGTTGGTGGAACGGGCCAGGGCCGCAGGGCGCATGATCGCCTTAGCCGAAAGCTGCACCGGCGGCCTGATCGCAGCGGCGATCACGGATGTGCCGGGGGCATCGGCGGTGCTGGAGCGGGGCTTTGTGACCTACACCAACGCCGCCAAGATCGAGCTTCTGGGGGTCGACCCTGAACTGATCGACGCCCACGGCGCGGTATCCGAAGAGGTCGCCCGGGCAATGGCAGCGGGCGCTATTGATCGCTCCCACGCGGGCCTTGCCCTGTCTGTTACCGGGATCGCCGGGCCGGGAGGCAGCGACGTGAAGCCAGAAGGCCGTGTCTGTTTTGGCATGGCCGACGGCGACGTCTGGACCGCCGAGACGGTGGACTTCGGGGCCCTGGGACGGAGCGCGGTGCGCGCCGCAAGTGTCGACCATGCCCTTCGGATCGGGATTGCCGCCCTCGCCCGCTGAGGCGTCGCTGTCCCTGCCGTAGACCGCGTCGGACTATGCCGGCGCCGCCCGCAGAAGCGCCGCAAGAGTTGAGACGTCTGGCGTCCCCTCCAACGTGGCAGCGGCGAGGATGCTGGCCGCCTCCGGTCCAACGAGCGTTTTTGCCTTGCGCCTCAGCCGGCTGTGCAACTCCGCGGTGGTCACGGGCTCGGCGAGGTCATGGCGGAGCGTATGGTGCCGCCCCCCGGCAGCGGTCAGCGAAACTTCCGCAGCCGTATCAGGCAGCTGGGGATCGCTCACAACATCGACCCGATCGCGCAGGGCAACCAAAGTGGGATCGCGACATTCTGCATCGGAATAGGTCTCCAGCGCCGCCGTATCTCTTCCATCCAGCGCCATCGCCGCCGTCAGCCGAAAAGAGAACTTGGCCTCGAGGCCGGTTCGCGGCTCGGCAATATCGCAGACCACCCGCCAGCGCGGGTGCGTGCGAACGGTCACCCGATCCACAGAACCGGGCGCGAGATGGAGCCCGGCAAGGGCCTCTAACATCGCATGCAATCCGTGGCAGCAGGCGTGCAACTTGTAGGAGACGCGCTCCATTTCCCAGCCCGCGCCAAGACCGAGAAACGCGGTCTTCTCCCCGCTTCCGAGATGAGCGGCCGCGAAGCCCTGCGGTGCTTCCAGTGCGCGTGGATTGGCCATGAAGCCAGCGGCCGCAAGGTCAGCCGCCTCCACCCCGATGCTGGCCGCATGCCCCGCTGCCAGCGGCTTACCCATCGTGCCGAACTGCGCCTTGAGCCCGGCGGCTTGGCCGGCCGCAATCGATAGCGCCTGCGCCATGCGCGGGGGATCAAGGCCGAGCAACACCCCAGCCGAAACGGCCGCGCCAAGCGCCCCCGCCGTACCGGTCATATGAAACCCGGCCTCGTAGTGTGCGCGCCCGAGCCACGTGCCGGCACGGACGGAGGCCTCGGCGCCGACCAAGGCGGCCCGCAAAAACGCATCAGCGCTGGCCGATTGGCGCTCCGTGACGGCCAGCGCCGCCGGGACCACCGCAACCGACGGGTGTCCGATATGAGCAAAATGGGTGTCGTCATAATCCAGCGCGTGGGACACCGTGCCGTTCACGCGTGCGGCCGCGCGCGCCGGGACCTGCAGCGCCGCCGCACCAGCAAGGCTCGCCTGGGCGGCGCCACCCTCCGCCTCTGCCTGCGCTCGCACGATCCGAGAGACCGGTTCCGCAGCGCCTGCGATGGCGCAGGCGGCCCAGTCGAATAGGGAAAGGCGCATCGCGCCGAGCGCCGTCTCCGGCGGCCGCGCCTGCACGGCGAATTCGGCAAGGCGCGCCGTCACCTCCATGGTGGGACCCGCAGAACGGCGAGGCTCGGGTCAGACAGCGCGGAAACCACCGGTCGCACGGATCCGTGATGCAGGCCCGCAGGCTCAGTCATAAAGGTCAGCCGCACGCGCCTCAAACGCCCGCACGATCCGCTGCATCGCCTCGTTGAAGAACATGCCCGCCGCGCCCTGCAACAACCTGCTCCTAAACTCGAAGTCGACGAAAAACCCGACCTCGCACCCGGTGCCTTCGGCCAAATCGGCAAAGGACCAGCGGGACAGCATGTGTTTGAACGGCCCGTCGAGATACTTCGTTTCGATCCGCTTGTCCGCCGGCCACAGGGTGACACGGCTTCCGAACCGCTCACGAAAGACCTTGAAGGAAATGACCAGATCCGCGTCCATGAGGACCGCGTTGC
This sequence comes from Pseudomonadota bacterium, assembly GCA_039822045.1. GTDB lineage: Bacteria > Pseudomonadota > Alphaproteobacteria > Rhodobacterales > Rhodobacteraceae > HLUCCA09. The sequence goes on along the minus strand of JBCBMY010000001.1, from coordinate 321,733 downwards.
CCTGGGGGCGACGCGACCGCACGCGCGCTGCCGAGATCCAGGGAATGAACTCGGGATATCGGTCAACGTCGGCCACAAGATTGTACATCTGCTTGGCACTGTAGGGCAGCGTTCTGGTTTCGGAATGGGTGGGCATAAGGTTGGCAGGGCGCCGGGCGGGCTCTCCGGGGCATGGCAGACGTGGACAGTGGCGGCACACATCCTATGCTGGCCCCGCAAGTGCAAGGGGGAAGCCATGGGCGCGCGTCCGTACATCATCGACCGGATGATCTCCGCCAAGGCGATCGCCGCACGGATCGAGGAACTGGCGCGCGAGATCGAAACTGCCTTTGCCGGAACCGACAAGCTGGTGGTGGTCGGGCTCTTGCGCGGCTCGTTCATCTTCATCGCGGATCTCGTACGCGAACTCGATCTCCCTGTAGAGGTCGACTTCCTTGAAGCCTCCTCCTACGGCGACTCGACGACATCGAGCCGCGAAGTCCGCATTCTCAAGGATTTACGCGGAGAGATTGCAGGCCGCGACGTGCTGGTCGTCGAGGACATCGTCGACACCGGCCACACGCTCACCCATGTCGTGCATCTGCTCAAGGCTCGAGAGCCGCGGCGGCTCGAGACCATTGCGCTTCTCGACAAGCCGTCTCGCCGCGAAGTGGACATCAAGGCCACGTGGACCGGGTTCGACATCCCCGATGAATTCGTCGTGGGCTATGGCATCGACTATGCCCAGCGAAATCGCAACCTGCCCCATATCGGCGCTGTGCGCTTCACCGATGAGGCGAGAGCGCCGGCCGCCGTCGTCGCAGGCGGCTGAGATGGGACGGACTGCCGGAGAGTAGACCCACAATGCTGAACCCCCGCTGGTTTCTGCGCATGAAACGGTGGCAGCAGAACCCGCCATCGCTGTCCCGCGTGCTGCTGGTTCTGGGCATTGTCGCGGTTTGCCTCTGTGTCGCGATGATCGAGGCCTTCATTGGCTGGCCGCAGTGGATGACGGCCGAGCCGATGCCAGGCGGGCGCTCCTTTCAGCTTCCCTGAGGCTCACGGCGACCGGATCACATGCTCACGCAACCGTGATCACAGAACTCCCCAGTGTAGCCTGCGCCTGCGACAACCTGCCCTACCATTCCGCTCGGGCCGCAGAAAGCGGCACGACACGTTGGAGAGCACTATGACCCAGTTCCTGCCCCGCTCGCAGTCCACTGCCATTCCGGTTGCGGCTATCGCAATCGCCGTTATGACAGCAGTCGCGCCAGCCATCGCAGCAGCACAATCGGCCGACGCAGCCCTCGGCGCACGCAAGGGCCAGTTCCGAGTCATGGCGCTCAACGTTGGCATTCTCGGCGGAATGGCCCGTGGCAATATCGAGTACGATGCCGAACGTGCTACGATCGCCGCCCAGAACCTTGCCGCGATTGGCACGCTCGACCAGAGCTTCAACTGGCCTGAAGGCACGGACAATGCCACCATTGAGAACACGCGCGCCCTGCCCGCGATCTGGGAAGACACCGGTGCGTTTCTTGCCGCCTGGTCGGATTACGGCACCGCCGCTGCGGCCATTGTCGACGCCGTCGGATCGGGGCCCGAAGCGCTTGGTCCTGCGCTTGGCCAGGTCGGCGGGACGTGCAATTCCTGCCACGATGACTTCCGCGCGTCGAACCGCTGATCCCGGGCGCTTGCCCAAGGCCAATTGAGTTTGTCGCAGTAAACGACCAATCTGGGCACCCGGGGTGCGCGCACATCCCGGATGCCTCCGCACTCCGAGCGTCGATTGGCGCGCAGAGGCACCCAAGACCGGCGCGAACGGGGCGATGCCACGCCCATGACGTGAGACAGTGGAGGCAAGCCCATGCGCCGTTTTCTTCTGCTCGTGATCCTTCTGGCAGCGCTCGCTGGTGCCGGCGGTTGGTGGATCAGCGCGCCGACACCGGTGGCCGAGGCGCGGCTGGCGGCGATTGCCGCCCATGAGGCCGACCCGGAGAACGGCGCGCTGGTGTTTCACGCCAGCGGGTGCACATCCTGCCATGTGCCCGAGGAAAGCGAGGGCACGGTGCTGGCAGGCGGCCAACGCCTCCAAAGCGATTTCGGCGAGTTCGTCGCACCCAACATCTCGACCGATCCTGACCACGGGATCGGCGGCTGGACCATCCAGGACTTCGCCAACGCGATGCTCGCAGGGGTCTCACCCGAGGGATGGCACTATTACCCTGCCTTCCCCTATGCGAGCTACACCCGGATGGCGGACGCCGACGTGGCCGACCTTTACGCCTACATCATGGCGCTGCCCGCCTCAGACCGCGAGAACGAGCCCAACTCGCTCTCGTTTCCGTTCACAATCCGGCGGGGCATCGGTCTTTGGAAGGCGCTCTATGTGAACGACGATTGGGTGGGCGCGGCGCCCTCCGAGACGCTCGAACGCGGGCGCTACCTGGTCGAAGCGCTGTCTCATTGCTCCGAGTGCCACACCCCGCGCGACCGTTTCGGCGGCCTTGAGACCACACAATGGATGGGGGGCGCTCCGAACCCGTCCGGTCGGGGTCGGATCCCGAACATCACGCCGGCCGCGCTCGACTGGTCCGCCTCTGACATTGCCTACTACCTTGAGACCGGATTCACGCCCGACTACGACAGCGCCGGTGGAAGCATGGCCGCGGTCATCCGGAACTTGGCACAGATCCCAGCATCCGATCGCGAGGCCATCGCCGCCTACATCAAGGGCCTCGCGCCGGTGGACCGGGACGGCTAACACGCGTCAAAGCTGATGTCCCTAAAGGGCGGAGCGCGCAATCCTCCGAGACCTGCACCCGTGCCTTGTCCGAGATCTCCGACCAGACCTGTTCATACGGATCGATGCCGCGAGGCAAGGGTCAGAACCACGCATAAGAGAACGGACTTGGCCAACTGAACCGCGAAACCAACACCATAAGAGATGTGTTTGGTCGCGATGCCCGGGCCGTAGCGGACTCTCAATCAAAAGCCTGCATGCTAAATGCCGGAATGAGACGGCTCCCCGCTGGCTAGGCCTCGGCGCCGCGCTTGCTCCGCTCGGCCTTGAGGCGCGCGAAATCGTCGCCCGCATGATAGCTCGACCGCGTCAGCGGGGTCGCCGACACCATCAGAAAGCCCTTACCCCAGGCCGCCTTTCCATAGCTCTCGAACTCTGCCGGCGTGACGAACCGGTCGACACCATGGTGCTTGGGCGTCGGCTGCAGGTATTGACCGACCGTCAGAAAGTCGACATCCGCCGCGCGCATATCGTCCATCACCTGAAGAACCGACTGACGATCTTCGCCGAGGCCGACCATGATCCCCGACTTCGTGAAGATCTGCGGATCGAGTTCCTTGACCCGCTGCAGCAGACGCAGCGAATGGAAATACCGCGCGCCCGGGCGCACTTCGAGGTACAGCCCCGGTACCGTCTCCAGGTTGTGGTTGAAGACGTCGGGACCCGCGGCGACCACGGTCTCAAGCGCCCCCGGCTCCGACTTCAGAAAGTCGGGCGTAAGGATCTCGATCGTCGTTCCGGGTGCCCGGTGGCGAATAGCCCGAATGGTCTGGGCGAAATGCTCGGCGCCCCCGTCGCTCAGGTCATCGCGGTCCACTGAGGTGATGACGACATGCGACAGTCCGAGCTTCTGAACGGCGTCGGCCACGCGACCGGGCTCAAAGACGTCGAGTGCGTCCGGCCGACCTGTGGCCACATTGCAGAACGTGCACCCGCGGGTACAGATCTCGCCCATGATCATCATGGTGGCGTGGCCCTGCGACCAGCACTCACCCACATTGGGGCACCCGGCCTCTTGGCACACCGTGGTCAGGCGATGCTCCTTGACGATCTCGGCCGTCGCCTCGAACCCGGCACCCGATGGTGCCCGCACACGGATCCAGTCGGGTTTCTTGGGCTGAGCGTTGGTCGCGCGGTGCGCCTTCTCGGGATGGCGTTGGCCGGGGATCTTCAGGTCGCGCATGGTCGCCTCCTTGGAGCCGCTACATAGGCCGCGTCCAAGGCGAAGTTAATCCCCACGCCGCGTGACATCGTGACCGGGCAACGACGCTGAACGTGGCTCACGCCCGAGCCGAGGCTTGAATTGATATGGCGAACAGTGCATCTGATCCTCAGCCCCAAAGCAGGTGGTTCATGTCAGAGAGTGTCGTCCGCCACTGACGGCCCTAAGCGCCGTCGATCCAAGACCGCCCCGCGGCGCGCGCGAGGGCCGTCTCACGTGTTGATTTGGCGGACGGACCAATTCAGTGAACATTTCAAGGACGGAGCAGAAAGTGCTCCACGCGCTCGCGCTCGGCGGGCGGATCGAGGTCATTCGCGCGGGAAATGGGCGCGTGACCGAGGCGACCTGCTTCACGCGCGAGGGCTACGGGCTCGAAGCCCTGACCCTCGACATTTTCAGGAAACTCAGGCGCAAGGGTCTCATCGAGTCGCGGGCCGGCGCGCCCTACCGTATCTCGCATCTCGGGCGCATGCGCGTGGCAGCGCGGCCCGACAACAGGGGGTAGAGCGTGAGCGAGCTTGAGGTCAGACCGACCGTTGCCGGCGACGAGGTCGCCCTGGAGACGCTCTATCCCGCTTCGTTCCCGGACGAGGAGTTGCGGCCGCTGGTCCGGGCGCTTCTGGCCCTGCCAGACGTCATCTCGCTGGCCGCACTGCGCGATGGCCAACTCATTGGACATTTGGCGCTGACACCCTGTGCCACGGAAGGGAAGCGGGTCGATTTGCTGGGCCCCCTCGCCGTCCTGCCTGCGCACCAGCGCAAAGGGGCCGGGTCGGCCTTGGTGCGCGCGGGGGTGTCGAGGTCAGGGGCCGCCGGCGCCACGGCCGTCGTTCTGCTCGGCAGCCCCGCATACTACGGTCGGCTGGGCTTCACCAAAGAGGACCGGGTACGCACGCCCTACCCGATTCCCGACGAGTGGGGTCCGGCCTGGCAAGGCCTGTCGCTGACGGATCCGCCAGAAGGGCGTTTGCACGTGCCGGAACCGTGGCGCGTTCCAGCCTTTTGGGGGCCATAGTCGACCCTCGCAGCGGTGTCGCAGGCAGACGCCGGCCCTTGGAGTGAGCGCCACGCGCGTGTCACGGTGTCGTTGGGCGCATCTCGAGATGCGTTTGGAAGAATGGGCGACGCAAGCCAATGGCCAAAAGATGAGCATCGACTTCCAGGCCCATAGGATCGAGGCACACCATCTCGGCCGCGTGCAGGAGTTCCTCAAGCAGATCGTCTATGGCGGAAACGATGGGATCGTGACCACCTTTGCCATCGTGGCCGGCTTTGCCGGCGCGTCGGCCGAGGGCGTGGCCCAAATCGGTGGCCTCGCGGTGCTGATCTTCGGGCTTGCCAACCTCTTCGCCGATGCGGTGTCGATGGGCCTGGGCGAGTTTCTGTCAACACGCTCGCAACGCGACCTGTATCTTGCCCAGCGCCGGATCGAGCTGGCAGAGTTGCGCAGCAATCCGGCGCAGGAGCGGGCAGAGCTGGTCGACATGTTGGCCAGTAGGGGTCTGAACAAAGCCGATTCCGACGCCGTGGCGGACCGCTTGATGAAGAGCCCCGAACTCGTGGCCGACATGATGATGGCCTACGAACTTGAGATGCCTGACATGCGCACCGCCCGTCCCGCCGTCGAGGGCCTTTGGACCTTTCTGTCGTTTCTGGTGTTCGGCGCTGTGCCGCTGTGCCCCTATTTTGTCTTGCCGGCAACGGCGCCCGCGACATTTCCGCTGTCGCTTACCGCGACAGCGTTGGCCCTCACTGCGCTGGGGGTCCTGCGCTGGTGGGCAACGGGAGAGCGCCTCGCCCGGACAGTGGGAGAGACCTTGCTCGTCGGCGGCACCTGCGCAGCCGTCGCCTTTGCCGTCGGCGCCATCGTTGCATGACCTCGCCGGAGCGACCCGCAAGTTCCTTGGCACAAGGAACTTGCAAATCTCTTGAACCAAGAGATTTGCGCCCCGGACCACCCGGCGCTCAGCCGATCAGACCGCCGCCCGGGCCATAGGTTTCGTCGTAGTGGCGGGCCAGACGCTGCAGAGCAATCCGAAGCACGATCTTTCCTGAGCGCGCTGACCATCCCATTCGCTTCTCTGTCGCCTCCAGACCTTCGAGATAGCAGCAGACCCGAAGGGCGGTGTCTCCCAGGCCGGGACCTAGATCGCGCAGGGCCGCGGCGACGCGGGATCGGGCGCCTTCGGGGCCGCGAAGCGGATCGTTCGCGCCAAAGCCGCTCTGGCCGCCACCTGACAGAAACCGCTCCCAGTTCTGGGTGACGCGCGGGCCCATCTGAGCAAGTTCGAAGTCCTCACGAAAGCGCTCTGCGGCGGCCACCAGGCGCGCATCCAGAAACGGCTTTCCATCCTTGTCCCGACGCCGCGACAAAGCGGTGATCGGGCTCTCCGCCATGTTGTAGCGCACGCGCCGACGTGTGCCGTCCTCATCGACAGCGCGCTCGCCCCAGTCGCGGTGCTGATCGGCAAAGGGGGCGGCCGCCTCTGACAGGCCCTGTCGCCGCGCGGTGTCATCCGACAGGAGCCGCTTCAACGCCGCCCGGCCCGCAGGCGTGATCCGGTAGCGGGCGACCTTTCCTGGCTTGTCACAGAGGATCCACTCCTTCAGCGCGAAGGCCTGTGCAATCGTCCGGTCCACCACGGCTGTCCGGGTTGACCCGCCCTGCCCGCTCTCGCGAAGGACGGCAGCCTTGTCCAGATCTGGAGCGACGGCCAGAAACGCGCCGGGCTCGGCAAGCCTTCGGAGGACCCGACGGGCCTCTCGCTCGACTGTATCCTCATCGCATGTAAACGCGCGGGCGCGCAGAGGTGCTGACATTGTACCTGTCTCCATGGAAGTCTCAAATGAGGCGGCGGCTGTGTCGCCGCGTCGGACCTGGCCCAACCAGGCCAGCGCCGCGTCTACCAGCGGGTCATCCCGCCGGCTTTCGAACCGCCGGATCTGACGTAGGATCGTGGAGGCATGGCACCCCTCATGCCGCGCCACCGCTCGGATCGAGAGCCCTTCCTCGGTATGGAGCAAGTAATGGCGTGCCGCTTCCGGCACCCAACCGGGCAAGTCGCCCGAGACACACACATCCCCATTCCCCGACATAGGTCCTTTCCCCTGAACGTTGGCACCCACGAACTTGTCAAATGCGACTAAACCGTGGGTTGAAAACAGTTACTCGGAAGTTAACGCCTCCATCTGGGGACATGTTTGTTGAAAAGTCGCAAGGAAATGACACCCCACCGTTCGCCCAAATTGACAGAACGCAACACACGCTATGGTTGAGTATGGTCGCGCCGATCTTGATGGAGGCACACATGACCACATTGCTTGACGCCCTGCACGCCATCCGCCGCCCGCGCCTGCTGATCAGAGCAGCCCGGCACGGCATGGAAGACTACAATAGAAACAGAGACTTAAAAAGAATCCTGCGTGGAACCGGCTTGCCCGGTCCGTCGGCGGCACTCCCGCAGTTGATGGATCTCGAGGCAGTACAAGAACAAACTCGGCAAAGAGGCGATGCCGGCTACTCGATCGCCTCACATCTGGAGATCCTCATTGCACTGATGGCGGAAGCCCGACTCCTTGGGGACAAAAGGCCGCAATACTGATCTGCCGGAGCCGATGAGCGTTCACGCGCCCTCAACAACTTTCATCTTTAGGTTGATTCGCCCGCGCGCGCACAATCGCTCAGATGAACGCGTCCGGCTGCGCCTCCTTTCGGCGGGCCACAAAGTCTAGAAGCGCGTCACGGATTCCCTCGTCGAGCGGCGGCAACTGATACTCGGACAATAGCTTCGAGACCCGATCGCTGGCCAACGTCTCGGTGTCGCGCGCGCCTTCGTCTTCCCAGGTCTCAAACGGCTTATAGTCAAGCAACTCGGTCCGCCAGAATGCCGACTGAAAATGCTCCTGCGTATGTGCGCATCCCAGAAAGTGACCAGCCGGCCCAACCTCGCGCAAGGCGTCCATCGCCTGCGCCGCGCTGTCAGACGGAATTCCTGCGGCAAGCTTGTGCAGAACGCCAAGCTGGTCGGCATCCATAACGAACTTCTCGAACGACGCGACAAGCCCGCCCTCCAGCCATCCCGCCGAGTGAAGCATGAAGTTAACGCCCGCAAGCAAGCCCGCGTTGAGAGAGTTTGCCGTCTCGTAGGCGGCCTGAGCGTCAGGCAGCTTGGATCCGGTGAACGAGCCCGCCGATCGATAGGGCAGACCGAGGCGACGGGCCAGTTGCCCCGCGCCATAGGTGATCTGGGCCGCTTCCGGCGTCCCAAACGTGGGGGCGCCGGAATTCATGTCGATCGACGTGACAAAGGCGCCGAAGATCACCGGAGCGCCGGGCCGAACGAGCTGCGAGTACGCGACACCGGCCATCACCTCGGCAAGCACCTGCGTCAGCGTGCCAACCACAGAAACCGGCGCCATCGCCCCACCCACGATGAAGGGCGAGACGATGCAGGCCTGGCCCGCCTCGGCATAGGCCTCGAGCGCCCCCATCATCACGTTGTCGAAGGTCAGCGGCGAGTTGATGTTGATGAGCGACGTCATCACACAGCGCCCGTCGAGGCCCCGCCCCTCTGCCCCGCCGAAGAGCAGTTCAGCCATCTCGACGCTGTCGCGGGCGCGCGACGGCTCGGTGACCGACCCCATGAACGGCTTGTCCGACAGTGTCATATGCGCAAGCAGCATGTCGAAATGCCGCTTGTTCACCGGCACATCGGTCGGCTCACACACAGTCCCACCCGAATGGTGTAGCCATTTCGACATGTAGGTGAGTTTTACGAAGGCCTGGAAATCCTCCAGCGTGGCATATCGCCGGCCCTGGGCACCGTCGCGCACGAAGGGCGGGCCATAGACCGGAGCGAGCACGAGGTTGCGGCCGCCGATCTCGACCGACTTTTCGGGATTGCGCGCGTGCTGAGTGAACGTGGCAGGCGCGGTGGCGCAGAGACTACGTGCTAGACCTCGGGGAAGGCGCACTCGGTCCCCCTGCACATCCGCCCCAGCATCTTTCCAGCGCGCGAGTGCGGCGGGGTTCTCTGGGAACGCGACGCCGATCTCCTCAAGGACCGTCTCGGCATTGGCTTCGATGATCTGGAGGGCTTCCTCATCGAGCAGTTCAAGGTTGGGAATGCGACGCTCGATGAACCGGGCCGCTTCGATCTTTACAGCCGTGCGTTCAGCGCGGCGTGCCGCGCCGCCGCCCCGACCACGTCGCCGAGACTGAACTTCCGTCATCGTCGCGCCTCCCGTCCTTTAGCGTTGAGATTGCATATCGAGTTGCCTGCGAGCGTCGCCCGACAAATCCGGCCATGATGCGGGGAAAACCGACATAGCGCCCAGCGCCTCGCCCCCTTGCAACGGCTGAGCCCGCCCCCTAGAGCAAGGCCATGACACCCCCCGATCACAATCACCAGCGCCTGCTGATCGTTGACTTCGGCAGTCAGGTTACACAACTCATCGCGCGGCGTCTCCGTGAACTGAATGTTTACTGCGAGATCCACCCCTACGACGCTGTAACTGTCGAGTTTCTGGCCGATTTCGCACCGCGCGCCGTGATCCTCTCGGGCGGTCCCGACAGCGTCACGCGGGACGGGTCGCCGCGCCCCCCTGCCGAGCTCTGGCAGGCTGCGCTGCCCGTCCTGGGCATATGCTATGGCCAGCAGGTGATGATGGCGGAACTTGGAGGCCGGGTAGTGGCCGGCCAGGGCACGGCCGAATTCGGACGGGCACGCGTAACCGGCTCCGGCGCGGCGTTGCCGCTGCTCAACGGCTGGTTCGATGCCGGGCCCGAGCAGGTCTGGATGTCCCATGGCGACCATGTGGACGCGATTGCACCGGGCTTTGAGGTTTATGGCACCTCGCCCGGCGCGCCGTTCGCCATCACCGCCGACCGCGAGCGACGATTCTACGCCGTGCAGTTTCATCCTGAAGTGCACCACACGCCGAAGGGGCGAGACCTCCTTGCGAATTTCGTGCGCGAAGCCGGCTTCACCGGTGACTGGACGATGGGGGCATACAGGGCCGAAGCTGTCGCTGCCATCCGCGCCCAAGTTGGCGATGGCAAGGTGATCTGCGCGCTGTCGGGTGGTGTCGATTCCTCGGTGGCTGCGATCCTGATCCACGAGGCCATCGGCGATCAGTTGACCTGCGTATTTGTCGACCATGGTCTCTTGCGGAAGAATGAGGCCCGAGACGTCGTCTCGATGTTCCGCGACAACTACAACATCCCGCTGATCCATGCAGAAGAGGCCGACCTGTTCCTTGGGGAGCTCGCGGGCGTCACAGACCCCGAGAGCAAGCGCAAGACCATCGGCCGCCTCTTCATCGACGTCTTTCAGAAGCACGCGACCGAGATCGGCGGCGCGGAGTTTCTCGCTCAGGGCACTCTCTATCCCGACGTGATCGAGAGCGTCAGCTTCTCGGGTGGACCGTCGGTCACGATCAAGTCGCACCACAATGTCGGCGGTCTTCCCGAAAAGATGGGCCTCAAACTGGTCGAGCCCTTGCGCGAGCTCTTCAAGGATGAGGTTCGGACACTGGGCCGTGAGCTCGGCCTGCCACCCGCCTTCATCGGCCGTCATCCCTTTCCGGGGCCGGGGCTGGCGATCCGGTGCCCCGGCGAAGTGACCCCCGACAAGCTGGCCATTCTGCGCGAGGCCGACGCTGTCTTTATCGACCAGATTCGCAAACATGGGCTCTATGACGAGATCTGGCAGGCCTTCGCGGCGCTCCTGCCTGTCCGCACCGTGGGTGTGATGGGGGATGGACGCACTTACGATTACGCGTGCCTCTTGCGCGCTGTGACCAGCGTCGACGGGATGACCGCCGACTACTACCCGTTCAGCCACGACTTTCTCGGCGAGACCGCCACGCGCATCATCAACGAGGTCCGCGGGATCAACCGGGTCAGCTACGACGTGACGTCCAAGCCGCCGGGCACGATCGAGCTTGAATGAAGAGTTGAACGCGCTTCCGTCCCGCAATGTGGGATGAAGGCGGGCATCCACGGAGAACGGAGCGGCCTCAGGCAAGTCACATGCAGTCTGCGTTTCGGGAAAGCTTGAAGAGTTCAGCAGGCCTCGGGCGCACGAGCTGCTGCGCGCGTTCGACGTTGGTGCCTGTGCCCGAGGGTCGCGATCCGATGCTGGCGGATGCACCGCGTGCCCACTCGCGGTGCGTTCTCCGCGACGCAAACTTCAGGTTGGGGCGCATCCGTGGCCAAGGGGCTCGATCATGATCCTTCGAACACTCCTGTTCAGTCTGTTGGCGACCCAGGCGGGCGCGGCGGTCCCGCTTCTGTGCCTTGGCACTGGGCCGCAATTCATCCTCGCCGTCCGTGAGGACCGGGCGACGTTCGATTACCTGGGCGATGGCACCTTCGATTTCTCGCCCGCACCGACACAGGATCTTGGTTTCTCCGCCCATGTCCTGGAGACGGCTGGTGGGCCACTCGACGTCTTCTTCGAGGCACGTGCATGCCAGGCGATAGGCCTCGACTTTCCAATCACGGTTGAAGTGGGTGTTCCAACCTCGTCGGGTATCAGCCGGTTCCAGGGGTGTTGCCTGTGGCAGGACGGGTAGGCACTGACCACGACGCGCCGGGCGCGCGCCCGCTGCTTGCTGCGGCATGGATGGTCGGTGCTATTGCGTCGTTCTCGGCCATGGCAGTCGCGGGGCGGGCCGTCGCGACCGACCATGACACGTTCGAGATCATGCTCTACCGATCTGTGATCGGCGTCATGATCGTGGTGGTGGTGGCACGCATCTTCGGTGTGCTGCAGCAGATCCGGGCGCGCCATATGGGCCTCCACGCGGCACGCAACATCTGTCACTTCGCGGGCCAGAACCTGTGGTTCTTCGCGCTGCCCCTCATCCCCTTGGCGCAGCTCTTCGCGATTGAGTTCACGTCGCCGATCTGGGCCACGCTCCTCGCGCCCCTCTTCCTGGGCGAGCGCCTGACCCGCGTTTCACTCCTCGCAGCGGCGATCGGCTTTGCAGGCGTACTGATCGTAGCACAACCCGACATGTCCTCACTCGATGCCGGGATGCTCGCGGCCGCCGGAGCAGCCATCGGGTTCGCGACCACCGCGCTCTTCACACGCAAGCTCACGCGAACCGAAGCGACGGTCTCGATCCTGTTCTGGCTGACGGCCATGCAGGCCGTGTTCTCCCTTGTCGCCGCCGGGATCGACGGCGACATCGCATGGCCGACATCCGCGTCTTGGCCGTGGCTCGGCCTCATCTCTGTGGCGGGGCTCTGTGCCCATTTCTGTCTGACAACCGCGCTGTCGCTCGCGCCAGCCGGCATTGTCATGCCCATGGATTTCGCCCGCCTGCCCGTAATTGCACTCGTCGGGATGGCGTTCTACGGCGAGCCGCTCGAGGTTTGGGTAGCTGTCGGAGCCCTACTGATTCTCGGAGCCAATTGGCTCAACATCCGTCGCGCGTAAGCCAGACTGGCAGTGACGTAACGGCGTTTGTGACAGTTTTGCAGCAAGAATATGTCCCAGCCGCTCGGAACGCGGCGTCAGATTTGATTTCCTTAACCGTCACGCGGATTGTGCCTCGCAATCGATAACACAACTCACCCGGGAGCCACTCCCCGGGCACCTGACGTGAAGGGACGAGGACCATGACACGCACGCTCCTAGCGTCGGCGCTTCTTGCGTCGACCTCAACGGCTGCACTCGCCGGGGGCCTAGACCGCACTGGCCTGCCGCTCGACCTCTTGTTCGAAGAGGGCAACTATATCGAGCTTGGCTATGCGCACACCACGCCCAACATCTCGGGCGAAGGCACGGGCAACACGGCTCTCGGTCCCATCATCCCACCCGGCACCAACTATGTGGGCGTTGGAGACGATTTCGGCAACTTCTCGGCTGGCGTGAAGCTCGACTTGAGCGAACAATGGTCGGTAGCTCTCCAGTTCGAACAGCCCTTCGGCTCCGACATCATCTACAACGGCGACCCCGCGAGCACCGAGTTGGGCGGCACGACGGCCATTGCCGAGACCGAGGCGCTGACGGCGATCGTCCGCTACAAGTTCGACGACAACTGGTCGGTGCACGGCGGGCTTCGCGTCCAGCAGGCGCGCGGCAATATCGAACTGGGGGGTCTGGCCTACGGTGCGCCGGTGCCTGCAGGTACACCGGCCTTTGCCGGTGGATTCAACGGCTATCGGGTCGAACTAGAAACGAACACTGCAACAGGATGGCTCGCCGGCGTTGCATACGAGATCCCCGAGATCGCACTTCGCGTCGCGCTGACCTACAATTCCGAGATCACGCACGACTTCGACACGACGGAATTCTATGCTGGAGCCGCGATTGGCGAAGGCGAGACCGAGGTTGAGGTGCCGCGTTCGGTCAACCTCGACTTCCAGACGGGCATTGCCGAAGACACGCTTCTCTTTGGTTCTTTCCGATGGGCCGAATGGAGCGAGTTCAAAATCGACCCGGAGTTGTTCACTGCGGCCGCGAATGCCGGACTCGTCGATCTTCAAGATTCGCGGACCGTGGAGCTAGGCGTCGCGCGCCGCTTCACCGAGGAGTTTGCGGGCTCGGCGGCGTTCACATGGGAAGAAACCAACAGTGACGATCTCGTGTCGCCCCTCGCGCCGACGAACGGGCTTTTCGCGGTCTCTCTCGGCGGCGCATACGACGTGACCGAGAACGTCGTCCTGTCGGGCGGCGTGCGGTATTCATGGCTCGGCAATGCTCGGCCGGAGACGGGTACGCCCGACACCGCCCGTGCCGAGTTCGAAGATAACCGTGCAGTCACGGTTGGCTTTTCGGTCGGCTACCGCTTCTAGGCGTGCCACGGGGGATGCGCAGGAACCGGGTCGCCCACCAGGCGGCCCGGTTTTACGTTTGGCCCCATGACGGTTTCCACAAATACTCCGCCGCCGGCCCTCGGTGGCAAGGCACTGGCCGAGCTCTCGCTTCTCGGGGTGATCTGGGGCGCATCGTTTCTGTCGATTCGCATCGCGCTTGACGAGGTGTCGGTCTTGTCGAGCGTCTGCCACCGGGTGGGCTGGGCCGCGTTGATCCTGTGGCTGATCGTCTGGTCACGGGGGATTTCAGTCCCGCGCACTGCGTCTATCTGGGGCGCTTTCCTCGTGATGGGGCTTCTGAACAACGCGGTGCCCTTTACCCTGATGGCGTGGGGGCAACTCTATATCGAGACCGGCCTCACCTCGATCCTCAATGCCTCGACGGCGATTTGGGGCGCCCTCGCGGCGGCCCTCGCCTTCCGCGATGAACGCCTGACGGCGCAGCGCGCCGCCGGCATCGGTCTTGGGTTCGCGGGCGTCGTGACCATCGTCGGGCCCGGCGTGCTCACGGGGCTCGATCTGCGCTCAACGGCCCAGATTGCGGTAATTGCCGGGACCCTGTCCTATGCTGCGGCCTCGGTCTGGGCCCGGCTCAAGCTCGGCGGCCTTCCCCCGATCGTCGCGGCGGCGGGGATGCTGACGGGCTCAACGCTGATCCTCGTGCCGCTGACCCTCGTCCTCGAAGGCGGGATCGACCTGCCGGACACGGCGCGCGGCACCATCGCCATCGCCTACTATGCGGGGATAGCAACGGCCTTGGCGTATCTCCTCTACTACCGCATCCTGGCCACTTCCGGCGCGGGGGGCACGATGCTCGTCACGCTCCTCATACCGCCCGTCGCCGTCTGCCTGGGGGCCGTCGTCCTCGGCGAGCGGCTCGAGATGCGGGCGTTTGCGGGCCTTGCCGTCCTGGCCCTCGGCCTTGTCGTGCTGGCCGTGCCACGGCGCGCGCGTTCGTAAGCCGAATCGCTCTGGCCCCAGGGCGTAGCCGGGGCTATGGACGGCGGAATGCGCCACGCCCCGCTCTACTACCCCGACCCCGATGCCTGGGCCACCGCACCGAAGAAGCGCGTGGCGCTCTTTGGCATGTCGGGCCTCGGCAAAACCCACCTTTCGACGTTGCTCCGCCTGGCAGGGGGCTGGTTCCACTATTCCGTCGATTACCGCATTGGCACGCGCTATATGGGCGAACTCATCGCCGACAGCTTCAAGCGCGAGGCGATGCGCGTGCCCTATCTCGCCGACCTTCTGCGCTCCGACTCCATCTACATCGCCTCGAACATCACCTTCGACAATCTCGATCCCCTGTCGACCTATCTTGGCAAGCCCGGCGATCCGGCCAAGGGCGGACTGCCGATCACCGAGTACCGGCGTCGGCAGTCCGAGCACGAAGCGGCCGAGATCGCCGCACTCCTCGATGCGACGCGCTTCATCGACCGGGCGGAGGAGATCTATGGCTATGAGAACTTCATCTGCGATACAGGCGGCTCGATTTGCGAAGTGGTCGAGCCGAACGATCCTGACGATCATGTGATGCGTGCGCTGTCCGAGGCGATGCTTCTTGTGTGGATCGAGGGGACCGAAGCGCATCGCGATGAACTGATCCGCCGCTTCGACAAACAGCCCAAGCCCATGGCGTATCAACCCGCGTTCTTGAACGCCTGCTGGGAGGCTTATCTGGCGCAGTCGGGCCTGCCCGAAGAGCACGTCGACCCCGACGCCTTTGTCCGGTTCACCTACGGCCGGGCGCTGGCCCATCGCCAGCCGCGCTATGCCGCCATGGCGCAGCGTTGGGGCGTGACGGTCCCTGCGGAAGAGGCCATGGCCGTGCGCGACGAGGCCGGCTTCCATCACATGATCCTGCGTGCGCTTGAACGCGCGATGGCTTGAGCGTATCTGCGCCCTCCCGGACTGTCAGCCGAGACGAGAGCGATGCCCATCAAGCTGCCCGAAACCCTGCCCGCCTTCGACGTGTTGCGCTCCGAGGGCGTGATGGTCATGGGCGAAGACCGGGCCGCGCGGCAAGACATCCGGCCGTTGCGGATCGGCCTTTTGAACCTGATGCCGAAGAAAATCCAGACCGAGACACAGTTTGCGCGCCTTGTCGGGTCGACGCCCTTGCAGATCGATCTGCACCTGCTGCGGATGACCGAGCATCAGACCAAGACGACGGCGGCGGAACATATGGAGGCGTTCTACCGCCCCTTTGCCGAGGTGCGCGACGAGAAGTTCGACGGGCTCATCATCACCGGCGCCCCCATCGAGCATCTGCCCTATGAAGAGGTGACCTACTGGGATGAGTTGACCGAGGTGATGGACTGGACGCAAACCAACGTGCACTCGACCTTCGGCGTGTGCTGGGGCGGGATGGCCATGGCCTATCACTTTCACGGCATCCCCAAGCACCTTCTCAGCGCCAAGGCCTTTGGCTGCTTTCGACATGCCAACAAGGCCCCGTCTTCGGGCTATCTCAATGGTTTTTCAGATGATTTCATCGTCCCGGTCTCGCGCTGGACCGAATTGAGACGACCCGAGATCGAGGCGCAGGGCCTTCAGGTTCTGCTCGACAGCGCCGAGGTGGGGCCCTGTCTGGTGGAGGACGCATCCCACCGCGCGCTCTATATCTTCAATCATCTCGAGTATGACAGCGGAACGCTGAAGGAAGAGTATGATCGCGACGTGGCGCAGGGGTCCCCGATCGGAGTACCGGCGAATTACTTCCCCCAGGATAATCCCGAGCTGGAGCCGCTCAATCGGTGGCGCAGCCATGCGCATCTGCTCTACGGCAACTGGATCAACCAGATCTACCAGACGACATCGTTCGATATCGACCGGATCGGCGGCCGCTAGGGCTTTTGCCCTGCTCGCCGCGCTTACTGGCTGTGGCCCCGGCGAGGAGACCGAAAGCATGCCCTCGGAGATCGCATTCACCGCGGCGGCCTATCCACCCTCGGGCCAGTTCATCGAGGTGGGCAACACGCGCGTGCACGCGCTGGTTCGGGGGCCCGAGGGCGCCCCAACGGTAATTCTGCTGCACGGCGCCTCGGGGAACCTGCGGGATTTCTCGTTCGATCTGATGGAGCGGCTCGACAACCGCTATCGCGTGGTGGCCTTCGACCGGCCCGCGCTGGGCCATACGCCCCCGCTTCACGATCGCGGCGAAAGTCCGGCCGAGCAGGCTACCGTGCTGAACGCCGCCGCTGCGCGTCTCGGGATCGACCGCGCGGTCGTCGTGGGCCACTCGTTCGGCGGCGCTGTTGCCATGGCCTGGGCGCTCGAACATCCCGAACGCGTAGCCGGGGTCGTCTCGCTCGCGGGCGCCACGATGCCATGGGAGGGTGGGCTCGGCCCCTTCTATACTCTGGCGGGGTCCACCCTTGGCGGCGTTACATTCGTCCCGGCCGTGACCGCTCTTGCGAACGAAAGCATCGCCCGGCGCTCGATCGCCACGACCTTTGCCCCCGATCCCGTGCCACGCGGGTATGCCGAGCATATCGGGGTCGGCCTTGTCCTGCAGCCGCAGTCGATCCGCCTCAACGCGCGGCAGGTGCGCGGGCTGAAGCCTCATCTGGCGGCCATGTCACAGCGCTACCGCAACCTCGACATCCCCGTCGAAGCCGTTCACGGCACGGCAGACACCGCCGTGCCCCTCAACACTCACAGCCAACGGATGGTCGCTCTCGTGCCGGGCGCGCGCCTGACCGAACTCGAGGGCGTGGGCCACATGCCCCACCATGCCCGCCCCGAGGTTGCCATCGCCGCGATCGACCGCGTGGCAACACGCGCCGGCCTGCGCTGACCCCCATGTTGCCCCGTCCAGGACGGGCCGCCATAGTCGCCAGATCGACAGGAGGCCAGGCCATGAAAAAGCCCTTCGACGGTGCCATCAGCAAGATTTTCCAGAAGGAAGCCCCCGAGGCTGTCCGGGCCGCCATCAAGTCCGCAGGCGGCAAGACCATCCTCGCCGACCCCTATCCCTACACCTCGCGGATGGACCGCGACGCCTATGAAGCAGAGCTCCACGCCCTCCAGATCGAACTGGTCAAACTGCAGGCGTCGGTCCGGGCAACGGGCGGCCGGGTCTGTGTGCTCTTTGAAGGGCGCGATGCCGCCGGAAAAGGCGGCACGATCAAGCGCTTCCGCGAAAACCTTAATCCGCGTGTCGCGCGCGTCGTTGCCCTGCAGGCCCCGTCAGACAGGGAAAAGAGCGAGTGGTACTTTCAGCGCTATATCGAGCACTTGCCCGCCTCGGGCGAGATCGTGCTCTTTGACCGGTCTTGGTACAATCGCGGCGTCGTCGAAAAGGTGTTCGGCTTCTGCACCGATGTCGAACGCGACCGGTTCTTTCACCAAGTCGTTCCGTTCGAGCGCGCCCTCGTTGATGACGGGATCGTGCTCGTCAAGATCTGGCTGAATGTCGGCCGGGCCGAGCAACTCAACCGCATGCTGGCGCGCGAGAGCGACCCTCTGAAACAGTGGAAGCTCAGCCGCATCGACGTTGAGGGGCTGACCCGCTGGGAGGCCTACTCCGAGGCGATCGGGGAAACCCTAGGCTTCACCCACGATCCAGACGTGCCGTGGACCCTCATCCGTTCGGACGACAAGCGCCGAGCACGGCTCGCGGCCATCCGGGTTGTGCTGTCGCGTCTGGACTATGCCCGCAAGAATGCCGATGTGGTGGGGGACATCGACACGGAGATCTGCGGGAGCCCTGCCCTCTGGCATGCCTAAGCGCGGCTATCACCACGGCAATCTGCGTCAGGCGCTTGTGGATGCCGCCTTGCGCCTGATCGAGGAGAAGGGGCCGCAGGGCTTTACGCTCTCGGAGGCCGCCAAGGTTGCAGGCGTGACGCCCGCCGCCGTCTACCGCCACTTTGAGGGCCGCGAAGATCTCATCGCCGAGGCCGCGCGCCAGGGCTACGAGATCTTCGCCGACGTCATGGAACACGCCTTCAACGGCGGCGAACCATCTGCCCTCGCAGCCTTTGAGGCGACGGGGCGCGCCTATCTTGCCTTCGCCGCAAAGTACCCTGGCCACTATCAGGCAATGTTCGAGAGCGGGCTATCAGTCCAACGTACACCGCAATTGGCAGCCGTCGCCGAACGCGCGCGGAGCATCCTGGAACGCGCCGCCGAAGCCTTGTCGGTGCATATACCCGAGGACAAGCGTCCACCGGCTGCAATGTTCTCGGCTCACATCTGGGCCATGAGCCATGGCGTGGTGGAGCTCTACCTCAGAGGCGCGCCCGGCGGCCGATCGCAATTTCCACCAGAAGCCCTGCTTGAAACGGGGATCGGCATCTACCTTCGCGGGCTCGGCCTCATCCCCCCGGATACGGCTTGATCGACCTCTATCCCCGCGCCGGACAGGGTCTGAGCACGTTCCCGAGCACGCATTTCACGTATTCCAGCTGCCCATGGTCCTTCGACCCGCGGCGGCACTTCTCGCTGCGCAAAGACAAACCGCCGCGCCACCGGTACATCGGCATGCGACATCGCCTTGATGTCACGTTCCTGGGCAAGCCAGATGCCTCGGCCTGGCGAACGCCAAAGCTTCCGCTCTTCGACCACCTCAAGTCGCCCTCCGGCACCTCGGTGCAACCGATCTTCCAGCCCTGGCGAATGGGCGACTTCTATCTGGACAGGCATCGGACCGCGAGCACGGCGTTCAGCGATCGCGTCCTCTTGCCGATCATGCATTATCGCTACAGCCCTGCTGCGCTTGCCAAGATCGACTGGGCCGTGCGCGATGGCGGATATTCCAAAGGGAACGCATACTATCGGCGGTTGCAGGCGCTGATCGAGGAGATGCAGAGGCGCGACGCCACTTTTCTCATCGAAGAGTCGGAGAAAGTCGCGGGCTACGACGGTTTTGCACAATCAGGCAACGCGGTTGTTGGCGGTCCGTTCAGGCCGCGGCTTCGATCACCGCAACGTTCTGCGCGGCACCGACCCGGTCTTGAAGCCGGTCAGCCGTCCATGGGTCGGGCTCGAACGCAATGGCGCGGTCCGCAATGGCAGCCATGCGCAGCGTGTAGTCGCCCAGATTAGCCCCGAGATCGATGCAGAGGCCGCAGGCGGCCTTCGAGAGCGCATGCTCAAATAGCGCGTTCATCTCGTCGCCCCGGGCTTTGCAAAGCTTTCTGAGATACCGGATACCCCGGGCGCCGGGCAGCGACGAGAGAACGCGCAACTTGAGCCGTTTGAGTGCGCTCGCCCCACCCTTTTTCCGATGTTCCATGCGTCCCGCCCGTCCTTGATGCGGCCCGAGCCACGCGCCTTCATCGCCCGATCTATGCGAGCCGACCGCGAGTGCAAAGCGCACCCCTCAATGGCCCAAAGCTAACGGCGCAACGCAGCTAGCACCATCGACCCAAAAGGACTAGGACGGCCCCATGAAGACGGCCATTGCCACGTCCGATTATTTTGTGCCCGGCGAAACCTTCGTGAACCGGCACATCGAGCATCTGTTTGACGGCGCAACCTGCATTGTTGCGGGCCGGTTCGATGGCAACGACCCGATCGGACGGCCACTTTTTGAACGCCGCCGCTCACTAGGGCTTGCAGACACGCTGCGCGCGCCCTTCGCCCTGAGTATGAATGCCCTGCGCCACAGCACGTCGCGCGTTCCGTTCGGGGCATCCAAGTCGGCGCTAAAGACGTTCCTGCAGGACCAGAAGGTCGAACTCGTTCTTGCCGAGTTCGGCACTCAGGCACTTGCTGTGGCGCCTTTGGCCCGGGAAATTGGCCTGCCGTGCGTTTCCTACTTCCGCGGGACCGACGCCTCAAAAGCCCTGCGGCGGCGGCAGACCGTTCGCGCCTACCGCCGCATGTTCCCCCACCTTGCGGGCATCGTCGCCGTGTCGCAGTTCCTCTTGGACAACCTGGCGGCCGAAGGTCTCGAACATCCCAACGCGCATGTCATTCCGTCGGGCGTGAATACGGACAACTTCAAGCCCGGTGAGAAAGAGCGCGGCCTGATCCTTGCACTGGGTCGCTTTATTGAGAAGAAGGCGCCGCTGACGACCGTGCGCGCCTTTGCCGAGGCGGCCGAAGGCCTGCCGCACGCCCGCCTGGAGATGATTGGAGACGGCCCCCTGATGGAACCCGCACGGTCTTTGGCGCGGGAACTTGGCGTCGGCGATCGGGTACGCCTGCCCGGCCGGATGCCCCATGACGCGGTGCGCGATCGACTTGGAAAGGCCGAGATTTTCGCCCAGCACTCCGTCACGGCCGAGGACGGCAACACCGAGGGCCTGCCGACCGCGATCCAGGAAGCCCTGGCGAGCGGCTGCGTGATCGTCTCGACGCGCCACGCCGGGATCCCTGAAGCCGTGGAGGACGGGAAGACCGGCCACCTTGTGGACGAGCACGACCAACACGGGTTTGCCCGGCAATTGCGCCGCCTCCTGGACACGAAAGACCTGGCGCAAATGGCGAACGCCGCCCGGGACGTCGCTGTGACACGCTTCGACAACCGCAAGCTTCTCACGAGACTTGAAGCGATGCTTCGCAAGACTGTGGGCGCATAGAAAGCCCAGGGTTTTCGGCACGTCCGCCCTGTCGCAGTGCAGCATGCGCGCTAGCTCCCACGCGAGCCAACACCGCCAGTTGACCGCGGAGACGCCGATGCTCGACGAGGACAGCGCCAGCATAGGTCGGTTCGACCGCTCCTTCCTCGTGCACATGATCAAGGACTTCTTCGTCATCCTTGTCCTTGTGACGATTATCGAGTTCTCCTTCAAAGCCGGTCTTGTCTGGTGGAACTGGCAGACCGACGGCACCAACGAGGCACAGATCGTGGCCGACGATCTGGCCGAGAACGTGCGGTCGATCATGCGCAACGAAGGCGGGCCAGTGGCTGCGCGCACGATGTACCCGATCCTCGAGCGCAACTGGACGGACCTGGGCTACGACATCGCCATCGAGCCTTCGCCCGTAACGGTGGCATCCATCGAAGAGGGCTTCGGCTTCTCGCCTGTCGGCATCCCGGCCGGAGACTGGCCCGACGGCGCCCACAAATCGGCAGAGCTGCGGATCACGGCCGAGGCCTTCTGCACAGGCTGCCACGCACAAGCCGAGGTGGGCGATGTTCTTGGCACCATTACCGTGCGGAACTACCTCGCGCAGGACTTTGCCCTATGGGCCAAAGATGCGCGGCTGACGGCGGCGCTGGCCGGCGGAAAAATCCTACTGCACTCGATCCTGCTCTTTCTGATCCTAAAGGCGCGGATGGAGCCCCTTCTGGGCTTGCGGGCCACGGTGTCGAGCCTCGCGCGGGCCTATGGCGGTCTGCACCACCGGGCCGAGATCCGCACGTCAGACGAATTCGGTGCGCTCGCGCGAGATCTCAACCTCTTTCTGGATCGGGTGAACCGGCTAGTGGCTGAACTCGACGCCGTCCTCGACCGCGTGGTGAAGGTCAATGACGACATCATCGCGGTCCAGAGCGATTTGCGCGTGGGTGTTGACCGCGTAGTCGACGGCATGCGCCGGGTAGAACGCGAAGCCATGTTGGCGGCCAAGGTGGAGCCCCGGCTGTCGAACGATTGGTTCGAGGCCATGCGCCTTGCCATCACCGACCTCGACGATGCGCTCTCGAAGGGGGCCGAACATGCCGAAGGGCCCGCTCGCGTCGCAGATCTCACCCAGTCGCTGCGCTCTGTCGTGGGGCATGCCGAAGCACAGGCGCGGACCTCCGAGGCCCTGTTCGGCAAGCTGGCCGAGTTGGGTGACGACAGCGCGCGGCTGAAGGATCAGATCGCCGAGATGACGCGGCTCGAAGAGCGGATGAAATCGATTGTCGAGGCCTGCTCGATGCTCGTGCACCGGATCCGGCCAAAGGTCGACGGCGCGCCGGCCTGAACCGACGCGCCATCGCGGTTACTTCTCCGGGATCGGGATAAACTCCTGATCGTCTCCTGGCGGCAGGTGGAAACGGCCGTTCTGCCAATCGCCTTGCCGCCATGCCTCCTTGGCGTCCTCGATGCGCTCCTTCGAGGACGCAACGAAGTTCCACCAGATGTAGCGCGGGCCCTCCAGCGTCTCTCCGCCCAGGAGCATCAGCCGCGCCCCGTGCGCCCCGGCCGTCACCGACACCCGGTCGCCGGGCCGAAACACCATCATCTGGCCGGCAGGGTAGGTTTGCCCCGCCATGTCGATTTCGCCTTCGACCACGTAAATACCGCGGTCTTCGTGCTCTTCGGGCATCGGCAGCTTGGCTCCGGGCTGAAGCACAGCATCGGCATAGAACATCTCCGACGCGGTTTTGACCGGCGCACGCTCGCCATAGGCGCTGCCTAGGATCAGGCGCACCTCCTTGCCTTCACCTTCCATCAGCGGAAGCCTGTCCATCGGCGCGTGCTCGAACTCGGCGGGACGGTCCTCATGGTCCTTCGGCAAGGCGACCCAGGTCTGGATCCCGAAGAACGGCATCGGATCGGTCTGCGTCTCGTCATCGGTGCGCTCGGAATGGGTGATCCCGTGTCCGGCTACCATCCAGTTCACGGCACCCGGCTCGATCCAGGCATCGGTACCCAGGCTGTCACGGTGATGCATCCGGCCTCGGAACAGATAGCTGATGGTCGCCAGGCCAATATGCGGATGCGGGCGAACATCCATTCCCTTGGTCGGCAGGAACTCGGCCGGTCCCATCTGGTCGAAAAAGATGAACGGACCGACCATCTGACGCTTCGGTGCCGGCAGCGCCCGCCGCACCTCAAAGCCCCCCAGGTCACGCGCACGCGGGATGATCAGAGTGTCGATTGCATCCACCGCATCACCGGTCGGGCAATCAGGATCGAGGGTTGGATTCCAGCTCATGAGCCTCTCCTTGCATTGACTGTCTCCCCATAGATATCACGCGGCTCTCCGCACAGAATATTAGTAAGGGATCAGCAATTGTGCGCAGGCGCGCACTACACTGAAGCGTCGTCAAGCACGGCCCGTGGCCGACCCGCGTCGTCGAGCGCGACGAAGGTAAACGTTGCCTCGGTCACGCGCGATGTCTCAGTACCAGCCCGCGCGCGCCGCCACGCCTCGACGTGGATCTTCATCGATGTCCGCCCCACCGACACGAGATCGGCATAGAGCGACACCTCATCGCCGATCTTCACGGGTCGATGAAAGATCATGGCGTCCACGGCGATCGTGGCCGACCGGCCGCGAGACCGCAGTGCGGCAAGCGTCCCGGCAGCGAGGTCCATCTGGCTCATCAGCCAGCCGCCAAAGATGTCGCCCGAAGGATTGGTATCTGCCGGCATCGCGATCGTGCGGATCACGGGAGGCCCGTCTGGCGGCGTTTCACTTGGCTCGGTCATTGCCGCGGACGGTGCTTTCTGCGCTGGGCCTTCCGGCGTCAGGGTGGGCAAAGGCGGACGCGCCGTCAAGCGGTCCGGTGGTGGGTGGTGAGGGGCTCGAACCCCCGACATCTTCGGTGTAAACGAAGCGCTCTACCAACTGAGCTAACCACCCCCAATCGGGCACATCGCCCGCAGCCCATATCGCGCGAGCGATGCCAAGGGCAAGGGCCGGAAGGCACGGGCCGACCTCGAACGAGACATTCTGAACGACCGCCGTTCGGTAGCCGAAAGGCCTCGCGGACGACACGCAGAGAAATGGTGGGTGATGAGGGATTTGAACCCCCGACATCTTCGATGTGAACGAAGCGCTCTACCACTGAGCTAATCACCCGCCGGTGCAGGGCGATCTATCGAAGCCGATGAAACAGTTCAAGGGCCGCACCTCGGATTCGAACTGCTTACTTTTGGCCCGATACCCTTTATTTTGCCATTCGATTTGTATATACACTACTAAGAATGACTCTCATCAATGAGGCCGAGCAACACGGATGATGAACACAGCGGTGCCCAAAGTCTTCCGGGTCGAGACCGAAGCGGATCTCGACCGCATCCCGTTCGTCAACGGGATGGCAGCGATTGAGGTGCCTGCGGATCTGCTTGACAAGCTGGAGCTCAAGAACTTCGAGCGTGGCGAAAGCCCCAGGCTGGCGGCGCTTGAGCGGTCCATCCGATCACGCGGCTATCAGCCGGTCGAACCGATCACCGCCAGGATCGGACGCAAGGGGCGCTGGGTTGTGGTGAACGGCGGACACCGGCTTACTGCGGCTCGCAACGTCATGGGAGAGTTCTGGACGAACCTCTTCAGGCCGAAGGTCGAGAGCCTCTATTTCGTCTTGTTCGCCGATGCCAAAAGCTGGTCCAAGATGGGTGGCAAGCGGCCCGAATTGCCCGACGTTGGCGATCCCAACCAGGCAGCGCAGATGCGCGCGGCCTGGGATCGAGCCGAAAGCCGAATGCGCGGTCTGGACTAGCGCGGCTCAGCCGATTCTTCCCACAATCGAAGTGCAGCGTTCCAATCACGCCCGCTCGAGAGTCCTTCAAGTCTTACCTGAAGATGGTGAGATAAATCCCTGTTCAAAAATGAAAAAGGGGCGCACCCCAGCGCGCCCCCTTCAGACTCGGGCATCAGGTTAGTGGGCGGTCGTGCCGCTCTCCACCCCTTGCGCCGCGAGCTTTGCGGCACGCGCCGCTGCAGCTTCCTCTTCGGCCGCCTCATCCCATTCGATGGCCTCTGGCTGCCGGATGAGGGCCTTCTGCAGCACCTCGCGGACATGATCGACCGGGATGATGTCCAACCCGTTCTTCACATTGTCGGGGATCTCGGCGAGGTCCTTCTCGTTCTCCTTCGGGATGAAGACCGTCTTGATCCCACCGCGAAGCGCCGCGAGGAGCTTTTCCTTGAGCCCGCCAATCGGCAGAGCATTCCCCCGCAGCGTGACTTCGCCGGTCATGGCGATGTCCTTGCGCACCGGGATCTGCGTCAGCACCGACACGATAGACGTCACCATCGCCAAACCGGCAGAGGGCCCATCCTTCGGCGTCGCGCCCTCGGGCACGTGAACGTGGATATCCATCGTGTCAAAGCGCGGCGGCTTCACTCCGATGGACGGGGCGATAGACCGAACGTATGACGACGCCGCATCGATCGATTCCTTCATCACCTCGCCCAGCTTGCCGGTTGTTTTCATTCGGCCCTTGCCCGGCAGGCGCAGTGCCTCGATCTGCAACAGATCGCCACCGACCGACGTATAGGCGAGCCCCGTCACGACACCGACTTGATCCTCGACCTCGGCGAGGCCGTAGCGGAAGCGCTTGACGCCAAGGAAGTCTTCCAGATCGCCTGGGGTGACCGTCACCTTGTCGCTTTCCTTCCGGACGATCTTGGTCACCGCCTTGCGGCTGAGCTTTGCGATCTCCCGCTCGAGGTTCCGCACACCGGCTTCCCGCGTATAGGTACGGATGATCTCGGTCAGCGCCTCGTCCGTCAGGTCGAACTCCCCGGACTTTAGACCGTGGTTCTTCACCTGCTTTGCAATGAGGTGACGCTTGGCGATCTCGACCTTCTCGTCTTCGGTGTAACCGGCAAGCGGGATGATCTCCATCCGGTCGAGAAGCGGCCCGGGCATGTTGTAGGAGTTCGCCGTGGTCAGGAACATGACGTTCGACAGATCGTACTCCACCTCCAGATAGTGGTCGACGAAGGTCGAGTTCTGCTCCGGATCGAGCACCTCCAGCATCGCCGACGCCGGGTCGCCCCGGAAGTCCTGACCCATCTTGTCGATCTCATCGAGGAGGATCAGGGGGTTCGTCGTTTTGGCCTTCTTCAGCGCCTGGACGATCTTGCCGGGCATCGAGCCGATATAGGTCCGACGATGGCCGCGGATCTCCGACTCGTCCCGCACCCCGCCGAGCGAGATGCGGATGAACTCGCGCCCCGTAGCCTTCGCCACCGACTTGCCGAGCGACGTCTTACCAACGCCCGGAGGGCCGACAAGGCACAGGATCGGCCCCTTCAGCTTGGCCGACCGCTGCTGCACCGCAAGGTACTCAACGATCCGCTCTTTGACCTTCTCAAGGCTGTAATGGTCGTCATCGAGGATCTTCTGTGCGCGGCCGAGGTCCTTCTTCACGCGGGACTTCACGCCCCACGGGATCGACAGCATCCAGTCGAGGTAGTTCCGCACAACGGTCGCTTCGGCCGACATCGGGCTCATGTTCTTGAGCTTTTTGACCTCGGCATCGGCCTTTTCGCGAGCTTCCTTCGACAGTTTGGTCGACGCAATCCGCTCTTCGAGCTCGGCGATCTCGTTCTGGCCCTCGTCGCCATCGCCCAGCTCGCGCTGGATCGCCTTCATTTGCTCGTTGAGGTAATACTCGCGCTGCGTGCGCTCCATCTGAGACTTCACACGCGTCTTGATCTTCTTCTCAACCTGCAAAACCGACATCTCGCCCTGCATCAGGCCGTAGACTTTCTCCAGCCGCTCCGAAACCGAGAGCGTCTCCAGCAGGTCCTGCTTCTTGTCGACCTCAAGGCCGAGATGCCCCGACACCAGATCGGCCAGCTTGGCCGATTGCTTGGCCTCCGCCACCGCCGACAGCGCCTCTTCGGGGATGTTCTTCTTCACCTTTGCATAGCGTTCGAACTCGGTGGCAACCGAGCGGACAAGCGCTTCAATTTCATCGGTGTTGCCCGGCAGTTCCGTCAGATATTCCGCCGACGCCTCGAAGAAGTCGTCGGTGCGAACATAGTCGACGATTCGCACGCGGGCCTTGCCCTCGACGAGCACCTTGACGGTGCCGTCCGGCAGCTTGAGGAGCTGCAACACGTTCGCCAGAACACCGGCGCGATAGATGCCCTCGGGCTCGGGGTCGTCCTGGCTCGGGTCGATCTGAGAGGCCAAGAGGATCTGTTTGTCATCAGCCATCACCTCTTCGAGGGCGCGCACCGATTTGTCGCGGCCAACGAAGAGCGGCACAATCATGTGGGGAAACACCACGATGTCGCGAAGCGGCAGTACCGGGTAGGATTGGCTCAGGGGCTCTTGCATGTGCTCGATGTCCTGTTTCTGTTGGCAAGAGAGCCACTGTCCCGCAAATCGGCGACGCTGGGCCCTCTCCTGTCACGGAGGGGTTAGTTGGGGCGCGTCCCTCCTTGTTTCAACCGCGTCCCTGGATCGCGCAGAGTGTGCACCTGCCGGCAAGCCGGGGCAAGGCGCGAGTTGATGACAGGTAAACGGATCAAATCCTTCGAGATGCTCGGCGGAGGGGGGGCAATGCGCGGCATGGATCCTCGGGAACAGACGAGACTGCGTTCCAACCAGTCGGTCGAAGGGGCGCGATCAGACGAAGGGGTGTCGCGCCCTTGGGAGCCCATTGTCCGAACCGGCCGCTGCCCGCTAGAGCCGAGGAATGTCGCCCTCGGCACGCTTGGCATGAAAGGCCATCTCGAACTCCGCAAAGGTCCCGTTTGAAATCGCCTCGCGCATATCTGCCATAAGCTCCTGGTAATAAAGCAGGTTGTGCCAGGTCAGCAGCATGCCCGAGATCATCTCCCCTGCCCTGAACACATGATGGAGATACGCGCGGCTGTAGCCCCGACAGGCCGGGCAACTGCACTCCTCGTCCAGCGGTCGCGGATCGTCGGCGTGTCGGGCATTCTTGATGTTGACGACGCCACGGCGGGTAAAGGCTTGGCCCGTGCGGCCGGAGCGCGATGGCAAGACGCAGTCCATCATGTCTATGCCGCGCGCGACGGCGCCGACAATGTCGTCGGGCTTGCCAACACCCATCAGGTAGCGCGGCCGATCCTGGGGCAGCTGCTCCGGCGCAAAATCGAGGCAGGCGAACATCGCATCTTGCCCTTCGCCCACGGCGAGCCCGCCGACCGCATAGCCGTCAAATCCGATCGCGGTCAGCGCATCGGCACTCTCGGCTCGCAACTCCTTGTTGAGCCCGCCCTGCTGGATGCCAAAAAGCGCGTGCCCCGGCCGGTCACCAAACGCATCGCGCGACCGTTGCGCCCATCGCATTGACAGGCGCATGCTTTCGGCGATCCGGTCCCGTGGGGCAGGCAATGCCGGGCATTCGTCAAACGCCATCACGATGTCCGAGCCCAGAAGGCGCTGGATCTCCATCGACCGCTCCGGCGTCAACATATGTTGCGACCCGTCGATATGGGAGCGGAACGAAACACCGTCTTCGGTGAGCTTTCTCAGATCGGCCAGCGACATGACTTGGAACCCGCCCGAGTCCGTCAGGATGGGCCGATCCCAGTTCATGAACCCATGCAGCCCGCCAAGCCGGTCGATCCGCTCGGCCGTCGGGCGGAGCATCAGGTGATACGTGTTGCCGAGCAGGATATCGGCGCCCGTCGCACGCACGCTTTCCGGCAGCATGGCCTTCACGGTGGCGGCGGTTCCCACCGGCATGAAGGCGGGCGTCCGGATTTCACCGCGGGGCGTGGAGATGATCCCGGTTCGAGCCCGGCCCGAGGTGGCGGCAAGGGCAAAGGAAAATCGGTCAGGCGTCGCGTCGGTCATGATCGGGCCCTCTGCCCGAGACCGGCCGGTATTGCTAGAGCCTTCGTCTTTCCCGCGGTTTCTTCTCTGCGCCGAGGCCGATAGGCTGGCGCGAGGGTTGCGGGCAATATCCGCGCCAGAACATCACGGCCGGCAAACCGGTCCCACCGACGGGGAGGTTCCATGAGCGAGCCATTGACACTGGGCTGGGAGGAGTGGGTCTCGCTTCCGGGCCTCGGTCTCCCGGCCCTCAAGGCCAAGATCGACACCGGCGCACGCACGTCGGCGCTCCACGCGTTCGATATCGAGGCGTTCGGGCCCGCAGCGCGTCCCAAGGTTCGCTTCGCCGTGCATCCGATCCCGGGCAATGATGACATTGCGATACCGTGTTCGGCCGACATCCTAGACCGACGCGAGGTGACCTCGTCGAATGGCGAGGCAGAGCTTCGGTATGTCATCGGTACCGAGTTGCACGTCGCCGAGCGCAATTGGCCCATCGAAATCACTCTGACAGATCGCGGCACAATGGCCTATCGTATGTTGCTTGGCAGGCAGGCTCTGACCGAAGACGTCGTTGTGAGCCCGGCGGAGTCGTTCTGCCAGCCGGTTTTGAGCTTCGATCCCTACCACACCGCGCGCGTTCGCGAGGCAGCGCCAAAGCGTTCGCTGCGGATCGCAGTCCTGAGCCGTGAGCCAAATTACTCCACGTCCCGCCTTGTGGCCGAAGGCGAGACGCGCGGGCACGTCGTGGAAGTGATCGACACGCTACGCTGCTACATGGCAATCAACGCGCTTTCGCCCGAGATCCACTATGACGGCAAGCGCCTGCCCCGCTACGACGCCGTTGTGCCGCGAGTGGGCGCCTCGGTGACGGCCTACGGCACGGCCGTTATCCGCCAGTTCGAGTCGATCGGCACATACTGCGTCAATGGCGCGGCGGGGATCACGGCAAGTCGAGACAAACTCCACGCGCACCAGATCCTCGCACGCCATCGCATCGGCATGCCGATGACCGCCTTTGCGGCCTCGCCGAAGGACACCGACAATCTCATCGAACTCGTGGGATCCGCGCCATTGATCGTCAAACTGCTGGAGAGCACGCAGGGCAAAGGCGTGGTGCTGGCCGAGACAAAAAAGGCCGCACAATCGGTGATCTCGGCCTTTCGTGGGCTCAAGGCCAACTTCCTTGTCCAGCACTTCGTCAAGGAAGCGGCAGGCGAAGACATTCGCTGCCTCGTCATCGGCACAAAAGTGGTCGCGGCCATGCGACGCAAGGCGGCGGCGGGCGAGTTCCGCTCGAACCTACATCAAGGCGGCACAGCCGAAGCGGTACGTATCTCTCGAGCCGAGCGCGAAACGGCTGTGAAGGCGGCCCGCGCATTCGGGCTGCACATGGCCGGCGTCGACCTCCTGCGATCCGAAGAGGGCCCTAAAGTTCTGGAGGTCAACAGCTCCCCAGGATTCGAAGGGATTGAAAAGGCGACCACAAAGAACGTGACGGCGCTCCTTTATGACGAGATAGAAAAGCGCGTGCGGCCAGCACCGGTTCGACGCCGTACCGCTGCGCGGGCAAAAGCCGGCTGACAGGGGCAAATTCCTTTCCAAAGGAATTTGCAAATCTCTTGTCCAAGAGATTTGCCCGCGCATCGGCGGCCAGCGGGGCCCAGGTATGGACCGACGGAATGGCTTTCCCTATATAAACGCTCAGCAATCGCTCCGGGATGCATCCATGACCGCACCGACAGACCACGCTGCTCCGATGGAAGGAACGCCGTTCATCCGACCATCGAGCACAGATCACCCGCTCTACGACACAATCGTCGAGGCGTGTCGCACGGTCTATGACCCTGAAATCCCGGTAAACATCTACGACCTCGGACTGATCTACACGATCGACATCAATGGCGAAGGCGCCGTTGGTATTGTAATGACCCTTACCGCCCCGGGGTGCCCGGTGGCGGGGGAGATGCCGGGCTGGGTGGCGGAAGCGGTTGAGCCCCTCCCGGGCGTAAAGCAGGTGGATGTGGATCTCACATGGGAGCCGCCCTGGGGAATGGAGATGATGTCGGATGAGGCCAAGCTGGAGCTTGGGTTCATGTGATCCGCCACAACGTCACGCATCTTGTCGTGAGCGGCCCGCACCCCTATTCTCAGCCGCAAGGTGAAGGAGCGCAGAGATGTTCGGCATTCCCGGCAAGCAGGCCGTGACGATGACCCAGGCCGCCGCGGCACAGATTTCCCGCATCATGGCCCGCGACGGCGCCGATGGCTTGCGCATCGGTGTCAAGAAGGGCGGGTGCGCCGGCATGGAATACACGATGGACTATGCCAAGGAGCGCGAGGCGCACGACGAGGTGGTCGAGCAGGACGGGGCCCGGGTCCTCATCGCGCCCATGGCGCAGATGTTCCTTTTTGGCACCGAGATCGACTACGAAGTTTCGCTTCTGGAGGCGGGCTTCAAGTTCCGCAATCCCAACGTGGTCGATGCCTGCGGCTGTGGTGAGTCGATCAAGTTCGACGAGAACATCGGAGCCGCGCGCTAGACCCGGCACAGGGGCATGCACTCTTGACGCGCAAGTGGGCGATTGCCATGGCGCACGCGGGCCCCAAGCGCGGAAGGTGACGGGATGGCGCGGAAACTCGCTGCAGGAAACTGGAAGATGAACGGGAGCGCAGACTCGCTCGCCGAAGCTTTGGCGCTTGCCGAGGCCCATCCGGCCCCCAGCGTCGACATTCTCCTATGCCCGCCCGCGACGCTCGTTCACCGGATGGCCGACGCCCTTGCCGGAACCGCAGTGTCGGTTGGCGGGCAGGATTGCCATGCCGCAGAAGCAGGCGCCCATACAGGCGACGTATCCGCCGAAATGCTTGCGGATGCCGGCGCGAGCGCCGTCATCCTGGGTCATTCCGAGCGGCGCACCGACCATGGCGAAACCGACGCCACGGTGTCTGCCAAGATGAGCGCGGCGGCACGCGCCCGCATGATCGCGCTCCTCTGTGTGGGCGAGACGGAGGCCGAGCGCGATGCCGGCGCAACCCTGTCGGTCGTCTCGCGTCAACTCGCTGGAAGCCTGCCGGCCGGCACTGATCCCGCAGGTATGGTCATCGCCTACGAGCCGGTTTGGGCCATTGGCACCGGACGTACCCCTACGCTCGACGAGATTGCCGAGGTCCACGGCCATATCCGCACCGAACTCGGCGCCCGGATGGATGCCGACGCCGTGCCGGTTCTCTATGGCGGGTCCGTCAAGCCAGGAAACGCTGCGGAGATCTTCGGCGTGACCGATGTCGACGGCGCGCTTGTCGGCGGCGCCAGCCTCAAGGCCGCAGATTTCTCCGCGATCGTGGCGGCGCTGGAGGCTTCGGCCTGAGCGACCTGCGCCCCAAGACGCCCCCCCGACGCACCGAGGGGGCGATCCGCACGGGCGCCCTCATCGCCGCAGCCTTGTGCCTCTTGCCGATGATTGCCGTCATCATCGCCGCACTCCTCGGCACAACCGAGACGCTGGCCCATCTCGCCGACACCGTTCTCACCCGCTACACGCTGACCACGCTCCAGCTGACCCTTTTTGTGGCGCTCGGCACGGCCGCCCTCGGCACCGGCGCTGCCTGGCTTGTCACGATGACGCGCTTCCCGGGCGTGCGCATCTTCGAGGTCGCGCTCGCCCTGCCCTTTGCCTTCCCGGCCTATGTGCTTGGCTACGCCTATACCGATCTGCTCGACCATCCGGGCGCCGTGCAGACCGCCCTGCGCGCCGTCACCGGCTGGGGCCCGCGCGATTATTGGTTTCCCGAGGTGCGGTCGGTCGGCGGCGCGGCCATCATGCTGATCCTCGTGCTCTACCCTTATGTATATCTTCTGGCCCGCGCGGCCTTTCTGCAGCAATCGGCGACCGCCCACTTGGCGGCCCGGGCGCTGGGAGCGGGCCCGTGGGGCGCATTCTTCCGGGTCTCGCTGCCCATGGCTCGTCCCGCCATCGCGGGCGGCGTCCTCCTGGCGGTGATGGAGACGATCGCCGACTTCGGCACGGTCAGCTACTTTGGCGTTCAGACCTTTGCGACCGGTATCTACACCTCCTGGTTCTCGATGGCGGACCGGGGCGCTGCAGCCCAGCTCGCGCTTTGCCTTCTTGGGTTCGCCCTCATGCTCGCGCTTCTGGAGCGCATCCAGCGGGGCGCGGCGCGCCACCACGGGGCGGGCAAGCGCTTTGAGCGCGTGCCGCCCGCAGAGCTCGGAGGATGGCATCGGTGGGCGGCTGTGATCCTGTGCGGCATCCCCGTATTGTTGGGCTTCCTGCTGCCGCTTGCCCTGCTCTTCGAGATGGGGATCGGCTCGGGCCAGGACCTCACCTCAAGCCGCTACCGGGCGTTCATCTCCAATTCCATTGTTTTGGCCGGCGTTGCGGCCCTGGTCACGGTGGGGGCCGCAGTTCTGATCGGCTTTTTCGAGCGGCTCCAGCCCAGCCCGCTGTCACGCGGCGCCTCGCACATCTCTCGCATCGGCTATTCGGTGCCTGGAGGCGTGATTGCCGTGGGTCTGCTGGTCCCGTTCGCTGCTCTCGACAACGCCATCGACGGGGTGGCCGAGGCCTGGTTCGGCATCGACACGGGGCTTCTCTTCACCGGATCAATCTGGGTCCTGGTGGTCGCCTACATGGTGCGCTTCATGGCTGCGGCCCTCAACACCTATGATGGCGGTCTCGTGTCGATTCACCCCAACACCGACGCTGTGGCCCGCACGCTCGGGGCCTCGCCCGCGGGAATGCTGGCGCGGGTGCATTTGCCCATTCTGCGCCCGTCCGTGCTGACGGCGCTGTTGATCGTTTTCGTGGACGTGACCAAGGAACTGCCGGCCACGCTGATCATGCGGCCCTTCAACTTCGACACGCTGGCGGTTCAGGCGCACAGGCTGGCCGCCGACGAGCGCTTGGCCGGGGCCGCAGTTCCATCCCTTCTGATCGTGGCCATCGGCCTCTTGCCGGTGATCCTTGTCTGTCGGTCGCTCGGGCGTCACCGCGCCGAGGTGCCCCGAGAAACACCTGGCCCCGCGGCGGAGATGCTGGACGCCTAGTCGGCCGAAAGGGATTCTTGGCAACGGCCCGCAGCCCCGAGCGCAGACTGCCCCTATCGCCCTTCGAACCGGGCGCCCCGCTTCTCCAGAAAGGCCATCACGCCTTCCTTGAAGTCGAAGGTCTCACCCATTTCGCCCTGAAGCTGGGCCTCCAGCAGGAGCTGATCCTGGAAGCTGTTGCCCATGCTCGCCCGCAGCGCTTTCTTGATGTTGCCGTAGGTCTTGGTGGGCCCATTCGCGAGCGTCTGCGCCCGCGCCCACCAGCCGTCGGCGAAGCTCTCGTCGGGCAACGCCTCCCAGATCATTCCCCAATCGGCGGCCTGCCGCGCCGGGATTGGCTCGGCGAAGAGCGCCGCCCCCATGGCCTTGGCAAACCCCATCTGACGCGGCAGCCAATAGGTGCCGCCTGCATCCGGGATCAGCCCGATGCGCGCAAAAGCCTGAAGAAACATGGCGCTCTCGCTCGCAATCACTACGTCCGCCGAAAGCGCCAGGTTCGCACCGGCCCCCGCCGCCGGCCCGTTGACCGCGGCGATGGTGGGAATCGGGCTTTCTGCAATTGCCTCGATCATCGGCACATACTCGTCTCTCAGGGTCCGCTCGAGATCCAGCGACGCGACGGATGCACGATCCCCCAGATCCTGCCCCGAGCAAAAGGCCCGGCCTTTGCCCGTGAGCACCAGAGCCCGCGCCTCCTTCGGCGCCGCCTTGGCGGCATGGGTGATCTCAGCGCGCATCTGAGTGGAGAGCGCATTCATCACGTCGGGACGGTTGAGCTGAAGAATGGCCACGTCGTCGCGCACGGCGAAACGTATGGTGTCATAGATCATGGGCGCCTCCACGCGGCTGGCTCGATCACTCTGTGCCTCTCCTCAATGGTGCAAAAAACCGAGTTTCGCCACAGCGACGCCGCGTACCCTAAGGCTGAGGCGAGAACGTCGTCCCCGCACCACGGACGACACCGGGCACGCGTGCAACGTCGCTGTCTAGCTGGATTTCTGGGAGTCCTCGGGTCCGAGAAGCGCTTTTAGCCGCGCTTCCTCGGTATCGGTCAGCGTGTCCTCGTCGAGCGTCGTCGATCGGCGGCGCGCCCAGACATACCCGCCTCCGATTCCAAGCGCGACAAGCAGCATCACCGGTCCGGCGATCCACAGGACCATGTTTGCGCCGTCGGTCGTGGGGCGGAGCAAGGCATACTCGCCATAGCGCGCCACGATGAAGTCGATCACCTCTTCGTCGCTATCTCCCGCCACGAGGCGCTCCCTCACGAGAAGCCGCATGTCCCGAGCCAAGTCTGCATTCGATTCGTCGATCGACTCGTTGCGGCACACCATGCAGCGCAACTCGGCCGACAGGGCGCGCGCGCGGGCCTCCAACGCCGGATCGTCCAAGATCTCATCGGGCGTCACAGCGCCGGCCGTCGCCGCAGCCAAGCACATCGCCAGCGCAAGAGTCACACGCCTCATTCCGCTGGCACCGCGTTTGTTTCCGTCATCCGACGAGCACCGGCAGCGATCCGCAGCCGACGATCTGCGAGCGACAGTAGGCCACCAAGCGCCATCACGATGCACCCGGCCCAGATCCAGTTGGCAAAGGGCTTGATGAACGTTCGGACGGCCCAGCCACCGTCCTGCTGCGGGTCGCCGATGACCAGATAGACATCGCGGAACACGCCGTTGTTGATGGCCGCCTCCGTGGTGGGCATGCCGGCCACGGGGTACACGCGCTTCTCCGGCGTGAGCGTCGCAATCAATCTTTCTCCACGGAAGACGTCGAGGTCTGCCATTGTCGAGACGTAGTTCGGGCCCTCGACCTGTCGGACGTCATTGAGGCGGACGTCATACGAGAAGGCTCCAGCCTCGACGGTGAAGCGATCTCCTGGCTGCGCAACCCGGATGTCTTCAACCTGCCATGCCGTAAGCGCAGCGACGCCGAACGCGGTAATGCCAAAGCCGGTATGGGCGACGGCCTTACCCCAGTCTCCCCCAGGCAACCGCCGCAGGCGACCCAGCCGCTCGCCGACACTCCCCCGGCCGGTGCGGCTAAAGAGGTCGACGAAGGCGCCACCGGCTACCCACAGAGCGAGAGCAGCACCAAGCGGTGCCAGTGACGACCGACCCGTCTGGATCGCGAAAATCAACGCACCAACTGCCACGGCGAGCACGACGACCGGCACCAGCGGGCGGATCGTGCGCCCAAGCCTGGCCCGCTTCCACGGCAGCATCGCGCCAACCGGCAGGATGACCATCAGCGCGACCATAAAGGGCGTAAACGCCGCGTCGAAGAAGGGCGGCCCGACCGACAGCTTCCGACCGAACGCGAGTTCCGCGACCAAGGGCCAAATCGTGCCGAAGAACACAACGAACGCGCTCACGGCCAGCAGGATGTTGTTCAGAACGAGTGCGGACTCGCGGCTGACAATGCCAAAGACCCCGCGCGCCTCCATCGCACCCACCCGCGCCGCATAAAGGGTCAAGGCCCCGCCGACGAAGATCCCTGTTATCGCGAGGATATACACACCACGCTCGGGGTCGTTGGCAAAGGCGTGCACCGAGGTCAGGACCCCCGACCTCACGATGAATGTGCCGATCAACGAGAACCCGAATGCAAGGATCGCCAGAAGGATCGTCCAGCTCTTCAGGGCTTCGCGTTTCTCCACGACAATCGCGCAATGCAGGAGGGCCGCCGCCAGGAGCCACGGCATGAACGACGCGTTCTCCACCGGGTCCCAGAACCAGAAGCCGCCCCATCCCAGCTCATAATAGGCCCACCACGACCCCAGCGCGATACCGATCGTCAGGAAGAGCCACGCCGCCAATGTCCACGGTCGCACCCAACGGCCCCATGCGGCATCGATCCGCCCCTCGATCAGGGCCGCCACCGCAAACGAGAAGGCCATCGAGAGGCCCACATAGCCGAGGTAGAGAAACGGCGGATGAAAGGCGAGGCCGGGGTCCTGCAAGAGCGGGTTCAGGTCGCGCCCATCCAGGGGTGGGATCGCGAGGCGCAGAAAAGGGTTCGAGGTAAAGAGGATGAACGCATAAAAGGCCACGCCCACCGCGCCCTGCACCGCCAGAACGCGTGCGCGCAGCGAGGCGCGCAAGCCACTGCCAAACCAGGCGGCGGACGCGCCGAAGAGCGCAAGGATCAGCACCCAGAGAAGAAGCGACCCCTCGTGGTTGCCCCAAACTCCCGTCACCTTGTAGAGCATCGGTTTCGCCGAGTGCGAGTTGGCAACCACAAGGCTCAGCGAAAAGTCCGACGTCACAAAGGCATAGGTCAGAGCCGCAAAACTCGCCGCCACCAGAAAGAACTGCGCCGACGCGGCCGGTTCGGCCACCGCCATCCAGCCCTGCCAGCCCCGTGCCGCGCCGATCATCGGCACGGTCATCTGAATGAGCGCCACGACAGCGGCGAGGATAAGGGCGAAATGTCCGAGCTCAACGATCATGGGGCGCAATCTAGTCCACCCCTGCAACGCCGCCAACGGGGGGCGACGCCGCCACGGGGTCGCAGGCGCCGCCCTCCCCCAACCGAAAGATTTGCGCGACCCAAGCCGCCTTCGCCTGGCCAACCTTGCGCTGCCAGCCGACCAGCGCCAAACTCACACGCCCTGAAATCCGCCCTTCAGCGCATAAGCGATAATGCCAAGGATCAGAGCCCCCATGACCAGTCGAACCAGCCATTTCAGTGTGTCTTCGATTGAGTGGAGACGTTTTTCAACCATGGCCCTGTGCACCTCGTCGACAGCTGTTCGGGTTTCGAGCGCGCTCAAACGGCGCTCGACCCGGTTCATCCATTCAGTTTCGTCCATCGCCTTGCCTCCACGCGGCAAGCGCCGGGTTGGCGTCCGCCCCCTGCTCCAGCATCGGCGCGTCGCCGGCATCCGGTGAGCGGTGCCCCTCGCCTGCGCTGCCCCCGGCTCCGGCTTCAAGCGCGCGCAACGCACCGATACCGGCGGCCACCTCGGGCGCCCGCGCGAGGGTCGTCGCAATCGAGCGCTGGAACTGTTGGCTCTTGGCCTGATGGCGCGCGCCAAAATAGAAGCTGACCACGGCGCCCAGCAGCCACCAAAGCGGCTCGGGAACCAGCGCAATGCCCTGCATCCGCTCGGCAAACCAGATCGGGTCCACCATCGCAGCGACGAAGAGGCCGAGGGTGCCAAGCGCCATAGCCGGCCGCGGCACGCGGTTCAGCCCGTCGATCACCCGGTCGAAGGTGTTGCGGTCCGCAATCTCGAACTCCGCCGCGTACTGGGTCAGCACCGCCTCAGCCATGGCCGCATCGCGCTTGGCGTTGTTCTCGGCGTTGGCGCGAAACACTTCCGCAGTCTCGGCGATCACATTGCGATCATTTCCGAAAATCAGGCTCAGCATTCCCCCAAGCAGCCCGGAGCTCATCCCCATGCGGCAACCCGGGCACGATGCTCGGCCTCCGACAGATGATAGCGTGGGGTGATGAACTCTTCGGCCCGCGTGATCCAGCCGCCTTTGCCACCGTCCCGCCGGCGCGCGTATTTGCGGCTCGAAGGGCGGCGGTCTGCGAGTGAGTAATAGTAATTGCGCCGGGCGATCCCATAGGCATCGGCAATATGGTGCGGCGCGCGGCTCGTGGCAGCCTTGGCTGCGGCGATCGTCTTGGGTCCGATCGCACCGTCCACGGCGATGTCCTCACCCATCTCGTTGAGCAACCGCTGCAGGATCCGCACAGCGTTGGCGCCCGCATTCACATACATGTCGAACACTGACGGCTGCAGCACTTGCGGCAGAGCCGAGATGCGGGGCCGCGCGAAGTAGTGCTCAAGGAACACCTCGGCCGCCTGGTCCTTACTCAGCGCACGCACATCCGAGGTCGTGACGCGGCCATCGCCGTTCAGATCCATCCCGAGGCCGCGCATCGTTCCGATGGTCACGCCATACTTCGTCGCCCCGCCGGGATCGTCGGGGTCATTCACGTAGCCGCCCTCACGGGCAACGATTTCCTTCGCTAGGGTCTCTACGTCCTTCATCGACACAGCCTCCGGCCCTTTTGGGTTCGCGGCGGAAACTGCGCTCAATTGGTTAATGTGGGCGGAGCATACCGTGCGCCGCAGGACAAGGCTTCAAGCCATTGTAAATAAAAGAGATCTGGCGAAAACCTAGGATCCGGGCTCCTGATAGACACCCTGCTCTTTCAGCGCGTCGATAACTTCTTTCGGCATGTAGGTCTCGTCATGCCGCGCCAGAATCTCGGTGGCTCTGAACGTGCCTTCCACCATCGAGCCTGTGCCGACCATCCCCTCTCCCTCACCAAAGAGGTCTGGCAGAACCCCGGTGTAGGACACCGGAACCGAAGCTCCGCCGTCGGTCACCCGAAACGTAATCGTCTCGCCCTGCCCGCGCACCAGAGTGCCCTCTTCCACGAGGCCGCCGATCCGAAACACCTCGTCCGGTCCCGGCATATTCGCCACGACCTCCGAGGGCGGGCGGAAGAAGTTGATCCCGTCACGCATCGCATAGCCGATCAGCGCGGTCGCGCCCGCCAGCGAGATAAAGGCCACCAGGATGATCTGGATGCGTCGCTGCTTTTTCAAGCTCTTCATGGCTGCACCTCCGGTTGCCCCGAATATCGGGTCACGGGAAGACCGGCGCAAGCATCAGCCCCGCCGCCTCCTTCTCGCCGAGCATGAGATTTGCGTTTTGGATCGCCATCCCCGAGGCGCCCTTGGTCAGGTTGTCGAGCACCGAGTACACCGTCGCCCGCCCCGCCCTGCGCTCGGCCACGACGCCCACATGCACCATATTGGAGCCGCGAACATGGTGGGTCGACGGCGTCTTGCCAAAGGGCAATACGTGCAGAAACGGCTCATCCGCATAGGCATCCGACAGCGCCCCATGCAGAGCCTCCGCTTCCCCGGACACGTAGGCCGCCGACAGGATCCCGCGATTGCCCGGCACAAGCGTCGGCGTGAACTGCACCTCAACGGGCCGCCCGGCTGCGCGGCTCAGTTCCTGATCGAATTCCCCCAGGTGCCGGTGAGCGCCACCGGCGCCATAGGCCTGCCACCCTTCCGAAAGCTCGGCGTGCAACAGATTTTCCTTCAACGCCCGGCCCGCGCCGCTGACCCCAACCTTCATGTCGAGGATGATGTCGTCGGTATCCACCAGACCGGCCCGCACCAATGGCAGAAGCGCAAACAGCCCCGTCGCCACGTTGCAACCGGTACAGGCCACCAGCCGCGCATCGCGGATCTCGTCGCGGTAGAACTCCGTCAGCCCATAGACGGCCTCTGCCTGAAGCTCCGGTGCGGCGTGCGGTTTGCCATACCACTTCTCATAGGCGGCCAGATCGCGCAGCCGGAAGTCGGCGGATACATCGACGACCTTCAACGCCGGGTCCATCTCCGAGATGACCGCCTGCGTCGTCGCATGAGGAAGGGCGCAGAACACAATGCCGATACGGGAAAAATCCGCTTCTTCGATCCGCGTCAAGCGCGGCAGATCGAGATGGGAAAGATGCGGAAAGACCTCGTTCATCGACATCCCCGACTTGCGGTCGGCGGTGAGGGCTGCGACCTCAAGCGAGGGATGGGTGGCGATCAGCCGGACAAGTTCGGCGCCGGTATAGCCGGAGGCGCCAAGAATGGCAGCACGGTGGGTCATGGGACACTCGGTGTGAAAGTCGGAAAAGGGATCAGGCGGCTTCAAACACGATGTTTCGTCGCAAGAATTGCACCGCGCGTGAGGACACCCGCCGCGGGTCTCCCGTGGTAAGAAATCCAGGCGTGTCGCCGGCCCCCGTCAGATCCGGATGTCGCTGGATGTAGTCGCCGAGGCTCGCCGCCACGAGATCTGGCTGTGAATAGACCGCGACGTCGTCGCCTAGCGCGTCCCGAAACACATTCTCGATCAAAGGATAGTGAGTGCATCCCAGAACTGCCGCCTGCGGCCGGGGCATCTTGCGCAAGAGCGCGTCGATATGGCTCCGCACCAGCGCCTCGGCAAGGATCATATCCCCGTCCTCGATCGCGTCGACAACACCGCCGCAAGCCTGCGCCTCGACGTCCACCCCGATGGCGCGAAAGGCCAGTTCCCTTTGGAATGCGCGGGAGGCCACTGTCGCGGGCGTGGCAAACAGCGCAACATGCTGCACCCCCACCTCGCGCGGCGGCGAGTTATCGCCCCACTGCCGCTCGGTCAGCGCCTCGATCAGCGGCACGAAGACGCCAAGCACCCGCTTGTCCGAAGGCACCCAGCTTTCCTGCATGCGCCGCAACGCGGCGGCCGAGGCCGTGTTGCACGCCAGAATGACCAGGTCGCATCCGGCGTCCCACAACCGTTCCACGCCCGCACAGGTCAAGCCGTAGATCGCGTCCGCGTCACGCACCCCGTAAGGCGCATGTGCGTTGTCGCCGAGATACACGACCGGAAGGTCCGGCAAGCGGCGCTCCACCGCGCCGAGCACGGTCAACCCGCCCAGCCCGCTGTCGAAAATGCCGACGGCCATTAGTAGACGCGGCTCCCCTCAGGCTTGTATCGCTCTTCGAACTCAAAGCCGTAGTCGGTCAGGTTCACCGGATTGGGCGACAGAAGATAGGTCTGGGCCCGCAAGAACTCCATCAGCGCCTTGGCGTCGCGCATGTGCGGCAACATCCGCTCCGATGAGATCGGCTCGCCAATCACCACGCGAACCGGTTCGTCGACGCGCGCCTTAAACTCCTTGATCAGGAGCGCCATGCGCAACGTGTAATGCAGGTGGCTCGCCACCTGGAACAGCCGGCTGTTATGCCCCTCAAAGAAGATCGGCAGAACCGTCGCCCCGCTC
Source organism: Pseudomonadota bacterium (assembly GCA_039822045.1). Lineage (GTDB taxonomy): Bacteria > Pseudomonadota > Alphaproteobacteria > Rhodobacterales > Rhodobacteraceae > HLUCCA09. The sequence goes on along the minus strand of JBCBMY010000001.1, from coordinate 279,647 downwards.
TTCGACACCATCTTGGCCGTAAAGCCGCGCCAGCCCGGGTCCATCGGGCGGCCGAACGGGCGTGCCGCCGTCGCCACGGTGCCACCGGGAAACACCCCGATCGCGCCTCCGTCCGCCAGATACCGCAGAGACTTTTTCCGGGTTTCCAGGTTGAGCCGCATGGCCTCTTTGGTTTCGTCGAACGAAACCGGCAGGATCACCTTGTTCAGCTCGTCCGCCCGCTTGAACACGGAGTTCGCCAGAATCCGAAAATCACCCCGCGTGTTCGCCAGGATGTGCCCCATCATCAGCCCGTCCAGGATGCCGTAGGGGTGGTTGGCGATCATCACAAGCGGCCCGGTCCGCGGAATGTTGTCGAGCGACCCGCCGACCACCTCAAGCGACAGCCCGTAGCGGTCGACCATGACGTTCCAGAAGTCCTCGCCCGCCGCCACCTGACGCTCATAGCCATCGGCCCGACGGATCAGCCGCAACCGACCGGTGGCGTTCTCCAGAACACGGATCAGGGCGCGGCCCGAACGGGAGCGAGCACTTGAGGCGTAACTAATGTCGCGCGCGGCGTGACGGTTCGGCATGGAGGTCCCTGAATTCTGCCAAATTGGTTACCCGCTACGGCGCGGTCATGCCAGTCTATATGACATTCCGGAGACGTTTTCCCACTATTCGGCCGCAAGGGCCGATTTGGCGCGAGGCGCGTCCAAATCCGCAAGAAGTTCCTTGCGCCGCGCCTCGGCCCGCTCTGCATTCGCCTGCTTCACCGGCCCAAACCCCCTGATTTGCAGAGGTAACTCCGCCAGCTCGATGATCGCGTCGCGCGTCTCGTCCGTCAGGCGTGGCAAAGCTGCGTTCATATCGGCCTCGTACTGCGCGATCAGGGTGCGCTCCATTCTCCGCTCCTCAGTGTACCCAAACGGGTCGAACCGCGTGCCACGCAAGACCTTCATGACCGACAGCCCTGCAAAAACCGGGCGCATCCATCCGCCAAAGCTGCGCTTGCGCGGGCGCTGCCCCGGGCCCGCGCCCGACAGGCCAGGTGGCGCCAGGTGGAAGCGGATGGCCTCAACCCCGTCAAAGGCGGCGTCGACGCGCTCTCGCGTCGTAGCAAGCAACCGGGCCACTTCGTACTCGTCCTTATACGCCAAAAGCTTGGCGTACCCCTTCGCGATTGCTTCCCGCAACTCCGCGTCCGGTGCGGCGTCGACGAGGCGGCGGAAGCGTGCGGCAAGACGAGATGACTGGTACGCCGTGAGATGCCGCTCCCGAACCGCCACGATGTCTTCGACCGTCGCGTCGGGCTCCCGCGCCGCGAGGCCCGCAGCACCAAATGCCGCATCCAGTTCGGCCACAGCCCAGCGTCCGAGATCGAAGGCTGTCAGGTTGCGCGGCACGGCCGCCCCGTTCAACTCAATCGCCTTCCTCAGCGCCGCCTCCTGCAACGGCACGAGGCCCCTTTGCCACGCCGCCCCAAGCAGAACCATATTGGCAAAGATCGCGTCTCCGAGGGCGGCCTCGGCAAGACGCGTTGCGTCAAAGCTCGCCTGACGCGACCCCAGCGCCTGGTTCAACCGGCTACCCAAGCCGCTTGCGGGCAACGAGAAGTTGGGGTCCGACACAAAGGCGCCCGTCGGCGTGGCGTGGCTGTTCACGACGGCTGATGCGGTTTGCGACAGAAGCGCCAGGGTCCGTGCCTCGGCCGACGTCACCAGGTCGCCTCCGATCAAGAGATCCCCCTGCCCCGGCGACACCCGTATAGCGCTGATATCGTTTTGCGAATCGGCGATCCGGCAATGGATATGAACCGCTCCACCCTTCTGCGCGAGCCCGGCCATTTCGATCACTCCAGCGCCCTTGCCCTCGACATGCGCGGCCATGGCCAGAACCGCACCGATCGTCACGGCACCGGTTCCGCCAATCCCTGTGACCACAATCGCGCATGGCCCCGAGGGAACGTCCGGCGCAGCCAGGTCCGGGACCGTCAGTTTGCCCCCACCCGGCTTGCGCGGGGTGGCCCCGTCAACGCTCACCAGTGCCGGGCAAAACCCCTTGAGACAGCTCAGATCCCCGTTGCAACTCGACTGGTCAATCTTGCGCTTTCGGCCGAGCGGCGTGTCCAACGGTAGGATCGCCACACAGTTCGACTGGCGCCCGCAATCGCCACAGCCTTCGCAAATCTCGGGATCAATAAAGACACGCGTCGAGATCTTGGGAAACTCGTCCTTCCGCCGGCGACGGCGCTTCTCGGCCGCACAGGTCTGAACATGAACAAGAACCGATACGCCTTTGATCTTGCTCAGCTCCTCCTGAAGCGGGACCAACTCATCGCGGTGACGGATCACAACGCCGGGTGGGAACGCTCGCCGCTCGACCCCCTCAGCACCGTCATGCACGATCGCCACCCGGCGCGCTCCGGCAGCCAGAACCTCCGCCGCGATGCGCTCTGGCGTCAGGCCGCCCTCGTTGGCCTGCCCGCCCGTCATCGCGACGGCATCGTTGAACAGGATCTTGTATGTGATGTTGACGTCGGCCGCGATGGCCGCGCGGATCGCCTGCAGGCCGGAATGGTTGTAGGTTCCATCGCCAAGGTTCTGAAAAACATGGGGAACGCGCGAGAATGGGGCCTCGCCGATCCACGTCGCCCCCTCGGCGCCCATATGGGTGTAGCCTTCTGTCCCCCGGTCCATCCAGAGCGCCATCGTGTGACACCCGATCCCGCCTCCGGCGCGCGCTCCGTCCGGCAGAATTGTCGAGCTGTTGTGGGGACAGCCCGCACAGAAATACGGCGTTCGCGCCGCAAGATCCGCACTCCCCGCGTCGACGTGCGCCAGAGCCGCGAGCCGTTCGCCGAGCCCGTCCGGCGCCCGCCCTTCACGCACAAGGATCTCACCGAGGCGAAGGGCAATAGTCGTCGGGTCGAGCGCCCCGACTTCAGAAAACAGGGGCCCGCTGTCCGATCGCTCCCCCCAAAGACGCAGATCGCGCCCCCAAAGCGCCCGCGCGATCTGGGGCTCGATCACCTTGCGCTTCTCTTCGACCACGACGACCAGCGACAAACCCGTCGCCCACTCGCGCAAGCCCTCTTCCTCCAGAGGCCAAACCTGCGCAACTTTCCATACGGTTAGGCCGATCCTCTCAAGGTCGGATGCGCTCAGCCCGAGGATCTCGAACGCCGAGACAACGTCCAGCCAGGTCTTGCCCGCCGCAACGATGCCCAGCTTGGCGCCCGCATGGCCATGGCTGCGTCGGTCAATCCCGTTGGCCCGCGCAAACGCGCGCGCCGCTGGCCATTTGTGCGCCACCAGGCGCTCTTCCTGGGCCACCCAATGGTCGTTGAGCCGGATCGACAGGCCGTCGCCCGGCCGCACGTCATCGCGGGGCGCAGCAAAGACCATGCGATCCGGCCGGCCATCCACCACGCGCGTCGACTCAACACTGTCTTTCACAGCCTTCAGGCCCGCCCAGAGGCCGGAATAACGCGACAGGGCAAAGCCATACAGGCCGAAATCGAGGATCTCCTGAACTCCCGCAGGCGAGAGAATCGGGATGCCGGCATCGATCAACGCCAGTTCGGATTGATGGCAGGTGGTCGAGGATTCGCCGGTGTGGTCGTCCCCCGCAACAAGAACGACGCCCCCTTTTTCGGCCGTCCCCGCAAGATTGGCGTGACGCAGCGCGTCGCCCGACCGGTCAACCCCAGGTCCCTTGCCATACCAAAGCCCGAACACCCCATCGACCAGCCCCTCGCCGCGAAGGGCGGCGGTCTGCGTACCCCACAGCGCGGTCGCGGCGAGGTCTTCGTTCAGGCCGGCTTGAAAAACCACGCCGGCGTCTTTCAGCTGACCGCCGGCCGACTGCATCGCGCGATCCACCGCGCCAAGCGGCGACCCCCGATACCCGGTAACGAACCCTCCGGCCGCCAATCCCGCCGCCCTGTCGCGCGCGGCCTGCATCAGCATCAGCCGCACTAAAGCCTGGGTCCCGTTGATCAAAATGTCCGGCTGAGAAAGGTCCAACCTGTCGCTCAAGCGCACGGCCCGCATGGTCATCGCCGCCCTCCATTGCCGAAACCTAGGAGGCGGCCATGCTCTCATCAAGCGCTTTCACGGCGTCTTGCGACCCTCTCAAGTAGACATAGATCGGAACCCGTGGCACGGGAGTGCTAGCGCAAACGCCAGTGTCGGGACGGCCATCCAATGGATTGGGACAAGCTCAGAATTTTCCACGCGGTGGCCGATGCAGGCTCGCTGACCCATGCCGGCGAACAGCTGCACCTGTCGCAGTCCGCGGTGTCCCGGCAGATCCGCAGCCTCGAGGAAATGCTGAACTCGACGCTCTTCCACCGCCATGCGCGCGGCCTGATCCTGACCGAGCAGGGCGAGCTTCTGTTCGATGCCACCAAAGCGATGCGCAAACGTCTCGACGCCGCCGCAGCCCGGATTCGCGACAGCGAAGAAGAGGTCTTTGGCGAACTCCGCGTGACGACAACCATCGGATTCGGTTCCATGTGGCTCGCGCCCCGTCTGACGCGGCTCTACCAGGACTATCCCCAGCTCAATATCGACCTCATGCTGGAAGAGCGCGTGCTCGATCTTCCGATGCGCGAAGCCGACGTGGCGATCCGCATGAAGGAGCCTTCGCAAGCCGATCTGATCAGAAAACGCCTAATGGGTGTGCGAATGCGCCTATATGGTGCACCCGACTATCTAGCGCAGGCCGGTACCCCGACCAAAGTCGACGACATGAAACATCACCGTCTGATCTGCCAGTCGCCCGGCGTGACACAGGTGGCGGCAGGCGAGGCGCTGGTGCAGTGGCTTCTGACCTACGACATCCCCTCGCGGCTCAACGTCAACAATTATTTCGGCGTCCTGCAGGGCGTCATCAACGGCCTCGGGATCGGGGTCCTCCCCGACTATATCGTTGAAAATGCTCCGACTTTGGTGCGCGTTCTGCCCCAGGTCGAAAGCAACGAAGTGCCGGTTTTCCTCGCCTACCCCGAGGAGCTGCGCCAGTCGAAGCGCATCGCCGCATTCCGGGATTTTGTGATCGCCGAGATCCAGGAACACCGGCGCAAGGTGAAGCCGCCGGCCTGATCTCGCCTCACCCACACGTATAGGGAGAGTCACCCATGCGCCACAGGCAATCCGGATATGCTAACTCGCAGGTCGATTAATTCTTGATCGGCCAGAAACCGCTCCCTAATAAAAAGCCAAGGCGGCGGCGCTGCGCGCCAAAGTCTTTACCTCCCTGTTGGACTTGGGCCGAGACTTGTCTCGGCCTTTTTTTTCGAAGCGGCGCCCGTTAGCACGGGATTCGCGGCGCTGCGGCGCTTTACCCAGATACTGGCCGCGTGGAAGCCCGTATGGTGCCCGTAAAGCCATTTGAGGACAGGGAGCACTCCCATGCACCGTTTCGTGACATTGTTCGTCGCCGCATTCGTCGCCGGCCCGGCACTTGCCGCCACCTGCGGCAACTCTGCTTCCGGGTTCGACGCTTGGAAGCGGAGCTTTTCGGCGGAAGCCGCGCAGGCCGGTGTCGGGCAGCGCGGCCTGCAGGCCCTGGCCGGCACGTCCTACGCGACGCGCACGATCAGCGCCGACCGCAACCAAAAGAGCTTTCGACTGAGCCTTGAGCAGTTCATGCAGAAGCGCGGATCGGCCACGATCGTCTCGCAGGGCAAACGCATGAAGGCGCAGAATCCCGGCTTCTACGCCGCGCTCGAGCGGAGCTATGGTGTGCCGGCAGGCGTCTTGATCGCCATACACGGGATGGAGACCGGGTTCGGCCGGTTCATGGGCGACGCCAACGTCCTCTCGGCAACCGCCACTCTGGCCTATGATTGCCGCCGTCCCGATTTCTTCCAGCCTCACCTCATCGGCGCGCTGAAGATGATCGACCGCGGCATGATGACGGCCGGCACCAAGGGCGCGATGCATGGCGAGCTCGGCCACACCCAGTTCCTACCGGGCAACGCCCTCGCCTATGGCGTCGACGGCAATGGCGACGGCCGCGTCGACCTCACCAACATGACCGATGCCATGGCCTCGACCGCGAACTTCCTGCGCCAAAAGGGCTGGCGCCCGGGCGCCGGCTATCAGCCCGGCCAGACGAATTTCCGGGTGATCGAAGAATGGAACGCCGCGACCGTCTACCAACAGGCGATCGCCATCATGGCCGCTCAGATCGACGGATAGCCGCGCTGCCCTTCCCCTTCCGGCGCCCCTGCCCTATAGCCTCTTGCCGGTGAGGGGAGAGGCTATGAAGGACATCCAGGTCACGCCGCAGATCGTTGCCGACCACGGGATCTCGGACCAGGAATATGCCGAGATCCTGCGCATCCTGAACCGTGAGCCGAACATCACCGAACTCGGCATCTTCTCGGCGATGTGGAACGAGCACTGCTCTTACAAGTCCTCCAAGAAATGGCTCCGCACCCTGCCCACCGAAGGCCCGCAGGTCATCTGCGGCCCAGGCGAGAATGCCGGCGTCATCGCAATCGGCCCGGGGCCCGACGGCGCCGAGCTTGCATGCGTATTCAAGATGGAAAGCCACAACCACCCCTCCTACATCGAGCCGTATCAAGGCGCGGCGACGGGCGTCGGCGGTATCCTCCGAGACGTCTTCACCATGGGCGCACGCCCCGTCGCGGCGATGAACGCCCTGTCGTTCGGCGCCCCCGATCACCTAAAGACCGCAAGCCTCGTGGCAGGCGTCGTCGCGGGCATCGGCGGCTATGGAAACAGCTTTGGTGTCCCGACAGTAGGCGGCGAAACCCGGTTCCACCCGGCTTACAATGGCAACTGCCTCGTCAATGCTTTCGCGGCCGGCATCGCGCGGACAGACGGCATCTTCTATTCCGCAGCATCAGGCGTCGGCATGCCTGTCGTCTATCTGGGCGCAAAGACGGGCCGCGACGGGGTTGGCGGCGCCACAATGGCCTCGGCCGAGTTCGACGAGACGATCGAAGAAAAGCGCCCCACCGTGCAGGTTGGCGACCCCTTCACCGAAAAGCGCCTAATGGAAGCCTGTCTCGAACTGATGGAGACCGGGGCCGTCATCTCCATTCAGGATATGGGCGCCGCCGGCCTCACCTGTTCAGCCGTCGAGATGGGCGACAAGGGCGGCCTTGGGATCCGGCTGGATCTGGACCGTGTGCCGGTGCGCGAACGCGGCATGACGGCCTACGAGATGATGCTGAGCGAAAGCCAGGAGCGCATGCTGATGGTCCTGCGCCCCGAGAAAGAGGCCGAAGCCCGCGCCGTCTTTGAGAAATGGGATCTCGACTTCGCCATCGTCGGCGAAACCATTGCCGAAGACCGGTTCCTCATCGAGCACGGCGGCACGGTGCAGGCCGATCTTCCACTCGCCGCCCTGTCCGGCAACGCCCCCGAATACGACCGGCCATGGGACGAAACGCCTCCGGCCCCGCCGCTCGACCCGGTACCACAGATCGACCCGATTGACGGGCTTCGGGCCCTGCTCGCCGCCCCAAGCTATGCCCACAAGGCGTGGATCTGGGAGCAATACGACACGCAGGTCATGGCCGACACGATCCGTACGCCGGGTCTCGGCGCCGGGATCGTGCGGATCCACGGCACAGCCCGCGCGCTCGCGTTCACCTCCGACGTCACACCCCGTTATGTCGAGGCGAACCCGGTCGAGGGCGGCAAGCAGGCCGTGGCCGAGGCCTATCGCAACCTCGTCGCGGTCGGAGCCAGGCCATTGGCCGTCACCGACAACCTCAACTTCGGCAATCCCGAAAAGCCCGAGATCATGGGCCAGCTCGTGGGTGCCATCAAGGGGATCGGCGCGGCCTGTGCCGCGCTCAACACCCCCGTTGTCTCCGGCAATGTGTCGCTTTACAACGAAACCGACGGTCAGCCGATCCTGCCCACCCCCACCATCGGCGCAGTTGGCCTGATCGACAATGTCGAGCAGATCGTGCCCGCAACGGCGCAAGCGGGGTGTGTCGCCCTCGTCCTGGGCCCCGGCGACGGGCATCTCGGCCGCTCGGCGCTCCTTTGGGAGGTCTTCAACCGGTCTGACGGAGATGCGCCGCCGGTCGATCTGGAAACAGAGCGTCGGCACGCGGCCTTCCTTGCCGACAATCGTGAATGGATCGATGGCTGCACCGACATCTCTGACGGCGGCCTTGCGCTTGCCGCCTTCGAGATGGCCGACGCCTCGGGCATCGGCGTCACCCTCGATGCATCCGACACCGAAACGCTCTTTGGCGAGGACCAAGGCCGCTACCTGATCGCGGCCAGCTTCGACTGTGCCGAAGCGCTGATGATCGCCGCCGGCCGGGCCGGTGTCGCCCTCACCCATGTGGGCCGGTTCGGAGGTGACGCCGTGCGCCTCGGCCGGTCATCGGCCCCGCTTTCAGACCTGTCCCAGGCCTGGCGCACGGCGTTCTCGCAGGCCCTCGCGCTCTGAAGTTTCACTCAACAGGTGGCATCACGGTCAGCATGTCGCCCATGCTCCAGTTGACCGCTTCGAAACACACCTGCGCGCCAGCACCTCCGCACCAGCCGCCATCCCGCCCGATCAGCAGGATCGGCATCCCGTCCCAATCGATCACGCGCCACCCCGTCGCCTGAAAGCTTGCGACCTCCTCGCCCACAACCGCATGCAGCATGCATCCCCCGCTGCCGCAAAAAAGGCTGGCGGCCGATGAACAGCTGAAGCGGCTTTCATCCACCAAGCGGTCGTTGGCCCCATCTCCGTCCAGGTCGATCTCGGCCACCGCATCGCCCGCATCGAATTCCCCATTCTCGAAGCTCGCACACTCGGCCTCAGCGCGCGCCAGGATCTCGGCAACGGCCGCCTCCTGCGCCACGACGGGGATCGCAATCAGGCTGAGCAACAGGGCAAGCGTGCGCATGGGAGCCTCCAATGTGACGCCGGAACCCTGGCACGAACGGCTCCCTCCGGCCAGCGCCCTTGAAGCGACGCATCCGCGCTCCTAGGCTTAGGGTGCGACTATCAGAGGCGACCCATGGCGATCACCAAACAGGACATCCATGACATGATCCGGGAAAGCTTCCCCGAGGCGGAGGTGACCGTTGAGGGCGACGACGGCGCCCATTTCGCCGCGGTCGTCGTCGACGAGAGCTTTCGGGGCCTCAATCGCGTGCAGCAGCAGCGCGCCGTCTACGCAGCCCTAAAGGGCAAAATGGACGGGCCCGCAGGCGAACTGCATGCCCTGGCCCTCACCACCCGTGCCCCCGATTGATGGCTGATGCCGCGCTCATCATCGGTTTGATCGCCGCCATCGCGTTTTTAGCCTGGCTCAAGGCCCGTGCGGCGCTTCGCGCCGATGATGCGCAGGGTCGAGGCCTTGCACCGGGCCAGGGAGACCATATCATCGAGGTCGAGTATTCTTCGGGGGTCGGTGGCGGGCAATCCACCCAGATCCGTGTTCCCCGCGACCCGCAACGCTATGCGCGCCGCTTTGTGCCCAAAGGGGCCAACGCGCAAAACACCAAGGACGATACATGACCACCACCGTCGAAGATCAGATCCGCGAAACGGTTACCGGCAACGATGTTGTGCTCTTCATGAAGGGCACCAAGTCGATGCCGCAATGCGGTTTCTCCAGCCGCGTCGCGGGCGTCCTGAATTACATGGGCGTGGAGTTTGCCGACGTGAATGTGCTGGCCGACGATACGATACGCCAGGGCATCAAAGATTTCTCCGAGTGGCCCACGATTCCGCAGCTCTACGTCAAGGGCGAATTCGTGGGCGGCTGCGACATCATCACCGAGATGACCCTGTCGGGCGAACTCGACCAGCTCTTCGAGGCCAACGGTGTCGACTACGACAAGGATGCGGCCGACAAGATCCGCGAGGCCAACGCGTAAAGGCACCGCGCCCCACAGCCTGACCCCGATCAGGCTTGGCTGAGGGCCGTTTCCGCCTCGTCGGCCAGACGTTCAACCCGTTCGGCGAGCCGATCCAGGGTCGCCGCAATCTCTGCCGAGGCCGCATCTGATCCTGTGCCGCCCCACTGCGAGTGGGCGGATTCCAGCTCCGAGATCAGCGCAGCCTGCTTGGCCAGCTGCGTTTCCGCCGCCGTGGCGCGCTCCTCGAACGCTGCGGTACGGTCGGCCAGCATCAGCCCCGCCATCAACAGCATCTGACGTTCCGGGATGCCCGGGATCTGCTCCACAAGGACAGTTGCTTCTTGGTTGAGCATATCGGCTGCGGTGCGCAAAAAGGCCTCCTCGCCATCTGCGCAGGCAACCGTGAACGGCTTCTGCCCGATGGTGACGGTCACGTCAGGCATGGCTGTGATCCTCCACAAGGGGCTCGAGCGCCGAGATCAGCGCATCCAATTCTTCCCTGTCCTCCGCGCGTTCGCCAGCGATCCTCTCGCGCTCGGCATCGATCCGCGCAATCTCCTCGGCTTGCGCGTCTTTTTTGTCCTTCAGCACGGCAACCCGCTCGCGAAGCTGGGAATTCGCAACCGTCTCGGCCTCAAGCGCCTGACGCAGTCGTTCGATCTCTTGCAGCGCCGTCGTCGCCTCTGACTTGGCCAGATCAGCCTCCCGCTCCGCCTCTTGACGCGCCGCTTGCGCCTCAGCCAGCACCGCAGGCGGGACGGTGCCCCCGCGTCCTGCAGCCTGACCCAACGCCGCTCCAATCCTGTCCAGAGCCGCACTTATCCGCCGTTCTGTTGTCTTGATCCCGTTCATCGAGACTCTCCCTCTGCCCAAAACCCGTCTGACGCCCGGCGGGCGTTCCGGGCCCGTGCGGTGCCAGCGACCGCCGGCGCGCCGCAGCGCGCTCGGACCAACCACAGCGAATCGCTCCGCTCCCCACGCCCGCTCATCCTACCCAAGGCCGGCGGCCAATGCGCCCCCTTCGTGCTCAGGGGCTTACCTCGCGTTCTTCATGCGCCGCGCGAAGCGCCCCGGCCCGCTGCTTGACGGCACCAGCACCGCTGTTACACCGCCGAAAGCAACCAAGAAAGGACGCGCACGTGGACATCGCCGCCCTGCAAGAGGCCCACGCCGATCACTGGACAAAGGCCGCCGCAATCCGTGTTCTGGCGCTCGATGCGGTCGCCGCGGCCAATTCCGGCCATTCCGGCATGCCGATGGGGATGGCCGACCTCGCCACTGTCCTGTTTGAAAAGCACCTTAAATTCGATGCCGCCTCCCCGCATTGGCCCGACCGCGATCGCTTCGTTCTGTCCAATGGGCACGGCTCGATGCTACTCTATGCGCTTCTGCACCTGACCGGCTACGCCGACATGACGCTTGAGCAGGTGAAGAACTTTCGCCAACTCGGCTCCATCACCGCGGGGCACCCCGAATTCGGCCATGCGGCGGGGATCGAAACCACAACCGGCCCCCTTGGCCAAGGCCTTGGAAACGCGGTCGGCATGGCCATGGCCGAAGCGCACCTTCGCGCCGTCTGGGGCGCCGACATCGTCGACCACCGCACGTGGGTCTTCGCCGGCGACGGCTGCCTCATGGAGGGCCTGAGCCACGAGGCCATTACCCTCGCCGGCCGCCAAAAGCTAAAGAACCTCATCGTGGTCTTCGACGACAATGGCATCACGATCGACGGTGAGGTCTCGCTCGCCGATGCGACCGACCAGATGGCCCGCTTCGCCGCCTCCGGGTGGGAGGTTCTGGCTTGCGACGGGCACAATCCCGTGGCCATCGACAATGCCTTCACCGCCGCAAAGCAGGCCGACCGTCCGGTTATGATCGCCGCGCGCACCCACATCGCGCTCGGATCCTCGGCACAGGACACCGCGAAGGGCCACGGCGCCTTGACCGATGCCGATCTCATCTCGGCAACACGCCAGACCTACGGCTGGGCGCACGAGCCCTTCGAGATACCGGCCGAGATCAAGGGCGCGTGGGAACAGATTGGGGCCCGCGGTCGCGCCGCGCGCGAGGCGTGGGAAACGCGCCTGGCAAAACTCTCTCCGCGCAAACGTGCCGAGTGGGATCGGGCGCACACACGCGACGTGCACCGCAAGCTCCCCAGCGCCATGCGCACCCTCAAAAAGAAGCTCTGCGAAGACCAGCCGAAGGTCGCCACCCGTAAGGCCTCGGAAATGGCGCTCGGTGTGATCAACCCGGTGATGGCCGACACGTTCGGTGGCTCGGCCGACCTGACAGGCTCGAACAACACCCGCACGCCCGACCTCGGGGTCTTCGACGACACCAACCGCAAAGGTCGCTACATCCATTACGGGATTCGCGAACATGGCATGGCCGCGGCGATGAACGGCATCGCGCTCCACGGCGGGCTGCGCCCTTATGGTGGCACGTTCATGTGTTTCACCGACTACGCCCGACCTGCGATGCGGCTCTCGGCTCTCATGGAACAGCCCGTGGTCTATGTCATGACGCACGATTCCATAGGCCTTGGCGAGGATGGCCCGACCCACCAGCCTGTCGAGCACCTCGCAATGCTCCGCGCGACCCCCAACATGAACGTCTTCCGCCCGGCCGACGCGGTCGAGACCGCCGAAGCGTGGGAACTCGCCCTGGAAAGCAAGCGCACGCCCACCGTTCTCGCCCTGTCCCGCCAGGGGCTCCCGACGCTACGGACGGAGCACAAGAACCGGAACCTGTCCGCCCAGGGCGCCTATGTCCTTGCGGACGCCGACGGCAAACGGCAAGCGATCCTTCTGGCCACGGGCTCCGAAGTGTCCGTCGCCATGGCCGCGCGCGACCTCCTCCAGGCCGAGGGTATCGGAACACGCGTCGTCTCCATGCCCTGCTGGGAGCTGTTCGAGGTTCAAGACGACGCCTATCGGCGCAAGGTCCTGCCCGGTGGCGCGGTGCGTGTTGCGATCGAGGCCGGCATGCGTTTCGGCTGGGATCGCTGGCTCTTCGGCGAACGGGGCAAACGCGAGAAGTCGGGCTTCATTGGCATGCACGGCTTCGGCGGCTCCGCCCCGGCCGGCGAGCTCTTCGAGCACTTCGGCATCACGGCCGACGCCGTCGCCGACAAGGTTCGCGCCCTCCTCGGCGGCAAGTGGGAAGACACGCGGCAACTCTAGGTCCCGCGCACCCGCGCACCCGCGCACCATATGGCTCAGCCGGCGCCGTCTCCTGTCCCGGATGGCGCCGGTTCGCTCGCAAGCTCCGCGCTAGACCGGATGCTCCCGTCCGGCGACAGGTTGAACGCCTCCGCCACCGCCTCCCGTTCGCTCTCGCTCAGCGGAAACGCGTCGATATAGGCGTTGCGCCGCTCCGTCCGCCCACGCCGGCTGCTCATGTTCTCGCCATGGCTGAACGTGTAGATCGCCGCCGGAAATGGGAACGGATCGAGCGGCAATCCAAAGCGCTCCATCCAGGCCGAGATCCGAAGGTGAGAACTGAGCCGGCTCAGGAGCTTCTTCCAGTGCCGGGGCTGCGTGCGGAAGTCGAACCGCACAAAGCTGCACGAGCCACAAACCCTCCAGAAGACACGTGTCTCGCGCTCCGGCGTCGGCGGCGCGAGCCACGCAAACCGTCCCGCCGAGAGGTCGGCCATGATGCCCGTTTCGACCAGATAGCCCCGGCCATTGTTGTCACCCAGCACATGCGCCACCGCGCCGGGGTGCAGCAGGTCGTCCGCATCCCACTGCGCATAGTAGCCGTCGCGACCCGCGAGCCTGCGCAGGGTATGCCCGATCAGTGCCACGCGCTTGTCGCCCTTGTCATAGAACTTGGTGCGCCCGCGATACGGCACGAAACCGACCTGCTCGTCGAACTCCACGCCTTCCGGTTCGTCCTGCCCGCACACAAAGGCCACCCACCGGTCCGACGTCTGCGCCCGGAGCGACGCTATGGTGCGGGCCAGGTTGGCCGACACAACAACCCAATCCGTGGCTCGGGCGCGTGACACAAGTGGGATCGCAAATACCACAAGCGCCTCGCCCGACGGAAGCTCCTCGCGCAAACGCCACCGCCAGATCGCCCCCGACATGCGCATCTGTGCGTGCGTCTTGCCTTTCAGAATGTCGCTGAACTGCCCCATCGGCCGACCTCAGGCGCGGCGTCGTCGGGTGACCGGCCGGCCCACCATCACTCCTTCTCGCCAGACAGGGCGGCCACGCTGCCGGTTGCAACATCCACGATTGGGATCAAAGCAAGCCCCACTCCGAGGCCGATCAGCCCGTCGATCAGCGCCGTGACGAGCCATTCCAGGAACCCGGAGCCCACCGAAGCAAGGTGACCAACGGCGGCCGCCACATCGTGGATAACATGCGCCGGTGCGGCCCAGCCGAGTTCCTCGGCCCCATGCACCAGGATCGAGCCTCCGACCCACAGCATCGCCGCCGTGCCCACGGTGCTCAGCAGCTTCAGGAACCCGGGCATGCCCTTCACGATGGCCACGCCCATGCGCCGGCCGATTGCCGTCCGGCCACGCTCGGCCATTGCCAGCCCCACGTCGTCGGCCTTCACGATCAGCGCCACCGCGCCGTACACCAACACCGTGATCCCCACCGCCACCAGGGCCAGCGTTGCCGCCCGCGCCACCAATCCCCCCTCGGGCAAAGCCGCCAGTGCGATAGTCATAATCTCTGCCGAGAGAATGAAGTCGGTCTTGATCGCGCCCTGCACCCGGGACTCTTCGAGATGCGCCACATCGAGCGACTCGCGCTCCTTCGGCTTTGTGTGCTCGTGCACATGGAACAGATGCGCGACCTTTTCGGCGCCCTCGAAGCACAGATAACAGCCGCCAAGCATCAGAAGCGGCGCGATCAGCCACGGCGCAAAGACGGAAAGCAGCATCGCAGCCGGCAGAAGGATCAACAGCTTGTTTCGGATCGAGCCCACGGCAATCCGGCGAACGATGGGCAGTTCGCGCGCCGCAGGGAAGCCATGCACGTATTTCGGGGTTACGGCGGCATCGTCGATCACCGCGCCCATCGCCTTTGCTCCGGCCTTGGTGGCCTGTGCCGCGATATCGTCCACCGAGGTCGCCGCGACCTTCGCCAGCGCGGAGATATCGTCGAGAAGGGCGATCAATCCGCTCATGGCGCACTCCGTCGTGCCGATGTCGCGACCCTAGCGCTCCCCTACCCCGTGCGCAACCGCCCGCCAAACCTTTGACAGGCATGAGAATTCAACGCATTGATCGCCAAGGCGCGCCGCAGCGGGCGCGCGCTGCAAGAGCTGCCCCATGTCCAACTCCATCGCGCTCTGGCTTGGCTTTGTGCTCCTCGCCCTGATCGGCGCGAACTTCTGGCTGGGATGGGAGCTGCACGTCTTCCTCGGCAAGAAGGGCCTCGACGCCATTGCGTGGCTGGCCTTCTGGCGCTGATCCCGGGGGGATTCGCGCAGTTGACGTTCGGGCCGGGACGGGATTGATATCGCCCAAACCCGCGCCCCAAATGGCGCACCGGATTTATTCACGGAAAGGACGGACCATGGCGGTGAAAGTTGCGATCAACGGCTTCGGGCGCATCGGGCGGAATGTGCTGCGTGCCCTCATCGAGACCGAACGCACCGACATCGAGGTGGTTGCGATCAACGATCTCGGCCCCGTCGAAACCAACGCTCACCTCATCCGCTACGACAGCGTCCATGGCCGCTTTCCGGGCGAGGTGAAAACCACCGAGACCACCATCGATGTGGGCCGCGGGCCGATCGAGGTGACGGCGATCCGCGACCCCAAAGACCTGCCCTGGGACGGTGTCGACGTGGCGCTCGAATGCACCGGGATCTTCACCGCCAAGGAAAAGGCGCTTGCCCATCTGGAGAACGGCTCCAAGCGCGTCCTGGTTTCGGCCCCCTCCTCAGGTGCCGACAAGACCATCGTCTATGGCGTGAACCATGAAAGTCTCACGGGCGACGATCTCGTCGTGTCGAACGCATCCTGCACCACCAACTGCCTCGCGCCCGTCGCCTATGTCATGCAGCAGGCGATTGGCATCAACCGCGGCTTCATGACGACAATCCACTCCTATACGGGCGATCAGCCGACGCTCGACACCATGCACAAGGATCTCTACCGCGCCCGCGCCGCCGCAATGTCGATGATCCCAACCTCAACCGGCGCCGCCAAGGCCGTGGGCCTTGTGATGCCCGAACTGAACGGCAAGCTCGACGGCGTCGCCATCCGTGTGCCCACGCCCAATGTCTCCGTGGTCGACCTGACGTTCGAGGCCGCCCGCGAAACCAGCGTCGAAGAGATCAACGGCGCGATTCACCAAGCCGCGGCCGGATCGCTCGAAGGCATCCTTGGCGTGACCGACGACAAGCTTGTCTCGATGGATTTCAACCACGATCCCCATTCCTCGATCTTCGCCACGGATCAGACGAAGGTCATGGAAGGCACCATGTGCCGGGTGTTGACCTGGTACGACAACGAATGGGGCTTCTCCAACCGGATGCTCGACACCTCTGTAGAGCTCGGCAAGCACATCTGATCCGGCCCGCCTGCCGCTGACCTTCTTTGCCTCCAAATCACCTCGCACAGACTGCGGGGTGCTTTGGCGCTCAGCGCATCTCGTCCGGCTTCATATAGTCTGGCAGCACGTCCTCATAAGCCTCATTCCAGGGTGCCTTGCCCACATCCTCAGCCGCACTTTCGGGCGTGTGGGCTGACGCCTCGACAAACGCCATGCGATGGACGTTGCGCAGGCAATTGGGATGAATATCCGTGACAGCCACACGGATCACCATCTGCGCCGCCGCAACCTCCGACAGCATCGGGTGATCGGCATCCGCCCGCGCCACGCCGTTCACCCGGATGCGCGTCTGCTTCTCGAAATCGATGAACAATAGCCCGACCTTGCCGGTCTCCACGATGTTCCCAATCGACAGATAGAGACCGTTGCCCTCGTAAACCGGAAAGCTCAGTTCCGACGGCCCGGTGACACGCACAAAGCCCTTCGGCCCGCCCTTGTAGGAGCATTGCGGCTGCCCGTCGGCATCGACGGTCGCCAGAAAAAAGAACATGGCGCCTTCGATGAAGGACCGGTCCGCATCGGTAAACGCGCCGTGGAACCCCCGCGCGTGAACCCGGTCAGCCAGGCGCCGCGTCTCGAATTGGTCCTGCAGGGCACGCATGCTGTCGGTCAAAATCGTGGTCATGTTGGTCTCCAATAGCTTTGTGACGAGGAAGCAGGCGCGCGCGCGCCGATCAAGCACTTCCGCAGGTTCTGCTCTGCCTGTCACCAAACTTTCGCGCGGTGCGAGCGCCAGGGCCTATGGCCGTGCACCGCCCTCGACAAAGCCGTCGAGCGCGTCGAGATAGACGAGGAAGTCCATCAGATCCGCGTGTCCCCCGCCCTCGATCCGGTAGATCCGACCATCGGGCAGCGTGTCCGCCATCTCTTCCCCATGCGACACCGGGATCAGCCCGTCAGCCGTGCCATGGAGCACCAGCACTGGCTCAGACACGGCCGGCGCCGCGGCCAAACTGTCCCACTTCTGCACACCGGGCAGAAGGCAGGCCGGCAACAAGGATGCGTCCGCCATCAATCGGCATAGCCTCGTATAGGGGGCGCTGAGCAGAACACCGTCAAGATCACGCGCAGCCGCCAGATGCAGGGCAAGCCCCGTCCCAAGGGAGTAACCGTGGGCGATGACCGCACTGTCGGGATGCGCCGGCAGCAGATCTGGCAACGCATCGAAGACCGACAGAGCCGCCGCCTTGAGACCGGCTTCAGACGGCTCCCCCGGGATACCTCCGCCACCAGGATAGGCCAGCGCCACCACGCTCCGCCCCGCGTCGCGGTGGTGGCGCAGCATCGGCGCAAACAGCGTCAGAGTGCCAATGTTCCCCATGAAATAGAGGATCACGGGCGCTCCCTGATCCCCTGAGGAAACATAGACTGTCGCGCCGTCGTCCAGATTCGCTTGCTCGAAGCCGGGCTCCGCAAACACCGCCGCATCGAACGGATAGATGTAGCGGGGATGGATCAGAACCATCGCCACCGCATAGCAAAGATAGGCCAACACAACGGCCAGAAGGATACGCCGGATCACCCTAGAGCCCCAACTTGTCCAGCAGCGCCTTGCGCACAGTCGGCGTGACAAACTTCGACACATCCCCGCCAAGCCGCGCAATTTCCTTCACAAGCTTCGATGCGATCGCTTGATGCTCTGCCTCGGCCATCAGGAACACTGTCTCGATCGTGGCATCGAGCCTGCGATTCATGCCCACCATCTGGAACTCGTACTCGAAATCCGCCACAGCCCTCAAACCGCGCAGGATCACGCTCGCCCCCACATCCCGCGCGCAATCGATCAGCAGGTTCTCGAATGGATGCGCCACGATCTCGCACCCCGTGTCGCGCGCGATGGATGCCGCCTCCCGCTCGATCATCTCGACCCGTTCCTCGAGCGAGAACAACGGGCCCTTGTCACGGTTGATCGCCACGCCGATCACCAGCCGGTCGACAAGCACCGTCGCCCTTCGAATGATGTCGATATGGCCGAGGGTGACGGGGTCGAATGTCCCGGGATAAAGGCCGATGCGCATGAATGGTCCCCCAGCCAGTCAGTCACGACAGGTGGTGGCACGACGTCGCGCGCCGATGCAAGAGCGGGTGTCCGGTTGGCTCTCAGAAGCCCATAATCATGCCTTCGAGGGCGTCTTTCTCCATGGCCAGTTCCTCAAGACGGTACTTCACGACGTCGCCAAGCGTCACAATGCCGATAAGGGCCCCGTCCTCGACCACCGGCATATGTCGGAATCGTCCCTCCGTCATCCGCGCCAGCACGCTCACAGCCTTGTCGGCACGGGTGCAAGTCACGATCTTCTTGGTCATCAGCTTGTCGACTGGCTCCGACAAGACCGCGCCTCCGCGGCGCCCCAGCTCCCGAACAATGTCGCGCTCCGACAAGATGCCAAGCGCGACCTTGCCGTCGTCCGACACGACGAGAGAGCCAAACCGCTTCTCAGCCAGCCTCGCGGCAGCGTCCTGAATGAGCGCCGAGGCCGGGATCGTTTCAACGTGGTCGGAGCCTTTGGACTTGAGGATTTTTGCGACGGTCATGCTGTCCTCCCTGACATCGGTGCACCAGCGTCGCGCTCGTGTCACGTGCCTGTCAACATTCTCGTAGTCGCAGCCGCCCGCAATAGGCACGAACCCGTCTTTCGGGCGTCCTTGGCCTGAGCTAGAACGCTGGGGAAACGCGGGAGGACAATATGCAGGAACTCACCCATTGGATTGATGGCGCCCACGTTGCGGGCGCCTCCGGTCGCTTCGCCGACGTCTTCAACCCGGCGACTGGCGAGGTGCAGGCCAAGGCACCGCTCGCCTCAAAGGATGAGGTCGACGCCGCGGTCGCCCGTGCCGCCGCCGCACAGCCCGCATGGGCCGCCACCAACCCCCAGCGCCGCGCCCGCGTCCTGATGGAGTTCGTGCGGCTTCTCAATCGCGACATGGACAAGCTTGCCGAGGCCCTGTCGCGAGAGCACGGCAAAACCCTGCCCGATGCCAAGGGCGATGTGCAGCGCGGCCTGGAAGTGGCCGAGTTCTGTATCGGCGCGCCGCACCTCCTGAAGGGCGAGTTCACCGACAGCGCCGGCCCAGGGATCGACATGTTCTCAATGCGTCAGGCCCTGGGCGTCGTCGCCGGCATCACGCCGTTCAACTTCCCCGCCATGATCCCGATGTGGAAATTCTGCCCCGCCATCGCCTGCGGCAACGCCTTCATTCTCAAGCCGTCCGAGCGCGACCCCTCCGTCCCGCTGATGCTTGCGGAACTCATGAAGGAAGCCGGCCTGCCCGACGGGATCCTGCAGGTCATCAACGGCGACAAGGAAGCGGTCGACGCCCTCCTCGACAACCCGACGATCCAGGCCATCGGTTTCGTGGGCTCAACGCCCATTGCCGAATACATCTACGGCCGGGGCTGCTCGAACGGCAAGCGCGTGCAGTGCTTCGGCGGCGCCAAGAACCACATGATCGTTATGCCCGACGCCGATATGGACCAGGCCGCCGACGCCCTCGTTGGCGCGGGCTACGGCGCGGCGGGCGAGCGCTGCATGGCCATTTCCGTTGCCGTCCCGGTGGGCGACGAGACAGCCGACCGCCTGATCGAAAAGCTCGTCCCGCGGATCGAGAAGCTCAAGGTCGGCCCCTACACCGCCGGCACCGATGTCGACTACGGCCCGCTGGTCACGGGCGCCGCCAAGGAGCGTGTCCTGGGCCTTGTGGCATCGGGCGTTGAACAAGGCGCCGATCTCGTCGTCGACGGTCGTGACTTCAAACTGCAGGGCTACGAAGACGGCTTCTTCGTCGGCCCTCACCTCTTCGACCGGGTCAAGCCCGAGATGGAGATCTACAAACAAGAGATCTTCGGTCCGGTCCTCTCGACCGTACGGGCCGGCAGCTATCAAGAGGCGCTCGGCCTCGCGATGGACCATGAATATGGCAACGGCACCGCCATATTCACCCGCGATGGCGACACGGCGCGCGACTTCTCCAGCCGGATCAATATCGGTATGGTCGGCGTCAACGTCCCGATCCCCGTGCCGCTCGCCTATCACACCTTCGGCGGCTGGAAGAAATCGGGCTTTGGCGATCTGAACCAGCATGGGCCCGACGCCTTCCGCTTCTACACCCGCACCAAGACCGTGACGGCCCGCTGGCCCTCCGGCCTCAAGGAAGGCGGCGAATTCCACTTTAAGCAGATGGAGTGATCCGCGATCCGGGCCCGCGCGCGCAATGAGGATCCTCTACATCCCCCGCAAGCCAGAGAGCCGAGGGTGGCAGAGTGACCTCAAGCGCAACGCGCTCGGCCTCCTCGACGGGCAGGACGGCTTCTTCGAGGCCGCCCTGCATCGCGCGGGTCACGTCACCCTGCGCCCCTTGGACGCGGTCATGGCGATGGAGCCGGCGATCCGCGCCCGCTTCGATGCGGTCGTCGTTAACGCCAAGTCGGACCTTGCATGGCAGGACGCGGCAGGCGCCACCGCGCTCTGCGCGCTCTTTGCCCGCCCCGTCGCCCTCTTTCTTGGCTTCGCACGCGCCCGCTTCATGCCGGCCAACGCGGTGTTGTCTGCCTATCACACGGTCTTCAAGCGCGAACCCTATGCCGATCTCGGCCGCTACGATCTTTCGGCCCGCAATGCCGACAAGGTCGTCCCGACGCATCTGTCCAACCCGTTTGAGCCGCTGTCCCGCCGCTTCGCCTGGGGTATCCCGCCCAGCAAGCCCAAGCGCATGGGGTGGGACGTGCCCACCGATAAGGATGTTTTCTTTCTGGGCAAGACGCAGGAAGGCGAGCACCTCGCGCGCAAGGACAGCTGGGCAAAGGTCGTGGCCTCAGGGCTCGCCGCGCGCGGCGGCCTGTTTCCCCGCAAGGGATACGATCTGCCCGCCGAACTGCACGCATCCCACCTCGAAAAACCCGAATACCTCCGCCAGCTTCAGGCCAGCCGCGTCAATCTCGGCCTAGAAGGGATCGGTTCCTTCACATTCCGCCATCTCGAAACCCTCTGGGCTGGGTCGTTCCTGCTCTCCAACCCAACTGTCCCGGAACAACGTCTGCGCGCCCCCCTGATCGACGGCGAAGACTACGTGAGCTTTCAGGACCATGACGACATGATCGACAAGATCCGTCACTACGCGACCCACGAGCCGGAGCGTCAAAGGATCGCCAAGAACGGTCGCCGCGCCTATGAACGCCTCCATGACGTCCTGGCCCACGCTGGGGAGATCAAGACCGCTCTCGCCGCCTGAACTCGGTCAATCAGCTTTCGGACAACCGGTAGAGCGGCACGACCTCACGCATTAGGATCTTCACGGCATCGGGCGTCAGGTAGCCGAAAAACCAGTTTCGCAGCCGTCGCCGCAATTCCTTCTGACCGGGGATGTCATCGAGCGGCTCAACCGTTTGAATCTGATCCGCCTCGCTCAGATAGGTGTCGTTCAGCCAGGCCACCGTCGGCGCAGACCGGTGCCGGATGACGGCCTCCAGGTCCGGCGCGGCCTTCAGGCTGAGCCGTGGCATCCCGGCCAGGGCTTCGGACGCGCGCATCCGGTCGATTAGAATCTGGCGCTCCCTGATCACATTGCGGTCGCGCGTATCAACGGACTGAAAGACAAACGTTTCGTTCATCGTCAGGATCCAGGCCGTCGCAGCACCACAAATGCTCTCGTTCGTCGTCGCGGGCTTGGATTGCGGCACCAGCGTCTTGCCGGTGAGGTTCGACAGCACATCGAAGAAGTCGTCGACAACGTCGCCGCCGACCAAACACTCGCGAGAGAAATTGCGCAGATGAATGTGCATGGTGCCCAGGAGCGGTTCAAACTTCCGGATGTTCGTCACGGAGTTGAATTGGAACTGATTGAGCTGCGGCAGATCGGCAAAACGCACGCCGCCCCGCACCAATTCGTCCACGTTGGAGACGTAGATTGCGACCGGATCGCGCGCATAGGCAACGAAGTCGATGCGGTCGAACCGCTGCCGCAACCGGTCGATGAATTCGGTTGGATCGCCAATATTGGCGAAATGCTCAGACGAGATGATCGTTACGTCGGGCTTGTCCGCGTCGAGCAGCGCCTCGAATTCGGCCCAACAGGCCTCCGACCACTCCCGCGCCTCCTCTACTGAAGAAAACCGAGCGCGGAGAACAGGATAGAGGTCGTCCTTAAGATGGCTGTACAGCATCATAAGGGACCACTCCATTGGCGCCGGCCCAACATGATAGTGAATACCCTCAGCCTTCAGAGCCTCGCGACTGTCCCATAGGGCGGCCTGAATGCTGGTGGTTCCCGTCTTGGGAGGACCTCCGTGAATGATGAGATGCATCTTGTCTGATTTCCTCTTCCCAGCGAGGACTTAGTCAACTGTAACAATGGGCGCAATATGGCGGCCCCGGATCGATCGGGGCCGGCCGCCGGACAAAGAGCATGCAGAATTGCCACGCGGCAACTTTGAGAAGAGGTGTGGCGCGCAAGCCACCACCAAGGCGGGCATAAGGGACATAAGGGAAAGGCACGCCCGCGCGGGGAGGAAACGATGCCAACTGAGCCGATTGACACTGCGCAGGGGCCCCCCGCCCTGACCCTCGGGATCGAAGAAGAATACCTTCTGGTCGACCGTGAAACCCTCGATCTGGTCTCAGCCCCTGCAGACCTGATCACAGCCTGCAGCGGTATGTTTGAGGGTCAGGTCAGTCCCGAATTCCTGCAATGCCAGATCGAAATCGGCACCAAGGTCTGCCCCGACATCACCACAGCGCGCGACGAACTGCGCAAGCTGCGCCGGGGCGTGGCCGCGTGTGCCGCCGAATTCGGCCTCGCCCCGATCGCCGCCTCATGCCACCCGTTCGCCGATTGGAAGCATCAGCACCACACCGAGAAAGAGCGCTACAAGGAACTCGAGCACGCCCTCGCGGGCGTTGCGCGGCGAATGCTGATCTGCGGCATGCACGTGCATATCGGGGTCGAGCAGCCCGAGACGCGCATCGACCTGATGAACCAGTTCAGCTACTTCCTGCCCCACCTGCTGGCCCTCTCGGCCTCCTCGCCGTTCTGGCAGGGCCAGGACACCGGGCTCGCAAGTTACCGGCTGACGGTGTTCGACAATCTCCCCCGCACCGGTCTGCCGCCGCATCTGGCGTCCTGGGCCTCCTTCGAGCGCATGGCCGGCGCCCTCACCGAGCTTGATCTGATCGAGGACACAACCAAAATCTGGTGGGACATGCGCCCCTCTGGGCGCTTCCCGACAGTCGAAGTCCGCATCTGCGACGTGCCGACCCGCCTGGAAGACACGCTAACCATTGCCGCCCTGATCCAGTGCATCGCGCGGATGCTCTGGCGCCTTTCGCGCCTTAACCAACGCTGGCGGATCTATGATTCGTTTCTGGTCTCCGAGAACCGCTGGCGCGCACAGCGCTACGGCGTGCGCGAAGGTCTCATCGATTTCGGTGCGCGCCAGATCAAGAGCTTCCCGCTGCTTGCCGACGAGCTTCTGGGCCTGATCGCCGAGGATGCCGACGCGCTGGGCTGCCTTGCCGAGGTCGAGCGCATACGCACGCTGGTGCACGAGGGCACCAGCGCCGACCGACAGCGCGCCGCCCGCGATGCGGCCCTGTCCGCCGGCCAGTCCCAGGAGGCGGCGATGCGCGCCGTTGTGGCCCATCTGGTCGAGGAGTTCACCGATGGGCTCTGACCGCACCCTCCCCGAGACCGCGCTCTATCCGCCTGTGAAGAGGCTGCTCGAGGCGCAGGGCTACTGCGTAAAGGGCGAAATAGGCGCGCTCGACGTCATGGCCGTTCGGGGCGACGAGCCGCCCGTGATCGTCGAACTCAAGCTCGGCTTCTCACTCACATTGTTCCACCAAGCGACCGCGCGGCTCGCCGTCTCAGACGCCGTCTATGTGGCCGTGCTCGAAGGGAAGGGGCGCCGCTGGACCCAGTCGCTCAAAAGCAACCGCACGCTCTGCCGGCGCCTGGGCCTCGGGCTCATCCTCGTGCGCCCAGACGACCTTGTGCGCCCAGAAGGCGCGTCCTTGCCCGGTCATGCCCAGGTAGTCGTTGACCCGGGCAGCTATCAGCCGCGCAAAAACGCGGCGCGGCGCGGGCACCTCCTTCGCGAGTTTGCCCGCCGCGAGGGAGACCCCTGCGCCGGCGGACTGCCATCCACCGCAGGCCGTATGACCTCATACCGCCAAGATGCCCTGCGTCTCGCCCGCCATCTGGCCACCGCCGGCCCGTCCAAAGGTGCCCATGTCGCGGCGGCCACTGGCGTCACGCGCGCCACCCGCATGATGGCCGACGATCACTACGGCTGGTTCGAGCGGGTCTCACCGGGCATCTACACCCTGACGGCACGCGGTCGCCAGGCGCTCTCGACCGCCCCGTGACCGCCGCAACCCGCTGTCTCGGCACCCGCACGCCACGCTCAATTCGGCGTGTAGGCGCAGAGCCAGGGCTGGACCGACGCACGCGCCCGTGAGACATACGCTCAACCCACGCCCCAAGAGCGTCTTACGCGAGCAGGATGCCATGACCGATACGCCCCTCAGCCTCAGCCGCCGCCGGCTTCTGCGCCTTGCAGGCGCCAGCCTTCCGCTTCTTGCCGCCCCGGCGCTTCTCCGGGCGCAACAGACGTCTGACCCGTTTGCGCCCAAGACGGCCCAGCGGAATCTGGCGGCGTTCCGCACCCAGCGCTGGCAGGATCATTTCAATAGCCTCGGCAACGGTATCATCATCTGCGATACCGTCGCCCGCGCCTTGCACTACTGGGGCAGCGACGGCGTCACCTACAAGCTCTACCCCACCTCTGTGCCGCTCACCGAGGAACTCACCCGCCGGGGCTATACCTCTGTCGTGCGCAAGAAGGTCGGCCCGAGCTGGACGCCCACCGCCTCGATGCGCGAACGCGACCCGACGCTGCCCGAGTTCATGCCCGCGGGCCCCGGCAACCCGCTGGGAACGCACGCCATGTACCTCACCTGGCCCGCCTACCTGATCCACGGCACGCACGACACGCGCAAGATCGGCCGCCGCTCTTCGTCGGGCTGCATCGGCCTCTACAACGAGCAGGTCGAGGAACTCTTCGGCATGGTCGAGATTGGCACGCAGGTCCGGCTCGTCTGAGCGACCCCGGCGCTGGGGCGACACCGCCCTACGATCCGACAAACGAATGGGGCGGTCCATCTGGGCCGCCCCGCTGCGTTTGAGGGGTTGCGGGCCGCCGCGCCCCGCGCGAAATTGAACGCGTGATCAATTCCAGCGCTTTGGGAGGAGTCGATGGATTTCGCATTGAGCGAGGACTCGCGCGCGATCTTCGATATGGCCTCGACCTTCGGCGCCGAGGAGATCGCCCCGCACGCCCGCGCCTGGGAAGAAGCCGGGACGATTCCCAAGGCGCTTTGGCCCAAGGTCGCCACCCTCGGCATGGGCGGTCTCTATGTCAGCGAGGATGCAGGCGGCTCTGGCCTCTCGCGGCTCCAGGCGACGCTGGTGTTCGAGGCTCTCTCACGGGCCTGCCCCTCGGTCGCCGCGTTCCTGTCGATCCACAACATGTGCGCCGCGATGATCGACCGCTACGGAGCGCCGGAGCTGCGTGAACGCTTCCTCGCCCGGGCCCTCTCGATGGATACGGTCTTCTCCTACTGCCTGACCGAGCCTGGCTCCGGGTCCGACGCCGCCGCTCTCAAAACGCGGGCCGAGCGCACGAACGCCGGCTGGCGCCTGACCGGCACCAAGGCCTTCATCTCCGGCGGCGGCTACTCCGACGCCTACATTGTCATGGCCCGGTCCGGCGGCGACGGGCCCAAAGGGATTTCCGCCTTCGTGGTCGAGGACGGCGCCGATGGGCTCAGCTTCGGCGGGCTGGAAGACAAGATGGGCTGGCGGTCTCAGCCCACCCGCCAGGTCCAGATGGACGCATGCGCGATCCCCGCCGAAAACCTCCTCGGCGACGAGGGCGCAGGCTTCTCCTATGCCATGGCAGGGCTCGACGGGGGCCGGCTCAACATCGCCGCCTGCTCCCTTGGCGCCGCCCAGTCCGCGCTCGAGGCCACGCTCGCCTACATGTCCGAGCGCCACGCCTTCGGCAAATCGCTCGACCAGTTCCAGGCCCTGCAGTTCCGCCTCGCCGATATGGAGATCGAATTGGAAGCCGCCCGCACGTTCCTCCGTCAGGCGGCTTGGAAGCTCGACCAGCGCACGCCCGACGCGACCAAAGCCTGCGCCATGGCCAAGAAATTCGTCACCGAAGCCGGCAGCCGCGTGGCCGACCAGTGCCTCCAGCTCCACGGCGGCTATGGCTACCTTGCCGACTACGGGATCGAGAAGATCGTGCGCGACCTGCGTGTGCACCAGATCCTCGAAGGCACCAACGAGATCATGCGCCTGATCACGGCCCGCGCGATGCTGGCCGCCCGATGAGTGACGCGCATTTCCGCATCGAGGGCCGCGCCGCCCGGATCACGATCGACCGACCGAAAGCCCTCAACGCGATCACTCACGAGATCTGTCAGCGGGTGCACGCGGCGCTCCCGGGCTGGGCCGACGACCCCACCGTCGATCTCGTGCTGATCGACGCTGTGGGCGACAAGGCGTTCTGCGCCGGCGGCGACCTTCAGGTGATGTATGAGTTCGGGCTGAGGGGCGACGACACACCGGCCCGCGCGTTCTGGCGCGACGAATACGCGATGAACGCTGCCCTCGCGCGCTTTGCCAAACCCGTCGTTGCCTTCCTGCAGGGCTACACGATGGGCGGCGGCGTGGGCCTCGGCTGCCATGCATCGCACCGCGTCGTCGGCGACAGCTCCCGCATCGCCATGCCCGAATGCTCCATCGGCCTCGTGCCCGACGTGGGCGGCTCGCTCCTTTTGGCCAATGCCCCGGGGCACTTGGGCGAATACCTCGCCCTGACCTCAGCCCGCATGGGGCCAGGCGACGCTATCCACGCTGGCTTCGCCGACCACTACCTGCCCGAAGGCGCATGGGACGCCCTCAAAGCCAACCTCGTCGAGACGGGCAACGTCGCGGCCATCGACCGAGGCCGCCGCCTAGCCCCCGCCAGCCCGATGGCCGAGGCCGCCCCGGAGATCGACACCCTGTTCGCCGGGCCCTCGCTCGGCGCAATCATCGACAGCCTTTCCAAGTCTGACACCGAATTCGCAAGAGACGCCCAAAACCGTCTCTCGCGAAACGCGCCGCTCGCCATGGCCGTTGCGCTCGCCATCATCCGGGCAAACCGCGCGCCCGGAACGACGGTGGCCGACGCGCTCACCCGGGAGTTCCGCTACACCGCCCGATCCGTGGCCCAGGGCGACTTCCTGGAAGGCATCCGGGCTACGATCATCGACAAAGACCGCTCCCCCCGCTGGGCGCATCGCCTCGAGGCGCTCCCGGAGGCAGACGTCGCCGCCATGACCGCACCGCTCGGCGACGAGGACCTACAACTGGAGACGAATGCATGAAGATCGCCGTCATCGGACTGGGCAATATGGGCGCGCCCATGGCAGCCAATCTGGCCAGGGCGGGCCATGACGTCACCGGGTTCGACCTTGCCGCCCCCTGCCCCGCGGGCGTGGCGGACGCCGACAGCGCCGTGGCCGCGGTCAAGGGCGCCCAAGTGGTCCTGACCATGCTGCCTGATGGCCCGATCCTGCGTCAGGTCGCGGCCGACATCACTCCGGCGATGGACAAGGGCGCCGTCCTTCTCGACTGCTCCACGGTCGACGTCGAAAGCGCCCGCGCCGTCGCGGCCGAGGCCAAGGCGGCAGGTCTTCTCGCCCTCGACGCGCCAGTCTCGGGCGGAATTGGTGGGGCCCAAGCGGGCACGCTCACCTTCATGGTCGGCGGCAGCGACGACGCCTTCGCCATCGCCCGTCCGCTCTTCGACATCATGGGTCAGAAGGCCGTGCAATGCGGCCCGTCCGGCAATGGCCAAGCCGCCAAGATCTGCAACAACATGATCCTCGGCGTCACGATGATCGCCACGTGCGAGGCCTTTGCGCTGGCCGACAAGCTGGGCCTCTCCCGTCAGGCCATGTTCGACGTCGTGTCGACCTCGTCGGGCTATTCCTGGTCGATGAACGCCTACTGCCCGGCGCCCGGCATCGGCCCCACCTCGCCCGCCGACAACGACTATGTTCCCGGTTTCGCGGCCGAACTGATGCTCAAAGATCTCGGTCTTTCGCAGCAGGCCGCCGACGCCGCCGATGCCGACACGCCCATGGGACACGCCGCGCTCGACCTTTACCGGACATTTGTGGAGAACGAGGATGGCAAGGGGCGGGACTTCTCCGCGATGCTTCCCCGGTTCGAAGGCCGCAGCCGAAGCTAAGCTCGAAGCTTGTGCAATCGGTCTCCCGCCTGCTCCACAAGCCTCCGCCCCTCCGAAATGCCCTCTTCCGCGCGGTAAATCTCAAGGGGCGATACTTGGCGCAGCGCTGCCTCGAGCTTGAGATCCACGGGGTCAGCGGCCGCACGGGTCGCCGCAACATACTCCGTCATGATGTCAATCGACACTGTGATGACCTGAATGTAGTCAGGCCCTCCATCCTGCGGTGCGCTCGCTTGCATGACGTCGTCGGGGAGCAAGCGGCGCACTTGCTCAGGCAAACGGTCGGCGAGTGCCGGCCAAGACAATTGCGCCCATAGTCCCTCGCCCTGTTTGGGCTCCCAAAAGGGATCACCGACGGTCGAGTTGGGCCGAACAGAGGCTATACGCGTCAGGCCCAAAGCGCGGACAGCGGAGACAGGCACCGGATTGACCAGTCCGCCGTCCAAGTACCAGCGGCCGGAGATCGCGTGCGGGCGGAACACGCCCGGGATCGAGGCCGAAGCGCGAACGGCGTCGTGGAGCGATCCCTTCGAGAACCACACCTCACGGCCAGAGGCGAGGTCGGTCGCGACAATGATGAGCGGCCGCGGAAGATCTTCAAAACGGTCGGGCACGCCGATCCGGTCCAGAAGCCGCGCGATCACACCGCTTCCCAAAACGCCCCCGGGGCCGAGCCCAATATCCATATGGGCGAGCATTTGCGCGCGGGTGAGCGACAGGGCCCAATCGCGCAGGGCATCCAACCGGTGAGCCGCCCATGCCGCGCCGACGAGGGCGCCAATCGAGCACCCCGCCACGCCCGCCGGAACGAACCCACGATCCGCCAGCGCTTCGAGCACTCCGATGTGGCACCAACCTCGCGCTCCGCCCGCGCCGAGCGCGATACCGAAGCCGTCCCTCACTCCGCAGCGACCTTGCGGCCTGCAAGGAGCATGGGCTTCAGGTACCGGCCCGTATGGCTCTCGGGCACCTCCGCGACAGCCTCCGGCGTGCCCTGGGCCACCACGGTCCCCCCGCCATCGCCACCTTCGGGCCCGATATCGATGATGTGGTCGGCCGTCTTCACCACATCGAGATTGTGCTCGATGACAACCACCGTGTTGCCCTGCTCCACGAGTTCATGCAGGACCTCAAGAAGCTTGCGTACATCCTCGAAATGCAAGCCCGTCGTCGGCTCATCGAGGATGTAGAGCGTCCGCCCCGTCGACCGTTTCGCAAGCTCCTTCGACAGCTTCACGCGCTGCGCCTCACCGCCCGACAGCGTCGTCGCCTGCTGCCCGACCTTGATGTAGCCCAGGCCCACACGCACCAGCGCATCCATCTTCTCGCGGATCGCCGGCACCGCCTTGAAGAACTCCTGCGCGTCCTCGACCGTCATATCGAGCACGTCGGCGATCGACTTCCCCTTGAACTTGATCTCCAGCGTCTCGCGATTGTAGCGCGCGCCATTGCACGTCTCGCAGGTCACATAGACGTCGGGCAGAAAGTGCATCTCGATCTTGATCACGCCGTCGCCCTGGCACGCCTCGCACCGCCCGCCCTTCACGTTGAAGCTGAAGCGGCCGGGCTTGTAGCCCCGCGCCTTCGCCTCGGGCAGCCCGGCGAACCAGTCGCGAATGGGCGTAAACGCCCCCGTATAGGTGGCCGGGTTCGACCGCGGCGTTCGGCCGATGGGCCGCTGGTCGATGTCAATCACCTTGTCGAGATGCTCCAGCCCCTTGATCGTTTCGCACGGCGCGGGCGTCTGTCGGGCGCCGTTGAGCCGCATCGACGCCGTCTTGAAGAGCGTCTCGATCGTCAGGGTCGACTTGCCCCCGCCCGACACGCCTGTGACGCACACAAACTTGCCCAAGGGAAAGTCGACCGTCACACCTTTGAGGTTGTTGCCCACGGCCTTCACA
Source organism: Pseudomonadota bacterium (assembly GCA_039822045.1). Lineage (GTDB taxonomy): Bacteria > Pseudomonadota > Alphaproteobacteria > Rhodobacterales > Rhodobacteraceae > HLUCCA09. Next base: position 249,016 of record JBCBMY010000001.1, on the reverse strand, counting down.
ACCGTCAGCTTCTTGCCGTTCCCGGCGCGACGCTCGGCCGGCACGCCGATCTCCCGCCGGCCAGCGAGGTAGTCGCCCGTAACGCTCTGGTCGTTGGACGAAATCTCGGCCGGCGTTCCATGGGCCACGACCTGCCCGCCATGCACCCCCGCGCCCGGCCCGATATCGAACACGTAATCGGCCTCGCGGATCGCCTCTTCGTCGTGCTCCACCACGATCACCGTGTTGCCCTGATCGCGCAGGTTCTTCAACGTGTGCAAGAGCCGGTCATTGTCACGCTGATGCAGCCCGATCGACGGCTCGTCGAGCACATAGAGCACCCCGGTCAGTCCCGACCCGATCTGCGACGCTAGGCGGATGCGCTGGCTCTCCCCGCCGGACAGCGTGCCCGCCGCCCGGCTCAGCGTCAGGTATTCCAGGCCCACGTTGTTCAGAAAGCCCAGCCGCTCGCGGATCTCTTTCAGAATGGCACGCGCGATCTCGTTCTTCTGCGCGCTCAGGCTCTCCGGAACCGTCTCGCACCAGGCATAGGCCTCGCGGATCGACTTCTCCACAACCTCGCCGATATGCAGACCCGCGATCTTTACCGCCAGCGCTTCGGCGCGCAGGCGATAGCCATTGCACGTGCCGCAGGGCCGGTTGTTCTGATACCGCTCAAACTCCTCGCGGATCCACGCGCTGTCGGTCTCGCGATAGCGCCGCTCCATATTGGGGATCACGCCTTCGAAGGGCCGCGACACCTGATAAACCCGGCCGCCCTCGTCATAGCGGAACTGGATCTCCTCGTCGCCCGAGCCGTACAGGAACACTTGCTTCACGTGCGCCGGCACGTCCTTCCAGCGGGCGTTCTTGTCGAACTCGTAGTGGCGCGCAATCGCCTCGATCGTCTGCAGGAAGTACGGGCTCTTGCCCTTCCGCCAGGGTGCCAACGCGCCGTCGGCGATCTTGAGCGTCTGATCCGGCACCACCAGCCGCTCATCGAAGAACAGCTCAACACCCAGCCCATCGCAATCCGGGCACGCCCCGAACGGTGCATTGAACGAGAAAAGCCGCGGCTCGATCTCAGGAATGGTGAAGCCGCTGACCGGACAGGCAAAGTTCTCCGAGAAGGTGATGCGATCGGGCTCTCCCTCCGCCGGTGCCGTCTCGAGGATCGCGATCCCTTCGGCCAGGTCCAGCGCCGTCCGGAACGAATCCGCCAGCCGCGTCTCCATCCCCTCGCGCACGACGATCCTGTCGACCACGACATCGATATCGTGCCTGAACTTCTTATCGAGCTTCGGCGGATCGTCGAGCTCGTGGAATTGCCCGTCCACCTTAACCCGCTGGAATCCCTGCTTGCGCAGCTCGAGAAACTCCTTGCGGTACTCGCCCTTCCGGTCGCGCACAATCGGGGCCAGCAGATAGGCGCGCGTCCCCTCCTCCATGGCCATCACGCGGTCGACCATGTCCTGCACCTGCTGTGCCTCGATGGGCAGGCCCGTCGCGGGCGAATAGGGCGTGCCGACCCGGGCAAAGAGGAGCCGCAGATAGTCATAGATTTCGGTAACGGTCCCAACGGTCGACCGTGGATTCTTCGACGTCGTCTTCTGCTCAATCGAGATCGCCGGCGATAGGCCCGAAATATGATCCACGTCGGGCTTTTCCATCATGTCGAGGAACTGCCGGGCATAGGCCGACAGGCTCTCCACGTATCGCCGCTGACCCTCCGCATAGATCGTGTCGAAGGCGAGCGACGACTTGCCCGAGCCCGAAAGGCCCGTCACCACCACCAGCTGATCGCGCGGAATGTCGACGTCGATGCTTTTGAGGTTATGCTCCCGCGCGCCGCGGACCTCGATGTTTTTCTGCTCGGCCATGGCCCACCTCCGTTGGCCTTCTCAAACTAGGGGATATGGGGCGCCGAGCCAATTGGAAAATGAGAACGAATAGTGAACGTGCGGCGCGCTGCTGACAGGTCTGGCCAAACCGCCCGATTGCTCAGCGCAATTGTCCGATCCGGGCTTCCATCGCGAAGCGAAGGCACTGAACATTGCTGCCGCAGCGGTTGCGATCGGCCAGCCACGCACGCTGGTCAGACGCAAGCTGCGTGCGTCCTGCCGAGGACAGTCGATTGCGCACGGCCGAGTAGGAGGCCGAGAGCTCCCGGTCCAAGAATGAAAGGCCACCATCTCCGCAAATCGCCAGTTCCGACGCATTGCCCGCCTTCGCGCAATCAAAGCTCGGCCCCTGCGCCGCCTGCTGCGGCGTCCCTTGACGGTACCAGCCCGAGGCATGCAGCGCCCGAAGAAGATCCAGCAAGGTCTGCGACGGCTCGCCCGTCACCGGCAGGCCCTGTTCCGTCTGAAACTCCCGGATCGCACGCGCCGTTCCCGGCCCATAGGCCCCATCAACCGTCAGATCGTAGCCCATGTCGCTCAGATAACCCTGAACGTGGATCATATCCTGCCGGCTCATCGCCTGGGCCTGCGCCGCCACCGGCGCGATCAAAAGGCAAATTCCAAGAAGCAATCGAAGCATCGTCAAATCCCCCACCAAACCTGCCCACAGACTGAGCCGTGGGCGGGCGCCAAGCAAGAGGCCGACTGCCGCGTCGCTCAGATGTGGATCACACGGTCGTACGCGTCGAGCACCGACTCGTGCATCATCTCGCTCAGCGTCGGGTGGGGGAACACTGTTTCCATCAGGTCCTGCTCGGTCGTCTCGAGCTTCTGACCGACGACGTAGCCCTGGATCAGTTCCGTCACTTCGGCACCCACCATATGCGCGCCAAGCAGCTCGCCCGTCTTGGCATCGAACACCGTCTTGATCATGCCCTCGGGTTCGCCCAGCGCCAGCGCCTTGCCGTTGCCGATGAACGGGAAGCGGCCCACGCGCACCTCGTGCCCCGCCTCCTTGGCCTTCGCCTCGCTCAGGCCAACCGAGGCGATCTGGGGCTGGCAGTAGGTGCATCCGGCGATCTGATGCGGCTCTACCGGGTGCGCATCGTTCTTGCCGGCAATCAGCTCTGCCACCATCACGCCCTCGTGGCTCGCCTTGTGGGCCAGCCACGGCGCACCGGCGATGTCGCCGATCGCATAAACCCCCTGCACGCCGGTCCGACAATACGCATCGGTCGCCACATGGGTTTTCTCAACCTTCACACCGATCTTCTCGAGCCGCAGCCCTTCGGTGTTGCCGACAATGCCGACCGCCGAGATCACCGTGTCGAACTCATGGGTCTCAACCTTACCGCCGATCTCGATATGCGCCGTAACCTTGCCCTTGCCGCGGTCGAGCTGTTTGACCATGGCCTTCTCCATGATCGTCATGCCCTGTTTGGCAAAGCTCTTCTTTGCAAAGGCCGAGATCTCGGCGTCCTCCACGGGCAGGATCCGGTCCATCACCTCGACAACTGTAACGTCGGCGCCCAGCGTGTTGTAAAAGCTGGCGAATTCGATCCCGATAGCGCCGGAGCCGATCACCAGAAGCTTTTTCGGCATCCGGGGCGGCACCAGGGCGTGGCGGTACGTCCAGACAAGATCACCATCCGCCTCAAGGCCCGGCAACTCGCGCGCGCGCGCGCCGGTCGCCACCACAATCGCCCTGCTCTTGAGGGTCTCGACGCCCTTTTCGGTCTTGACCGTCACCGTGTCCTTGGCGGTGAAGGTCGCCTCGCCCAGAATAGCCGTCACCTTGTTCTTCTTGAGCAGGTGCTGGACGCCCGAATTGAGCTGCTTGGCGATCCCGCGTGACCGCTTGACGACGGCATCGAGGTCATAGTCGATCCCGTCGGCCTTCAGCCCAAACTCCTTCGCGCGGTGCATCAGGTGGAACACCTCGGCCGAGCGCAGCATCGATTTCGTCGGAATGCATCCCCAGTTGAGGCAGATCCCGCCGAAATGCTCGCGTTCGATACAGGCAACCTTCAGCCCCAGCTGCGCCCCGCGGATCGCAGCCACATAGCCCCCCGGGCCCGCCCCGATCACGATCATGTCGAATGTCTGCTCAGCCACGTCTGCCTCCCCGTCGCTCCGCGTCCCGTTGGTTCAGCCTTAAACGATCTGGATGCACAGCCCAACCCGCGGCCGGTGCATGGCCGGGTTGCACTTCGACGCGGGGGCGCACGCCTCGTTACAGACGCAGGGACAAAGCCGATCCCAGCACCATCGACGGTGGTCCGGCTCAGAGGCTAGGCGGCCGCCTGAAGCTGGCGCACGACCGCACCATAGCCGCCATTCGAAAGGAAAGTTGCCTCTGCGCCCGACGTCGGCCGCCCCAAACAGGCATTGCGATGCGGAAACCGACCAAACCGCCGGATCACCTCACGGTGCGCCCGGGCATGCAAGAGGTTTTCGCGCCCGACACTCCCGTCGCGCTGAGAAAGCCGGGTCAGGACAAGCCGCAGGCCCCGCTCCTGATCCTCGAGCACCTCGGAATGCACCATTGGCAGATAGAAAAACTGGCGCTGGGGCTCGGCCACGCGGACGTCCCATCCCTGGGCCAGCGCCCGCATCGCCGCGCTGCGCGCCTGACGATCCGTCTGAAAGCTGCGCGCCTCGTCCCGGAACATGTTGCGGGGAAACTGGTCCGTCACCAGGAGATAGGCCAACGTCCGCGACGGCCCGCACTTCCAGTCTCGAAGTCCGCCTGCGGCCGCCGTCTGCCAGACGTCCCCGAACCGCTTCCGGATCTCGGCGTCGACAGCATCGTCCGCCTTGTACCACTTGTCCGGGCCAACCTCGTCGACCCAAAACGTCACCACGTCTTTCGGCGTCACCTCTGGCACAACCCCAGTCCTCCTTCACGCTGACCTGCGCATCAAGGTGGCAACGCGACCCGGCTCGGTAAAGTGCCGATGCGTAAAGAAGCCACCACGTCGGCAGTCCTCCGCCACGCTATCCGGCCGAGGCCGACGGTGCCTCGGTCCCATCATCCGAAGCACCTTCCTCGGCGCTGTCGACATAATATTCCTGCGCCACCTCGTGGAGGACGGGCGAGGCCGTCGGCGTCACCGGGGCGTACGACACCGCCTCGTAGTCGTCTTCCGCCGCATAGGCCGACGGACGCCGCGTCATCCGGAACGCCGCATAAAGCGCAATGGCCGCCATGTTCGCGGTCATAAACACCCAGTACCCGGCAGGCCCGAGCGCACCCAGGCCCCAGCCGATCAGCATGGGCCCAAGGATCGCGCCCACGCCGTTCACGAACAGAAGGCCCGCCGATGCGCCCGCCATATCCTCAAGTTGCAAATAGTCGTTCGTGTACGCGATCAGGAGCGCATAAAGCGGCTGGCCCAACCCGCCATTGAGAAACGCCACGGCCACGATCACCCAGAAATCCGCTCCGAACAAAACGGCCACTGCCGAAACCGCCGATCCCACCGCTGCCGTACCCAGAATCAAGATCCGTCGGTCCATCCGGTCCGACAGCCAGCCGATGGGATACTGAAGCAGCATTGCGCCCAGAAAGAAGGCCGACACAAAGGCCGAGATCTGCGTCAGGCTCAGCCCTGCCTCGGTGGCATAGACCGCCGACATCCCGAACTGCCCCGCAAAGATGCCGCCCAACAGGAACATGCCAACCATCCCAAGCGGCGACGCCGCATAGAGTTCCCGCAAGCTCATCGACCGCGTCGCCTCGAACGCGGGCGTCGGCTGGATCGACAGGAGGATCGGCGCAAACGACAGCGACACCAAGACCGACGGCACGATGAAGAGGATGAAACCCGACGGATCGCCAAAGGCAAAGATCGCCTGCGCCGTGACGATCCCAAGCATCTGCACGATCATATAGGCCGACAATGTCTGCCCGCGCGTTTCGTTGGTCGTGGAATTGTTCAGCCAGCTTTCGGCGGTGATGTAGACCCCCGACAGGCAGAACCCGATGACGATGCGCAAGAGCATCCAGGCCCAGGCGATGGTCACGACCGGATAGAGGATCAGCACCGCCGAGATCAGCGAGCCCAGGAATGCAAAGACGCGCACATGCCCCACGCGCCGGATGATGATCGGCGCGATCCGGCTGCCCCCAAGGAAGCCAAGGAAATAGGCCGATGTGATGAGCGACAGCTCAAGCGTCGAGAACCCTTCGAGCGCTCCCCGCACACCCATGAGCGTGCCCTGCAAGCCGTTCCCGATCATCAACAGGCACATGCCAAGCAACAGCGCCCACGATCCCGCGATCACCTGTATCATTCGAACCGCTCCCCGGCTGCGCTGTGCGTTCCCTGCCCGGCTACCCGAATCGTGGTCCCGCCGGCTCGCTCGACTGCGCCATATCGGTGTCGGGTTAAAGGGATTTGTCGGAGCGGTCGGGCAGAAGGAGCGACGCGTCGCCGTACGAGAAGAAGCGATATCGCTCCCGTATCGCGTGCGCATAAAGATCGAGGGTCCGTTCGCGCCCCATCAGCGCCGAGACGAGCATCATCAGGGTCGACTTCGGCAGATGGAAGTTGGTCATCAGCCCGTCGGTCAGCCGGAACCGGAACCCAGGCGTGATGAAGATGTCCGTATCCCCACGCCAGGGTTGGAGGCCGGTCTCCGTCGCCGCGCTTTCGATCAGTCGAAGGGCCGTTGTCCCCACCGGGATCACACGCCCGCCGCGCGCGCGCGCCGCATTGATGGTCGAGGCGGCCTCCTCCGTCACCTCGCCCCATTCCGCATGCATGCGGTGCTGCGCGATGTCGTCGACCTTGACCGGCAGGAAGGTGCCCGCCCCGACATGCAGCGTCACCTCGGCAAACTGCACGCCCCGTTGCGCGATCTGCTCTAGCAGGTCTGCATCGAGATGCAGCGACGCCGTCGGCGCCGCCACCGCGCCTCTTCGCTTGGCAAACACGGTCTGATAGTCGGTCCGGTCTCGCGCGTCGGCCGGGCGCCTCCCAGCGATGTAGGGGGGCAGCGGCATCGCGCCGGCCGCCTCAAGGGCCGCATCGAAATCCTCGCCCTGCAGCGAAAAGGCGAGGTGGAGCTGCCCTTCGGCCCGCCCTCTAACTTCGGCGCTCAGATCCTCGGTGAAGCGGATCGCCTCGCCGTCCCGCACTTTCTTTGCCGGCTTGGCAAGCGCCGCCCATGTGCCATCGGCGCGCGCTTCGAGGAGCGTTACTTCAATCCTCGCTTCGGTCTCGCCTTCTGGGCCGGCGCGCCGTCGCACCCCCGTCAGGCGCGCCGGGATCACCCGCGTGTTGTTCAGCACGAGAATGTCGCCGGGCCGCAGCAGCGAGGGCAGATCGTACACGTGCAAGTCCCGTTCTCGGCCCTCCTCGGCCACCAGGAGCCGCGCAGAACTGCGCGGCCGCGCGGGCCGCGTCGCGATCAACTCCTCCGGCAGGTCGAAATCGAAGTCGTCAAGCCTCACTGGCCGCTCCCCGGCCGCTGCGGCGGCGAGGCGCGAAAGATCTGCCGAAAGGCCCCCGGCGTCAGAACAGACAGCGGGTTGACGGCCACGTTTGGATCGTCCGAGGGCCCGCTCACGCGGTAGTTGAAGCCAAACAATCCTTCGCCCTCGCGCGTGAACACCCGTCCGATCGAATTCAGCGCGTAGAGCGGCGACAAAACTCCCCGGATATCGATGCGTTCTCGCCGCAAGTCATAGTAGCCATCCGCAGAGATACCGATCGACGGGCCGACGCCCGAGGCCGAGACGAGTTCCACCACGTCGGGCGTCAATCGGAACGAGGCCTGGATCGATGAAAACAAAAGGCCCGTGCCGTTGAGCTGATCCAGGAGCCCGACCACCGAGATCGTGTTCAGCACGGCCGCCAAACCGGGCGCCGCGGTCAGGCGCAGCCCCTCAACGGTCAGTTCACCCTGGTAGCGCCCCGGCCCGCCGTCCGGCACCAGCACCAGCAGCATGGCGCCACCGCGCGCCTCCTCGAACGCGCCGGCGGCAGCAAGAACCCTCCCCGCGTCCGAGGCCTGAATCCGCAGCGCCGGCCGCCCACGCCCGCGCGGCACAATCGAGCCCTCCACCTGCGGCCCGCCATTCACAGAAGCCGTGAAGCGTCCAGACAGCCCGCCGGAGGTCGAGAGGTCTGCCCTGAGCCCGGTAAGCGCCACGCCCTCGGCAACGGTCAACTGGTCGAGCGCGATGGATAGGGGTCCGCCGGCGCCACCGCCGCCTCCGCCCCCAAAGTCGGAGCGCCGCAAATCCGCGCGGCCTCCCGTCACCGCGATGGCGGGCGTACGGCCGAGCCCGCGTCCACGCAAAACGGCCGAACCGCGGAACCAGTTTCCAACCCGCGCCTGGCTCAGCGTCAACCGGTCGAGGCCGCCGCCCGGCGCCGTCGTCAATTGCCCCTCCGCCTCGAGGCCGGGTGCCGACAGAGCGACGCGGTCAAAGACGGCCGGCGCCCCCGGCTCTCCCAGACGCCCTTCGATCGTAAATGAACCCACCGAGCCAGGCGACTTCGACCATCCGACAGGGGGGATCGAAATACCAAGCCCGCCCAAGGTTGACGTGACCTCTATGCGCGCTGGAGCCTCGCGGGGCAAAACCAGCGCAACCTCCGCCTCGGATGCGCCGCGCAACGTGCCGGCCGGCAGTCCCGGCGCAAACGCGGCCGCCGCAGCCGGCGACAAGTTGAACGTGCCGGCCACTTCGGCGGGCGGCCGATCCGGGCCGAAATCCTGCCGCCACGCCGCGCGAAACGGCACATCGTCCAGACGCCCGTCTCCCCCAATCGTCAGGCCCGCGGGCGTGGCTTCAAGCGTCAAGCGCTCGGCATCGAGCTGCCGCCCGGGCACGAGCACATCGGAGCGGACGTCCAGAAGCTCGCCCGTCAGATCGAACTCCACCTCCTCAAGCGTTACGCCCTTGCGGATTGGGAAGCCGATGGTGCCGGACAGGCGCGCCCTTCCCTCGGCCAGATCCACGGGGCGACCCGCCTTCTCCATCAGGAAGAACGGAGGTTGATCGAGCAGCGAGAGTGTCGCCTTGATCCCGCCGTCCGACTCCCACAGAACCTCCCCATCCGGCGGCTTTTGATCCGTGTCCGGAACCCGAAACACCGACCCAGACAGATCGATCGGACCGCCCGCCGGCGGCGTAATCGCGCCCTCCTCGATCGTCAGCGTGAACGCCTCGTCGGTGATCGATGCAAAGCCGATCCCGTCCCGGATTGGCGGCAACTCCGGCAAGGCGCGCACCACCGCGTCACGAAACGCAAAGCTCAGGGCGACATCCGCCTCCTGTCCAGGGGTCAGCCGGATCCCCAATTTCGTATCCAGCACATCCGCGCCCAGCAGGTTTTCGGCCAGCCAGGCCCGTGTTTTTGGCACGGCGACCGCCGGCCACAGGCGCACCAACCGGCCGGGATTGAGGTTGGTCGCCCCAACGTCAAGCGACGCCCGCCACGCCCCGCCCGCCGCATCGATGCGGCCTGATCCGAGCAACCGCAGAGGGGCCATCGGCGCGCCATCGGCTTCGGCCTCAAGGGCGATCTGCCCGATCTGAAGCGCGAAGGGCCGCAACCGCAGTTTCGCGTCAAGGGTGCCAGCTTCGAAGACCGCCGTCGCCGCAAGCTGTCCGGGCGCGCTGAAGCGCGCTTCGGTGACTTGCAACTGGGCTGTGATGTCGTCGGGAAGCCCCCCACGAAGCTCCCCCAGGTAGGCGTGTCCTTCGGCCTCCAGAAGGGCATTGGGCGTGGCGAGCCGCAGGGCGTCGAACCGCAGGCGCGACGTTTCCGGCCGATAGGCGAAGTAGGCCCGCGCCTCGTCGAGCGGGAACCCCGCACCGCCCTCGGAAACGAGCCGCCCCGCCCCGATCTCCAACGTTCCGTCAATCGCCCCGAGCCCGCCATCGGGCGGCACCTGCGCGATCAGCGCGCCAGATACCGGCGCCTCGAGCGGGGCAAGCCAAGCCAATGCGGGCGCCTGCGGGGCGATGGCCCCTGCCGGGACGCCGTCGACCAAGGCTGACATCTCGGCCGGCATATCCGGGCTATCTGGGATCGTGAGCCTCAGGGAGATCCGGGGTATGCCGGCGCCCGCCATCTGCTCGTCCGGCATCTCCGCGGACAGGGCAAGCGCGATCCGCCCCGCCGTTCGGTCGAGCGACACCTCTCCGTCCCGTACCGTCCAGCGCCGCCCCGCCCGCATGTCCTCGAACACCAGCGTCAGCCCGGTCAGCTCTACGCTCTGGAGCGTCTCCATCTGCGGTCGCATCAACGCATCGCGGATCGCCGCTACGGCTTCGGCCGGCGTGCCGAGCGCCGGCCCGCCCGCTCCCAGCGTCACGCCCATCTCCGCAAGCGCTTCGCCGATATCGAACCGTCCGTCCGGGCGCCGTACGATCCGAAGCGCAGCGCCCCTGACCTCAATCGCCCGCGGCGCACGCGCCCCTCGAAGAAAGGCCTGCGCCGTCAGCGCGACGTCCATCCGGTCGATACGGAGCCGAGCGGCCCCGTCCGGCGCGAGCAGCGCGGCGTCCCGCAACCCAACGCGCAGCGCCCCTTTCCCCTCGGCCACCAGAACCGCGCCACCGACATCGAGCTCTGTCCCGAGCGCACCCTCGGCGCGCGCGGTCAAGTGCTCCGCCACAAACGCGGGCAACTCCAGCTCGCGGTCCTCCAGCACCAGCGCCGCGACGAAGACCACCAGAAGAAGAAGCACCGCAGCCTCAAGGAGCAGCGAGAGCGGGCGCGCAAGGAGCGGTCGCCGCCTGCGCCTCCTGCCCGAGGCACGCGAAGGCGTTTTGGGTGCTGGCGGAGGCTCAGCCGGGCCCTTTCCGGGCTTCCGCGGGCCACCCTGCGCCGCCCCTCGTCTGTTGGCTTGCCTCGACATCCCCCTTTATCTTCCCCGCATCCGTCCTAGAAAGGAAGCCGATGGCTGACGCTGACAAGGACATCCCATGATTGAGCCCGGTACGCCCGCCCCCGACTTCTCGCTACCTCGCGACGGTGGCAGCGAACTCGCACTTGCCGACCTCAAGGGCAAGAGCGTCGTTCTCTACTTCTACCCCAAGGACGACACGTCCGGCTGCACCAAGGAAGCGCAGGCCTTCACCGAACTCCTCGGCGAGTTCGAGGCAGAAGGTGCCACCGTCCTCGGTGTGTCCAAGGACAGCGTGAAGAAGCACGACAAGTTCCGCGACAAGTACGATCTGAAGGTCACGCTCCTGTCGGACGACGAGGGCGATGTCTGCGAACGCTACGGCGTCTGGGTCGAAAAGAGCATGTACGGCAAGACCTACATGGGCATCGAACGATCGACCTTCCTGATCGACGGCGAGGGCACGGTGCGCGAGGTCTGGCGCAAGGTGAAGGTGCCCGGACACGCCGAGAAGGTTCTCGAGGCGGTCAAGTCGCTCTAGCCCGCGCGCTGCGCCCCGGGTCGCCGGGATGAATGCCTAACGGGAGTTGCAGGTTGGCGATGACCTTGTGCGACATGGCGGTCGATGTGCTCACCACGGCAGACGGTCGCGAGAAAACGGCGCGTGCCCGCGCGCACGCCGCAGCGTGGCAATCGGCCCGCGCAGCGGGAGCCCCACTGCCCGTTGGCACCGCGCACCCGCCCCTGCGCCCCGAACGCCCGGCTCGCCCCGAACTGCTCGATCCGCGGGACGTGCCGAAGCGCAAGCCGGGCTCGGAAAAGGGCCGCGAGGCGCTGCTGCACGCCGTCGCCCACATCGAGCTGAACGCGGTCGATCTTCATTGGGACATCATTGCCCGGTTCTCCGACACGCCGCTGCCAATGGGGTTCTACGATGATTGGGTGAAAGCCGGCGACGAGGAGGCCAAGCACTTCAACCTTATGTGCGACTGCCTCGAGGCGCGCGGCTCCCACTACGGCGCCCTGCCCGCCCATGCCGGGATGTGGCGCGCGGCCGAGGACACCGCTGACGATCTGATGGGCCGTCTCGCCGTCGTGCCCATGGTGCTCGAGGCCCGCGGGCTCGATGTGACCCCCGGCATGATCGATCTCTTTGCCGCCGCCGGCGAAGACACGGCCGTCGAGGCATTGCGCGTCATCTATGCCGAGGAGGTGCACCACGTCGCCTACGGCTCGAAATGGTTTCACTTCCTGTGCGGCCGCCACGATCTCGACCCCAAGGACACCTTCCATGCTCTCGTCCGTCGCTACTTCCACGGCGCGCTGAAACCGCCCTTCAACGAGGAGAAGCGCGCCGAAGCCGGACTACCGCCCGACTTCTATTGGCCGATGGCTGACGCCACGCAAGCAGCGCGTTGACGCCAGAGAAAGTGTTGCACGAGCGACTCAATTCGGCGAAGTCCTGCCGATCAAAGCTGTGGAAAACCTCGGAATGACCAGCATTCTTGCGTGTTCTCCGAGTATTGCGTAACCCGCATTCAACCTTCGTAGCGCAATCTGGGGGAGCTTGCGGGGGCCGGACAAAGCAGAAGACTTACGGGGACAGGTCTTGCGAGCAAGCATAGCGAACCGCTTCCGCGGGTTTCTGGAGGGCTACCTGCCCGAGCAACGGGTCTTCCTACGCTCGGACACGGACCAGACTCGGTTCATTCGCCTTTCGCCGGGAACCCAGGCCCTGGCGCTCTTCGGATCTGCCATGATCGTCGGATGGGCCATCATCGCCACGGCGATCCTTCTGATGGACTCTATCGCCGCCGGCGACGCCAAAACGTTGGCCAAACGCGATCGCGCACTCTACGAGGCGCGCCTCAACGCGCTCTCTGACGCCCGGGACGCCCGTGCCGCAGAGGCCCGCGCCGCGCAGGAGCGGTTCACGGCCGCGCTCGAGCAAGTGTCTGCGATGCAGTCCAAGCTGCTCGATTCTGAAGATCGCCGTCGCGAGCTGGAAACCGGCATCGGCGTTATCCAGGCCACCTTGCGCCGAACGATGAAGCACCGCGACGCGGCCCTCCAGGAGAGAAACAGGCTCCAGGCCCAGATCGACGGGGGCGATCTCTCGCCCCAGGCCGGCGCAGCCGCCCTCGCCGAGGTCGACAGCACGCTGAACTTCCTCAACGCCGCGCTCGAGACAACCGCCGCCGAACGCGACTCGATGGCCGCCGACGCCGAAGACGCGATCCGTATCGCCGAGGAACTCGCCGCCGAGCGCGACGTCCTTATGGCCCGGAACGACCGGATTTTCACGCAGCTCGAAGAGGCGCTGACGGTGTCCGTCGAACCGCTCGAGAAAATGTTCATCGATGCCGGCCTGCCGCCTGACGAGCTGATCGACGCCGTGCGCCGCGGCTATTCCGGCACGGGCGGTCCGCTCATGCCCATCACCTACTCCACCAAGGGCGAAAACCCATCGGGGGACGAAGTCCGCGCGAACCAGATCCTGAAGGGCCTCGACCGGATGAACCTCTACCGCCTCGCGGCCGAGAAGGCGCCCTTCAGCATGCCGGTTAAGTCCGGCTACAGGCTGACATCGGGGTTTGGAATGCGGTGGGGCCGCCTCCACGCCGGGACCGATTTCGCCGGCTCTCAGGGCACCCCGATCTATGCCACGGCCGATGGCGTTGTGAGCCATGCCAGCTGGCTCTCCGGCTACGGCCGCCTCATTAAAATTCAACACGAATTCGGTATCGAGACACGGTATGCACACTTGAGCCGAATTCGCGTAAAGGCGGGTGAAAGGGTAGTGAAAGGCCAACGTATAGGTGATATGGGCAACACGGGACGGTCTACCGGCACGCATCTGCACTACGAGACGCGCGTGAACGGCAAGCCCGTCAACCCCATGAACTTCATAAGGGCAGCCCGCGATGTTTTCTAAGTCTCGAATCAATGAACCCGGTCCGGCAAAGGACGGCGACACGCCTCGCATGCCCGATCCGACGCCGACCCCGACCACCGATGCGCGCCCGACTGCGCCGAAAGCCAAGCCGCCCGCCTCCGTCCTGTCCTCCGATCTTACGGTCACCGGCAACATGAAGACTACAGGCGACATCCAAGTTGAGGGCACCGTCGAAGGCGACATCCGCGCCCATCTTCTCACCGTCGGCGAAGGCGCCACGATCCGTGGGGAATGCACGGCCGACGACGTCGTGGTCAACGGGCGCATTGTCGGCCGGGTCCGCGGCCTGAAGGTTCGGCTGACATCGACGGCCCGCGTCGAAGGCGACATCATTCACAAGACCATCGCCATTGAATCGGGCGCCCATTTCGAGGGCTCGGTTCAGCGTCAGGACGATCCGCTCAATGCCGGCGCCGCTCCCCGCCGCGTGCCAGGCCAGGCTGCATCCGCCGCCCCCGCGCCGGCACCTGCACCTGCACCGAAGCAGGCCAACGAAGGCTAACGCACGCGACCGTCGCAGGCCGCGCGTGCGCACATGTCACTAAGGCAACCGGACAGGGCAGAGCCACTCGCGGCGCTGCCGCCCTCGGTTCCGGGCCTCTGCCCCGCCGCGCGGCGGCGCTACCTTCTGGTCGCCGCCATCCTCGCCTCCGCTCTCGGCTTCATCGACGGCACAGTGGTCTCCATTGCCCTGCCGGCGATGCGAGAGAGCCTCGGGGCGACACTCTCGGCGACCCAGTGGTTTCACAACGCCTACCTTCTCACCCTGTCGGCGCTCATTCTCGCCGGCGGCAGCCTGGCTGACCGGTTCGGCACGGCGCGCACCTTCGGCTGGGGCATTGCCGTCTTCATGGCCGCATCGCTGGCCTGCGCGGCCGCGCCCACGCCTGGCACGCTGATCGCGGCCCGGGCAGCCCAAGGCGTCGGCGCAGCCTTCATGATCCCGGGCTCGCTCGCCCTGATCGCCCGCACCTACCCTGAAGAGGAACGCGGACGCGCCATCGGCATCTGGGCCGCGGCATCGGCCATTACCACTGCCGGCGGTCCGCTCCTGGGCGGCGCGCTCCTCACGGCGGGCGGCCCCGAGGTCTGGCGGTGGCTCTTCGCGGTGAACTTGCCCCTCGGGGCGGTCGCGATCTGGCTTTTGGCCCGCAACGTCGAAGCCGACCATGTCGAAGACGCCAAGGCGCCGCTCGACATCGCCGGCGCCGCCGCGGCCACCCTTGCCCTCGGCCTCTTTGCCTACGGCCTCTCTCTGGCTCAACCCGGAGACGGGCACGCCGCAACGGCAAGCCCCTGGCCAAGCCTCATCGCCAGCGTTGCCGTGTTCGTCCTCTTCGTCGTGATCGAGTGGCGCAGCCCTGCACCGATGCTGCCGCTATCCCTCTTTGCGCGCGCGGATTTCTCGGCGGCAAACCTGGCCACGCTCGCGCTCTATGCCGCGCTCTCCGGGGTTGCGTTCTTCCTGCCGATGACGCTGATCGCCGGCTGGGGCTTGGCCCCCATCGCCGCCTCCGTCGTCTTCCTGCCGCTTACGATCTTTGTTGGCCTCTTCTCGTCTCGCGTGGGCCAGTTGGCCGACACAATAGGCGCCCGTCCTCTGATCGCGGGAGGATCGCTGCTCGTTGGCGTCGCCCTTATGCTGATGGCCGCTGCCGCTCCGGCCGAGGCGTTCTGGTTGGGCATTCTGCCGGGCGCAATTGTCATGGGTGCGGGCATGTGCCTTGTCGTCACGCCGCTCTCCACCGCGGTCATGGCCGCCGTACCGGCAACGCAGACAGGGGCCGCCTCAGGGGTCAACAATGCGGTCTCCCGCATATCCGGGCTCATCGCGGTCGCGGCCCTCGGCCCTGTCGCGGCCGCGGCCTACTTCGCCGCCGACGGGCCGGAGAGCTTCGGCACCCAAAGCGCCCTGCCCGAGCACGCCGCCGCGATGTCCGCGGCGTTTGCCAGCATTGCCCTGATCTGCGCGCTCACGGCCTTTGCGGCGGCGGCTGCCGCGTGGTTCGGCCTGCCAGCGCGGCAGCGCTAAAGGCGGAGGGGGCCGCAGCCCCCTCCACGCAGAGGTCACCCATCACGGGTCACCCCTAGAATGTCACCCATCTCCGGGCAGCAGGCCATCCGCCTCCGCCGCGGCGACTTCTTCACCGGTCAGCATCCCGTCGCCATCGGCGTCGAGGGCGACGAAGGTCTCCTGGGTGATCGTCGGGTAGGTGGCCAGCACCTCCTCGAACGAGAACATCCCGTCGCCATTCAAATCCTCCACCGCCGCGAAAGCGGGCCCGGCGAGGGCGAGAGCGGCAAGCGCGGTCATCATGCGGGTCATATCGGTGTCTCCTCTTGGGTTGCGGCGCCGCATGTCCGCGACGCCGTGTCGCAAAGCTGTGCATCCGTCGCCCGGCATGCCATCGCCCTCCGGTTTATCGCTCGAAACCCGCGCTACCCTGCCGAGCGCGCCGATATGCCTCGGCATCCCTCAGCCCACCGCCGCGCACCGGCCATCGCCCGCCACCGTCGAGCCCCAAGACCGGCAAACGCGCTCCCAAATCGGGCGCGTCCGGGGGCCCGGCATGTCGCCGCCGGAGAATCCGTGTCGCCGGCAAACAAGTGCCAAACGGCCACCGGCCCTACCCTCGTCCAACCAACAGCGCGGCCCGTTCCGGCCGCAGGACAGGGATGAGTCCGATGCCCCACACCCCCTCCGATGCGCTCCATGCCGTTCTGGCTCCGCTCGCCCATGCACGCGGGCTTCCCAACGCGCACTACACTAACGAGACCGTGGCGGCCGAAGAAACCGCAGCGCTCATCGCCGACACATGGGCAGGTTGTGCCGTGGCCTCTGACGTCCCCGAGCCGGGCGATGCGGTGCCAATCGACTTCGCTGGTGTTCCCCTCCTTGTGCTGCGCGATCGCGAAGGGCGGGTCCGCGTCTTTCAGAATGTCTGCCGTCACCGCGGCATGATCCTGGTCTCCGAACCCCGCCGGATCGAGGGCGCCATCCGCTGCCCCTATCACTCCTGGTGCTACGGCACCGATGGCCGGCTGGTCTCCACCCCCCACGTCGGCGGGCCGGGCCAGAACGTGCATCCCGGGATCGACCGCGCAACGCTCGGCCTGTCAGAAATCCGCTCTCACACCTGGCGCGATGTCATCTGGGTGAACCTCTCCGGCACCGCCCGACCCTTCGACGAGGCAATGGCCCCCCTCATCTCCCGCTGGGCCGAGTTCGAGGGCGCGGCGCTGCACCATGGCGGCCCGGAGTCCCGCTTCGTCCTGATGCCCGCGTGCAACTGGAAGCTTGCCGTCGAGAACTACTGCGAGAGCTATCACCTGCCCTGGGTCCATCCGGGCCTGAACAGCTATTCCCGCCTCGAGGATCACTACAACATCGAAGAGCCGCACGCCTTCGCCGGCCAGGGCACGGTCGTCTATCGACAGATGACCGTCGACGATGTGCCCGCCTTCCCCGACTTTCCGGGACTGTCCGAGAAATGGAACACCGGCGCCGAGTATATTGCGGCCTTCCCCAACGTCCTCTTGGGCGTCCACCGGGACCATGCCTTCGCCATCCTCCTCCTGCCGCGCAGCACCGGCGAGACAGAGGAGCAGGTGCATCTCTACTACGCCCGCCCCGACACGGATCTGGCGGCGCGGCAGGCCAATGCCAAGCTTTGGCACGCAGTCTTCGAGGAGGACATTTTCGTGGTCGAGGGCATGCAGCGGGGCCGAGCCGGGCCCCTCTTCGACGGCGGGCGCTTTTCCCCTGCGATGGACGGGCCGACGCATTGCTTCCATGCCTGGGCTGCAAAACGCGTGCTCGACCGGCGCACGGGTGCCGCCGATGTGCGGGCCGCAGAATAGCGCCGGGTCCGGCGGGTGCGGGCGATGACCCGCGAGGCGCTCCACTGCGCTCTCCTCGAGGCCCATTCCCGGGGCGACAGGGAAGCGCTCGTCACGCTCTATGCACACGCGGCCGATGAGGTGGACACCGAAGCCGAGGCCGGCTTCCTCCTGACGCACGCCTATGTCTTCGCTCTTGAGTCTGGGGACCGGCGCGCGACTGCCCTGCACGCCCGCCTGTGCGCCCTTGGCCGCGAAGCCTAAGACCGTACTGCCGCGCTAGAACACAAAGTCCTGCGCCGACAGCGCGCCGGCCGTCACGCCTTCGAGCAAAACCCTCAGATCGGCGATCGCGAGCCAAACCCCCTCGGCGCTATCCTCCAGGCCAGCCTGAATGACGGCAAAGCTGGCGCCCGCCACTGCGGACAGATCGATCACGTCTTCTCCCGGCAAAAAGTCTGTCACGCGGTCCTCGTCCGGACCGGGCAGGAACCGGAATGTGTCGCGGTCCGGCCCCCCCGTCAGAACGTCGGCGCCCCCATCGCCGTCGAGCGTGTCTTCCCCGTCCTGGCCGCTCAGTGTATCGGCCCCGGCGCCGCCTGAGAGCAGGTCATCGTTCCCGCTGGCGAGGAGCAAGTCGTCTCCCGTCCCGCCGCGCAGCGTGTCCTGCCCGCCGGACCCCCGCAGCGTGTCGTTCCCTTCCCAACCGCTCAACGAGTCCCGGCCGCCGCCGCCATCCAGATCGTCGGCGCCTGGGCCGCCTTCCAGCTGGTCGTTGCCGTCGCCACCCAGCAGCGTGTCGTCACCCTTCCAGCCGCGCAGCGTGTCGTCCCCCGCCCCTCCCAAAATCTGATCGTCCCCGAGATGGCCCAGAAGCACATCGTTGCCCGCGCCACCATCGAGCGTATCGCCGGAACCGCCGCCGCGCAGCGTGTCGGCGCCGTCCTCTCCCAAGAGCAGATCGGCGCCCGACCAGCCCGTCAGCCGATCGTCCCCCGTTCCGCCCGACAGCGTATCGGCCCCCGCACCGCCCTGAAGCGTGTCGCCCTCGCTTCCGCCCTCCAGCACGTCGTCGCCATCGTTCCCGGCCAACAGATCGGCTCCGGCCCCGCCACGCAGCGTGTCGGCGCCCAGGTCGCCCACCAGTGTGTCCGCACCGCCCTCGCCGTCGATCAGGTCGGCCCCATCGCCGCCGTCGGCATAATCGTCGCCTACGCCGGACAAAACGACATCATCGCCCGCGTCGCCAAACAGACTGTCGGCCCCGGCGCCACCGAACAGGTCGTCCGATCCGGCGCCCGCCAGGATCCGATCGGCGTCCCCACCGCCCTCCAGCCGCTCGTCCCCGGCCGCGCCGCGCAACGTGTCCGACCCTGCTCCGCCGCGCAACGTGTCGGCGCCGCCGAGACTGGCGAGCACATCCGCCCCTTCGCCACCCTCCAGCGCCTCATCGGCTGCGCTCCCCCGCAGCGTGTCGGCCCAAGCCGTCCCCGTCACGGCCTCGATGCCAAAGGCCCGCTTCGTCCCGTCGCTGCCCGCCCGCACAGCGTTGTTGCTGAGCGCCACCCGCACACCCTGCCCCATAGCGGCCAGATCCAACCGGTCCCAGCCCAGGCCACCATCAATCGTGTCGTTGCCCCGCCCGGGCCGAAACGCATTGTCGGCATCACATCCCGTCAAAGCATCGGCATAGTCCGAGCCGATCACGCCCTCAATCTCCGCCAGCATATCGCCATCGGCGTTCCCGCCGCTGCACCCGCCCGTCGCCAGATCGACGGTCACGCCTGCGTCCGAGGCGGCATAGCTGACAAAGTCAAACCCGTCGCCGCCCCAAAGATCGTCGCCGCCGTCGCCGCCGTCGAGCATGTCGTCGCCCAGACCGCCGCGCAGCGTGTCCTGGCCCGTGCCGCCATCGAGCACGTCGTCACCCGCGCCTCCGTCGGCATCGTCATCGCCGCCCGCGCCCCGCACCGTGTCCGCCCCATCGAACGCGGTGAAGCGCTCGCGGGCAAACGTCCCGTCCATCAGGTCGTCGGCCGCGGTGCCTTGCACGTCGACCACAACAAGGCCCGCATCGTAGTTCAGGATCCGAGCCTGCTCGGTGTCGCTCAGCCCGCGCACCATCTCCTCGGTCAGGGGCCCACCCAGACCGGCAGCCTGAGTCATCAGCGCATCGGCATCTTCTGCCACCGCGCCGAAGGTCAGGATCGACGCGCTCTCACCCGGATCCAGCTCCACCGTCCACTGCAGCAACACCTTGTCGGCACTCTGCGCGGCATAGTCCGGCACGGCCACACCCGCCGTCCCGTCGCCAATGGCCAGGGCCACTGCGGGGCGCGCTGCAAACGCGCCATCTTCCAGAACCAGCGCGGTGTCATCCGCAGTGAACGTCGTGTCGCCCGACGACGACCACACGATGGACTGTCCGAAACTCCCGCCAAGATCGAAATAGAGCGACAGGGTCGCCGTGGTCGCCTCGTTGCCGGTGTTCGTTGCGGTGTCGTAGTAGCGAATGAACCCTGCATCGTCGGGCACAAAGATCGAGCGCGTATAGGTGACAGTCTCGACATAGCTCGACGACGGCCCCGTCAGGGTCCATTCCCGACCGTCCTCGTCCGCCGAAGCGCTGGCCACGCTCGGCATATAGGTCAGGTCGAACGCGGCATCGAAGGCGCGCGTGCCCGACGGCGCGCCCCCATGGTCCACACGCCCATCGGCAGCCAGCGTCCATCTCACGCCGGTGCCGTCGTCCAGGACAATGGGAAATGTCGTCATGCCCGCTCCCGCAAGGGCGCGGCGATCTACCACTTCCCCGGGGTCACACCGCATCGCGCCGCAGAAATTGGTTAACCGGAACTCCTTACCAGAGCGTTAACGCCCAAGCGCCGCAGGGCATCGGCACGGCAGGTCCGGTCACAAATGGGTGAACGCTGGGTAAGCGCCGCGAGCCCGGGCCACACCCCGCCCAACGGGCCAAAAGGTCAGTTGGTTCTGGCAGCTCCTGCCTCGGCCAGCGCGGGCGCGATCTTGGTCTCCACGAGATCCCGCGTCAGCGGCCCGGCATGGCGCAGAAGAACGCGGCCGTCGCCGTCCAGCACAAAGGTTTCCGGCACGCCGTAGAGGCCCCAATCAAGGCCCGTCCGCCCAGACGGATCGGCCCCGATCGCGGCATAGGGATCGCCCAACTCGTCGAGGAACCCCAGCGCGTTTGCCGGCGTGTCCTTGTAGTTGACGCCGTGTATGGTCACCCCGTCCTGCGCCATCTCTTCCAGGAGCGGATGCTCAGCCCGACAGGGTCCGCACCAGCTCGCCCAGAAATTCACCAGAACGGCGTCGCCGCTCCGCAGATCCTCCGCCGTCATCACGGGTTTGCCGCCGAGCGGCTCGGTGGTCAGAGTGGGCGCCTCCTGCCCCACCCGGGCCGACGGCAACGCGTCGGGATCGTCCCGCTGCATGCCGACAAAAAACAAAGCGGCAAGCCCGGCAAACACAAGGGGCGGCGCCAGCACGAGCGGTGACAGCCTAGCCATGGGCACGAACCTCCTCTTGCGGCGCTACAGTGGCCTCCGCCTCGGCGCGCTCAGCCTCCATGTCTGCCAGCTCAGAGCGGACACGGCGCGCGCGCAGCACCGAGGCCAGTGTGATCGCGCCCAGCGCAACGAACGTCACGCCGTACGCCGAGAGGATATAGCCCGCATACTTTCCCAACTCGACGCTCATCCGGCGGCCCCCGCCCGCTGGCTCAGCGCGCGCATCCGGCGCAGCCGGATCTCCGTCCGCGTTCGCACAAGGACCAGCGCCACGAACAGGCACACGAAGCCGAAGATGCACACCAGAGCGGGGTACCAGAACACATCCGCCACATTCTCCTCAGCATCGAGCGACAACGAGGCGCCCTGGTGCAGGCCCTGGTTCCAGAAATTGATCGCATAGCGCGACAACACCGCAAAGACCGAGCCTACGATGCACAGGATCGAGGTCAGATCCGCTGCCGTGTCCGGATCTTCAATCGCAGCCCAGAGCGCGTTGTAGCCAAGGTAGAACAGGAAGAGCACCAGAAACGATGTCAGCCGCGGGTCCCACTCCCACCAGGTGCCCCACATCGGCTGCCCCCAGATCGCCCCCGACGCAAGCGCGATCACCGTGAAGGTCGCGCCGACCGGCGCCGCGGCCTTTGCGGCCAGCGCCGACACGTGGTGGCGCCGGATCAGCCAGATCAGCGAGGCCACAAGCATCATCAGCCACACATTGATCGCCATCATCGCCGACGGGACATGGACGTAGAACACCTTCACCATCGCGCCCTGGCGGTAATCGTCAGGCGTGAAGAAGAAGCCCCACGCCAGCCCGATCCCCAGTCCGGCGATGGCAAGCGCCCAGAATGCCGGCAGGGCCCGTCCAGAGACGGCCATGAAGCGGCGCGGATTGGCATATTCCCAGAGCGAAGCCATGGCGGTGAGACTATGTGGGCCCATGCGCCTCGGCAATGGCTCCTCCCTCACGCCAGCGCGATCCCTCAGCGCAGATTGACGCGGAGCGCCGCCGCCGCCGCAAAGGGCAGGATCGCAACGGTGCCCAGAGTGATCGCGGCCAACAGCGCAAGCGGCGTGCCAACGGCCATTCCCTCGGCCCCGCGCCGGGCGACCTCGGCCCCGAAGATCAGCGTGGGCACATAGAGCGGCAGCACGATCAACGACATCAGAAGGCCGCCGCGCTTGACGCCCACGGTGAGCGCCGCGCCAAAGCAGCCGATGGTCGAGAGTGCCGGCGCACCGACCAAAAGCGACAGGGTCATCCATAGAAGCCCCGCAGGCGCGAGGTTGAGCGCGACGCCCAACACAGGCGCCGCCAACGTCAGCGGCAAGCCGGTCGTAAGCCAATGCGCCGCCGCCTTGGCCACCGCCACGCCCTCAAGCGGCACGGGCGCCGTTGCGAGCAGCTCCAAGCTCCCGTCCTCCCAGTCGAGGGCAAAGATCCGGTCGAGCGACAACAGACAAGCCAGGAGCGCCCCAAGCCACAGTACACCCGGCGCGATCGCCGACAGCAGCTCGGTGCTGGGCCCCACCGCAAAAGGGGTGAGCGTCACGACGATCAGGAAGAACGCCAAGGCGAGGCCAAAGCCGCCGCCCGCCCGGACGGCAAGCGCCAGGTCTCGCGCCAGAAGCGACCTCACTGAAAAGCCTCGGCCGCATCGCCTCCGAAGCCATCGTCGTCAGACGTGCCCGGTTGCCCGACCGAGGTTTCGGGCCGTACCCGAAACGCGCCAAGATCGAGCTCGCGGACCGACGACAGGCCAAGCGGGATGTGGGTGGCGATCACGGCTATGCCGCCCCGGCCGAGATGGGCTTCGACGACGGCCGCAAAGCGCGCCGTCGCCGCTGTGTCGAGCGATACGGTCGGCTCGTCAAAGAGCCAAACCGGCCGCCCGGTGACCATCATCCGAGCCAGGCCAAGCCGCCGCCGCTGTCCTGCCGAGAGGGCGGCCGCCAGCCGGTTGCGAAGCGGCACAAGATCGAAGGCCGAGAGCGCAGGTTCGATGTCGTTAGAGTTGTGAAGCCGAGCCCAAAAGCGCAGATTGTGAGCCGCACTCAGGGTCCCCTTCAGGCCGTCTGCATGGCTGGCATAGGCCATAGCGTCTGGTTCCGGCGTAATCCTTCCGGCCGCGCAAGGTTGAAGCCCGGCCATCGCGCGCAGGAGCGTCGTCTTGCCCGTGCCATTCGCGCCACGCAGGATCAGCGCCGAGCCGGACGGCACGTGGACGTCGATGCCCTCGAGGATCCGTCGCCCGCCACGCGCCACGCCCACGTTCTGAAGCGCAACGGCCTCGCAGGTCGCGATTGCCTCTCCCCCGCACACATCGATCTTGTCAACCGCCATGGAACGGGCGTATCCGATCGCTCCGCACACCGGAAGACCGTGCGCTCCGACATAGGGCTGAGGACGTCCCTCGATCCGGCCCAGCACGCCTGTCGATCAGACCGCCCGGACCAAACGACGCCCGCGTCACCGTCGCTTGTCCTCAACCAAAGAGCGCCTGAGCCGGTGGTCCCTGGCGCCACAGAGTCGCTGGCGTCTCTCGGTCCCAGGCGCCCCAGATCCGCCGTGTTCCGAAACTACTGGCGTTTAGGCACCACCGACCTCTCAGAGCCACGGAGGCCCCAAAGCCGCTGACGCCCCAGCGTCACTGACGTCCCGGAACCACCGACGTCTCAGAGCCACCGACGTCCCAGAGCCACTGGCGCCCCGGGGCCACGGACATCCCAGATCCACTGAAGTCCCGGAGCCAACGACGCCCCAAGGTCGCCGGCATCCCAGAGGCGCAGGGCCTCCCGACCGGCCGTCCGCAAGATCAAGCGGTGGGGGTCGACGACCTGCTATCGGTTCGGTGATGCGTCCGCTGTTAGCCAGTCGGCCCAAGCACGCCATTTGTGGCCCAATTTGTGGCTCACTCCCTTTTCCTGCGGCCCAAGCCCGCAAGGCGAGGCGCGGGGCGCAACGCACACCTCCGTGGATACCTCACAGTAACCACGTCAGCCGCGCGCAGATCTAGGTCCGACTGGTGTGAGGCATCGGGGCATCTCGGTCACCACCCTGCAGAGGGCGACCGGATCGGCACTGCAAGACCCGCCGCAAAGCCCCCCGCCGCATAGCCCCCTACCGCAAAGCCCTGGGCTCAGGCGCCCATCGCCATCTGGCCGGTTGCGTCGACATCCGGCTGGGGGTCGCGCAGAACATAGCCACGGCCCCACACCGTTTCGATATAGTTCTCGCCACCCGTCGCCGTGGAAAGCTTCTTGCGCAGCTTGCAGATGAACACGTCGATGATCTTCAGCTCAGGCTCGTCCATCCCGCCGTAAAGGTGGTTGAGGAACATCTCCTTGGTGAGCGTCGTCCCCTTGCGGAGCGACAGAAGCTCAAGCATCTGATATTCCTTGCCCGTCAGGTGAACGGGCCGGCTGTCGACCTCGACGGTCTTGGCGTCAAGATTGACCGTTACCTTACCGGTCCGGATCACCGACTGCGCATGACCTTTAGACCGGCGGATGATCGCGTGGATCCGGGCCACCAGCTCTTCGCGGTGGAAGGGCTTAGTCAGGTAATCATCGGCCCCGAAGCCGAAGCCCTTGATCTTGTTGTCCGTATCATCTGCGCCCGACAGGATCAGGATCGGCGTGTCAACCCGCGCGAGCCGCAACTGGCGCAACACCTCATGCCCCGTCATGTCGGGCAAGCCTAGATCTAGCAGGATCAGGTCGTAGTCATAGAGCTTGGCGAGATCGATGCCTTCCTCACCCAGATCCGTGGTGTAGACATTCAGATTCGCGTGAGTGAGCATCATCTCGATGCTCTTGGCCGTCGCCGGATCATCTTCCACGAGCAGGACGCGCATCTTCAGGTCTCTCCATTGGCTGTTGCTCGCAGGTCACCATGGCGGCAAATGGTTAACCGCCCGTTACTGTATACTGGCCGAGCATTAATTCAACTGGAGGTTGCGCCTGAAAGGTTCAAAAGTCCACAGCCCTGCCCGCTTTGCGGCAGTGTGCCGCGCTTATTTGTTAGGCTGGCGGTATTTCTGCAACGCCGTTGCCTTGAGCGCCTGCTCGCCATGCTCGGCTACAGCGGTAGCCCAGCTTTCGAATTCCTCGGTCGAGAGGCCATAGCGCTCCTTGGCCTCCTCAAGCGTTATGAGGGCATACCGTACGGCCCGCACCACAGCCGCCTTACGGCTGGCAACCCAGCGCCGGGTCTCCGGCGGCGGAAGATCCGCGCGGGTCATGATCGATCCGTCCGGCAATTTCACGGCGCGTGGGCCGTCGATCTTGCGAATGAACATCTCACGCTCTCCCATCTCGCGGAAAAGAGGTTTCGCCGGTTGCACTTAAAGATGGATGAAGCGCCATCTTGCTGTTTCCCCCAATTTTCCCATATTTGGAGATCTTCCGTTCACGTATGCATGGTGCTCCGATGGCGCTCGACCGAGATACAGCGCTCAATTCCCTTGGCTTTCCAAAGCCGCCCGTCGAGACCCGCGTGGTGGTCGCGATGTCGGGGGGTGTCGACAGCTCCGTTGTCGCCGCCGAACTTGCGGCGGAGGGCTATGACGTGGTCGGGGTCACGCTTCAGCTCTACGATCACGGCGCCGCGCTCGCCAAGAAGGGCGCTTGTTGCGCCGGCCGCGATATCCACGATGCGCGCCGCGTGGCCGAACGGATGGGCTTCCCCCACTATGTCCTCGACTACGAGAACCAGTTCCGCGAGGCGGTGATCGACGAGTTTGCCGACAGCTATCTCGCCGGCGCCACGCCCGTGCCCTGCATCCGGTGCAACGAGCGGGTCAAGTTCCGCGACCTGCTCGAGACCGCGCGCGATCTCGAGGCCGACTGCATGGCCACCGGGCACTATATTCAGCGCAAACTGGGCCTTGCGGGTCCGGAGCTTCACATGGCCGGCGACCCGGCCCGCGACCAAAGCTATTTCCTGTTCTCCACCACGGCAGAGCAACTCGCGTATCTGCGTTTCCCGCTCGGCCACCTGACGTCGAAGGCGGAGACCCGGGCTCTGGCGCAGCGCCATGGCCTTTCCGTCGCCGACAAGCCCGACAGCCAGGACATCTGCTTCGTCCCCGACGGTAACTACGCGCGCGTCATCGAAAAGCTGCGCCCAGGGGCCGGCGAACCAGGCGAGATCGCGCATCTCGACGGCCGCATTCTCGGCACCCACAACGGCGTCATCCACTACACGATCGGCCAGCGGCGCGGTCTGGGGATCGGCGGGCTCGCCGAGCCGCTCTATGTCGTCCGGCTCGACCCCGACGCCCGGCGTGTCATCGTCGGACCGAAGGAGGCGCTTGCGACGCGCACCGTGCCTGTCAAGGAGATCAACTGGCTCGGCGACGCGCCTCTGACCTCGCGCGCCGAGTGGCCGCTTATGGCCAAGGTCCGCTCAACCCGTCCGCCGCGCGACGCGGTCCTGCGCCCGACCGGTCCGACCACGGGCGACGTGGAGCTTGTTGTGGCCGAGGAAGGGGTGAGCCCGGGGCAGGCATGCGTCTTCTACGAAGCCGACGGTTCGCGCGTCCTCGGCGGCGGCTGGATCACACGCGCATAACCGGGATCATACGGCCGAGCTGACGTCAGCCGCGGGGCACGCGAATGCCGGCACCGTCCAGCACGGCGTGGGCCGCGCGCGTCCCGGGCGCATCCGCGCCCCGACCCAGCCGCTCCATGGTCGTCGCCATTGCGTCCGCCTGTGCGTCGGGCTCGTCGAGCACGTCGAGAACGCCGGGCGCGATGAGCTCGGGCACGCAGCGCGCTCCGATAAACTCCGGCACGGCCCGGGTCTCGGACACAAGATTGACCAGCGTGAACGTGTCGATAAGCAGCATCCGCGACGCAATCATCCGCGTCAGCCGGTTCACATCATAGGCGATCACCATTGGCGTGCCGACCGCGGCAAGCTCAAGGCTTACCGTGCCGGACGCCGCAAGCGCCGCATCGGCCGCCGCGAAGGCCGCCCGCTTCTCCGCCCCCGCCGACGTGATGATGCAGGGCGCGCCGGGCCAGCCCGCTGTGATCTCCCGAACCATCTCCTCCAGATGCGGCACGGTGGGCACGATCACTCTGATGCCGGGCCGCGCGTCGACGATGCGTGCCAGCGCCGCGCCGAACCTTGGCGCCAGCCGCGCCACCTCGCCCTTACGCGAACCCGGCAGCACCGCCAGCACTCTGGCGCCGTGAAGCCCCTGCGCCGCCCGGAACGCGTCCACCTCATCGGTTGTGGGCACCGGCTCTGCCGCCACCGGATGGCCCACGAAGTCGCAGCGCATCCCGGCGGCCTCCATGTAGGGCGGCTCAAACGGCAACAGCGCCAGAACCTGATCGACGAGAGGCGCCATCTTCTGGGCCCGCTTCGGCCGCCACGCCCAAACCGACGGGGCCACATAGTGCACAACCCGTTGCCCCGGCCGCGCCGCCCGTACGCGTTTCACCACCCTCAAGCAGAAGTCGGGGCTGTCGATCGTCACGATCACATCGGGGGCCGCCGCCATCGCGGCCTGTGCTGTCTCGTCGATCCGACGCTTCAGCTCGAAGTACTTCGGCAGCACCTCAAGAAGCCCCATGACCGAGAGCTCCTCCATCGGAAAGAGGCTCGCCAGGCCCTCGTCCTGCATCTTGGGGCCGCCCACACCAAGAAAGATCGCCCCCGGCACCAGTGCCTTGAGGCCCGCCAACAAGGCCCCGCCCAAGGCATCCCCCGACGGTTCGCCCGCGATCAGAAAAACCCGCACGTCCTACTCCTCGCGCGGCGCGGCCCGGCGCACCCAAAGAAACAGGCCTTCGGCGTCGGCCGCCGCAATCGTGGCCGGAAGATCGAGCACCATCACCCCGTCGGCCTCGATCACCACGCCCTCCAGCCCAACCGCGCTGGCCGCCTTGATCGTCTCCGGTCCGATCGCCGGTAGGTCGACACGCCGGTCCTGTCCGGGCTTCGGCGCCTTGTAGAGAATACCGCCGCTCGCAAACGGCCCCGTCAGGCCCGTTGGCACGTCGACGAGGCTGCGCAGCATCCAATCCGTGCCGGGAAGCGCCTCCAACGCAATCACCTGGCGCGCACGGATCACGCAAGCCTGGCCCAAGTCCGCCGCAGCCATCGCCGCAACCACCTGCACCCCGCGCCCGGCATCGGCCCCATGCGCGTCGCTGGGCTTGCGGCGGCTAGGCACGCCCTCCCGGGGCAGCAGGTCCGGGGCAATCTCGTGGGCGCCCTGAACCAGAAATCCCGCCTCCTCGAACACGCTCAGCAGGATGCGCAGGGCGGCATCGTCTCCCGCCGCCGTCAGGGCACCCGCGAGCCGCTCCAGGATCGGCCGGGTCGCCGCGTCAACGGCGGCCGGGTCGATCTCGGGCCGCTGCACCGCCCCGCAAAAGCACACCTCGCGCACGCCCTCCGTCTTCAGGTCGGCGATCAGCGTGCCAATCGTCTCCAGCCGAAACGGCTTGTCGTTCACCGGCAAGTCGCCGTCATACCCGCGCACGCCGCACACGGTGACCGGCCGCCCCGCTGCACCGCAGGCCGCAATCAGCCGCGCCGGCAAGGCACCCTGTCCCGCGATCAGCGCAAGGCTCATGCGTCGCCCCTCACTCAGGCGTCAGGAAGTGACGGTCGCTTGCACCGGTGATGAAGTCGACGATCTGCTGCACCTGGGCCGATGGCCCGTCCGCGCCGAGCCGCCGTGCCCTCTCCTGAAAACTGCCCTCGCCATGGGACAGCTCCTCAAAAGCCGCACGCAGCGCCGCGATATCCTCGCGCGCCAGCCCCTTGCGCTTGAGACCCACCAGGTTCAGCCCATCAAGCCGCCCTCGCGGACCTTGCACCAGCCCATAGGGGATCACGTCGTGTGCAACCATCGTGCAGGCTCCGACAATGGCCCCCCGGCCCACACGCACCCATTGGTGCACGCCCGATAGCCCGCCCACGATCACGTCATCCCCGATCACCGCATGTCCGGCGAGCCCGGCATTGTTCACAAGGATCACCCGGTCGCCGACCTGGCAATCGTGAGCCACATGGACACCCGCCATAAAGAGCCCGTCATCGCCCACCCGCGTCACGCCGCCGCCGCCCGCCGTGCCCGTATTGATCGTGACGTGCTCGCGAATGCGATTGCGTGCCCCGATCTCCAGCCGGGTCTCTTCGCCCGCGAATTTCAGGTCCTGTGGGATCTCCCCCAGCACGCAGAACGGAAACACCACGGTGTCCGGCCCGATGTCGGTCAGGCCGATGATCACGCAATGGCTCTTGATCTCAACCCCTGCCCCAAGCCGAACCTTGGGGCCAATCACCGAGAATGGACCAACCCGTGCGTCTAACCCGATCACGGCCCCGGGCTCGACCACCGCCGTGGGGTGAATGTCGGCGCCCGGATGCACGCTCATCAGCCACCCATCCCCTTGCCGTCACTGGTTGCGCTCTGCAGCATCGCGGTGAACTCCGCTTCCGCGGCCAGCTCACCCTCAACATAGGCCTTGCCCTCGAACTTGCCCACGCGCGTGCCGGCCCGCTTGATCGTGACGTGCAATTCCAGCACGTCGCCCGGCACGACAATCCGTCGAAACTTCGCCTTATCGACCGTGGTGAAGTAGATCATGAGCGTCTCTTCGAGCCCCCGCGAGGCCCCGATCAGAACTCCGCAGGTCTGCGCCATCGCCTCGATGATCAGCACCCCCGGCATGATCGGCTTTCCCGGGAAGTGCCCGGAGAAGTGCGGCTCGTTCGCCGTCACGGCCTTGATCCCCGTCGCCGAGGTATCGGCCACGATGTCCCGCACCCGGTCGATCAGGAGAAACGGATAGCGGTGCGGCAGGATCTTCTGGATCAGATCGAAATCAGCCTCGGTGACCGGATCCACCGAAGGGGCAGACGGAGACTCAGGGGCGGTGTCAGGGGTCATCGGCTCATCTTCTTCGTGCTTTGGGGGCACGGGCACACGGGTGGCGCCAGGCCCGATCTCGGCCTTGCTCTAGCACCGTCAGCGGCGGACGGGCAAGCAAGCAACCGGGCCGTGGGCGCACCCAGGCTCGCCGCCAATTGCACTCAGGGGCGAACGGCGTCCTCGGTGCCATCGGAGGGCCCCGCGCCATCGCCGATCACCGCATCGATTTGCTCGATGGCCCGGTCCGTGACGTCGATGGCCTGCGCCGAGAACAAGACCGCCCGTTCATCCAGGATCGCGACAGCCCCGCTGGCATACACCAACTCGGCCAGCACCGGCAGCGCCGCCTGAAGGAAGGCTTGCCGCTCCGCCTCGTCACGCCGCTGCAGCGCTCGGCCCTTGGCATCCTGTTCCCGGCGCAGCCGAACGACCTTCTCGTCGAACGCATCCGCCAACCGGCGAAATTCCTCGGGCGAAAGGCTTGCCCGCTGCTCCGTCAGCGCCCGTTCTTCAGACGTCAGCTCACCTTCGATTCGCCGGTTCTCGGCCGCCAACTCAGCCGAGGCATCCTCAAGCTCACGCTCCACGCGCCGGCCGAATGCGCTCTCGGCGAACAACCGGTCCTGGTCCAGCGTCAGAACCGGCGTGTCGGGGCGATAAATGGGAAACTCGGGCCGATCCGGAGCGGTGCCGGTCGCGACCTGGGCCTGCCCTGTCCCCGCCACCAGCGCGCTGGCAAAAGCGCCCGCCACACAGGCGATACGCCGCGGCATCAGAACCGGGTCGAGATGGTGAACTCGAAGTTCTGCTCCTCGTCGAAATCCTCAATCTGGATCGGCCGCGAGAAGTTGAACCGCAATGGCCCCAAACCCGTCTCCCAGAAGATTGACACACCCGCCGCAGACCGCAGGCTGAACCCGTCATCCACCTCTTGCGTGCCGTCTGGGCCGCCATCGACGTTGTCGAGATCCCAGACCGTGCCGATGTCATAGAACACGCCGCCCAGGATCCCGTACTCTTCGGGCAGCCCGAGCGGGAAATCCGCCTCAAACCGCGCCACGACAAAGCTGTTGCCCCCCAACGCGTCTTCGTTGTCGACGTTTTCGTCGCGCGGGCCGATCCCGTTGGGCGCAAACCCTCTGATCCGGTTGGTCGACGAGTAGCGTTCGATCACGCGGCTGTCCCCGCCGGAGAACGCAATTGTGCCTCCCTCCAACTCGGCGCGCAGGTTAACCTCCTCGTTTAGGATCGAGCGCCGGGCCCGCGCAAGAAACTCGCTGCGCACGAACGTGGCATCGTCGCTCCGCACCCCGAAATCCTGGCTGAACCGCAGACTGTAGGAGATCGTCGGATCCAGCCCGATGCGCCTGCTGTCGTAGGAATAGACATACCCGATAGAGTTCGAATAGAGCCCGCCCAGCTCTTCTTCCTCACGAAGAATGTTCGACGAGCCGGTGTCCGGCGGCACCTCCGTATCGTCGCCGTCGTCAACGCCGAATACCTCAGAGAAGTCGAACGACACGTCCAGCGTCAGCCGCGACGCCTCTGTGAGCGGGAAACTCAGCGAGGGCGAGAGCCGCGCGCGGCGGGTGCTGAAGCGCGCATTGTCGTTGATCGACTCGCGAAAGAACGCGTCGATCCCGAAGCCAAGATCGCGGCCCAGGAGCGAAGGCTCGAAGAAAGCAAAGCCAAAGCTCGTAGTGTCCTCCGTACCCGCAATGTCGAAGCTGATCGACTGTCCGCGCCCAAGAAAATTGCGCTCCGAGAAGTTCAGCGACAGGCCCAACCCGCTATTGGTCGAGAACGCGGCGCCAAAGCCGAGCGAGCCCGTCGGCTGCTCCGAGACATCCACATCCACGACCACCTGGTCGGGGCTTGAGCCTTCCCGTGTGTTCACGTCGGTGTCGGAGAAGAAGCCCAGGGCCTCGATCCGCTCGCCCGCTGAACGAATCTCGCGGGGATTAAAGGGATCTCCCTCCACCACGTCGAACTGTCGCCGTACGACCCGGTCGAGCGTCGTTGTGTTGCCTTCGATGTCGATCCGCTCCACGAACACTCGCGGGCCGCGGGTAACGGCGAAGTCGATGTCCAACGTCAGGGCCCGGCTGTTCCGCGTGATCCTCGGCTCGACTCGGATGAAGTTCAGACCCTCCCGCACGGCCAGCCGCTCCAGCCGCACAATGTCCCGCTCGACAAGGGCCGGCGAATACACAACGCCCGGCCGCAGTCGGACCGCCTCGCGGAACGTTGGGACATTCACGCCAGGCACATTGCTCGACACCGACACCGCGCCAACGGAGAACTGCTGGCCCTCGCGGATGTTGAACGTCACCCCCACATTTCGCCGGTTCCGGTCGATCTGGGGCGTCGCGCTCAGAACCTGCACGTCGACATACCCACGCGACTGATAGAAATCGATCAGCAGCTGTCGATCGAAGTTGATTCGATCCTCGACAAGCGTGTCCGCCCCCACGAACGACCGGAAAAAGCCCGCCTGCTTCGTCTCGATCACGCGGCGCAGCCGCCGCTCGGAATAGGCTCGGTTGCCGACAAACGACACCCGCTCAATCTCCGAAACGCGCCCCTCCTGCACCTCGAAGACCAGGTCGACGCGGTTGTTGTTGCGCGGGATGATCCGCGGGGTCACCGTGGCCGCGATCCGCCCGGCCTGGCGATAGCCTTCGGCAATTGCCGCTGCGTCCGCCTCGGCCTGGCTTGGCGAATAGACCCGCCGCTCTCGCGACTGCACGACGTTGGCCAGATCGTCATCGCCCAGCCGCCGGTTCCCCTCAAACACGATCCGGTTGATCACCGCCCGTTCCTGGACCCGGATGATCAGGCGGCTACCCTGCGGATCGACCTCGACCGCCTCAAAGAGCCCACTGTTCTGAAGGTTCTGCAGCCCGGCATTCACTTCGCCGGCGCTCACCGGCTGGCCCCGCGGGATGCCCGCGATCTCGGCAATGGTGGCCGGGTCGATGCGGTCGTTGCCCTGAACTTCCAAAGTGTCGAAGCGAAACGCCTGCGCCTCGACCGAGGACGGGGTGAACACAACGGCCAGCACCAGCAGAAAAACCGTCGCAAGGGTTGCCGCGAGACCATCGCCCGCATACCGCACGCGCCCCACGGCGCAATGCCCCATCACCATATCTAGCCCCCGACCGCCTCTTGTTGTTAGAAACCTGCTAGCCGGGAATGCAGGACTTGTCAAAAACTCGCGCCATCCTCCGGGCCCGTTTCGGGCCGAAGCAAGTGCGGGTTCGGCGTAGGGTTGAGGTCAGTGCGGCAGGGTCAACTCAAGCAGTTCCATGCCGAGCCACGCACCAAGCATGAGGCCGCCACCGGTTGCCACGATCGACAGAATCGCGTCGACGTTCATCCGCACGATCAGCCGTACGCACCGATAGCCATGGCTCATGGTCTGCATGGGAGGACACTCCACTGCCGTTGCGGGCCACGGTGTGCCTTGAATTTATGGCGCAAGTGAGGCGCAAAATTGCGCTATCTGCAGAAAATGTCGTTCCCCAGGGCGAATACCATCAAAGACAGCATCAATGTCAGGCCAACGCCCATCAAAACGCGCAGGGCCCGGTCCGATGGCGGCTGACCTGTCACCGCCTCCCACGCATGGAACACAAGGTGCCCGCCATCGAGCACAGGGATCGGGAACAGGTTCAAAAGGCCCACTGCCGTCGAAAGGACCGCGATGAACCAGAAGAAGCTGTCAGTGCCGGCGCTCGCCGCCGCACCGCTGGTTTCCGCGATCCCGATCGGGCCCGACAGATTGCAGGTCGAGATTGCGCCGGTGATCATGTGCCAAAGCCCCGACAGGCTCGACTCCATCACAAACACCATCTGCGACCAGCCGACGCCCAGGGCCTCGCCCACGCCCGGAGCCGCCCGCGCCGGCTCGAACGACAGCCCGCCCGTCATCCCGATCAGCCACCGCTTCTCAAACCCGCCGTCCGGCAACGGCAAGTCGCGCGACCGCGGCGCCAGCACAAACTCAAGCTTTTCACCCCCCGGTGACGCCTCATCGAGCGCTGCAGGTCGCCAAACCGTTATTTGCAAGGGCCGTCCGCCGCTCGCCGTCACCAGATCCTGAAGCTCGCGGAACGCGCGGATCGGCGCCCCGTCGACCGACAGGATCACATCGCCCTGCCGCAGGCCAACGTCGATGGCGGCCGACCGGGGCTGCACCGTCTCGATCAGCGGCGGAAACGGATATTCCGCCTGGATGGCAATCCGCTCGCCGCCTCGCTCAACGGCATAGGGTACGCCATCGCCGATCTCGACCTCCTCGAGCACCTCGAAGAGCTCCGTCGTCCCCGGGATCTCCTCGCCCCCGACCTCAAGGATCACATCGCCGACTTCCAGCCGCTCGATGCCCGGCGGCAGGGGTTTCAGCGCCCCAACCTCCACCGGCTCCTTCGCCGTTCCCTGCAGCATCATGATGCCCGCAAAGACCAGGATCGACAGGATGAAGTTGAACACTGGCCCGGCGGCCACGGTCGCGGCGCGCGCCCAAAGGGGCGCTCCATGCATCGTGTGGCGTTTCTGGTCGTCGCTCAACGTGTCGTAGTCGTCGGCCGCCTTATCGGATGCCGCCGACGCGTCGCCAAGGAATTTGACATAGCCCCCAAAGGGTAATGCCGCGATCTGCCACTGCGTGCCGTGTCGGTCGACCCGCGACATCAACACCGGGCCGAACCCGATTGAAAACACTTCCGCCTTGATGCCCGACCATCGGCCCACGATGTAGTGGCCGTATTCGTGCACGGCGACGATGATCGACAGCGCCACGACAAAAGCTGCGATCGTCCAGACAAGGCCGCCGAAGGCCGGGATCAGGCTCGTAATGTCCATGCTACCTCTCTCGCGGCCTAGGCGGTCGTCGCCAACCGGGCGCAGGCCTCGCCCGCGCGCTTCCTCGCCAAATGGTCCGCCGCAGCGACCTCATCAAGGCTGAGCGTGTCACAACCGAGCGCTCCCTCGGCATTCATTCGCTCCAAAACGCTCTCAACGACCGGCCCCATATCCGTAAAGCGGATGCCGCGCGCCAGGAACACATCAAGCGCCGTCTCCTTGGCGGCGTTGAACGCGGCACCGGCCAGCCCTCCCGTCGCCATAACATCCCGCGCCAGCCGCAAGGCCGGCCAGCGCGCCTCACACGGGGCCCGAAAGGTCAGCTGCGCGATCTTCGACAGGTCGAGCCGCTCCACAGGCAGCGTCCGCCGGTCCGGATAGTTAAGGGCATAGCCGATAGCGTGGCGCATATCCGGCGGGCCGACATGGGCCATCAGCGCCCCGTCGACGAACCCCACCAGCGCATGGATCAGGCTCTCGGGGTGGACCACCACCTCGATCCGCTCCGGCGCAACCCCAAAAAACTCATGCGTTTCTATGACTTCCAGCGCCTTGTTGAACATCGATGCACTGTCAACCGTGATCCGCTGCCCCATGTCCCAGTTGGGGTGGGTCGAGGCCTCTTCGGGCGTTGCATCGCGCAGCCGCTCGAGCGGCCAGTCGCGGAACGCGCCGCCCGAGGCGGTGATCACGATGCGCTCGACATCGCTCAAACTTTCGCCCACAAGCCCCTGAAAAATCGCAGAATGCTCGCTGTCGACCGGAAGCACGCGTGCCCCATGGGCTCGCGCCGTCCCCATCAGCAGCGGCCCGGCGGTCACCAGGCTCTCCTTGTTGGCCAGCGCCAGTGTCGCGCCCTCTTCGAGCGCAGCCAGCCCGGGCGGCAGGCCCGCGGCCCCGACAATCGCCGACATCACCCAGTCGGCCGGCCGCCGCGCCGCCTCCACCACCGCATCTGGCCCCGCGGCCACGCTCAGCCCCGTGCCCGAAAGGCGCTCCCGAAGCTCCTGAAAACACTCAGGATAACAGGTCACCACATGCTCGGCACCGAGCAGGATCGCTTGCTCGGCCAGCAGCCCGACATTGCGCCCCCCGGTCAAGGCCACCACCTCGAAGCGCTCCGGCTCCCGCCGGATCAGATCCACCGTGTTACGCCCAACCGATCCGGTCGCCCCAAAAATCGACACGCGCCGCGGGGTCATATCCGCACCTCCGGCACATCGACGAAAAGCGCTGTAAACAGCATGAAGAGAGCCGCGCCCAACAGCCCGTCGAAGCGATCGAACAGGCCGCCATGACCCGGGATCAATGACGAGGAGTCCTTCACGCCCATGCGCCGCTTCAGCGCACTCTCAGCGACATCGCCCATCTGCGAGGCAAACGACAGAGCCATGGAGATCCAAATAAGGTCCCGCCCGGCATCCGTGAATGTGAGAAATAGCGCACCCACCAGGCCCGCGCCCACCCAGCCCGCCGCCGTACCCGCCCAGGTCTTCTTAGGGCTGAGCCGCGGCCAGAATTTCGGCCCGCCAAAATACCGGCCGGCGAAATAGCCCAGCACATCGGTCATCACCACGACGATCACCAGCCAGAAGAGCCATGTGCCGCCGTGGGTGTCGCGAAACGACACCAGGCCCCACCCGGCCGTCACGATCCCCAACGCGAAGAGAAAGAAGGTCAGCCGCTCCCGCGGCATCGCGAACGCCCCGAGCGCCGCCGGCACGAACAGAAGCATCAGATGCCACCCGGCGTCCGTGGCCAACAGCCCCGACAGAACCGACGCGGTCAGCGCGGCCAGCAGCATCGCCCCCACGTTTTCGCCGGGCCGGATCATGCGCGCCAATTCCCAAATCATCACGCCGGTGACGAAGACGGCCAGCATTTGAAACCAGACGCCGCCCAGCCGGATCGCAACGATGCCCAAAAGCACCATCCCCGCCCCGGACACAGCCCGGGCGCGCAGATCTGTCCATCGTGAAGAAGAGGCGGTTTCGCCGTCAGGCACGAACCGCTCCGAAGCGGCGCTCCCGCGTGCCGAACCGCGCCACAATCTGCTCGAACTGGCCCGCGGTGAAGTCAGGCCACAACGTATCGACGAACTCGTACTCGGCATAGGCCGATTGCCAGAGAAGGAAGTTCGAGATCCGCGCCTCACCCGACGTCCGGATCACCAGGTCGGGGTCCGGCAGGGTGTGCGTGTCGAGAAACCGCGCCAGCTGCTCGGCATCCACCTCATCGGGGTCGATCCGGCCTGCGGCCACCTCACGCGCCAGCCGCCGCGTCGCGCGGGTCACCTCGTCCCGCCCCCCATAGTTGAGCGCGATCGTCAGGTTCACCCGCGTGTTCGCCGCCGTCAGCGTTTCAAGCTCGTCCATCACCTGCTGCAGCTTCGGCTCCAGCCGCTCCCGGTCGCCAATGAACCGCACACGGACATTGTGCGCCATCAGCCGGCGCGCCTCCTTCGAGATGTAGCGGCGGAACAGCGTCATCAGGCCAGCCACCTCGGCCTGGGTGCGCTTCCAATTCTCGGTCGAGAACGCAAAGATCGTGAGGTAGTCGACGCCCAGATCCGGGCAGGCCTTAAGCACCTCGGACACGCGCCGCGCCCCCTCCTGGTGCCCGAACAGCCTGGGCCGGCCCTGCTGGGTGGCCCAGCGGCCATTGCCGTCCATCACGATGGCGACGTGTCGGGGAGAATATGCTCGGGCCATCGGGGCCTCCGGTCGGTCAGCGGCGTCAGACCTGCATGATCTCCGCCTGTTTGCTCTCCAGAGCCGCGTCGATGGCGGCAATGTGCTCATCTGTCAGCGTCTGGATCTCATCGGTCCAGATGCGCTGGTCGTCTTCGGCCATGCCCCCCGCCTTGGCCTTCTTGATCTGGTCCATCCCGTCGCGACGCACATTACGCACAGCGACTCGGGCACTTTCTGCGTACTGCGCGGCAACCTTGGCCAATTCACGGCGGCGTTCTTCATTTAATTCGGGAATCGGCAGCCGGATGATCGTTCCATCGACCACGGGGTTGATCCCCAGCCCGCTTTCTCGAATCGCTTTCTCTGCTTTGCCAACCAGCCCCTTGTCCCAGATGTTCAGCGTGATCATCCGCGGTTCTGGCACATTGACCGTTCCCACTTGGTTGATTGGCATCGCGGCCCCGTAGGCATCCACCATCACCGGATCGAGCATCGATGCCGAGGCGCGCCCGGTCCGCAGCGACGCGAACTCCTGCCGAAGCGACGTCATCGCCCCATCCATCCTCCGGGCAAGATCGTCAAGATCAGGATCCTCGAAGTCCGACATGTGCCTGTTCCTCCCAAGCATCTTGTTGACTGCTCGCCGCTCTTATCCGCAGGGGAAGGAAATGTATAGGCGGCGCGGGCGTCCCGGCCGAGGAGGAGTGTGCAGACCCGCGCCCCGCCGCCTTACTTATCTGTCGCGCGAGCCCCAGGATCGGTTCATTTCTTTCCCGGCGAATTCTCCCCTCAAGCCAGGGGCGCCCGTCCAACCGTCCCTCGTCGCGCCACAAGGGGTCTGCCGACGCGACAAGGCGCACTGGCCATGCGGGCGCAGGGAAAGCGGCCCTCACACCAGGTCCTCGACCGTCGGCTCGGGTCGCGCCTCCACAACCCTGTACCGCGACACCACCATGCCGGGCCCCTCGGCCACTCCGACTTGCGCAGCCACTCTTTCGGAAAACAGCAGATACGGCGGCACATCGACGGTTTCGAGCACCTCCTGCCCCGCCACCGCGACCGACGTGAGGAATTGCTCGGGCCGCGCGGCGCCCTGGGGCGGAACGCTCCACCGCAACGACGTCTTGTCAGGCTGACCCGGCGAAGGAAGGGGAACGACCCGCGGGCGATAGCCGCTCTCCAGCTTGGCAATCGCCCAACACGTGTTGAGGAAATAGGGGATCACGTACGACGCCCGATGCTTGCCGCTCCGGCTGACAATCTCGACCGGGAAAAACTGCGCCCGATCCCCGACCGTCGGCGCGACGATGTCGTGAACGCGTTCCGACAGCAGCCACCGAAACGCGTAGGTCCGCACAAAGTCCTGCAAGACAAAGCCCTGTCTGCCGGTGAACGCATGGTCCTGCACGACGATCTCGGTTGGTACATGGGCCGGATCGATCGGCAGGCGCGGCTCGCTCAGGCCTGACCGCGGTTCCGTCCATGTCAGGTGAAACACATCCTCGACGAAGTTGATGCGCGAAGTATCCACCGCGGCGCGGTAGGCCCCGAGGCGCAACTCTCTAAGCGCATCGAGATCGTCGCCAGCGCCGTCAACCCGAACGTCTTCAAGCGCCGTCTCGCCCGTCGGAGCAAAGGTGACGTAGGTGAGGCCCGGAACGAACACCGGCTCCGGAATCGTGCGGCTCGCAGCGCCACGCTGCTCGGACACCGCCCCAGACGGTTGGCCAAATGCGATACGCTTCAGAAGCCCGCGCACCCCTCACCCCACTCTTGGCGGGCTGCGCCGAGCCGTCCAGGGGCGCCCTGGTCGCCGCGAAGCAACGTCCGGCCCGCGGGGCGCCACCGCCCTGTCCACACTCCGACCGACGCCGCAAAACCCCAGCACATGGTCGTCCCACATACGTCCGTTCCACCCAACCAACCCGTATCGCGTGCCAAGGCCATAGCCGCTTTTGCACCTCCTGCCTAGCCGGGGATCGCGGCGGTCGCAGGGGAGCAATCGCCCGCTTGTGTCCGGCTCCGTCGCGCGGCATTCATGCCACAGGAATTTTAACGACAAGACTGGAGCACGCGTGGCAAAGGCACCCCAAAAGACCCGGCGCAAGATCTTCTGTATCGGGTCCAACAAGACCGGCACGACGACGCTGCACGGGACGTTCAAGGCCCTGGGCCTCCGGAGCAGGCACGATACGGTCTGGGCGCGCGCTTCGGCGTTCAGGGGTGGGCGAAAGCTCTTTCGCAAAGCCCAGTGCTTTTCCGACGGAGACCGGGCGGAGTTTCGCAATCTCGACAAGTGGTTTTCCAACGCGCTCTTCATTCTGAACACGCGCGACGAGCGGGCGTGGCTGCGCTCTCGCGTGAAGCATGTCATGCGCCACCACGCCGCGTTCGAACTGAACCCGGCCCGACAACGCAAAGACGGGCTTGCGAGCGGACCAAGAGCGTCTGAGTTCGCGGCCGGTCCCGAGATGGCGATTGCGGCCTGGATTGCGCAGCGTCGGCTCCACGAGCGGATGGCCCGCGACCACTTCGCCGGCAATGAGCGCTTCCTGGAATTGAGCGTCACCGATGATCCAACCTGGACGCTTAAACTGTCGGCGTTTCTTGCCAAGCATGGGGTGATCGAGGCGGGGCGCGAGCTTCCGTCGATCCATGCCAATAAGCGCAGCGTTCCTTCCGAGGACGAGCCGCCCATGCTCACGCATTACTATGCCGCCGTGGATCGGGTGCTCGAGACGGTAAACCGCCTGACCGATCAACCGCACGCCAGCATCGGCGCCAGTGTTTCCGAGCCAGCGCACTCAGGCGGCGCCGAGGTCACCGCACGATAGTATAGGTCCCGTTGCCGGACAGAATCGACTTGAAGCCGCCCGGCTCATCGAGCGAGAACACAATGATCGGAAGGCTGTTGTCGCGGGCCAGGGCGATCGCCGAGGCGTCCATGACCTTCAGGTGCTTGGCAAGGCAATCGTCATAGCTGATCCGGTCGAACCGGACCGCATCGTCATGCTTCATCGGGTCCTTGTCATAGACCCCGTCCACCTTGGTGCCCTTGAAAATCGCCTCGCAGGCCATCTCGTTGGCCCGGAGCGTCGCGGCCGTGTCGGTCGTGAAGTAGGGGTTCCCGGTTCCGGCGGCAAAAATGCAGACCCGTTTCTTCTCCAGGTGCCGCACCGCGCGGCGGCGGATGTAGGGCTCGGCCACTTCGTCCATCCGGATCGCCGAGATCACCCGGCAGAATACACCGAGCCCTTCCAGCGCGGATTGCATCGCCAGCGCATTCATGACCGTCGCCAGCATGCCCATGTAATCGGCCGTAGTCCGCTCCATCCCCTGCGCCGCGCCCGACAGCCCGCGAAAAATGTTGCCGCCGCCGATGACCATACAGATCTCGGTATCCAGATCGTGGACCGACTTCACTTCGCGCGCGACGCGTTGAACGGTCGGAGGATGCAGGCCAAATCCCTGATCTCCCATCAGCGCCTCGCCCGAGATTTTGAGCATGACGCGCCCATAGGAGCGGGGCGGAGCGCGAAGCGCGCCCGCCTCGGCGCTGTCCCCGCTCATGTTCCGGATTGTCTCGACCATGGCGCGCTCCCTCTTTCCCTCGGGCGCTTCCTGTCGGAAAAGCACCGGCGCTTCAACCGCCGTGAGCCGTGACCATTGTCCACGCCGTCGCAACAGTCCCTCCCCGACATCCTGCGGGCGACGCCGCCTGACCGCCCGGTCCTCATTGCCGGGCCCACGGGATCGGGCAAATCGGCGCTCGCGCTCGCGCTCGCCGAGGCCTCCAGGGGCCGCATCATCAATGCCGACGCGCTCCAGGTCTACGAAAACTGGCGCATTCTCACCGCACGGCCCTCGGCGCCCGAGGAGGCCCGCGCGCCCCACGCCCTCTACGGCCACATCGCGGCCACGGCGCCCTATTCCGCCGGCCACTGGCTGCGCGACGTTGCGCAGCTTCTCGCCGACGGGCCCAGGCCGATCGTCGTGGGTGGCACCGG
Source organism: Pseudomonadota bacterium (assembly GCA_039822045.1). Taxonomy (GTDB): domain Bacteria; phylum Pseudomonadota; class Alphaproteobacteria; order Rhodobacterales; family Rhodobacteraceae; genus HLUCCA09. Next base: position 207,470 of record JBCBMY010000001.1, on the reverse strand, counting down.
TCTCTACTTCTCGGCGCTGACCGAGGGTCTCGCCGACATCCCCGAAACCCCACCGGACATCCGAGTTGAGGCCGACCGCATGAGCCCCGACGCCCTCCGTGCCGCGCTCGACGCGCCCACGCTGCGCCGGATCGACACCGCAAATCCGGCCCGCCTGCGCCGCGCCTGGGAGGTGCTCGCGACAACCGGCCGCGGCCTCGCCGACTGGCAAGACGCAACAGCCCCGCCGCTCCTCGACTCGCAAGCCTCAACACGCCTTGTCGTCGACGCTCCGAAAGACCGGCTGACCCCCCGGCTCGCTGCCCGCTTCGACGCGATGCTCCGCGCCGGCGCCCTCGACGAAGTGCGCGCCAACCTCGACAGCTGGGACCCCTCCCGCCCGTCCGCGCGGGCCATCGGCGCGGTCGAGCTCGTGGCCCATTTGCGGGGCGAGATGAGCCTCGCTGACGCGCGAGACGCGGCAATTGTCGCCACCCGCCAATATGCCAAACGCCAGCGCACCTGGTTCCGGGCCCGGATGCGCGATTGGGTCCATCTGCCCATGCTCTAAGACGCCCGCAGACCGGGCAAGCTGCGTCTTCCAAAGCGCACCCGTGCGCCAAAGCCCGCCGAACCCGGGCTTTCGCCTTGATTCCGAGACGTTGGAGGACGACACATTTACGCCATATTGGGCGGCGTGGGGGTCGCCCCGAGCAGCCGGAAAGGTCGTCATGCCCTCGCTCTTCTCCGCCCGCACCTTCGCCGACCGGGCCGCGCAGCGCGGTGCCGTCCAAGAGACCAAGGACAGCGCCAAGCCGGCCGACAAGCCCACGCACCCAGACTTTGTCGAGCCCAAGGCCAACAGCACCAAGGGCAATGACAAAGCGCCTGCAATCACGCCTCCTCAGGCATCGGGCGCCGTCGCCCCCGACCAAGCGCGCAACCCCGGCGTCGCCGAGGCGCCCGCGTCCTATAAGGCGCGCCGCACTGCGATCGCGCGCGCAGGGCATAAGGACGGGCAAGAGACGCCGATCTCCCTCGATCTCGTCAGCGCTCCGGCGCGCAAGCCCGCGACGCTCCTGACGCCCCTGCCCCCGGCCGGTGCTCTGCGCCTCATGCCGCTCCAGGCCCTGTCGAAGGGCGGGCGCTGGCGGACGGAAGCAATGCGCAGCTACCGCATGCCCGTCCTCTATTGGTTCACTCGCGGCCAGGGGCGGATCACTCTGGCCGGGCTCACCCGCGGCTACGGCGCCCACAACGCCGTCTTCGTGCCGCCGCGCTGCATGCACGGCTTCGAGGTCACCGCCCAGGTCTATGGCACGGCGGTCTTCTTCCACGAAGACCACGGCCTGCCCCTGCCGAGCGACCCCTTGCACCTGCGGATCCGAGAAAGCCTCTCCCAGGGCGAGATCACCACGATCCTCGAGCAACTGACCCGCGAGATCGAGGGCGACCGCCTCCTGCGCGAGCGGGCGATCCATAACTATGCCGGCCTGCTCACCGTGTGGCTCGACCGGCAGGCCGCCGAGGCCGGCCAGGGCGTGCCGCAAACCGCCGCCCTCCGCCTTGTCCGTCGTTTCACCGAGATGGTCGAGGCGCAACTCTACACCGGTCAGGGCGTGTCGGACTATGCCGAGGCCCTTGGCGTCACGCCCACGCACCTGTCGCGGGTCTGTCGCGACTCCGCCGGCCGCTCCGCCTCCGACATCCTGGCCGACCGGATGACCTACGAGGCGCGCCGTCTGCTGGCCGAAACGACCCTGCCCATCAAGCAGGTCGCCCAGATCCTCGGCTTCGGGTCCGCGGCCTACTTCACACGGGCCTTTCAGAACCGAACCGGCCAGACCCCAAGCCAGTTTCGCGCCGCCGCCTGAACCCGCTCGGCCGACCTTTTGGTGGGCATTTTCCTTTCCCGTGTCGCAATTGCGGCGTCACGATGTCGTTTTTTGACCGTCGCCCCCAAGCGCCGCGGTTGACGCTCGCCGGCATATGGTGCGGAATGTGGATAAGCGCATGTCAACACCTTACCCGACGGCGCGGGGACGGCCAGGACCACTCACCGAAGCTGTCCTGAAACAAGATGAAAACAAGATACACGACTTGTGTGACAGGGAGACATCAATGACCAATCCAACCCGGACCGGGGCGGCAATCCACCCCGCGGCCGAGATGTATGCGCGTGAGCATCTCGAAGGGAAACTCGACCGCCGCGAATTCATCGCGCGGTCCACGGCCCTCGGCGTCACGGCGACAGCCGCCTACGGCCTGATTGGTGCCGCCCAGCCCGCAAAGGCTGCCGGCCACGCCCAGCAAGGCGGCACGCTGCGCTACCAGATGGAAGTGCGCGCCCTGAAAGACCCCAAAACCTTCGACTGGACGCAGATCGCGACGTTCTGCGCCGGCTGGCTCGAGTACCTCGTCGAGTACAACAATGACGGGTCCTTCGAGCCGATGCTGCTGGCAGGCTGGGAGGTGAACGACGACGCCACCGAGTTCACGCTGAACGTGCGGCAGGGCGTGAAGTGGAACAACGGCGACGACTTTACCGCCGAAGACGTGGCCCGCAACATCACTGGCTGGTGTGACAGCACCGTGGAGGACAACTCCATGGCCAGCCGGTTCACCTCGCTCATCGACCCCGACACCGGCGTTGCCGCCGAGGGCGCCATCACCGTCGTCGACAGCCACACCGTGGTTCTGAAGACCAGCACGCCCGACATCACCATTATTCCGGGCATGGCCGACTACCCGGCCGCCATCGTGCATTCCTCGCACAACGCGGACACGATGTTGGACAATCCCATCGGCACCGGCTTCATGCTGCCGGAAAGCCTCGAGGTTGGCGTGAAGGGCGTGCTCGTTCGCAACGAAGGCCACGAATGGTGGGGCTATGAGGCGGGCAAGGGCGGCTATCTCGACCGGATCGAGTTCATCGACTACGGCCAGGACCCGGCGAACTTCTTTGCGGCCTACGAGTCCGACGAGATCGACATGAACTGGGAGTCGGTCGGCGAGTTCGTTGAACTCTACGACGCGATCGGCCTGGTACGCTCCGAGATCCCGTCGGCCTTCACCATCGTGATCCGTCCCAACCAGGAAGCGGAAATCGACGGGGTCAAGCCGTACGCCGACAAGCGCGTCCGCCAGGCCCTCGCCATGGCAGTTGACAATGCGATCTGCCTCGAGCTTGGCATGGCCGGCTTCGGCATCACCGCCGAGAACAGCCACGTGGGCCCGATGCACCCCGAGCATGACCCGACGGCCGTGCGGATCCCCTACGATCCGGCAAAGGCAAAGGCGCTGATGGAAGAGGCCGGCATGGCCGATTTCGAGCACGAAGTTCAGTCCATCGACGACGATTGGCGCCGCAACACCACGGCTGCCGTGGTCGCTCAGTTGAACGACGCCGGCATCTCAGCGCGGCACACGGTCCTGCCAGGCAGCACGTTCTGGAACGACTGGACGAAGTACCCCTTCTCGTCCACCAACTGGAACCACCGCCCGCTCGGGACCCAGATCCTGGGCCTTGCCTATAAGACCGGTGTCGCCTGGAACGAGGCCGCCTTCTCCAACGCCGAGTTCGACGCACTTCTGGCCGAGGCGAACTCGATCGCCGATGCGGACGCGCGACGCGAAGTGATGGGCAAACTGCAACGGATCATGATCGACGAGGGCGTTGTCATCCAACCCTACTGGCGGACTGCCATTCGCCACCACAAAGACAACCTCGTCGGGTGCGACAAGCATATCGCTGACCTGCCGCAACTCTACAAAATGGCCTTCTCGGCCTAATGCCTTGCCGGCCGCCCCGCACGGATCGCGGGTCGGCCGGCCCCACTCGATTAAGAGCCAACGCGGTCGGCACGGCGCACTAGCCTGCCACCTCAGCCACAGGATTGCCCATGGCCCTTTTCATCTTGCGCCGGTTCGGCGTGATGCTCCTGACCGTCCTGTGCCTGACGTTCATCGTCTTCTTCCTCACCAACTTGCAGCCCAACCTCGAAAAGCTCGCCAAGACGCAGGGCAACATGCGCATGTCCGACGAGCAGGTGATCTCGTGGCTCTCCTCGCGCGGCTATGACCGTCCGATCCTGGTCCGCTACGGCGAGTGGCTGGGGGCCGTCCCTGGCTGGACCGGCGAGAACGCCGACGGTGATCCGACAGGACGGTGCCGCGGCCCGGGCCTCGGCCTGGCCGAGGGCGAGGAGCCGCCCCGCTTCTGCGGCGTCCTTCAGGGCTACTGGGGCTACTCGACCGTGTTCAAAGAGCCCGTCCTCGGCATCGTCGGCACGCGTCTTGGGTTGACCGGCATCCTGATGTTCTGGGTCATGGTCCTCATGGTGCCGATGGCGCTTCTGATGGGCGTGCTGGCGGGGATGCGCGAGGGCTCGCGCCTCGACCGCTCCCTCTCAACCGTCTCGATCGCCTCCACCGCGACGCCGGAATACGTCTCGGGCGTGATCCTGATCGCCGTCTTCGCCTCGTCCGCCGTCGGGCTCAAATGGTTCAACGGCACGGCGACGTCGGCGATGGACAACGTCACTTTCGCAAACTTCACGCTACCGGTGGTGACAATCGCGCTCTACGGCATGGGCTATATCGCCCGCATGACGCGCGCCTCGATGACCGAGGTGATGACCGCGCAATACATCCGAACCGCCCGGCTGAAAGGCGTAAGCTTCCGCAACATCGTCATGAAGCACGCGCTCCGCAACGCGCTCATCGCACCCTTCACCGTGATCATGCTCCAGTTCCCCTGGCTCCTGAACGGCGTCGTCATCGTCGAGACGCTCTTCAACTACAAGGGCTTCGGCTGGACGCTGGTCCAGGCCGCCGGCAACAACGACATCGAGCTTCTCCTCGGCGTTTCGGTCGTGTCGGTCATCGTGGTGCTGGTAACGCAGCTGATCTCCGATATCGGCTACGTCTACCTCAATCCCCGCATCCGGATTTCGTGAGGATTGGACGGATGGCATTGCTCGTCACTCTTCTCCTGCCCATCGGCCTCGCCGGCTTCAATATGCACCGTCTTCTAGAGACCGAGCGCCGCACCTCTGCCTTGAAGGCTTCCAAAGAGGCCCATGAACGCGCGTTCGGCATTATGGACGGGACCGGCGCGGGCTTCTGCGGCAAAGGCGCCCTCGAGGCCCGCGATCGCGAAGAGGCACGCCACGGATATGGCTGCACATACAGCTCGAGCCACGGCACATCGGTGACCTGCGTCATCGGCTTCAAAACGATGAAACTCCGGCCGACGCTCGTGCGCTGCGACGCTGCCCCCCAGATAATTGGAGACCTGTGATGGACCCGCTCGGCTGGGGCGCAATCCTCGCCCAAATCTTCGCCCAGTTCACGCCCGTCTGGATTGGCATGGTCGTCGTCTTCGCACTGTCGATCTTCTACAAGCGCAAGCTCGGTCTCTACGGTCAGCTCTTTGACTCCACGATCGGCATGATCGGCTTCGCGCTCGTGCTGTTCTGGATCTTCACCGCGATCTTCGCGGACATGATCATCACCCATGACCCGCTGAGCCAGGTCTCGGGCATGAAGAACAAGCTACCCGGAACGCCCGTCCCCGACGGGACAGAGGGCGGCGCCTACTACCTCCTCGGGGGCGACAACCTCGCGCGGGATGTGTTCAGCCGGATGGTCTCGGGCTCCACGGTCGTGATGCAGATCGCGCCGCTGGCCACGCTCTTCGCCTTCATGGTCGGCATCACGCTCGGTCTGCCGGCGGCGTATTACGGCGGGCGGCTCGACACCTTCCTGTCGTTTCTCGCCAACCTCATCCTCGCCTTCCCGGTCATCCTGCTCTTCTACCTGCTGGTGACGCCTGAGATCGTGCAGACCGGTCTGCCGAGTTTCATGGCCATGGTGCTCTTCATCTTCCCGCTGGTGTTCCTGGGCGTGCTCTTCAACTCGCGCTTCCACACCCAGCCTGACAAGCAGAAGATCTACCTGATCACGACAGGCGTCGTCGGCGGCCTTCTTTACTTGTCGCTGATCAGCCAGGACCGGACGCCGATTAACTTCTGGCCGGACGCCCTCGATCTCTTCGACATTCCAGGCGGCATCCTGATCGTCTTCGTCTCGGTCGTGTTCGTGAACTCGCCCACCGTCTTCAGGATCGTGCGCGGCATCGCGATGGACGTGAAAACGCGCGACTATGTGGCCGCCGCCCAAACCCGCGGCGAAGGTCCCTGGTACACGATGCTGTGGGAGATCCTGCCCAATGCCCGCGGCCCCCTCATCGTCGATTTCTGCCTCCGCATCGGCTACACGACGATCCTCCTCGGCACTTTGGGTTTCTTCGGCCTCGGCCTGCCGCCCGAGAGCCCCGACTGGGGCACCACCATCAACGATGGCCGCCGGCTCCTCTCGATCTACCCCCACCCGGCCATCGTCCCCGCCGTGGCCCTCATGACCCTCGTCCTCGGCCTCAACCTCCTGGCCGATGGCCTCCGCGAGGAGTCTCTGCGCGACTAACGATCGGGGCCCGTCCGCCCCATCATCTTGACCGAACTACTCCGGGGGTCCGGGGGCAGCGCCCCCGGTCCGCCATCCGAACAAAAGCCACCGCCCGCGAAGGAGCGCCCGCCATGGCCAAATGGGACTACGACGGCCCGATCCTCGAGATCGACAAGCTCTCGATCTCGTTCTTCACCCGTCTGCGCGAAATCCCAGCCGTCATGGACTTCTCCTGCACTGTCCAACCAGGCGAGGCGATGGGCCTCGTGGGCGAGTCGGGCTGCGGCAAGTCCACTGTTGCGCTTGGCGTCATGCAGGACCTTGGCGTCAACGGCCGCATCGTCGGCGGCTCGATCAAGTTCAAGGGCCGCGATCTCGGCGCGATGAGCCCCGAGGAACTGCGTGACATCCGCGGCTCCGAGATCGCCATGATCTATCAAGAGCCCATGGCCTCGCTGAATCCGGCGATGAAGATCGGCAAGCAGCTGATGGAAGTGCCGATGATCCATGAGGGCGTGGCTGAGAAAGAGGCGTACCAGCGCGCTCTCGAAGTGGTCACCGACGTCCGCCTGCCCGACCCCGAGCGCATGCTCAAAAGCTTCCCCCACCAGCTTTCCGGCGGCCAGCAACAGCGGATCGTCATTGCCATGGCGCTGATGTCCAAGCCCTCGCTCCTGATCCTCGACGAGCCCACCACCGCGCTCGACGTCACGGTCGAAGCCGCCGTGGTCGAACTCGTGAAAGATCTCGGCAAGAAGTACGGCACCTCGATGCTCTTCATCTCGCACAATCTCGGGCTCGTCCTCGAAACGTGCGACCGGCTCTGCGTCATGTATTCGGGCGAAGCGGTGGAAACGGGCTCCATCGCCGACGTCTTCGACAAGATGCAACACCCCTACACCCAGGCGCTCTTCCGCTCGATCCCACTGCCTGGCGCCGACAAGAATGCCCGCCCCCTGCGCGCAATCCCGGGCAACTTCCCCCTGCCCCACGAGCGCCCGCCGGGCTGCAATTTCGGCCCCCGCTGCGACTACTTCGAGGACGGGCGCTGCAACGCCCAGGACATCCCGATGTCCGAGGTGGCTGGCGACGACCGCCACGCCACCCGATGCCTGAAGTTCCAGGAGATCGATTGGCTCGCGCCCGTCGCCGCCTCCCAGAGACAGGAAAGCGGCAAGATCGGCGATCCGGTCCTCAAGATCGACGGCCTCAAGAAGTATTACGAGGTCGCCGCCAACGCCCTCTTCGGCGGCGGCGAGAAGAAGGTCGTCAAGGCCAACGAGACCATCAGCTTCGAGGCGCGCGAGGGAGAAACCCTCGCAATCGTCGGGGAATCGGGCTGCGGCAAATCCACCTTCGCCAAGGTTCTGATGGGGCTCGAAACCGCAACCGACGGCTCAATCAGCCTGGAAAACAAATCGATCGAACAGGTGCCCATCGAAGAGCGTGACACCGGCACAATTTCGAGGGTCCAGATGGTGTTCCAGAACCCCTTCGACACTCTCAATCCGTCGATGTCGGTGGGCAGCCAGATCATCCGCGCCCTCGAGATCTTCAAGTTCGGCAAGAACACCGCCGAACGGCGCGAGCGCATGCTCGAGCTTCTGGATCTCGTGAAGCTTCCCCGCGCCTTTGCCGACCGGATGCCGCGCCAGCTCTCGGGCGGCCAGAAACAACGCGTCGGCATCGCCCGCGCCTTTGCCGGCGGCGCCAAGGTCGTTGTGGCCGACGAGCCCGTCTCGGCCCTCGACGTCTCGGTGCAGGCCGCGGTGACCGACCTCCTGATGGAGATCCAGCGCAAAGAGAAAACCACGCTCCTCTTCATCAGCCACGACCTCTCGATCGTGCGCTATCTCAGCGACCGCGTGATGGTCATGTATCTGGGCCATGTGGTCGAGATCGGCGACACCGAACAGGTCTTCTCGCCCCCCTACCACCCCTATACCGAGGCGCTTCTCTCGGCCGTGCCCATCGCCGACACTTCCATTGAAAAGCAGCATATCGTGCTCGAAGGCGAGATCCCCTCGGCCATGAACCCGCCCTCGGGCTGCCCGTTCCAGACGCGCTGCCGCTGGAAATCCAAGGTCCCCGGCGGGCTCTGTGACTCCGAGATCCCGCCGATGGTCACCCTCGCCACCGGCCACCAGATCAAGTGCCACCTCTCCAAAGACGAGCTCGACCGCATGGAGCCCGTGATCAAGATCGCAGCGGAGTAAGCGCTTCCGTCTCCAACGGGCTCGCCTCGCGGAGCGCGCGCCACTGGCCCCGTTCGCGTCGCGCGCAATCCGCTGGCGGATGCGGGCGCTGGCCCCTAGGCTGCCCGCACCGAAACCGAAGGGGGCGTCGGGCACATGGACTGGAACGCGATGGCGGCCCCGTGGCTGCGGGTCGAGGCGGAAACCGATGCGGCCCATGCCCCGCTCCGCGACGCCCTCATGCGCCGCGCCGCCCTGGCTCCAGGACAACACGTCCTCGACATCGGCCCCGGCGCCGGAATCTCGCTCCTCGACGCAAGCCGGGCCGTCGGCCCGACCGGCCGCGTGACCGGGATCGAGATCGCGCCACCCTTCGCCGAGCGCGCCCGGGCGCGCGTGCCCGGCAACGTCGACGTGCTCATCGGCGATGCCGCCGCCTACCCCTTTCCTCCGGCCGGCTTCGACGCTGCCATCTCGCTCTTGGGCGTCATGTTCTTCGCCGACCCGGTGCAAGCCTTCGCCAATATCCGCACCGCGTGCAAACCCGGCACTGCGCTCACCTTCGCCTGCTGGGGCCCTCCCGACGCTAACCCGTGGTTCTCCATGCCCGCCCGCATTGCGGCCGGCGTCCTCGGGAAGGGCGCGCCCTTCGATCCCGATGCCCCCGGCCCGATGGCCCTGGCCGACCCCGCAAAGATCGACAGGATCCTCTCTGCCGCCGGCTGGTCCGCCGAGATCGCCACCGAAGACATGCTCCTGACGCCCCTCGGCACCCCCGACGAGGTCAGCGCGCTCCAACTCACCATCGGCGCCGCAACGCGCCGGATGCGGGACGCCGAGGAGGAGGGCGTTCTGACCGACGCGCACAAAGAGGCCATCCGCTCCGGTCTGGTGGATGGGTTCGCCGGCATGCTGACAGACGGCGCCGTGCGCGTGCCGGCGCGCATCCATATCGTTCACGCCACCGCCTAGCGAAACGTACGCCCGAGCCCGGCGCGGCTCATCGATCTTCGGATCCGGCGGGCCGGCCCCGGCCATATGCCGCCGCGGTGCTTTCGAAATGACGTGCCCGCGCCCGGGTTTTGCCCGAAAGGCGCCCAGTCCCGGCGCGGAATCGCCGCAATCGTGGCCGATGATTTCCTTGGTTCTTGCGAGGCGGAGCGCACGGGCGAATGCAGGGCAAAACGGCACCAATGGCGATGCCTGGCCTACCCTTGGCGGGTGGGTCGGTGCGTTGGCTCTGTCGGTCGGCCCTCATCACGCTGCTGCTGGCCGGTCTGATGCTGCCCCGCCTCGGAATGGTGCTGGTCGAGCTTGTCCCGGGCATCACACAGGCGGTGGTCTGCACCGGCGACCGTCTGATCGTCATCGCGCTCGACGCGCGCGGCGCTCCCGTGAACCTCCCCGATGCCGAGGACGCGTCCGATTGCGTCAGCACCAAACTGGCGGCGCTCGGATCGACCAAGGTTCCGATCTGGGTCGCCCTTGCCCTTGCGCCCGCAAACGGGCCGCGCAACCTCGCCGCCCCTCTCAATTCCCCACGGCTCTATTGCGATCTGCGCCCGTGTCGCGCGCCGCCACTTGCGCGCGCCTGACACCACGCGACCCCCCACTTCTACAGATCGGATGACCAATGACTGACGCAACATTTGCGCCGGAGCCGGCGACGCCTGCGCGCACAACCCAAGGTGCCTTCTACCGCCTTGTCTGGAAATGGCACTTCTTCGCCGCCCTCTATGTCCTGCCCTTCATGGCGATGCTGTCGCTGACCGGCGGCGTCTACCTCTACGCACCGCAAATCGAGAACCGGCTCTATGCCGAGCAATTCTATGTCGAGCCCGCGCCCGAGCGCCTGCCGCTCGAGGCCCAGGTCGCCGCGGTCGAGGCCGAGGCCGGCATCACCCGGATGCGCGGGATCACCGACTACGACGACCCCACACGCTCCACCCGGATCGAGTTCAACGATGGCGACAAGGCCCGTTCCTACGCCTGGGTGAACCCCTATACCGGCGACGTACTGGGCGTTGTCGCACGCGACGCCATGCCGATGCACATACTCAAGAAGTTCCACGGCGAGCTTCTCCTGGGCGATGTCGGCACCAAGTTCGTCGAGCTTGCGGCGCACTGGGCCATCGTGCTCTTCATCACCGGCGTCTATCTCTGGTGGCCGCGCGGATCGCGGACGCTGAAGAAAGCCGTCTCGCCGCCCTCTGGCAAAGGACGGTCGTGGTGGCGCGAAACCCACCTCTTCACCGGCATGCTCGCGACGGTCCTCGTCGTTCCCATCCTCGTCTCCGGCCTGCCCTGGACCGATGTCTGGGGAGGCAGCCTGAGTGCCATCCAGGAACGGACGGGCCAAAGCTCGCTCTCGCTCCGCTTCGGCGGCAAGGTTCCAGGCTCCACCACGGATAACGGCACCACCATCGCCTACACCGACGTGATCGACGTGGCTCAGGACCAAGGGCTGGTCGCGCCCTACGAGATGCGCCCACCCAAGGACGAGGCCGGCGCCTTCTGGGTCCGCTCGGCCAGCAAGAACCGCTACGACCAGACCGAGCTGATTGTCGATCAGTATTCCGGCGAGGTGCTGAAACGGGTCGATTTCGCCGACAATCCGGGCGTTGCCAAGGCGGTCAGCCTCGGCATCTCGTTCCACCAGGGCGAACTCTACGGCTGGGCCAACGTCCTGCAGAACACGGTCGCCGCTCTCCTTGGCGTCACACTCGCGGTCTCGGGCTTCGTGGCCTGGTGGATGCGCCGGCCGCAGGGTCGCCTCGGCGTGCCCGAGGCACCGGACGCCGCACTCAGCTGGGGCATGATCGCCCTGGTGCTCGTCCTCGCCGTGCTCCTGCCGCTCATGGGGGCGTCGCTCGCGCTGGCGCTCCTGCTCGACTGGCTGGTCTTCCGCAGGCTGGGCTGGTTCCGCCCGACCCAGCCAACCTGAAGGCCGGGCCGGAGGCCCTTTGAACCCATGAAGAGCTCCCCCGTATGTCGGGGGGGCCCTTACGTCTCTGCGGCCGCGAAATTCATCGCCGTGCCGTTCACGCAGTGCAGAAGCGTTCCGTCCACGTTGAACACGTGGCCGATATGGCTCCCGCAGCGGCGGCAATGCACCTCGTTCGTCGTCGCCGCCGCCACGTCCGTGTCGCCGGAATAGCGATAGCCGAGACCATCCATCGAGATCATCAGCGCCTGGCTGCGCGGTACGTAGAAGAAAAGCCACCCCTTATCGAGCACCGTTTTCCAGACACCGTCATAAAGCGTCAGATCGCACCCTTTGCAGTGATAGGTGCCATCGCGCGTTTCGTTCCAGAGCGGGCTGGATTTCTGCTTCTCCGTCCCGCCCTCGCGAAGGATACGGTACTCCTCCTCCGTGAGCATCTCGCGCCACTCGGCGTCCGACCGCGTGACCTCATAGGTGTATTCCTCGTCCGTCCCGGCCGACGCGGCGCGGGTCCAGGAGGCAGGGAGAAGGCCCGCAAGTGCGGTCAATGCACCGGCTCCAAACAGAGCGCGGCGGTTGAAGACGTGCTTGGTCATCGGAACTCTTCCTTGTGGATAAACCGTCCTAAAGGTGACTCCCGCGCGTCGTTCGGGCAAGCCCAACCGGCATTGCGGTGACACGGAGTTGAGACCCGCGTTACCGCGCCACCACCACGTCGCCCCGAATATCGAGCCCCTGCTCCACCGCATCGACGAGATACACCGCCACGTCGGCGCGCGAGACCAGGCCGTTCCGCCAGGTCTTGGGCTCCCGCAGCACCCGAAACGTCCCGGTCCGCGCGCCCTTGGTCAAGATCACCGGGCGCGCGATCGTCCAATCGAGATCGCTCGGTTCGATCAGCGCCTCCTGCCGGTCCTTGTCGGCATAGGGTCGCCCCAGGATCGCCTTGTGCCCAAGGCTCTCGAGCGCGCTCATCGCCGACCGGCTCCGCCCCGCACCAAACCCGGTAACAACGATCAGCCGCCGGACACCCGCACGCGGCATCTCATCCAGCAGAACCTTGGTGCTCTCGGAAAAAAGCGTCTCTTCCTCCCAGAGCATGGCAAGGCGCTCCTTGATGCCAAGGGCATAGATGACGGCCCGCACCCCCTCCAGCGCGGCCGCCACATCCTCGGGCTTGCGCGCATCGCCCGCCATTGGCTCCAGCCCCGGCTCTGGCGTCAGCGCACCCGCACCCCGGGCGAAGGCACGCACCGGCAGGCCCCTGCGCTGCGCCTCCTTTACGGCAAACTTCCCGATGCCCGATGTCGCTCCCATGATCAGGATGGGTGCGTCGCGCGCCTCTGCCTCTTCTGCCATGTCGTCTGCCTCCGCGGATCACGTCCACGCGGCATCTAGAGCGCCGGGCGGCGCCGTCCGGGCCTGCCGCCGCAGGCTGCAGGAAAAAGTTCAGCTTCCAAGGATCTTCCGCACATAGCGCTGGGTCTCGCGGTAGGGCGGCACGCCGCCATGCTTTTCCACCGCGCCCGGCCCCGCATTGTAGGCCGCAAGCGCAAGCCGCCAGTTGCCGAACTTGTCGTACATCATCCGCAGATAGCGCGCGCCACCGTCGAGGTTCTGGTCGGGGTCGTGCGGGTTCACCCGCAACAGCTGTGCCGTCTGCGGCATCAACTGCGCCAGCCCAATCGCCCCCTTGTGCGACTTTGCCCGAACGCGCCAATTGCTCTCGGTCTGCACAAGGCGCAAGAACATCTCTTCGGGCACCCCGTGCTTGCGCGCCGCAGCCCGCGCCTTCTGCAGGTAGGGGCCGCTATAGCGCCCGCGATATTGCGGCGAAACGAAAGCGTCGTTCGACGATTCAATCGCCGATGGCGGCTTCAGCCGCGCCGAGTGCGAATATTGCACCGCCGCCCGCCGATCGAGGAGCTTCGTCTGGTTGGCAAAAAGGCTCGCGCGCGACTTCGACGATGCCGTCTCGGCCCGCGCAACCTTCGGGGCAAGGGAGGCAATCAGCACAGACAGCCCAAGCGCCGCAACCAACGTGGCCGCGCCGATCATCAGGGCGATCCGCGCCGTCCAGGACATCCTACTCACGCCTGCCTCCGGCTGCTCTGCGTACTCCACAGCCTGCCATAACGGAACTCTGCAACAATTGCACCCTATCCGGCGCGATCGCCACAACGTGACCTCTCACCTGCGCCCGTTCTATCGCGTTGCGGCGGCTGTCGCCTCCTGTAGCATGGCGTGAATAACGGAATCGAGGAGAGCAGCATGGCCGGATCGGTGAACAAAGTGATCCTGGTGGGCAACCTGGGGCGCGACCCCGAGACGCGCACGTTCCAGAATGGCGGCAAGGTGTGCAACCTGCGCATTGCCACGTCCGAAACCTGGAAGGATCGCAACACCGGCGAGCGCCGTGAGCGCACCGAATGGCACTCGGTCGCCATCTTCTCCGAGCCCCTTGCCCGGATCGCCGAGCAATATCTCCGCAAGGGCTCGAAGGTCTATATCGAAGGCCAGCTCGAAACCCGCAAATGGCAGGACCAGTCCGGCCAAGACCGCTATTCCACCGAGGTCGTCCTGCGCCCCTACCGGGGCGAACTTACGCTCCTCGACGGCCGTAACGATGGCGGCGGCGGGGGCTTTGGCGGCGGCGGTGGCGGCGGCCGCGAAATTGATGACCGGTCCGGCGGCGGCTACGGCTCAGGCGGCGGATCGGGTGGCGGCTACGGCGGCGGCACCCCGGCCGGCGACATCGAAGACGAAATCCCCTTCTGATCCCGCCCCTCCTGATGGACGCAGGCCGCCCGATTGACACTGGCCTGCCGCGGGCACCCAACGGTCGCGCCGACCCTCCGTGATCCCTGCAGGTTCCAGCTTCCTTAGCGGTCCGTCATTCGACGGTTACCGAACTGCGCCACGGTCGACCCGGTTCAATTTCCGGAGACCCGTTCCATGTCCGATCATTCCAGCCCCGTCATCAATATCGAAGATGTCTTCGCCCGGCCCGACTGTACCGACGAAAACCCCGAACGCGGCCACTACGCCGCCCGCTTTGCTCTCATTGGCAAGGCGCTCGAGACCGCCAACATCGGTGTCAATCTCACGGTCGTGCCGGCGGGCAAGGCCGCCTGGCCCCGCCACTACCATTATGTGAACGACGAACTCTTCATCGTCCTGGCCGGCACTGGCACGCTCCATCACGGCGACACGGATTATCCCCTGAAACCGATGGATGTGATCAACATCCGTGCCGGCACGGGCATTCCATTTCAGCTCGACAACACCGGCGAGGAGGAGTTGCGCTACCTGGCCCTTTCCACGCTGATCCCGGCCGACGTCTTCCATTATGTCGACAGCGACAAGATCGGCGTCATGGCCGCCGGCGCGCCCTTCCGCAACCTGGCCAATTCGGGCGGCCTGCCCCGATTCGCGAAATGGGTCTGGGCCGAAACCAAGGTCGGCTACTGGGAGGGCGAAGACCGGGCCGGCGATGCGGGCGCCATCACCTCACCCGGCCGCGACCCAGAGTAGCTGCGCGCCTCAGGCCGCTTCCAGCGCCTCCGACAGAAGCGCGCGCACAGCCGCGGGCGGCACGTCGGAGGTGACAAACGCCTCCCCGATGCCGCGCACCAGGATAAACCGCATCTGCCCGTCGATCACTTTTTTGTCCTGCGCCATCAGCGCCATCAGCGCATCGGCATCAGGAAGCCCTCCGGCGATGTCGGCCAGATCACACGGCATGCCCATCGCGCGCAGATGCGCCCGCAGGCGCGATGGCACCTCCTGCGCGCAAAGGCCAAGCCGTGCCGACAGCTCAACGGCAAGCGCCATGCCCACAGCGACGCCCTCGCCGTGCAGAAGCCTGTCGGAATATCCGGTCGCCGCCTCCAGGGCATGTCCAAACGTGTGTCCAAGGTTCAGAAGCGCGCGGTCGCCCTGCTCGGTCTCGTCGCGCACGACAATCTCGGCCTTCATCTCGCACGAGCGCCGCACAGCCTGCGCCCGTGCCGTCGGATCGCCGGCCTTCAGCGCGGCGCCGTTCTCCTCCAGCCACGCAAAGAAGGCCGCATCGCCGAGGGCGCCATACTTCACCACCTCGGCATAACCCGACAGCAGGTCGCGCTCGGGCAGCGTGGCCAGCACCTCAGTATCGGCTAGAACCAGGCTCGGCTGGTGAAACGCCCCGATCAGGTTCTTGCCGTGGGCCGAGTTGATGCCCGTCTTGCCGCCAACCGAGCTGTCGACCTGCGCCAGCAACGTCGTCGGCACCTGCACGAACCGCACGCCCCGCCGCAACACGGCTGCCGCGAACCCGGCCAGGTCCCCAACCACGCCGCCGCCCAAGGCCACAACCACATCTCGCCGCTCCACCTTTTGCGCAAGCAGCCAGTCGATGGTGCGGGTAAAGTCCGGCCAGCCCTTGGTCGCCTCCCCCGGCGGCAGGGCAAGCGCAACACTCTCGATGCCCGCCTCAGCCAGCGCCGCCTCGAGGGCCGCGAGATGCAGCGCTGCCACCCGCTCTTCGGACACGATCGCCACGCGCGAACGCTGGAGCAGCGGCGCGATCTCGGCGCCCGCTCTCCCCATCAGCCCCGCGCCGATCCGGATGTCATAGGCCCGCCCCTCCAACGGCACGTGCACAGTCTCGATCATGCCTCAACCCCCACCAACACATCGGCGCGCTCGGCAAGCGCCGCAATCACCCGCTCCACCATCTCGCCGATCGAGCGGCCGCCTTCGCTTCTCACGGTGATGTCCGCCTCGGCATACCAGGGCGCGCGCTCTTCCAGCAGCCGGGCCAAAGTCGCCTTGGGATCGTCGGTGCGCAGCAGGGGCCGCGTGTCCTTGTGCTTGACCCGCGCCCACAGCACCTCGAGATCGGCTTGCAGCCACAGCGCCACGCCGCGCGTCCGGATCGTCTCACGGTTCTCCCGCCGCAACCACGCGCCGCCGCCGGTCGACAGCACCCCTGCCGGTCCCGCCATCAGCCGCTCGATCACCTGCGCTTCCTTGTCCCGGAAGAACGTCTCGCCGTCGCGGTCGAAGATCTCTGCAATCGACATGCGCGCCGCCGCCTCGATCTCGGCATCGCTGTCGAGGAACGGCACGCCCAGGCGGCGCGCAAGGGCGGTTCCGACGGCGGTTTTGCCCGCGCCCATCATCCCCACCATCACCACCGTTTTTTTCAGCCTCAGCCCCATAGGCGCCGTCCTGCCCCAGTCGCGAAATTCCTCTATCCATGACGTGATCTCTGCCCGGATACCATATATAACGACGCGCAAAAGAGGCTGGCCGCGCGCACCGTCGCACGGCACACAGGGGCAAAAATACAGGCGGGCGACCCCAAATGCGTATCGTGTTCAGACTTCTCCTCATGCTGGTGCTGCTCGGCCTGTTGGGCCTGATCGGCTTCGCCTACCTTGGCGATCTTGATCCCGTGCAGGAACGCGTGACCGAGCCGGTTGAACTGGAGCTCACCGATTGACGCGACACCAAGGCCCCCTCCTTGCTGCCACACTGGCCGTGCTTGTTGCCGCTCCCGGCGGCCATGCGCAAGAGGTGCGCCCGCTGTCGTCCATAGACTGGCTGTCCAACAGTCTCGACACCACAGCCCCGCCCCGGCCCGAGCGGCGCCCGGTGCGCGGGCAAGCGGGCGGTGCGGGCATCGTCGCCGTCACAGTCACGCCGCTCGGTGCCCCGGCACCGGATGGTGTGGGGTTGACCGCGCCCGAGGAGGTCGGCCTGGCTCCGGGCCTTTGGGGTGCCTCCACCACCGATGACCTCGCCCGGCGGATCTCGGATCTGCCCGAACAGCCCTTGCCGGCGGCCCGGGACGCGCTCAAACGCATCCTTCTGGCCCGGCTCGACCCTCCGATGGGGGGCGGCACGCCGGGAGCCCTGCTCACCGCCCGCGTCGATGCGCTCCTGCGGATGGGCGCGCTCAACGACGCGCAAATCCTGCTCGAACGGGCGGGCCCGCTCCGCCCGGAACTGTTCCGCCGGGCCTTCGACATCGCGCTTCTCCTCGGTGAGGAAGATGCCGGCTGCGCCACGCTCGATGCCAGTCCCGGGATCGCGCCCTCGATCTCCACGCGGATCTTCTGCCTGGCGCGCCGGGGCGACTGGCCGGCGGCCGCCCTCACGCTCGACACCGCCGAGGCTCTGGGGCAGCTCACCGCGGTCGAGGACACACTTCTGGCCCGCTTCCTCGATGCCGAGATCGCCGAGGATGCGCTCCTGCCGATCCCGCGCATGCCTGCGCCAACCCCGTTGCAATGGCGGATGCTCGAGGCGATCGGCGAGCGCCAACCCACGGCGCCCCTGCCGCTGGCGTTCGGCCATGCCGACCTTCGGTCCGCGTCGGGCTGGCGCGCCCGCCTCGAGGCGACCGAGCGTCTCGTCCGCGCCGGCGCCCTTCCGCCCCAGCACCTCGCCGACGTTTATGCCGAGCGCGCGCCCGCCGCATCGGGGGGCGTCTGGGACCGTGTCGCGGCCGTCCAGTCCCTCGACCGGGCGCTCGAGACCGGCGCACCCCGTCCGATCGGCCGCGCCCTGTCCGACGCGTGGGCCGAGATGACGTCGGCCGGCCTCGGCCCCGCCTTCGCCGAGGTCATCGCCCCGCGCCTCGCCGACACCGACCTGCCCCGCTCGAGCGCCGACCTCGCCCTGCGCATCGCGCTGCTGTCGAGCGACTACGAGGCGGCAGCCCTCAGCAATTTCGACAGCGTCGACCCACAGGCGCGGGCCTTCGCCATGGGCCTTCCACCGGACGCCGCCGACGTCCCCGAGGCACCCCTCTCGCGCGCACTCGCAGCCGCGTTCTCCGGCACCGCCGCCCCCTCTCCGCGCCTCGCCCGCCTGCAAGCGGAGGGAAAGCTCGGCGAGGCTCTGATCGTGGCGCTCACCACCGTCGCCGCCGGCGCCTCGGCCGATCCCGCCGACCTCACCGGCGCGCTCGTGTTCCTGCGCACCATCGGAATGGAAGACACCGCCCGCCGGGCCGCTCTCCAGCTCTACCTGCTCGAGAGCGGCGCATGAGCGCACCGCGCTGCGACGACCGCTGGATCTCGGCCTTCCTCGACGCCCAGGCGGCCGAGCTCAATGCCGCCAGAAACACCCTCCTCGCCTATGGGCGCGACCTCAAAGCGTTCGCAGACTGGCGCGCCCATCGGGGCGGCTCGATCGCCGATGCCGAGCGGGGCGATATCGAAAACTGGCTCACGGCGTGCGAGG
Organism: Pseudomonadota bacterium; assembly: GCA_039822045.1. Lineage (GTDB taxonomy): Bacteria > Pseudomonadota > Alphaproteobacteria > Rhodobacterales > Rhodobacteraceae > HLUCCA09. The sequence continues at coordinate 188,648 of JBCBMY010000001.1, read as the reverse complement.
CCGAGGGGCTCGCCCGCGCCACCCGGGCGCGCCGCCTCTCGGCCGTCCGCCAGCTCTACCGCTTCGCCCACGCCGAAGGCTGGCGCAGCGACGATCCTGCCCAGCGCATCCCCGGCCCGGGCAAGGACAAGGCTCTGCCCAAGACGCTCAGTCATGCCGAGGTCGACGCCCTGCTCACCGCCGCCGAAAGCCGCGGCCGCAGCCCCGCCGAACAGGCGCGCGACACGTGCCTGCTGCAGGTGCTCTATGCCACCGGCCTCCGCGTCAGCGAGCTCGTCACGCTGCCTGCCGCGGCCGCACGAGGCGATCCTCGAATGCTCCTGGTCCTCGGCAAGGGCGGCAAGGAGCGGCTGGTCCCGCTCTCGCCGCCGGCCCGCACGGCCCTCGCAGCCTGGCTGACCCATCGCGACCAGGCCGAGGCGGCCGCCCGGGCCGAGGGGCGGCCCGCCTCGCGGTTCCTCTTTCCCTCTCACGGCAAGGCGGAGCACCTGACGCGACAGGGCTTCTACACGCTCATAAAGGAACTCGCCGTCGCTGCAGGGGTCTCGCCCGCCAAGGTGACGCCCCATACCCTGCGCCATGCCTTCGCGACCCACCTGCTCGCCGGCGGGGCCGACCTGCGCGCCATTCAGACAATGCTCGGCCACGCCGACATTTCCACCACCGAGATCTACACCCACGTCCTGGAAGAGCGCCTGCGCGATCTGGTCGAAACCCACCACCCGCTCGCCCGCGAGGGCTGACACGGGCGCCGGCTCCAGCCAGGCGCAGGCCTCCTACGCCTCCAGTTCGGCGTCCCAATACAGGAAGTCGACCCAGCTCTCGTGCAGATAGTTGGGAGGGAACCGGCGCCCCATATTGCGCAGCTCTTCCGCGCCCGGCTGCCGGGGCGGCTTGCGCAGCGACATGCCGGCTTGCCGCAGCGAGCGCGACCCCTTCTTGAGATTGCAGCTCGAGCACGCCGCCACGACGTTCTCCCAGCTCGTCACGCCCCCCCGGGCCCGCGGCACCACATGATCGAAGGTCAGATCACCCTTGGCACCGCAGTATTGGCAGGTGAATTCATCCCTCAGAAAGAGATTAAAGCGGGTGAATGCCACGCGCTTCTGGGGCCGGACATAATCTTTCAGGACCACGACCGAGGGGATCTTGATCTCGGTCGACGGGGATCGGACGACCTCGTCGTACTCGGCGACGATCTGAACCCGGTCGAGCCATGCGGCCTTGATGGCTTCCTGCCAGGGCCACAGCGACAACGGGTAATAGGAGAGCGGGCGGTAATCTGCGTTCAGCACAAGTGCCGGATGATGTCTCAGGTTCTGTGGTTCGCGCACGAACTGCGTCCTGAATTCCGCATTCATCGCCTGCTCATCGCCTCCGCCTCTCGTCTCGCGCGGGGCCTTGTGGACAAGTCCGGCGGCCCGGACGCGACCCCTTCCGCAAGGTTACTATATATGGCGTATCCCGCCCCGCAACCCCCGCAACATGGGGTGCTTGGGGAACAGGTAGCGGCATTGCGTTACAGCCATGTGACGATGTGGATATCCGCACCGCCGCCTGTCCCGCAGGCCAGTCGCGTCTCAGTTGAGATAGGGGTTGGGGTCCACCGCCTCCACCCCGTCGCGCACCTGAAAGCGGAAAACGGGCGGTTCGGCATCGCCGACTTTCGCGATCTCCTGACCCTTCCGCACCCGGTCGCCCTGCGATACCGAGAGGTCCTTCACGTTGCCATAGATCGTCGATAGACCCCCCGCATGGCGCACCAGGATCACCCGTGCGGCCGCGGTGTCCTCGGTGATGAACGCCACCGTACCCGCTTCGGCCGCCCGCACGCTTGTCCCTGGCGCCGCGCCATAATCGAGCCCGTCATGCCGCCCGCGGGCGAAGTCGCGGATGATCGGTGCCGAAACCGGCGTCTCGAACTGAGCGGTCGACGCCGATGCCGAGGTCGTGTCGGTTCCGAGGTTCGGCGAATCGGGAACTTCCTGAGTGGTCGCCGGCTCGGCCGTCGTGCGTGCCGGCTGGTCCTCGGGAAGCGGCTGCGCGGCCGAGGGCGGGGCCGGTGTCGAGCTGCCTGCGCCCGGGGCCGAGACGGCCTCACCCACCGGCGCCGCAGCGGCGGTCTGGCGCGATGCGGCCGCGGCCGATGGCGGGATCAACAGGTACTGGCCCACCCGCACGGTGCGATCCTGGTTCAGCCCATTCCACTCGGCCAACGCATCCACCGGCACGCCATAGCGCCGCGAAATCGAAAACGCCGTCTCGCCGCGGGCGACCCGGTGTCGTATCGGCTCCTCACCCGTCTGCACCGATGGCGGCGGGCTCGCGCGCTGTATCGTCTGCTGGCCGTCAACCTCGGCCCGGTTGATGGCCGCGCCCGCCAGCGCCGACACGTTGACCTCGCCCGCCGGCAGGATTGGCCCGGTCGCCGCCGCGCCTGTCGCCGGTGACGGCTCGGCCACGCGGCGTGGCAGGGCCAGCACCTCGCCCCGATTGAGAACCGCGTTCGCCGGCGCCCCGTTGAACCGCGCAAGGTCTTCGGGCGGCAGGCCAACGCGGGCCGCCACATCGGTCACGGTGTCGCCGCGCCGCGCCACCGCCACCTGGTAGTTCGGATACGAAATCACGCCCCGGTCGTCAGGCAGAGGTCGATCCGCCACGGGCGACAGCGCCGCCGCGCTCGTATCCGGGCCGTTGCCGAGATCCCGCAGGTCGATGTCGAAATCCGCGCAGGCACCCACCAGCGCCAACGCCGTCGCTCCGATACACAGGCGCGCCGTCCGACGCGCAGCCCCCGTCGTCATCGCTCGTCTCTCCTCGATCGCGGCGCCCTCTCGTTCGTCTCTCGGGGCTCCCGCTCTGCCTCGCCGCCAGTGACTGCCTCGTCCGCACCCCTTCGCGGCCGCGCCTATTCACGCCCGAGCCCCTCAACAAGCGGCACAAATCGCACCGCCGTCAGCTCGTCATAGTCCAGGCCCGCCGCCGTTTTCCGCACCCGAATGAGCGATTGCACAGCGTCGGACTGGCCCACTGGTAACACCATGATACCGCCCTCGCGCAATTGGGCCAAGAGGGGGCCCGGCGGGTCCTCCGCCGCGGCCGTCACAAGTATGCGGTCAAAGGGCGCCTGTTCGGGCAGCCCGTGCGAGCCATCGCCGGTCAACACCGTGACATTCGTCAGGCCCATGTCGTCGAAAATGGCCTGGGCCGCCCGGGTCAGCCGCTTGAACCGATCGATCGTATAAACCCGCCGCGCGAGGTGGGCGAGGATCGCGGCCTGATAGCCCGAGCCCGTCCCGATCTCCAACACCTTGTCCCGCGGGCCGACCTCCAGCGCCTGCGACATCAGCCCCACCACCGATGGCTGGCTTATCGTCTGACCGCACGCAATGGGCAGCGGCGTGTCGTCATAGGCGCGCGCGGCGAACACCCCGGTCACAAACCGGCCCCGGTCGACCTTCTCCATGGCCGTCAGCACCCGCGCATCCGTCACCCCGCGCGAGCGCAGGGCGAACATGAAGCGCATCTTGCGCTCGGCGACGGCGTCGGGGCCGTGGTATTGCTCCCCGTCGCCGTGGCTCATTCCAGAATGTCCCTCAGCGCGGCAAGCCGGTCATGTGCGGTCAGATCGGCCCGCATCGGCGTGACCGAGATATATCCGTCAAGGTTCGCCGCCGCATCGGTTCCCGGGGCCGTCTTCACATCCTGCCGGCCGCCGATCACCCACAGAAACCGCCGCCCCGCGGGCGACGTGTCGGCGCGCACGCCGAAATGGGTCCCTTCGCGAAAGCCTTGGGCCACCACGCGGCGGCCCTTCACCTCGGCTGCCGCCACGGGAGGGAAGTTGACGTTGTAGAAGGTGCGATAGCCGCCATCGGCGCTCCAGTCGCCCTTCTCCACCAGATCGCGCACCAGGGCCGCACCATGGGTCACCGCCGCCTCGAAAGGATCCTCCAGATCCCGCATCTTCGGGCCGTAATACTGCGACAGAGCAATGGCGGGCAGCCCCTGCAGCGCCGCCTCGATCGCCCCGCCGAGCGTGCCGGAATACATCGCGTTCTCGGCCGAGTTGTTGCCCCGGTTCACCCCCGACAGCACCAGGTCTGGCGCCTCGCCCCCGAGCACATCGTAAAGGCCCGCCAGCACGCAATCCGCCGGCGACCCTTCGGCGGCATAGCGACGGGGCCCCAGCTCGGCGATCATCGTGGGATGGGTATAGGTCACCTTATGCGCCACGCCCGACTGCTCGAACGCCGGCGCCACCGTCCACACGTCGCCGCCCGGCCCCGCGATCTCCTCGGCAATGGCCTTCAGCACCTTCAAACCCGGTGCGTTGATCCCGTCGTCATTGGTGATCAGAATGCGCATGCTCGCCTGTCCCTGCTCTTTGCGTCCTGCGTAGACGAGCCCGCCGCGGAAGGAAACCCGCCGCCCGGCCCTGCCCGCCACCTCGTGCCTCGGCTTGCCCCAGGGGCACCTGCGCGGCGCCCGTCCTTGCCTTGCCAGGACGCATCGCCGCATAGGGTTACCAACATGACAACAGGGTGACAGAGCGGTCTCGGCGCGCTATGTGAGGGCTGCTGCAAGCCGCCCGTTCCTTCCCCTTCACGGAGCCGAGATGTCTGCCGACGGCCCATATGGTCTTGAGCCGCGCTCACTGCCGCGCGCCCACCCCCTTGATGATGACAAACTTCGCGAAGAATGCGGCGTCTTTGGCGTCGTAGGGCTCGCCGATGCGGCCAACTTCGTGGCCCTCGGCCTCCACGCGCTCCAACATCGCGGCCAGGAAGCCGGCGGCATCATCGCCTATACGCCCGAGGGCGGGTTCCAGTCGGCGCACCGCTTCGGCTATGTCCGCGACAACTTCACCAGCCAGTCGGTGATGCAGCGCCTCCCCGGATCCCTCGCCATCGGCCATGTCCGCTATTCCACCGCCGGCTCCAAGGGCCAGACGGCCATCCGCGACGTCCAGCCCTTCTTCGGCGAGTTTTCCATGGGCGGCGCCGCCATCGCCCACAACGGCAACATCACCAACGCCGACGCGCTCCGCCGCGAACTGATCGACCGCGGCTCGATCTTCCAATCCTCCTCCGACAGCGAGTGCATCATCCACCTCATGGCCCGCAGCCTGCAGCGCGACGTGCCCGAACGGATGAAGGACGCGCTCCGCCGCGTGGAAGGCGCGTTCTCCGTCGTCGCCATGACCCGCACCAAGCTGATCGGAGTGCGCGATCCCCTCGGCGTCCGCCCGCTCGTCCTGGGCAAGCTCGGCGAGGGATGGGTCCTCAGTTCCGAGACCTGCGCGCTCGACATTATCGGCGCCGAGTTCGTGCGCGAGATCGAGCCCGGCGAGATGGTCGTCATTACCGAAGACGACGGCGTCAAATCCTACCGCCCGTTCGAGCAGAAAAGCTCCCGCTTTTGCATCTTCGAACATGTCTATTTCAGCCGACCCGACTCGATCCTCGGCGGCCGCTCGGTCTATGAGACCCGCCGCCAGATCGGAGTGGAACTCGCGCGCGAGGCTCCCGTCGATGTCGACCTTGTGTGTCCCGTCCCCGACAGCGGCACGCCAGCGGCCATCGGCTACAGCCAGGAATCGGGCATCCCCTTTGCGATGGGAATCATCCGCAACCAATATGTCGGGCGCACTTTCATCGAGCCCACCGAACAGATCCGCAACATGGGCGTGCGGCTCAAGCTCAACGTCAACCGCGCCCTGATCCGCGGCAAGCGCGTGGTGCTGGTTGATGACAGCGTCGTGCGCGGCACCACCTCGCGCAAGATCAAGGAAATGATCCTCGATGCCGGCGCGGCCGAGGTCCATTTCCGCATCGCCTCGCCGCCCACCGCCTGGCCCTGCTTCTACGGGGTCGACACGCCCCGCCGCGACAAGCTCCTCGCCGCCACCATGTCCGAAGACGAGATGTGCGAGCATCTGGGCGTCGACTCGCTCAAGTTCATTTCGCTCGACGGTCTCTACCGCGCCGTCGGCGAATCTGGCGGCCGCGATCCCGCGAGGCCCCAGTACTGCGACGCCTGCTTCTCGGGCGAGTATCCCGTGGAACCCGCCGACATGATCGAACGTGGCTTCATCCTAAAGGCTGCAGCCGAATAGCCCGGTCCGCAGCGGGCCGACGCCACCGGCCTCTCTAATCCAGCAATAATGATGGCCTAGCAGGCACCGCGCCGGGGAGCACGATCCGCCACGGCCGCCCCAGCTAGGCGAAACGCTGCCATCTGCCGCCACGTCCCTCGGATAGCGGCTTGTGTCTGCCCGCAGGTCGCCATAGCTGCCCGCGTCTCCGGCCGACCATTCCGGCCGCAAAGGGATCAAACCATGAACTCCGCCACCTCGCGCCCGATTGTCCGGGCCGCGACCAAATCCGATGTGATCGACGTCACGAGGCTGGCCCTGACCGGCATCGTCCCTGCCGCCAGCCCCCATCATGCCCTCGCCCGCCTGCGGTCCGGTCGGGCTGCCACCGCCGGCGAGAGCACGCGCATCCTCACCGTGCGCAACGGCATCCGCACCGACGTCGCCCTCTCCGGCCCCCGCTAACTCGAAAGGACATCCATGGCCCAGCCAGACGGCCCAGACGGCGCCCACGCCGCGCACCTGGCCACTCTTCCCCGTGCCCTCGCCCTCTCCGAAGCCCAGGTGATCGGCACCTTTGGGTCCTTCGGCGACCGACGCGCGCTCCTGCGCCATGCATCGGGCAAGACCCAGATGATCGCCAATGGCGACGGCGTCCTCGGCGGCCGCGTCGTCAAGGTCGACGAAGGCGGCGTCGACATTCTGCGCGACGGCCGGATCGACCGCTTCGCGTTGCCCGACACCGACGCCATGGCGGTGTCCCTCAGGCCCCGACCCAACCCGGCCTTCGAAGATCCCGACGCCAACGACCCGCGCCGGGGCCACGGCGCCTGAGGCTTGACCTTCCCACGGCGCCCGCGCACAGAGCCCCCCCATGACCAAGCTCGCTCTCGTCACAGGTGCCTCCCGCGGCCTCGGCGCCGCCCTCGCCGCCGCCCTTGCGCCCACGCACCACATCCTCGCCGTCGCCCGCACCGTCGGCGGGCTTGAGGAGCTCGACGACCGGATCACAGCCGCCGGCGGCGCCGCCACGCTCGCGCCCCTCGACATCGCCGACGACGGCGCCATGCAGCATCTCTGCCACTCAACCCACACGCGCTGGGGCGGCCTAGACCTTTGGGTGCACACCGCCATCCATGCGTCGCCCCTCACGCCCACGCCGATGATCGACCCCAAGGATTGGGAGAAAAGCTGGGCGATCAACGTCGAGGCCACCCGTCGCCTCATCGCCTACACCGCGCCTCTCCTGGCCACGCGCCCGGGCAGCACGGCCGCGTTCTTCAACGATCCCAGGGCCGGCGCTCCGTTCTACGGCAGCTACGGCGCGACCAAGGCCGCCCAGCTCGCCCTCGCCCGCTCCTGGCAGACCGAGACGGCCCGCACGGGGCCACGCGTTCTGATCCTCGATCCCCGCCCCACGGCCACAGCTACCCGCGCCCGCTTCTTCCCCGGCGAAGACCGCTCGGCCCTGGCAACGCCCGCCGCCGAGGCCGCCCGCCTGCTGCCGGATCTCCTGCTCGCCCCCGTGGCCGACTAGGTCGCCGATGGGCCGCTGATTTCCACCACCGTGATCTCCGGAACGACGCCAAAGCGAAGGGGCAGCCCGGAGCACCCTATGCCGCCCGAGACGACAAGATCCCGCCCCCCCTCGCGCACATGCCCATAGGCATAGCGGCTTCCGTATCGCGACGGCACCGCGGGTGTGCGACCAAACACTCTGATCTGGCCGCCATGCGTGTGGCCCGAGAGCGTAAGCGCAATCCGGTCCGGAACGTCGGGAAAGATGTCGGGCTCGTGGGCGAGGAGGATGGCCGGCCCAGCGCCCCCGATCTGGGCAAGCGTCCCGGGCAGGTCGTCCAACCCGATGAAGCGTCTTTGGAACCCGCTTGCACCGCTCGCGAACGCCCGCTGGTCCTCAAGGCCCGCAAGCCACACCCCATCGAGATCCACGACCGCGTTTGAGAGCACCGGAACACCCGCCTCGGTGAGCGCCTCGGAATAGATGTTGGGGCCAGACTGGCGCTCCTGGGCCGCGCGATCATCATCCCAATCGTGATTGCCCAAGACGGCGTAGACGCCGCATCGCGCCTGAAGGCCGCTCAGCAAGTTCGCCACGTCCTCGAACGGGATCGTCCGCCGCGTCAGCCAAAGCGCCGGAGCGAAATCGCCCAGCAAGACGGTGAGGTCCGGGGCCAGGGCGTTGGCGCGTGCCACGATTTGTTCAAGCCGCCGCCGGCCAGGCCCGGGCCACGCCACGTGAAGGTCCGAGATGATCGCAATCCGCATCGGCGGCGCGCCCCAATCCTCCCGCGAGATCTGCCACCGCTGCACGCGCAACCGCAGGGACGGGGCAAGCCAATAGTCGAACATCCCGCGAAAAGGGCCTGCCAAGGCGCTCCTCAGCAGGCCCGTCGCAATCTGTCGGCGCGTCAGCATGTGCGGCTCCCGCGCCCTTCCATCAGCTCGATAGAACTACTCCGGCCGCCGCTCTGAGCCCGCGCCACGTCGGCATCGGGGCCAGGCCCGAGCCGACCCGGGCCGCCCTCACATCCGGCTGGCCACGTTCTCCCAGTTGACGAGGTTGTCGAGGAAGTTCGTCAGGTAGGCCGGCCGCTTGTTACGGAAATCGATATAGTAGGAATGCTCCCACACATCGCAGCCCAAAAGCGCGGTCTGACCAAAGCAGAGCGGGTTCACCCCGTTCTCGGTCTTCGTCACCTTCAGGCCCCCGTCGCCGTCCTTCACCAGCCAGCACCAGCCCGAACCGAACTGGCCCGCGCCCGCCGCGCCGAACTCTTCCTTGAACTTGTCGACCGAGCCGAAGCTCTCGGTGATCGCCCCCTCAAGCGCGCCCGGCATGGCACCCTTGCCCGGCCCCATCATCTCCCAGAACTGGTTGTGGTTCCAATGCTGCGAGGCATTGTTGAAGATGCCCGACTGCGCCACGGCGCCCGCCTGGTAGGTGCCGACCACGATCTCCTCGAGGCTCTTGCCTTCCCACTCTGTGCCGGCGATCAGCTTGTTGCCGTTGTCGACATAGGCCTTGTGGTGGATGTCGTGGTGAAATTCCAGCGTCTCCTGGCTCATACCGTGCGCGGCCAGCGCGTCGTGCGCATAGGGCAGGTCGGGAAGGGTGAATGACATGGGATATCCCCCGTTGGTGTTGTCCTTGGCGGCCTATGTGAAGCGCACCTCCTGCTGCGTCAAGCCGCCCGGCACCCGCGTCGCATCCCCCCGCATCGTCGCGTCCGGGGCAACAATGCCCTGTGGCGGCAGGAATTCGCCCCAATTGAGCCGCAAACGTGAGTGACACCGCCGGTCGGGCATCTATCCTGATCAGGGGCAGCCCGCCCCGCCTCTGGGGGCACGAAGAAGCAATGGCCGACACGGCGACATTCACCATCCTGTCGATGATGAAGGACGAGGGGCACTCGCTCCTCGAATGGGTCGCCTATCACCGCCATATCGGTTTCGACAATATCTGCGTCTACACCAACGACTGCTCCGACGGCACCGACGACATGCTCATCCGGCTGGAGGAGCTGGGCTACGCCCGCCACTTCCGCAACGACGTGCCCGAAGGCAAGAAGCCTCAGCCCAACGCCCTGAGGCTCGCCGGCGACAATGAGGCCGTGACGGCGTCGGAGTGGATCCTCACGATGGATGCCGACGAGTTCCTGTCGATCAAAGCCGGCCGCGGCTGGGTGCAGAACCTCGTCGATGCGGTGCCCGACGGCACCGACGCCATCGCCGTCACCTGGCGCTTCTTCGGCTCGAACGGCGTAACCGACTGGAACCCCGGCCTCGTGACCGAAACCTACACACACGCCGCGCCGGACAACTTTCGCAAGGGCTGGGGGGTCAAGACGCTCTTCCGCCCCTACCCCCACATGAAGTTCGGCATTCACCGGCCGTCGATCCACAAGGCCTCGCAGATCCCCGAGCGGGCGCAGGCCCTGCTCGGGCAAAGCTGGGTCAATGGCTCGGGCAAACCCATGCCCGACGATTTCTCGCTCTCGGGCTGGCGCTCGACGAAACCGACGCTCGGCTACAAGCTCGCCGAGCTCAATCATTACGCCGTCAAGAGCCGCGAGGCCTATCTGCTCCGGCGCCTGCGCGGCAACGTCAACAACAAGCCCGACAAATACAACGCCGCCTATTTCGCGCTCTTCGACCGAAACGAGATCGAGGCGCCCAACGCCTTGCGGCACCTCAAAGGCACCAAGCGGCAGATGGCCAACCTCCTGCAAGATGCCACGCTCGCCCGCCTTCAGGCCCGCGCGCTCGACTATCACCGTGAGCGTGTCGACCGCCTGCGCGCCACCCCCGACTACACGGCGTGGCTCACCGAACTGGATGAGGCGGCGCAAACGCCCTTCGACCAGCTCGACGACGTCCTTTTCACCCAGCACCTGCCGAAGAAGTGGCAGGACAAGATCGCGCAACTCCGCGCCTCGGGCGTGCCGGACAAGACGCTGGCCCGACTGATCGCCCGCAGCCAAACCGCCCGCAAGGGCGAGACCCGCGCCGCCCTTCGGGCCTCGGCGGATGGCGCGGCCGACCCTTCTGACGATACGTCGAATGCCGAACAGAACCACGGCGACCCCCAAGACGCCGATCTCGCCCGCGCAACGTCCGACAAAACCTAGCGGCCCCGGATGAAACCGTCGCCCACCGCCCCCCGCATCCACCTCGTCTCGACGGTCAAGAACGAGGGGCCGTATCTTGTCGAGTGGCTCGCCTATCACAAGGCCATCGGCGTCACCGACATCACGCTGTTCTCCAACGACTGCACCGACGGCACGAACCTCATGCTCGACCGTCTCGCCCACATGGGAGAGCTCAGCCATTTCGACAATCCGATCGGCCCCGGGATCGACCCCCAGCGCCGCGCCTATAGCCGCGCGGGCAAGATGGCGGCCGTGCGCGAGGCCGACTATGTCCTGATCGTCGATGCCGACGAGTTCGTGAACGTCCATGTGGGCGGCGAAACGGCTCCCGGGCCGGCGCGCACCCTGCCCGCCCTGATCGACGCCTGCGGCCATCCCGACGCAATCTCGCTCTGCTGGCGCCTGATGGGCTCGGGCGGCACAACGCACTGGGTCGACGCGCCCGTCCTCGGCCGCTTCCCCCGCGGCTCCGCCTTCGACCCGCCGGCCAACGGCATGGTCTGGGGTTTCAAGACGCTCTTCCGCCCCGCCGCATTCGACTATTTCGGCGTCCATCGACCAAAGTTCGACCGCAAGATTCGCCAAACAATCCCGCTCGTGCGCTGGGTCAACGGATCCGGCAACGACATGGGCCCGCGCATCGCCGAGAAGGGCTGGCGCTTCAATGCCGACACGCTCGGCACCCGGCACGCCCACATCAACCACTACGCCATCAAGTCGCGCGAGGAGTTCCTGCTGAAGCGCCTCCGCGGCACGGCCAACTCCAAGGACAAGTCGCGCATCGATCTCGACTATTGGGACAGGTACGACCTCCACGACGTGGCCGACGAAACCCCGCCCCTCGCGCCCATGCTTGGCGAAGCCGAACGGCTCCTCTCTGACCCCGACCTCGCCGCTCTCCGGCGCGCCTGCATCGAGACGTCTCGGCGCGTGCTCACCGGCCAGCTGGCCGACCCCGACCTCCGTGCCTTCGTCGAAGGCCCCACTGGCGCCGCACAGGCCGCCACGCCATAATCAGCCGAGAACAAACCCGAGCAGGCCCCATGTCCGATCGTCCCGCCGCGTCCGCCTCAGACGGCCCCGCAAGCACGCCCCGCATCGTCGCCGTCGCCACCATGAAAGACGAGGCGCCCTACATCCTGGAATGGATCGCGTGGCACCGGCTGACAGGGATCTCCGAGTTCGTCATCTTCAGCAACGATTGCTCCGACGGCACCGACGCCATGCTCGACCGGCTGGCTGAAATGGGCATCGTCGAGCATTGTCCGAACCCCGTTGAGCCGGGCAAAGACCCTCAGCAGATTGCGCTCCGCCGCGCCTTCGCCATGGACAAGGTGCAGAACGCCGACTGGGTCATCCACTTCGACACCGACGAGTTCCTCGATCTCGCCGCCAGCACCCCGGACGGGATCGGCACTCTGGCAGACTTCATTGCAGCCTGCGAGGGCGGCACCCGGGCCGACGCGATCGCCATTCCCTGGCGCTATATGGGCAGCCACGGCCTGAGCGACTTCACGCCCGAGCCCGTCACGGCCCGCTTTCGCCGCGGCTCCCGCATGGCTCCGCGCGAAACCCACTCGGCCAACGGGTTCAAAACGATCTTCCGTCCGGGCGGCTTCGACTGGATCGGCATCCACAAACCCAAATGCACCGATACCACGCGCCCCCTGCGCTGGCTCAACGCATCGGGAGAGGACATCACCAAGGTCTTCGGCGGCGAGCACGCGGCCGACGGCCGGGGGAGGTTCACGCGTGGCACCCTCGGCTTCGCCCACGGAACGCTGCGCCACTACGCCGTGAAGTCGCGCGCCGAGTTCCTGTTCAAGCGCATCCGGGGGACCGCCGCCTCTCCCTTCCAGCCCAACCGCCTTGCCTTCAACTACTGGCTGTCGCGCAACATCAATTCGGTCCCCATGCCGGCCCTCGGCGGCGAGGTCCTGACCGCCGAGATCGCGGCGCTCGAAGCGGATCCCGCGCTCTCGCGTCTCCAGGAGGGCGGGCGCAAACACCTGACCGACCGTATCGCCCAACTCGCAACCGACCCCGCCAACGCACGGTTTCTCGAAACGGGCGACACGCGCGACCGGGCCACCCAGGGCCCGGGGCGCCTGCTCTGCCTCGGCACGCATCACAAAACGGGCACGATCTGGATGCGCCGTGTCCTGCGGCAGATCTCCGATGATCAGAACATCCCGATGCAGCAGCTATTGCGGATTCAGGCCATGCAACGTCTGCCCAAAGAGGGCGCCGGCATCCTGGTCCACTGGGATGCCGACTTCCCCCGCCCCCTCTACCAGCTTGAGGATGCGCGCATCATCCACGTGATCCGCGATCCCCGCGATGTGCTGCTGTCGGGGATGCGCTATCACCGCGTTGCCCCCCACGCGCGCGAGAAATACCTCCTTGAGACGCAACCCGGCTGGGGCGGCCTGAACTATCAGGACTATCTCAACGCCCTGCCCGACGACTGCGCCCGCCTGATCTTCGAGATGGACGGCAAGCACCGCATCACGGTCGAAGAGATGCTCGCCTGGCACTGCGGCGCCGCCAACACCATCGAGTTGCGCTACGAAGACCTGATCGTCGACACCGACTGCTCCCTGTTCCGGTCCGCGCTCGAAGAAGCCGCAATCGACGGTCTCGACATCGACAAGGCCATCGCCGCCTACTGGAAGCACTCGCTTTTTGGCGGCATCGCTGATCCCAATGCCCGCGACGACCGCGTGGCCCTCCATGTCCGCTCCGGCGCCCCCGCCCAATGGCGCACGGCGCTTCCCCGCGAGGTGGCCGAGCCCTATGCCGCCCAATTCGGCGACGCGCTCAAGACCCTCGGCTATGCCAGCACCGACGATTGGATCGCCGAATGCCCGCGGGCGGCCGAGATCGAGGGCTTCGAGGCCCCCAGTTCGGCTGCAAGCACCGCGGATGGTCCGGCCTCGAACAGCGCGCCGAGTAATGGCCTCCTCGGGCGGGTCCTCGGCTAGGGCGGTGCCCTGTGCGCCTCAGAAGTAGCAGACCGCGCCACCGCGTGCCGCCGCACCGCTGAGCGCGTCGAAGACGTACCGCGCGACCGAGCGGAAACAGACCAGGGTAAACCCGTCCTCCTCCAGCCAGAACGCCGCCGGCACCTGGGCCAGCCGGGTCCGTCGCATCTCGCCCGCCTCAAACACACCCAGCGCCAGGTCGACCGGGCAGAGCTTGGCCAGCACCTCACGCGCGCCATCGCCCTCAATCCGGAACAACGCCCGCATGTCCGAGACATCCGCTACCAGCGCATGGCTGCCAGACAGGCCCTGCTCCAGGTCCGCCACGGCGTGCGCCAGACCGGCACGCGGCACCATGACCAGCACCTCGTCCGGCGCCATCCATGCAACCCTCGCTTCACCCTCGGCCACAATGCCCCTTACCGCCGGCATCGCACAGCCCGTGGCCGCCTCAACCGGACCCGCCAGCTCTGCGTGATCACCCTTCACACAGATCATGCCGGGCGCGGCCACCTCGCGCACCACGGCGACCCCCTCGGCCGTCGCCCCGTCCAGCACCAAAGCCTCAGACATTCTGCTTCTCCCCGTCCGGGTCATAGAACACCGGGTCCACGATCCGTGCGCGATAGCGCGTCCCGTCCGTTCCCGGAAACTCCAGCACCTCGCCCATCCGGTCGGGCCCATGTTCAACGAGGCCCATCGCGATGCCCTTCCCGAGCGTCGGGGAATGATAGGTCGAGGTCACCCGGCCGATCATGCGCCGCTGGCCAAGCGCGTTGTCGCCCTCGCCGACGGCATACGCCCCGTCCGGCAGAACCGACCCGTCGACCGTTTCCAGCCCCACCAGCTTCCACCGCGTTGGATCCACCATGTGCGGCCGTTCCTGTGCACGCTTGCCCAGATAGTCGGTCTTCTTCTTCGAGATCGCCCAGGTCAGCCCAAGGTCCTGCGGGATGACCGTTCCATCCGTCTCGTCCCCGATCATGATAAAGCCCTTCTCGGCCCGCATGATGTGGAGCGCCTCGGTGCCATAGGGCGTCACGCCGAACTCGGCCCCCGCATCGAAGAGCTTCGTCCAAAGCTCCAGCGCACGATGGGCCGGCACCGCAATCTCATAGCTCAGCTCGCCCGAGAACGAGATCCGGTAGACCCGCACCGGCACCCCGCCCAGCGTCCCGTCGGCCCAACCCATGAACGGCAGGCCGTCGCGGCTCACATCCATCCCGCCGAGCTTCTCCAGGACGGCGCGCGCCTTCGGTCCGACCACAGCAATCTGGCCGTATTGCTCGGTCAGGTTAACGGTGTGGACCTGCCAGTCCCACCACTCGCATTGCAGCCAATCCTCCATCCACGCGTGGATCCGGTCGGCCCCGCCCGTCGTGGTATGACACAGAAAGCTGTCCTCGCTCAGACGCGCCACAACGCCATCGTCGCTCAGGAACCCGTTTTCCGAACACATCAGGCCGTATCGGCACCGCCCGACCTTCAGGCTCGACATCATGTTGGTGTAGAGCATGTCGAGGAAGCGGCCCGCATCCGGCCCCTTCACGAGGATCTTCCCGAGCGTCGATGCGTCCAGCATTCCAACGGCTTGGCGCGTGGTTTTCACCTCCCGCGCCACCGCCTCCTTGACGCTCTCACCCCGCGCCGGAAAGGCATAGGGCCTCCGCCAGTGGCCCACAGGCTCCCAATGGGCCCCGCGCGCCTCGTGCCAGCCATGCATGGGCGTCCGGCGGAGCGGCTGGAACGTCTCGCCGCGCGCTTCGCCTGCAATCGCCGCCATCGAGATCGGCGTATAGGGCGGCCGGAACGTCGTCGTGCCCACCCGTGGTATCTCTTCATTCAATGCTTGAGAAAGAATGGCGAGGCCGTTGATGTTGCTCAGTTTCCCCTGATCCGTCGCCATGCCCAGTGTGGTATAGCGCTTGGTGTGCTCGACGCTCTCGAACCCCTCACGCGCCGCCAGCTGCACGTCGGACACCTTCACGTCGTTCTGGAAGTCGAGCCACATCTTCTCGCGATGGGCGATGTCGGCGCCCTCGGGCATGATCCAGATCGGGGCCAGCGGCGCTTCCTCGGGGGCCTGCAATGCGACCCCTGCGGTCTCGCCCGTCATTCCCAGGCCGGCCGCGGCCTTCAGCCCCTGCACGGTCCCGCTCTCGGCCGCCAGATCCGCACGAAGCTCCCCATTCGCCGCACCCGCCGCGAGCACAAAGCCCGCCCCGTCGGCTCCGGTCGGCGGCAAGCCGGGGTCGGGATAGAAATGCGCGTGCGCATCCGACCACAGAAGCTTGCCCCCGCAATGAGACCAAAGGTGCACCACAGGCGACCAGCCACCGGACATCGCCACTGCGTCGCACGCTACCGTCTCGGTCGCCCCTGTCCCGTCCTGGCGCCCGATCGCGATCCCGGTCACGGCCGCGCGGCCGGCCACTTTGTGAATTGCCGCGCCCGTTTCCACGCGAATGCCCGCGGCCCTGGCCTCGTCCATCAGCGCGCCGCCCCCGGCCGGTCGCGCATCCAGCACAACCGGCACTTCGAGCCCGTGCGCCTTCAGCACCAGCGCCGTCCGATAGGCGTCGTCGTTGTTGGTCACCACCGCCACGCGTCGCCCGGGCGCGGCGGCATAGTTCTCGACATAGTCGCGCACGGCCGAGGCCAGCATCACGCCCGGCACGTCGTTGCCGGCAAAGGACAATGGCCGCTCGATCGCGCCAGTTGCCGTGACCACCCGCTTCGCCCGGATCTTCCACAGCCGGTGCCGGGGCCCCTCGCCGCCCGGCACATGGTCCGCCACCTGCTCGTAGCCCAGGATATAGCCGTGGTCATAGACGCCCGCGCCCATGCAGCGCGTGCGCATGGCGACGTTCGGCATCGCACGCAAGGCCGCAACCGCCGCGTCCACCTTGGCCGCCCCATCGGACACATCCACCGGCGTGCGCCCGCCCCAATGCGCCGTCTGCTCCAGAAGCAGCACCCGCGCCCCCGTGGCCCCCGCCGCGCGCGCGGCATTGAGCCCAGCGATCCCGCCCCCGATCACCAGCACATCGACGAAGGCATAGAAATGCTCATAGCAGTCGCTATCGGCCTCCTTGGGCGCCCGGCCAAGCCCGGCCGACTGCCGGATGAAGGGCTCGAACACATGCTTCCAGGCCGCCCGCGGATGGATGAACGTCTTGTAGTAGAACCCCGCCGGCAGGAACCGGGCGAGGAGTGAGTTCACGGCTCCCACATCGTGCTCCAGCGACGGCCAATGGTTCTGGCTCTCCGCCTCAAGGCCCGGGAACAGCTCCGTCGTCGTTGCCCGCTGGTTCGGCTCGTGCCGCGCGCCGCGGCCCAGATTGACCAGCGCGTTCGGCTCCTCGGCCCCCGAGGCCACAATGCCCCGCGGCCGATGATACTTGAACGACCGCCCCACCACACTCTGGCCTCGCGCCATCAGGGCCGAAGCCAGCGTGTCGCCTGCAAAGCCGCGCATCGACATGCCGTTGAAGGCAAACTTGACCGGGGCGCTCCGGTCGATCAGCCGCCCGCCGGTCGCCAGCCGCATCTTCCTCATGCCACGTCCTCCCGGATCGGCAGCGCCGCCACGGCGCCCGGCCGCTTGGCCTCGATGGCGTCGAGGATCTCCTGCGGCGGACGCGTCGTTTGCGCCGGATAGGTGCCGAACACCTCCAGCGTCACGGTGCAGCGCGCCGCAATGAACCACTTGCCGCAGCCATTGGCATGCCGCCAGCGCTCCAGATGCACGCCCTTGGGATTGTCCCGCAAAAACAGGTACTCTTCGAACGTCTCATCGTCCGAGCCGGGCCCATACCGCTTCAGGTGGGCCTCGCCACCGGGGGCAAGCTCGGTTTCATCGGCATCGAGCCCGCAATAGGGGCAGCGGAGCAGCAGCATTCTAGCGTCTCCCGAAACTAGGGGTTGCAATCGTGGGTCCGGCACGCGGCCGGAGGCGCACCAAGCGACAAGGGTCCGACCCGGCGGCCGGTCGGGGAAACGGGGCCGTCATGTCCCCTCCTTCGGCGGCAGGCTCTCGGCGAACGCGCGCGCCATAGTTGTGAGCCTCTGCCGCGCGGCGTCATCGGCGAAGCCCTCGGCGTCCATCTCGACCATCCCGCCCATCTTGCGTCCGGTGAACGACAGGGGGGCCGCCCCCGGCACGGCAAGCGCCTCGGCCTCCGCGTCCTTGCCGACCCGAAACATCGCCCCGCCCTTGTGCACGCCGCAGACCATGTGCCCGTGCAACTGAAAGCACAGGCCCCCGAACATCTTCCGCTCGGTCAGACCGTCGAGTTCGCCGAGATCCTCTCGCATCTGATCGGCCATTCCAGGATCAAAGGGCATGACGTCGCCGCCAAGCGCTCCCTGCAGCAACTCTCAGGACAGCCGCCATGGCGCCGCCCGAGACCTGCCAACCCCTTGCCCTGATTGGGCGCCATCGCGGAGAGGGCACTGTGCCACCAAGAGGAGACGCGCCATGCAACCCTGGGTCATGATCGGCTTCGGCCTTCTGGCTGCCGCGACAACGGGTCTTGTGATCATCCGCATCGTCGCCGCCCGCCGTGAGAACACGGCCGACGACAAGTGAGATCGGCCGCCGGAGGGACACCCCTCCGGCGCGCCCATCCGTAAGCCCTTCCATCCAATCCCAAGCGCAGGTACCGTCTCGCACATGTCGATGGGATGGATCTTGGTCAGCGCGACGGCGGCGTTCCTGCTGGCGATGATCCTCTGGGTCATCCGGCGCAGCCGCATTGATCGGCGCCGCGCGGACGAGGCGCGGACGCATACGCCGCATGCGCCCCGGTCGGGGTTCGACCGCAAGGAGCACATCCAAAAAGGCGGTCTTGGGCCGAGAGGCCTCGAGCGCTGACGTCCAAAGCGCATTGCTCCACGACATCCCCGTGACACCTCGGGGCGCCACAACATTGCCAGGTTGCCCCGCCACGATCCGAGACGCAGACATCGCCGAACGGAGGCCTGCGCTATGGACCAATTCGTGCAATTCTGGCCGCTTCTGGTGATCATCGGCCTCGCGCTCATCTTCAATCGCTGGGGCGGCGGCAGTGGTGGCGGAGGCGGCGGTGGCGGCGGCTGGGAAATCAGCTTGGGCGATGGCGACGGGTCTGGCGGCGGGGGCGACGGCGGCGGCGACTGAGGCCGCCCAATCCCCGCCCGTCAATGCGCCACCCCGGCGGCGACGCTCTCGTCGATGAACCGGCCCTCGCGGAACCGGTCGAGCGAAAACGCCTGAGCCAGCGCCGAGCCCCCCGTCGCCATCAGCTCCGCCATGGCAAAGCCCGAACCCGGGATCGCTTTGAACCCGCCCGTGCCCCAGCCGCAATTGATGAAGCAGTTGCCCAGAGGCGTCTTCGAGATGATCGGCGAGCGGTCGCCGGTCATGTCCACGATCCCACCCCATTGCCGCAGCATCTTGAGCCGCGAGATGATCGGGAAGGTCTCGATCAGCGCCCGCACGGTTTCTTCGATGTGGTGGAAGGAGCCGCGCTGGGTGTAGTTGTTGTACCCGTCCGCACCGCCGCCGATGACCATTTCGCCCTTGTCGGACTGGCTCATATAGCCATGCACCGTGTTGGCCATCACGACCACGTCCATGCAGGGCTTGATCGGCTCCGACACGAGCGCCTGCAGCGCAACCGACTCGATCGGCAGACGGAAGCCCGCCATCTCGGCCAGCACGCCCGAATGGCCCGCCACCACGACCCCCAGCTTGTCGCAGTCAATCGGCCCCTTCGTCGTGTCGACCCCCATCACCTGCCCGTTCGATGACCGCACGCCGGTCACCTCGCACTTTTGGATTATGTCCATGCCCATGTCCGAGCACGCCCTTGCATAGCCCCAGGCCACCGCGTCATGCCGCGCCGTGCCGCCCCTGGGCTGCCAGAGCGCGCCAAGTACGGGGTAACGCGGCCCCTCTAGATTGATGATCGGGCAAAGCTGTTTCACGCGCTCGGGGCCGACAAACTCGGTGTCGACGCCCTGCAGCGCATTGGCATGCGCCGTGCGCAGATAGCCCCGCACCTCATGCTCGGTCTGGGCCAGCATCATCACGCCGCGTGGGCTGAACATCAGGTTGTAGTTCAGGTCCTGGCTCAGCGTCTCATAGAGGCTCCGCGCCTTCTCATAGATCGCAGCCGATGGATCCTGGAGATAGTTCGACCGAATGATCGTCGTGTTCCGGCCCGTATTGCCGCCGCCAAGCCACCCTTTCTCGATCACCGCGACGTTCGTCAGTCCGTGGTTCTTGCCGAGGTAATAGGCCGTTGCCAGACCATGCCCGCCGGCACCCACGATGATGGCGTCATAGCGCTTCTTCGGCTCGGGATTGGCCCAGGCCCGCTCCCAGCCCGAATGGTGGCGGGCGGCTTCGCGCACGATGGCGGCGGCGGAATAGCGGCGCTTGGGCATGTCTCGGGCGTCCTCTCCTCGGGAAGCGCACCAGTCCCGCAAGGGCGGGCGCGGGCGCGCACAGGTGCTGGCGGCGCAGATTAGACCGTTTTGCCGATACGGAAAACGCGGCCATGTCTCTCAGCGTCACGTTCGGCGCAGTTTGCGACAGCACGCCACGGCATGGGAGCCCGAGTGTCGCACACGCGCCCGATCACCCTTCCAGCAGCGGCGCCGTAGCCATAGATAGGGGCGGAACGAGGACTTCGGATGACTTTCTGGATCGTAGCAAGCCTTCTGGCACTTGCGGTGTCGCTCATCCTCGCGCTGACGCTTCTCGGCGTGCAGGGCGACAGGAGCGCCGCAAGCGCTCCCGCCGGGCCGCATGGCGGCGCCGACGGCGGGGCGGAGCGTGTCGACATCGCTCTCTATCGCGACCAGCTCGCCGCCGTCGAACGCGACCTCGAGCGCGGCACCGTCACCGCGGATGAAGCCGACCGCCTGCGCATCGAGATCAAGCGGCGCCTCCTCGAGGCCGACCGCACCGCCGCAGCCCGCGGCCCCCAGACACGCAAGAGCCCCGCAGCCCTCTCCGGTGCTGTCGCGGTGTTGTCAGGCGTCGTCGTCGTCGGTGGGAGCCTCGGGCTCTACTGGCTTATCGGCGCGCCGGGCTACCCCGACCTGCCCCGCGCCGCGCGGCTCGAAGCCGCCGCCGACGCCCGTGCAACCCGCCCGAGCCAGGCCCAGGCCGAGGCAGGCCTTCCGCCCGCACCCGAGCGGCCGATCAGCGAGGATCATGCCGCTCTGGTGGCCCAATTGCGCACCGCCGTGGCCGACCGCCCCGACGATCTTCAGGGCCGGCGTCTGCTGGCCAGAAACGAGGCGGTGCTCGGCAACTTCGTCGCGGCACACCGCGCCCAGGCCGAAGTGCTGCGCATTCTGGGCGACGAGGCCACGGCCGGGGATTATGCCGACCTCGGCGACCTCCTCGTGCTTGCTGCCGGCGGCTATGTCTCGCCCGAGGCCGAAGCCGCACTGACCGCCGCCTTAGACCGCGACCCCGCCAATGGCGCCGCCCGCTACTATCTGGGCCTGATGCAGCTTCAAACCGGCCGCCCCGACCGCGCCTTTCAGATCTGGGAGGCCCAGCTTCGCGCCGGCCCCGCCGAGGCGCCCTGGATCCCGCCGATCCGCACCCAGATTGGAGAGGCCGCCGCGCGGGCCGGGATCGACTACAGCCTGCCGCCGGCCGGTGCCGACACCGCGCCCCAGCGCGGCCCGACCGCCGCCGACGTGGCGGCCGCCGAAGATATGAGCCCCGCCCAGCGCATGCAGATGATCGAAGGCATGGTGACCGGGCTCTCGGAACGTCTCGCCACCGAGGGCGGCACGCCCCAGGACTGGGCGCGCCTGATCCGCGCGCTCGGCGTTCTGGGAGAGCGCGAACGGGCCGCCGCCATCTGGGCCGAGGCGCAGCAGGTCTTTCCCGATGGCACCACGATCATCCCGGTGCTGCGGGCCGCGCGTGACGCGGGCGTGGCCGAATGACCCGCCCTGCACGACCGTCCCGGAGCGCCCCGCAACCGCAATCGAGCGGTCCACGCCATGATCCATGAGGCGATCGCCGCCTTTGCATCGGCCCTGCCGGCGGGCCGCGCCGTCGCAGGGCTCGACCTCGGCACCCGCACGATTGGCGTCGCCCTGTCCGACCGCCGCCTCGGCACCGCCACGCCGCTCGAGACGATCAAGCGCACCAAGTTCGGGCAGGACGCCACCCGCCTCATGGATCTCCTGACCGCGCGCGAGGCGGCCGGCATCGTCCTCGGGCTGCCGCGCAACATGGACGGCTCCGAGGGCCCGCGCGCCCAATCCACCCGCGCCTTCGCCCGCAATCTTGCGGGCGTGACCGATCTGCCCTTGACGTTCTGGGACGAACGCCTCAGCACCGTGGCCGCCGAGCGTGCCCTGCTCGAGGCCGACACCAGCCGCGCCCGCCGCGCCGATGTGATCGACCACGTCGCCGCGGCGTTCATCCTGCAGGGGGCCCTCGACCGCATGGGCCATTTGAGAGCCGAAGGAGATGTGTAGTGGGTAAAGACGACGTGTGGCGCCGAGACGAAATCGAAAGCCCGTGCATCAAAATCTGCCAGATCCATCCCGGCGAACGTATTTGCGTCGGCTGCTTCCGCACAATCAACGAGATCGGCATGTGGTCGGTGATGAGCGCCGACGAGCGTCGCGCGGTGATGGACGACCTTCCCAATCGCGCCCCGCGCGTCAAACGCCGCCGCGGCGGCCGCCGGGCCCGCACATCCACGTCCTGAGCGTCAAGCACCACAGACCGGGCCGAACCCGCAGAGGTCCGCCCACCCAAAGGCGCACGCCCCGAAACGGCGGCCAAACCGGTGGACCGCGCCCCCTGCCCCGCTACCTTTTGCTCCAACGGAGGAGGCCACGATGAAAGACGCAGACACAACGCTGGCCCCGGTCCTCGACCGGATCGACGCCGATCTCGACAGCGCGCTGGCCCGCCTCGTCGAGCTTCTCTCCATTCCATCGATCTCCACCGACCCCGCCTATGCCGGCGATGTCCGCAAGGCGGCCGACTGGCTGGTGGCCGATCTCGCGGGCCTCGGCTTCGACGCCGCCCGGCACGACACACCGGGCCACCCGATGGTGCTGGCCAACGGCGGCTCCAGCACAGACGGCAGCCCACACCTGCTCTTCTACGGTCACTACGACGTGCAGCCCGTCGACCCGCTCGATCTGTGGGAGCACGACCCGTTCGCCCCCAGGCTCGAGGAGCGCGACGGCAATCGCATCATCCGCGCCCGCGGCGCGTCCGACGACAAGGGCCAGCTGATGACCTTTGTCGAGGCCTGCCGCGCCTGGGTCGCCGTCCATGGCCGCCTGCCCGCCCACTTGACCATCTTCTTCGAGGGCGAGGAGGAATCCGGCTCACCCTCGCTCGTCCCGTTCATGAAGGCCAATGCCGAGGCGTTGACCGCCGATCTCGTCCTGATCTGCGACACCGGCCTCTTTGACGACCGCGTCCCTGCGATCCTTACCCAGCTCCGCGGCCTCCTCGGCGAGGAGATCATCATCACCGGCCCCAGCAAGGACCTCCATTCCGGCGCCTATGGCGGGGCCGCCATGAACCCCGCCCGCGTCCTCGCCCGCATCCTCGCCAGCCTGCACGACGACACCGGCCGCGTCACGGTGCCCGGCTTCTACGACGGCGTCCTCGAGACAAGCCCCGAGCAGCGCGCCGCCTGGGAGGCGCTCGGCTTCGACCATTCTGCTTTCCTAGGCGCCGTCGGCCTGGCCGACCCCGCGGGCGAAAAGGGTCGGATGCCGCTCGAGATGCTCTGGTCGCGCCCCACCTGCGAGATCAACGGCCTGATCTCGGGCTACACGGGCGACGGCTTCAAAACCGTGCTGCCCTCGCAGGCCCGTGCCAAGGTGTCGTTCCGCCTCGTCGGCGAACAGGATCCGCACGCCATCCGCGAGAGCTTCCGCGCGATGGTGCAATCGATGGTCCCGCCGGATTGCTCGGTCGCGTTCGAAGGCCACGGCGCCTCCCCCGCCAGCCGCATGGACACGTCCGGCCCCGCCTTCGAGAAGGCACGCCAGGCGCTGACCGACGAATGGGGCGCCGAGGCCGCCTTCATCGGCGGTGGCGGCTCGATCCCGGTTGCCGGCTACTTCAAGTCTATCCTCGGGATGGACGCCCTTCTGGCCGGTTGGGCCAAGGACGACGACAGCATCCATTCGCCGAACGAGAAGTACGACGTCTCGAGCTTTCACAAGGGCGTCCGCAGCTGGGCCAGGATCCTCGCCGCGCTGAGCTGACCCCCTACCCCCGTCTCCCGTTCCCTGACCAAGCGGGCCGGCGCCGGGTCTGTTCCCCCGACCCGGGCCCGAACGCCGCGGCAGGCACGAAACACGCTGCGGTCGCATTGCACCCAACTCCGCTTTGCCCTAGCTCACTTTGAAAGCTCGGAGGCCCACATCATGACATATGTCGTCACCGACAACTGCATCGCCTGCAAGTACACCGATTGCGTCGAGGTCTGCCCCGTGGATTGCTTCTACGAGGGCGAGAACATGCTGGTGATCCATCCCGACGAATGCATCGATTGCGGCGTGTGCGAGCCCGAATGCCCGGCCGACGCGATCCGTCCCGACACCGAGGCCGACATGGAAAAGTGGGTGGAGTTCAACCGCAAATATTCGGAACTCTGGCCCGTGATCATCACCAAGAAGGACCCGCTTCCGAGCGCCGAAGAGATGGACGGCAAGGACGGCAAGATGGAGCTCTTCTCCGAGGCCGCCGGCGAGGGCGGCTGAGCCTCAGTTTGCCGTAACGTCACAGCCCCAACTCCGCCCGCCGGGCGCGAGCGTTCGACGGCCGGGGTGGAAATTCATCCATCGGCGTGCTATATGATGCCGGTAATGATGGCAGACACCTGACATTCGCCGAAGGGGCTTCGCGCCTGTACGGCAGTTCAAGCGAAGGCCCGATCACAGGTACCGCTCCGGAAAACGCGTTTTCCGGCAGCGGTTTTTTCGGCTCTGGGGCACGGGCTCCGGCTGGGTTAGAGGGAAACGAATGACCAAGAACAAAAAGCACGACTTCCGCCCGAACGACTATGTTGTCTATCCCGCGCATGGGGTGGGGCAGATCGTGTCGATCGAGGAACAGGAAATTGCAGGCATTTCGATGGAGCTCTTCGTGATCTCCTTCGACAAGGACAAGATGACGCTGCGCGTGCCGACCCACAAGGCAACCGAAGTGGGCATGCGCTCGCTCAGCTCTCCCGACGTGGTCTCGAAGGCGATGACGACGCTGAAGGGCAAGGCCAAGGTCAAAAAGGCCATGTGGTCCCGTCGTGCCCAGGAGTACGAGCAAAAGATCAACTCCGGCGATCTGATCGCGATCGCCGAGGTGGTCCGCGACCTGCACCGCACCGACGATCAGCGTGAGCAGAGCTACTCCGAGCGTCAGCTCTACGAAGCCGCGCTCGAGCGCCTGACGCGCGAGGTTGCCGCCGTTTCCGGCACGGCCGAGGGTGACGCTCAGGCCCAGATTGACGAGATGCTGGTCGCGCGCGCCGCCGCCTGACCGCCTCGTCCCGACGATTGAACGGATGGCCGTGCCCTGGGCGCGGCCATTTTGTTTGCGGCTGAGGTGTGGATGATCGCGCAGCGGGGCACCGGCTGCCGTCGCAATGGCCCTGGTCGGATCGCAACTCCCACCTGCCCGACACAGACCAGAGTTCGCCACGTCGGCCCCCGCAGAGGCCCGCTGGGCCCGCCTCCAGTCCAATGACCAAGGGTCGCGCCACCCCTCGCAGCCCCTCTCTGCCAAAGAGCTGTCCGGCCCAAGCCCATGCGCAGCCATTGAGAGGCACACCGCGGCAGGCTAGGTCGGCACCCGTGGAGCATCAAACACGGGAGGGACCCACAATGATCACCAAGAGCGGATCGGCTGTCTGGAAAGGCGGGCTGCAGGATGGCGCAGGCACCGTCTCAACCCAAACCGGCGTCCTCAGCGACCAGCCCTACAGCTTCGCCACCCGGTTCGAGGGCCAGTCCGGCACCAACCCCGAGGAGCTTCTCGGCGCAGCCCATGCCAGTTGCTTCGCCATGGCCCTGTCGATGATCCTCGGCCAGCACGGCATGACCGCAGACGCCATCGACGCGACATCCTCGGTCTCCCTCGAACAGGTCGAGGGCGGCTTCTCGATCACCAAGGTCCATCTCGACGTAACCGCCACGATCCCCGGCGCAGATCCGGCAAAGTTCGCCGAGGCCGCGGCCGCCGCCAAAGACGGATGCCCGGTCTCCAAGCTCTACAAGGCCGAGATCTCAATGGACGCCAGGCTGGCCTGAACACGCGCTGCGCAAGGGCCGCTGCACGCGCCGCGCGCGCAGATACCAAACGCGGGTGCCCACGGGCACCCGTCCCTACACCATCATTTCCTTCGTCGCGCTGAGCGTCAGCTCCGGGTAATCCCGCTCCACGCGGTCGATGTCCCATTGCAGCCGCGTCATGTAGACCGGGTCGCCATCGTTGTCCTCGGCCATATGCCCCTTGTTGGCCGAGACGAACGCGTCGAGCTTGTCCCGCGGGCCGGTGACCCAGCGGGCCGAGGTGAACTGCGTCGGCTCAAACCGCACCGGCAGCCCGTATTCCATCTCGATCCGGCTCGCGAGCACCTCGAACTGCAGCTGCCCCACGACCCCCACGATAAACCCCGACCCGATTGTCGGCTTAAACACCTTGGCCGCACCCTCCTCGGCAAACTGCATCAGGGCCTTGTCCAGATGCTTGGCCTTCAGCGGATCGCCCGCCCGGCAATTCTGCAAAAGCTCCGGCGCGAATGACGGGATGCCCGTCACCTTCAGCGCCTCCCCCTCGGTCAGCGTATCGCCAATGCGCAACTGCCCGTGGTTCGGGATCCCGATGATGTCCCCCGCCCAGGCCTCCTCCGCCAGTTCCCGGTCGGACGCCAGAAACAGGACCGGCGCCGACACCGTCATCGGCTTCTTCGACCGCACATGGGTCAGCTTCATGCCGCGCGTGAAATGCCCCGACGCCATCCGCAGAAAGGCCACGCGGTCGCGGTGCTTGGGGTCCATATTGGCCTGCACCTTGAACACAAAGCCCGCCACCTTGCGCTCTTCGGGCGAAATCTGACGCGGCGTGGCCGATTGCGGCTGCGGCTCCGGCCCAAAATCGGCAATCCCCTCCATCAGCTCCTTGACGCCGAACGAGTTGATCGCCGAGCCGAACCAGATCGGCGTCAGCGTCCCCTCGTGCACCGATTGAATGTCGAGCCCGGGCAACAGCTCCCGCGCCATCTCGACTTCTTCCTTCAGCGTCGCAAGCAGTTCTTCGGGCACGTGCTCTGCAAGCTTCGGATCGTCGAGACTCTCGATCTTCACGCTCTCGCCAACCTTGTTCCGGTCCGCCCGATCCATCAGCTCCAGCCGGTCGCGCAGCATGTCGTAGCAGCCGATGAAATCGTGCCCGCGCCCGATCGGCCAGCTTGCCGGCGTCACGTCGATCGCCAGGTTTTCCTGGATTTCGTCTATGATCTCAAAGGTGTCGCGGCTCTCCCGGTCCATCTTGTTGCAGAAGGTCAGGATCGGCAGATCGCGCAGCCGGCACACTTCGAAAAGCTTCCGCGTCTGGCTCTCCACGCCCTTCGCCCCGTCGATCACCATCACCGCGGCGTCCACCGCCGTCAGCGTGCGATAGGTGTCCTCGCTGAAATCCGAGTGGCCCGGCGTGTCCACCAGGTTGAAGCGATAGGTGCTGTAATCGAACGACATCGCCGAGGCCGAAACCGAGATGCCCCGGTCCTTCTCCATCTGCATGAAGTCCGACCGCGTGCGCCGCGCCTCGCCCTTCGCGCGCACCTGCCCCGCCATCTGGATCGCGCCCCCGAACAGCAGGAACTTCTCCGTCAGAGTCGTCTTGCCCGCATCGGGGTGCGAGATGATGGCGAAGGTCCGCCGCCGGGCAATCTCCGGCGGCAATTCGGGGCGGTTCGAGGGGGCGGGTGCGGTGTCGGGCATGGCCGCGATATAAAGGCCGGAGGGGCCCGCTGCAATTGCCGCCAGGTCCCCCGCGCACGCTGATATCGCGTCTGCGTTTCCCGCAGGTCCCCCACCCAAAGCAATGGCCACTCTCCCGGCCGAACAGCACCAGATCTTGGGCGCGAACTCCCGCGTTAACGTACATCAAGCAGATGTCTGGCGTCGGGCCCCGATCTCGCTAGACTGCAGGAAGTTAACGCTTCGTTACCGGGACAACCGCGGCACGCGGCGCCCTCGATGCCGCTGGAGCATTTGCATGACGGTCGACACCGCCAGTCCGCACCCCGTCTCGCCGGCAGCAGGCCGGCGCGGCGTGGCGTTCGCCTTTGCTCTCCTTGCGGCAGGCCAGGCATCCGCCGCGCCCATCGAGCTCGACTTCTCCCTCAGCCTTCTCAGCGAAGCCCTCTATATCCAGCGCGAGATCAACCCCGGCACCGGGGGCTGGCAAAGTATCGAGGCCGACCGCGATCCGGCCCAGTATGGCGTTGCCGACCGCTTCACCGCCTTCGGCCTCGACCCGGGCGACACCATGGCCGGCCGCCTGGAATGGTCCGCCTTCAACACGTTCCGCTTTACGACCGAAAGCCCCATTGCGCACGCCTGGACCGTCGCCCTCGACAGGTCCGACCCCTCCGAGGGCGCGCCAAGCTACCTTTTGGCGGGCGAGTATTTCACGATGGAGCTCGACTTTCACGAGGGCCGCGCCGTCTATTCCGACGACCGCGTCGGCACCGTCTTCACCCCGGCCGGCCTGCCCGCCTCCTACCGCGGCTATTCCAGCACCTATGCGCTGATCCAGCCCGAGGCCCAGCTTTTGGCGCGTGCTGCGCGCAGCGCCGCCCCGGCTCAGGCCGAGCTTGTGGCCACCCCGCTCCCGGCCGCGTGGCTTGCGCTGCTCGCGGCCCTCGGCGGCCTTGGCTGGATGCGGTCGCGCGGTCGCGCCTAGACCTTCCGTGGGCGCCGCTTCGGTGCCCATGCGCAACGATCCACCGCACTGACGCAAGGGCAGCCCGTGCCCCTCTTGAATCCGTCAGGTTTGTATATACACTTTGTACGCTAGAGCAGCAGCGACAGGGCGTATGGGCAAGGCAAAGTCCGACAAGATCAGGGCAGAGGCCGTCGACGGCGTGCCAACCGCCAAGCGCAAGGGCGGCAAGGACGGACAGCTCCTGATCCGCATCGCCCGCGAGGATCACGCCGCCTTCATGGCTGCCTGCAAGCGGCAGGGCACGTCTGCGGCCCGCGAAATCCGCCGGTTCATTCGCGAGTTCACCGACCGCCACGATGCGGCCGACGCCCACTCCAAGAAGAAGCAAAAACAGGAGGTGCAGAAGTGAAGACCATTCTCGTCGCAAACCGGAAAGGCGGGTGCGGCAAGACAACGATCGCCGTCACCCTGGCCACGGCCCTCGCCGATGGCGGGTGGAAGGTCGGCCTCGCCGACGCCGATCCGCAGCGCTCCACCTCGCGGTGGCTCAAGCGCCGCCCCAAGGGCGCGGTCGACATAGCCGGGCTCGACTGGACGGCCGATCAGGGCTTCGGCCAGATCCCCAAGGGCCTCGATTGGGTCGTCATTGATGCGCCGGGCGCGCTCGACAGTGAGGCCGCGCAAAAGCTCGTGGCCGAGGCCAAGGCCATCCTGGTGCCGGTTCTGCCGTCATACTTCGACGCCGACAGTACGCGGCGCTTCCTCAAGGAGCTCGGCGAGATAAAGCGCGTCCGCAAGGGCAAGGTCGGCATCGAGGTCATCGCCAACCGGATCCGCACCCGCGCGCGCACCTCCGCCCGGCTCGACGCGTTCTTCGACAAGGTGGGGCAAACGCCCCTCACCCGCCTGACCGAGCGTGTCGCCTATGCCGATCTTGCCGAGGAGGGCCTGTCGATCTTCGACAAGCCCCAGGCCGCCTACCGCCCGATCCGCGACCAGTGGGATCCGGTGATCCGCGGGATCGTCTAAGCCACCGAGGCGTACGGCGGCCCGCTCCCGGCGTCTTCTTTGCCCGCCCCTAGCCCTCTGTCCGGCGCAGCAATCGGGCCCGGGCCGCGCGCGCCACGTCCCGCCCCGCTTCGGTGCCCCAGTGCGGTGCATGCTCCAGCCCACCCACCGCGCCCACATGGGCTTCGGGCAGGCGGGCCAGCGTGGCCGGCGACACTTCCAGGCTTTCGACAGCCACGCACTCGGCATAGACCATCTCGTGCCGGTCGAGCACCAGCGTCACGTAGTCGGTAAACCCCCCTTCGCGCAGGAACACCTGGTCGCCATCGACCAGCCATCCCGCGCGCACCAGCATCTCCGCCGTCTCCGTCAGCCGGTCGGCGCCGCGCTGATACACCAAAAGCCGCTGGTTCTGGCTCACGACCAGGTCGCCCGGATTGCCCATCGTGCCGGCCGAGACCACCACCGGAGCCAGCGGACCCAGCGCGCGCTCGGTTCGGCGCAGCACCGCCCGCAATGGCTGCGGGCCGCTGTCCCGGGTCAGAACCGTCTGACCCGCCGCCAACCCCTCGACCGAGCGCTGCGCACCATCGGCCATCGTGATCCGCGTGCCCGTGGCGAACCCAAACACCGCCACATCCGCCAGCCGCACCGGATCGGGCGCCCCCTGCCCGACAAGCGTGTATTCCGTCGACGGCTGAAGCGGCCCGAGCGGCAGGCCCATCACCTCGCCCGCGTCGGTTTCGATCACCACCAGATCGACCGAATGGCCGTCCCCGGCCAAAAGCGTGATCCGCGCGGTGAGGCGCAGCACGTCACCCGCTTCGCCGGCCTCACTGCTTTCCGCCACAATCGCCGCCTGGCCCGGCACCAGAACCGCGGCGCCGGCCCCATTCCCCGACTGCGCCCCGCCCGCTCCGGCCGGCGCCACGCGCAACGCCGCCGGCGCCGCATCGGCGCTCAACCGATACACATCGCCCGGGCACAGCTCGTCGGCCGGCCCCAGCCCGTCACCCTGGTTCGCCCCTGCAACCGCGCGCAGGGCCTCTCCCGGATAGACCGAGACCTCGGGGTCTGAGATGGCAGGGGTTGGGTCGGTCATGGGCGTGCCGGTACCAAAGCGTTGGTCCCGAGCGATAGACGCGCGGCGGCCACGCCGTCAACGCCCCCGATCTCGCGCATGTCGGGTCTGACGCGACGTATCGGTTGGCGCGCGCCCCATCGCTTGGCCCCGGCAAGTCGGGGTGCTAGGTCTCGCACGCGCACGCGCGCCAGACAAAAACGGGGAGACGACAGGATGGATCTGGGGATTTCGGGCAAAAAGGCGCTGGTCTGCGCCTCCTCCAAGGGGCTGGGGCGCGGCTGCGCCGAAGCGCTGGCCGCCGAAGGGGTCGAGCTGATCATGAACGCCCGCGGCGCCGAGGCGCTCGAGGCGACCGCCGCCGAGATCCGCGCCACCCATGGCGTTCCCGTCACCACCGTGGCCGTCGACGTCACCACACCCGACGGCCAGGCGGCCGTCCTCGACGCCGCCGGCGCCGTCGACATCCTCGTCACCAATGCCGGCGGCCCGCCCCCGGGGCTCTGGTCCGAGTGGGACCGCGAGGATTTCATCAAGGCGCTCGACGCCAACATGCTCACCCCGATCGCCCTGATGAAGGCCACGCTGCCCGGCATGATCGACAAGGGTTGGGGCCGCGTCGTCAACATCACGTCGCAAAGCGTCCGCGCGCCGATCCCGGTCCTCGGCCTCTCCAACGCCGCGCGCACCGGTCTGACCGGATATGTCGCCGGCACCGCCCGCCAAGTGGCCGAACATGGCGTGACGATCAACAATTTGCTGCCCGGCATCCACGACACCGACCGCGCGGTCGCCCTCGACACCGGCGTCTCCAAGCGCGAGGGGATCGAGCTTGCCGACGCCCGCAAGAAGCGCGAGGCCAGCATACCGGTCCGTCGCTACGGCACCTCGGCCGAGTTCGGCGCCGCCTGCGCCTTCCTCTGCTCGGTCCATGCCGGCTTCATCGTGGGTCAGAACCTGCTCGCCGACGGCGGCGGCACCAACATCACGATGTAACGCGTCCCGCCCGGTGTAGCGCGTTCCGCCCCGCGCGGCCCGCCGGGCTACCGCTCGGCGTCCATATCGCGCCGCGCCTTCTTGGTCGGTCTCGGCCCGCGGCCACGCGGCGCCGAAGGGTCGCCGTCGCGTCCGGGCGGCGACAGATCTTCGTAGCAGGTCTGCGCCTCAGGCGCCGGCCCACGCCGCACGGGCAACGCCACGATCCGCACCACCCGGATCGCATCGCCCTGCGGAAAGGTGAGCGTGTCGCCGGGCACCACCGGCCGCGCAGGTTTGCTGACGCGCACCGCGTTCACCCGCACCTTGCCCTCGCTGACCATCCGAGCGGCCAAGCTGCGGGTCTTGAAGAACCGCGCCTGCCAGAGCCACTTGTCGAGGCGCAAGCTGCCCGCGCTCAGGGGCGCGAACCGGTCGTCGCCCCCGGGGCGCGCCGGGCCCGGGCCCGCCGCGTCCGTGGTCAGGACTTGTCCTTCAGCGACATGAGCGCCTGTGCAAACGGGTTATCGGGATCGATCGGCTTGTCACGTTTGGGCGGCCGCGCCTCATAGCTGCGCGCGCCCTGCGGCTTGGCATCCTTGGGTCCCCGCTTCGGCCCACGCTTGTCGCCCCGGCCCTCACCGCCCCCGTGCTGCGCCGCGCCCTTGCCACCCTTGGCGCCCTTGGGCGGACGCTTGCCGCCACGCTTCTCGCCGTCGTGCTTGTCTGTGCCGTGCCGCTCGCCAGCGCGCTTGCCGCCACCTCTCGCATCGCCCTCACGGCCGTCCTGGCCGCGCGCATGATCTCCGCCGCGCCGGTCACCCCCGGCCCGCGCGCCATGTCGCCCACCGCCCTGCCGCTTCGGCGCCCAGGTGAAGGTGAAGAACACCTCCATCTCGGGTGCACCATCGGCCTCGCCGGTCTCCGCTTCACCCTCAGCGCCAGCCTCAGTGCCAGAACCATCCGCCGTGGCGTCCGTCTGCGTCTCGTCAGACGACAGAACGGGTTCGGCCCCGGCACCCGGATCCGGCGCCGTCTCGGGCAGCGTCCCCTCGGCCGGTTCACCGGCGGCCTCGGATACGGCGTCCTCCCCAGGCTCGGCCACGGCTTCGTCGGACGTCACGTGTGCCGCCCCGCGCGACGCCTCAAGGGCAGCATCGGTGGCAGTTTCGGGGGCAGTTTCGGGGGCAGTTTCGGGGGCAGCCGTGGCAGCCTCAAGGGCCGTCTCCAGTTCCGCCACCGCCGCGCCCGGATCGCCAGCATCAAGGGGTGCCGTCGTGTCCGCCGCGTCCGATTGCGGCGCCGCGTCTTGTGCGGGCGCCGGATCCGCCTCGGCCGCCGAACGATCCTGTTCGGCGTCGGCTGGCGTAGCCGCCGTCTCTGCCTCGGCCTTATCGGCCACCGGCACAGGCTTCACCTTCTCCCGCTCGCCCCGCTCGGCGCGATAGCCAAGCCCCTGCATCAGATCGGCAAACTGCTCCAGGGTCATGCCCGTGATCGACAGCATGTCGGCCTTGGCCTCGAACCCGCCCCGCGTGTCCTCGCTGCGGATCTGGTCGGCCAGCCGCTCGAGCATATCGATCCGGATCGCTCGGGCCCCGGCCACGCGATAGCCCGCCATGGCCGCATAGCCGCCCGGCACCCCGTGCGGCGACGGGATCGTCACCAGGCCAGGGGGCGGGCTTTCGGGAAACTCGTCGAACCCGTCCCACAGGCTCCACAGCACCAGGCGCAGCCGCGTCGGCGCCGGCTTCAGCAGGAGCGGCAGGAACACCGTAAACTGCCCAAACCGCACCCCATGCTTGCGCAGAAGCCCCCGCGCCGTCTGATCAAGCGCCTTGACGTCGGCGGCCACCTCGCCGGCCCGGGGCAACACCCCGAGCCCCTCCACGAGGCGGAATGCGAACCCGCGCGCCAACCCATCGAGCCCCTCGTCGCGGCTCATCGCCAGAAGCGGCTCGAACAGCGTCGCCACCTTGCGATCGATGAAATGCTGCAGGCGGCGCGTGACCTTTTCGATCACGTCCACGCCCGCTTCCTCGTCGACGAACGGCGTGACCGCGGGTTTCAGCGCCTCCGCGCCCTTCACGAGCCGGCCCACGGCGTGCTCACCCCACATCAGGCCGCCCTGCTCGGTGAAGTCGATCTCGGTGTCCGGCGCGTTGTAGAACCGGTCCGCCATCAGATGGAACTGCGGCTTCAGCGCGGCCACCGCCGCCTGCCGGAGCGTCTTCGCTTCGTCTCCCGTGGCCGCCTTGTCCAGGCTGAAGCGGAACCCCTCCAGCCGCCCGGCGAACTGACCCTCCACAGTCACCTCGCCCTTGTCGTTCACCTCGGCCACAAGGCTCTCCTTCTGCTTGAGCCGGCGCAGCAGAACCGATGTCCGCCGGTCCACAAATCGCTGTGTCAACGCGCCGTGGAGCGCATCGGACAGGCGGTCTTCTACCGCGCGGGTCGCCTCCCGCCAATGGCTTTCGTCGTCGAGCCAGCCCGAGCGCTGCGCCACATAGGTCCAGGTGCGAATGTAAGCCAGCCGCTTCGAGAGCGCGTCGATCTCGCCATCGGTCCGGTCGATCCGCGCCACCTGCTGGCCCATCCAGTCATCCGGCACGCGCCCGAACTCGTGGAGGAAGCCAAAGAGTCGCTCCAGGA
This sequence comes from Pseudomonadota bacterium, assembly GCA_039822045.1. Classification (GTDB taxonomy): domain Bacteria; phylum Pseudomonadota; class Alphaproteobacteria; order Rhodobacterales; family Rhodobacteraceae; genus HLUCCA09. Next base: position 154,234 of record JBCBMY010000001.1, on the reverse strand, counting down.
GGCTCGCATGCTCGGCATGGGAAATGCCCCGGAAATCAGGCACTCGGCACACATCCCACAAAAGCTGCACATCCCGCGGCCCGCGGAGCCGGTCGCGCACGGCCGGCTGACCGCCGAGCGCCCGCAGCGCCTGCAGGTCGTCGGCCTCGCGCGCCCGCACCAGACGCTCGTCGGGCGCCGCGGCTTCCAGCGCGCCGATCAACCGGTCGAGCGAGCCATAATCGAGCGCGGAATTCCGCCACTGCAACTTTCTGATCGGAGCGAAGCGATGTTCGGTGATCGCGGCCACAACCTCGTCGTCCAGCGGCGCCGCCTCCCCCGTCACGCCGAACGTTCCGTCGACCTTGTAGCGCCCCGCCCGGCCGGCGATCTGGGCCAGCTCGTTCGGCGCAAGTTCCCGCATCCGGCGCCCGTCGAACTTCCGCAGCCCCGAGAAGGCCACATGCCGCACGTCAAGGTTCAGGCCCATCCCGATGGCATCCGTCGCCACCAGATAATCGACATCGCCGTTCTGATAGAGGTCGACCTGCGCATTGCGCGTCCGCGGCGACAGCGCCCCCATGACAACGGCACACCCGCCCTTCTGCCGCCGGATCAGCTCTGCAATGGCATAGACCTGCTCGACCGAAAACCCGACGATGGCCGAGCGCGGCGGCATCCGGCTGATCTTCTTTGGCCCGGCATAGGACAAGGTCGAGAACCGCTCGCGCCGCATCACCTGCACCCGCGGCACCTCCGCCGCGATGGCCCCGCGCATGGTATCAGCGCCCAGAAACATCGTCTCGTGCAGCCCCCGCGCATGCAAAAGCCGGTCGGTAAACACATGCCCCCGCTCGGGATCAGCGCAAAGCTGGATCTCGTCGACGGCCAGGAAGTCCGCGCCAATCTCGGTCGGCATCGCCTCGGTGGTGCACACCCAATAGGCCGCGCGAGGCGGCACGATCCGCTCCTCGCCCGTGACAAGCGCCACCACCGACGGCCCCCGCAACCCCACGACCCGGTCATACACCTCGCGCGCCAACAGGCGCAGCGGCAGCCCGATCACGCCCGTGCGGTGCGCCAGCATCCGCTCGATGGCATAATGGGTCTTGCCGGTGTTGGTGGGTCCGAGAACGGCGGTGACGTGGCCGCGATCTGCGGCCTCCCGTCGCAATGCTAGTGCTGGCACGCGGCCTCCCCGGCTGCTGACGCCCTACATCTATGCCGCTAGCGCCCCGGCAACAACCGGATCTCCCCCGATCCGGCCCATCACGCGGGCGCGACGTGCGAACCGCCGTCATCGGCGCCCCGACCCGCCCGGAACAGCGTTCCGTACCTGTCCGGCGCGGAAGGAGAATTTTCGCTCCGAGCACTGGATTTCGGACGCAGGCCGCTCCATGGTCTGCCGCGCGACGGAGGGAGAGGTGCATGACCAAAACACGGACGACCGAGGCGCTCGCATGAGCCAGCCCGCCCTCGACACGTCGCCCCCCGTCTCCGACGAAATCCGCAAGACCACCTGCTACATGTGCGCCTGCCGATGCGGCATCAACGTGCACATGAAGGACGGCAAGGTCGCCTATATCGAAGGCAACCGCGACCACCCGGTCAATCGCGGCGTCCTTTGCGCCAAGGGCGCGGCCGGCATCATGCAGGTCAACTCCCCCGCCCGCCTCCGCGCGCCGCTCAAGCGTGTCGGACCGCGCGGCTCAGGCGAGTTTGAAGAGATCACGTGGGACGAAGCGCTCGAGCTCGCCGTCTCCTGGCTCGCGCCCCTGCGCGACGCGTCCCCCGAAAAGCTCGCCTTTTTCACCGGGCGCGACCAGAGCCAGAGCTTCACCGGCTTCTGGGCACAGATGTTTGGCACCCCCAACTACGCCGCCCATGGCGGGTTCTGCTCGGTCAACATGGCCACGGCCGGTATCTACACGATGGGCGGCGCATTCTGGGAGTTCGGCCAGCCCGACTGGGAGCGCGCCGAACTGTTCCTCCTCTTCGGCGTCGCCGAAGATCACGATTCCAACCCGATCAAGATGGGCATCGGCCGGCTCAAGGCCCGCGGCGCCAAGGTCATCGGCGTCAACCCGATCCGCACGGGCTATAACGCTGTCGCCGACGAATGGGTGGGCATCACGCCCGGAACCGACGGGCTCCTGATCCTGTCGCTCATCCATCTCCTTCTGAAGTCCGCCAAGATCGATGCGACCTACCTCGCCCGCTGGACCAACGCGCCCTGCCTCGTCGGCCCCGACGGCCTGCTTCTGCGCAACGAGGCCGGCGCGCTTCTGGTTCGAGATCGGCGCGACGGCGCGCTGAAGGCACTCGACACGCAAGGGGTCGAGCCAGATCTCGGCGCCACGCATGAGGTCGATGGCAAGACCTGTCACACCGTATTCCACGCGCTCGCCACCCGCTATCTCGACCCCGCCTACGCGCCCGAGGCCGTCGCCGAGCGCTGCGGGCTCACCCCGGCCCAGATCCACGGTCTCGCCACGCAGATCGCCGATGCCGCCTTCAACAAGTCCTTCAACGTCCCTGGCACATGGACAGATTTCCGCGGCGATACCCATCAGGGCTTCACTGGCCGGCCGGTCGCCATGCACGCCATGCGCGGCATCTCGGCCCATGCCAACGGCTTCCAGACCTGCCGCGCGCTCCACCTGCTGCAGATCCTCATCGGCTCGGTCGAGGTGCCCGGCGGCTTTCGCTTCAAGCCGCCCTACCCCAAGCCCGCCACCGCCCATCCCAGGCCCAACGCCGAATATGCCTGTGGCGCACCGCTCGCCGGGCCGCATCTCGGCTTCCCGCTCGGGCCCGAGCACCTCGCGATTGACGAAAACGGCACGCCCAAGCGCATCGACAAGGCGTTTTCCTGGGAGCATCCGCTTTCGGCCCATGGCCTGATGCACATGGTGATCTCCAACGCGGCCGCCGGCGACCCCTATCAGATCGACACGCTGTTTCTCTACATGGCCAACATGGCGTGGAACTCGTCGATGAACACGTCCGGCACGATGGACCAACTGACGGCCACCAACCCGGACGGCTCCTACAAGATCCCGCGGATCATCTATGCTGATGCCTACTCGTCCGAGATGGTCGCCTATGCCGACCTGATCCTGCCCGACACGACCTATCTGGAGCGGCACGATTGCATCTCGCTCCTCGACCGTCCGATCTGCGAGGCCGACGCGGCCGCCGACGCCATCCGCTGGCCGGTAATCGAGCCCGATCGGCCCGGCCATGCCGGCGTGCGCGGCTTCCAGTCTGTGCTCGTCGACCTCGCCAACCGTCTGAAATTGCCAGGCTTCATCGCCGACGATGGCACAGCGTTCTACGCCGACTACGCCGATTACATGGTCAACCATCAGCGCAAGCCCGGCATCGGCCCGCTCATGGGCTTCCGCGGCAACGGTGCGGAAACCGGCCGCGGTGCGCCCAACCCCGAGCAGATCCAACGCTACATCGAAGCAGGGGGCTTTCAGGTCACCCACATCCCCGACGACGCGCAATACATGAAACCGTGGAATGCGGCCTATCAGAACTGGGCCGTCGCCCTCGGCCTCTACGATGCGCCCCAGCCCTATCTGTTCGAGCTCTGGTCAGAGCCGCTCCGCCGCTTCCAGCACGCCGCCGAGGGCCATGGCGAACGCCAGCCGCCCGAGCATCTTCGCGACCGGCTCAAGCGCGCCATGGATCCGCTACCCTACTGGGAAGAGACGGCGATCGCCGACAATGGCTACCCGCTCCACGCGCTCACCCAGCGCCCGATGGCCATGTACCATTCCTGGGGCAGCCAGAATGCCTGGCTCCGCCAGATCCACGGACAGAACCCGCTCTTCGTGCCAACGGCGGTGTGGGAGGCCAATGGCTTTGCCGAGGGCGACTGGGCGCGGCTCACCTCACCCCACGGCGCCATCACTGTGCCCGTCGCGCACATGGCTGCGCTCAACCCGCACACCGTCTGGACCTGGAACGCCATCGGCAAGCGCAAAGGCGCGTGGGCGCTTCGCGACGGTGCCTCGGAGACCGAGAAAGGCTTTCTTCTCAATCACCTGATCGGCGAACTTCACCCCGAACGTGATGACGGTATGCGCTGGTCCAACTCCGATCCCATCACCGGCCAGGCCGCGTGGTTCGACCTGCGCGTCCAGATCGAGAAGGTCGCCGCCCCGCGCGAGGCGCAGCCGGCCTTCCCGCCCCTCCAGTCGCCGGTCGGCCAGGGCCCCGAACACCTTGCTTGGAAGGTCGGCGCATGACCCTGCTCCCCACCAGCACCGAGCGCAAAATGGGCCTCGTGATCGACCTCGACACCTGCGTCGGCTGCCATGCCTGCGTGACGTCCTGCAAAGGCTGGAACACCGAGAATTACGGCGTGCCGCTGGCCGACGAAAATCCCTACGGCGCAGAGACTTCCGGCGCGTTTCTCAACCGGGTTCATAGCTACGAGGTCACGCCAGAGACAGGCCCCGCCCAGCTCGTCCACTTCCCGAAATCCTGTCTGCACTGCGAAGACGCGCCCTGCGTCACCGTCTGCCCCACGGGCGCGAGCTACAAGCGCACCGAGGACGGCATCGTGCTCGTCAACGAGAGCGACTGCATCGGCTGCGGCCTCTGCGCCTGGGCCTGTCCCTACGGCGCCCGCGAGATGGACCCGGCCGCCGGCGTCATGAAGAAATGCACGCTTTGCGTCGACCGGATCTACAACGAGAACCTGCCCGAGGAAGACCGCGTGCCCGCCTGCGTGCGCACCTGCCCCGCCGGCGCCCGCCATTTCGGCGATCTCGGCGACCCCGACAGCGACGTGAGCCGTCTCGTGGCCGAGCGTGGCGGGATGGATCTGATGCCCGAGCAGGGCACCAAGCCCGTCAACAAATACCTCCCGCCCCGGCCCAAGGACGCGCCGATCGACCTCCTCGGCCCGCTGCTCGAGCCGGTGGCTGAGACGCCGACGGGCCTTCTCGGCTGGCTCGACACGCAGCTCTCAAAGCTCTGATCGTCCATGCATCCCGCACCGTCCGTCATTCTCTTCACCGTGCTGTCGGGCCTCGGCTTCGGCCTCCTGGCCTTCCTCGGCCTCGGCCTGCCGGCCCTGACCGGCTGGGCCGCGTTCTTCGGCTACGGCGCAGGGTTCGCGCTTGCCATCGGCGGCCTCGTCTCGTCGACCTTCCATCTCGGCCACCCCGAACGCGCGCTCAAGGCCTTCACCCAGTGGCGCTCCTCCTGGCTCAGCCGCGAGGCCTGGGCCGCCGTCGCCGCCCTCCTCGCAATGGGCCTCCACGCGCTCGGCCCCGTCTTCTTTGCCGAGCGGTTCCAGCTCCTTGGCACCCTTGGCGCAGCGCTCTGCCTGCTCACGGTCTATGCCACGTCGATGATCTACACCCAGATCCGCGCCGTCCCGCGCTGGAACCAGCCCGCCACGCCCGCCCTCTTCCTGGCGCTGAGCCTCGCCGGCGGCGCGCTCCTGGCCGGCCAAGCCGTCGCCGCCGCGCTCCTGCTCTGCATCGCCGGGGCCGTTCAGCTCTATGCCTGGCATGTTGGCGCCACCGCCTTCACCCAAGCCGGCACCACCCTTGGCACGGCCACGGGGCTTGGACACCGCGGCACGGTTCGCTCCTTCGAGCCGCCCCATACCGGCGAAAACTACCTCCTGAAGGAAATGGCCTACGTGGTCGGCCGCAAGCACGCGCAAAAGCTCCGCGTGATCGCCCTGATCCTCCTCGTCGCCCTCCCCCTCCTCCTTCTGCTCATCGGCCAGGGGGCGCTCTGGGCGTCGTGGCTAGCAGCCCTCTCGCACCTCGCCGGCGCACTCTGCCAGCGCTGGCTCTTCTTCGCCGAGGCCGAGCACGTGGTCGGGCTCTATTACGGCCGGCGCGTCGCCTAAGAAAATCCAGCCAAAGTCCAGGCCCATTAACCGCAGACTAAGCTTAACGCTCCAATGCTCCCCGACAGAGGCGCCGCCAGAACGGCACGCGCGACAGGAGTGGGCATGGCCGGGAACGCGGTTCAGGATCATCTCGCGCTGATGGCGCGGTCGGGGCTGATGACCCATGTGGCGCAGATCGAAGCGCCGGTAACGGCCGAGGCCGTGGCCCGCTTCCGGGCCGAGGCGGCGGGCCAGGCCACCAACGTGATGGCGCTCGCCGCGGGCCGCTTCGCGCTCTGCCTTGCGCCGGGCATGCGGGGGCTGCGCAGCACCGTGCCGCACCAGCTCTGGCCCATCGGTCAGGAAAGCCAGGAAGACGCCCCGCCCGCCAAGCCGCGTCCAGCGCCGCCGCCACAGCAGGCCGCGCCCGAAGCCCCCGCTGCACCTTCTCCGGCCGGACCTGATCCGGCGGGCGAGGCCATCGCGGCGGTTGCCGAGGGCCAGGTGCAGTTTGCCCAGATGCTCGACACGCTGACCGCCCGGATCGAGGCCGCCGAGGCCCGAGGTCGCGCCGCGGAAGCTTCCCTGATGCAGGCCATGGGCGGCGTCAGCACGGATCTCGACGCGCGGCTTCACGCTCTGACAGGCGAGATGCAGTCCCGACTGCAAGCCGTGGCCACACAGCTCGAAACGGCGGCCCGCGGGGCCGAGGGCGGGCTCGACCGGCTCACCGCGACGCTCGAATCGGCCCTCTCGGCGCAAGATGGCCGCCACCGCGCCCGGCTGGAGGCGCTCGAGACGCGGCTCGCCGACGGTCAGGAAGCCGCGCGCGCGGCCTCGGACGCAGTCTGGCAAGGGATCGGCTCTGCGCTCCAGGCGCTCGAAGCGCGAGCCGAGGAAGAGGCCGTGCGCACGTCCGAGGCCCTCACCGCGCTCCGGGTCAACATGCGCGCTTTGTCCGAACGGGTGGCCGAGTTGCCGCTTCGTCTGGCCCCCGACGGCGCAGTCTCGTCCAACGGAGTGCAGGGTCGCCCCCTCGACGCGCCCACACCTCACGTCACCGCGCACCACATCGCGCCGCAACCCGGCACACCGTCGGCCCCCGCCGATATCACGGTCCTACACCCGGCTCTGGCGGACGCGCCGCATGCCCAACGAGAGCCAAGCCTGCAGGATACCTTGCGCGCCGTGCTCGACCGGCTCGATCGCGAGGCCGGTCCCGTGCGGGCCGAGCCCACCGCCCTGCACGGGCGCCCGGGCCATGAACAACGCGGCCGCGGCGTCTGACCGGCCCCACGCTTCCCCCGCCCAACCGGGCCGATCGTCTAACGGACAGCACCTCCGATCAGCTCGCCCTAGAGCCGGTCCCGCAGCGCAAACCACACCATGGCCAGCGCCAGAAGCGGGCTGCGCAGCACCGCGCCGCCCGGGAAGGGCGGGGTCGGCACCCGCGCCATCAGATCGAACCGCTCCGCCTGCCCCGCGATCGCCTCCGCCGCGATCTCGCCGGCTATGGTGCCCAGCGCCACCCCGTGCCCCGAATAGCCCGACATGCTCAGGATATTGCCCGCTACCCGCTCGAAATGCGGCATCCGCGACCGCGTAATCGCAAGCGTGCCGCCCCAGGCGAAGTCAATCTTGATCTCGGCCAACTGCGGAAACACCCGCAGCATCGGCCGGCGCACCGTGGCCGCGATGTCCTTGGGAAAGCGATAGCCATAGCTCTCGCCGCCCCCGAACAGCAGCCGCCCATCCTCGGAAAACCGGAAATAGTTGACCACGAACCGGCTGTCGGCCACGGCCCGGTTCGCGGCGATAATCCCCTCACGGTCCTCCTCGGCAAACGGCTCGGTCGCCACCACGAAATTGTTGATCGGCATCACATGTCGGGCCACGCTCGGCTCCAGCCCGCCCAGATAGCCATTGCAGGCCAGCACAACCCAGGGCGCACGCACCACCGCACCACCCTCGCAGACCAGCGTCACCTCGGATCCGGGCTGGACTGCCTGCACCCGCGTCCCCTCGAACACGCGCACGCCCGCCTCCTGCACCAGCCGCGACACGCCCAGCGCAAATGCCAGCGGGTCGATATGGCCCGACCTGCTGTCGAGCGTCCCGCCATAATAGCCCGGGCTCCCGACCATCTCGCGGATCTCGTCACGGTCGAGCGGCACCATGTCTTGATAGCCATAGGTCGCGCGCAGCCGGTCGACATAGGCATGGCTGTCGCGCACGAACGCGCGCTTGTGATCGGCATGGATCAGGCCCGGGTGATAGGTCACGCCCACATCCGGATGGGCCGCCAGCCGCTTGACCGCGGCCACCGATTGCCGTGCCAGGGCCCAAAGGGCGCGCGCATCGTCGTCGCCCACCATCTCTTCGAGCACGTCCTGCTCCACCCGGTGGCCGATGCCCACCTGCCCGCCATTGCGGCCGGACGCGCCAAAGCCGACCCGCTGCGCCTCGAGCACGACAACGCTGTAGCCCCGACGCGTCAGATGCAGCGCGGTCGTCAGCCCGGTAAAGCCGGCACCCACCACGGCAACATCGGCGCGCACGTCGCCTTCGGCCGGGGGGAGAGGCGGCAGATGGCCCCACTTCGCCGCATAGAACGAGGGCGGATACGCCCCCGGCGCGTCGTTGGCGGTCAGCAGGTCCATCAGGCCGCCCGAAGCAGCCCCTCGTCGCGCAGCGTTGCTTCCGTTCGGTCGAGCACCCGCGCCACCCGGTCGAGCATCAGGTCGATCTCGTCGGTCGAGATCACCAGCGGCGGCGCCACAATCATCCGGTCGCCGACATGGCGCATGATCAGCCCTTCAGAGAACGAGATCTCGCGGGCGATCAGCCCGGCCTCGCCCACGGGCCCCGCGAATTTCGCGCGGCTTGCCTTGTCGGGCGTCAGGGCGAGCGAGGCCATCAGCCCGCGCGACACCGCTTCGCCCACCAGCGGATGGTCGGCCAGAGCCCCCCAACGCGCCGCCAGATGCGGCCCGGCCACGTCGCGCACATGGTCGACGACGCGCTCCTCCTCCAACAGGCGCAGGTTTTCGAGCGCGACCGCCGCGGCCACGGGATGGCCCGAATAGGTGTAGCCGTGGAAGAACTCACCGCCGGTGTCGATCACCTCCGCCACCCGGTCGGTCACGATCGACCCGCCAATCGGCTGGTAGCCCGACGACAGGCCCTTGGCGATCGTCATGATATCGGGCGACAGGCCGTAGGTCTCGGAGCCAAACCAGTTGTCCGTTCGCCCGAAGCCGCAGATCACCTCGTCGGCGATGAACAGGATATCGTGGGCGTCCAGCACATCGCGCACCGCCGGCCAATAGCTGTCGGGCGGGATGATCACGCCGCCCGCACCCTGGATCGGCTCGGCGATGAAGGCGGCGATGGTCTCGGCCCCGAGTTCGGCGATCGTGTCGGCGAGCTGCTGCGCCCGCGCCCGGCCAAACGCCTCGGGCGTCAGATCGCCCCCTTCGGCATACCAGTTCGGCTGATCGACATGCACGATATCGGGGATCGGCAGCCCGCCCTGCCCGTGCATCGCGCCCATCCCGCCGAGCGAGGCGCCCCCCAGCGTCGAGCCGTGATAGGCGTTGCGGCGCGACAGGATGATCCGCTTCTCCGGTTTGCCCTGCACCGCCCAGAAATGCCGCACCATCCGGATGTTGGTGTCGTTGGCTTCCGAGCCCGACCCGGCGAAGAACACATGGTTCAGATCCCCCGGCGCCAGCTCGGCAAGCTTCGCCGACAGCGCAATCGCCGGCACGTGGGTCGTCTGGAAGAACGTGTTGTAGAACGGCAGCTCCTGCATCTGGCGATAGGCCGCCTCGGCCAGCTCGGTCCGCCCATAGCCGATGTTCACGCACCAGAGCCCCGCCATCCCGTCGAGGATCTCGGTGCCCTCGCTGTCGGTCAGAAACACGCCCCGGGCCGACTTGATCACCCGCGCACCCTTTTCGGCCAGACCCGCCCCGTCGGTGAACGGGTGCATATGGTGCGCCGCATCGAGCGCCTGCAGTTCGGCCGTCGGCAGATGGTTCGTCAGCAGGGTGTCGGGCGGCGTCATGGAACTCTCCGAATGCGTGTCCCATCTCTGTGGCGCGGCGCACACTGCCCTGTCAATGCGCAGCGCCGCCGCTCACCCGCCCCCGAACGCGGCGTCCGGCGCACGGCCCCCGCGCCGCGCGGCGCGCCGGGGCCCTGCTGCGGCCTACCCCCTGTCGCGCCCCATCCGAATCGCATAGCGTTCGCTCCAGACCAAAAACAACCGGCGCCCTGCACCGTCCGGCGGCGCCACCACCACTGGGGAGTGTGTCCATGTCTCGCAAAGTGTCTCTGATCGCCATCGCCGCCGTTCTCGCGGCCACCGCCGCCGCGGCCGACGAAGTGCGCGTCTACAACTGGTCCGACTATATCGACGAAGACCTGCTCGCGAAGTTCGAAGAAGAGACCGGTCTCGAGCTTGTCTACGACGTCTTCGACAGCAACGAACTCCTGGAAACCAAGATGCTCGCCGGCGGCTCCGGCTACGACGTCGTCGTCCCCACGGCCGACTTCCTGCAGCGCCAGATCACGGCCGGCGCCTTCCAGCCGCTCGATTATGCCCAGCTGCCCAACGCCGGCAACCTCTGGGACGTGATCAAGGAGCGCGTCGACCAGTATGACAGCGGCAACCAATACGCCATCAACTACATGTGGGGCACCACCGGCATCGGCGTGAATGTCGGCAAGGTGACCGAGATCCTTGGCGAGGATGCCCCGATCGACAGCCTCGCCCTCGTGTTCGACCCCGCCAACATGGAAAAGCTCTCCGAGTGCGGCGTCTACTTCCTCGATGCCCCGACCGAGATCGTCCCCGCCGCTCTCGCCTATCTCGGCGAAAACCCCGACACGTTCGAGACCGACCTGATCGAACGGGCGGGCGAAGTGCTGACCGCCGTGCGCCCCTACGTGACCAAGTTCCACTCCTCGGAATACATCAACGCCCTGGCCAACGGTGACATCTGCGTCGCCATCGGCTGGTCGGGCGACGTGCTTCAGGCGCGCGACCGGGCCGATGAGGCCGACAACGGCGTCGAGATCGCCTACAACGCGCCCAAGGAAGGCGCGCTCATGTGGTTCGACATGATGGCCATCCCGGCCGATGCCCCGAACCCCGAAGGCGCGCACCAGTTTCTCAACTTCATCATGGATGCGCAAAACATGGCGGCGGCGTCGAACTACGTCTACTTCGCCAACGGCAACGAAGCGTCCAAGGAATTCCTGCTGGAGGACGTGATCGGCGATCCGGCGATCTATCCCGACGAGGCGACGCTGGCGAACCTCTACACGGCGCGACCCTACCCGCCCAACGTCCAGCGCGTCGTCACGCGGATGTGGACTCGCATCAAGTCCGGCACCTGATCCCGACCGGGGCCGCGCGCCACCGGGCAAGCCCGGGGCGCGGCCCCCAACCCCCGAGGTGTCGATGAACAAGGCCAGCCCCGCGCCGCCCGAGGCGCCCGTCGCCCCAGGCCCCACCATGGCCAATCCGCCATGGGAGGATCCCGCCGCCACACCGCTGATCCGGTTCCAGGGTGTCACGAAACGGTTCGGCGACTTCACCGCCATCGACGCCATCGATCTTGACATTTTCGGGGGTGAGTTCTTCGCCCTTCTCGGCCCCTCGGGCTGCGGCAAGACCACCCTGATGCGGATGCTCGCGGGCTTCGAGACGCCGACCGAAGGCACCATCTCGCTCGACGGTCAGAACATCGCGCCCGTGCCGCCCCACAAGCGGGCCGTGAACATGATGTTCCAGTCCTATGCGCTCTTTCCGCACCTGTCGGTCGAAGACAACATCGCCTTCGGGCTCAAGCGCTCGGGCATGGAAAAGGGCGAGATCGCCGATCGCGTGGCCGAGATGCTGCGTCTCGTGCAACTCGGCAAGTTCGCCAAGCGCAAGCCGCACCAGATCTCCGGCGGCCAACGCCAACGGGTCGCGCTGGCCCGGGCGCTGGCCAAGGCCCCGAAGCTTCTGCTGCTCGACGAGCCCTTGGGCGCGCTCGACAAGAAACTCCGCGAACAGACCCAGTTCGAACTGGTCGACATCCAGGAGAAAACCGGCACGACCTTCGTCATCGTCACCCACGACCAGGAAGAGGCGATGACCGTCGCCTCGCGCATCGCTGTGATGGACGAAGGCAGGGTCATTCAGGTCGACACGCCGGGCCGGATCTATGAAACGCCTAACTCTGTCTATGTCGCCGACTTCATCGGCGACGTGAACCTGATCGAAGGAACGGCCAGCCCCCTGCCCGACGGCCTCGCGCAGATCAATTGGCGCGACGGCCTCCCGCCGATCCGCGGCACCGCAGCCGAACCCGTGACGACGGGCGGCACGGCCACGCTCGCCATCCGCCCCGAAAAGATCGCGATCGCCCGCGAAAAGCCCGAAGGCCGCAACAACGTCGTGCCCGGACGGGTGCACGATATCGGCTATCTGGGCAACATCTCGACCTATCACGTCCGTCTTGCCGACGACACCATCGTGAAGGCTCAGGTCGCCAACCAGCGGCGCCTGTCGCGGCGCGACTTCACGTGGGAAGACGAGGTCTGGCTTTCCTGGTCCGACACCGCCGGCATCGTCCTGGTTCGGTGAGGGGCGCCGGCTGATGGATGTTCGCCGCGTCTCACTGATCGCCATCCCCTATGCGTGGCTGTTGCTGCTGTTCCTCGTGCCCTTCGGCATCGTGCTCAAGATCAGCCTCAGCGACTACGATCTCTCGATCCCGCCTTACGCGCCCAAGCTCGATCTCTCTGGCGGTTGGGCAGCCGTGCGCGAGTTCCTCGGCGCGCTCGACTTCGACAATTACGTCTTCCTCACGCAAGACGATCTCTACTGGAAGGCCTACCTCTCGTCGGTGCGCATCGCGCTCGTCTCGACGTTCTTGACGCTGCTGGTCGGCTATCCCATCGCCCATGCCATGGCCCAGGCGGCGCCCGAATGGCGCCCGACGCTCCTGATGCTGGTGATCCTGCCGTTCTGGACGTCGTTCCTGATCCGCGTCTATGCCTGGATCGGCATCCTGAGCGGCGAGGGCTATCTCAATCAGGTGCTCGGCGTCGTGGGCATTCCACCGCTCCAGATCCTCAACACCAACATCGCCGTCTATATCGGGATCGTCTACACGTACCTGCCGTTCATGGTCCTGCCGATCTACGCGACGCTCGAAAAGCTCGACACCGACCTCATCGAAGCCGCGCAGGATCTCGGCTGCACCAAGCGCGAGGCGTTCTGGCGCGTGACCCTGCCGCTCTCGCGCCCCGGCATCATCGCGGGCTGCTTTCTCGTCTTTATCCCGGCGGTGGGTGAGTTCGTGATCCCCTCGCTTCTCGGCGGCTCCGAGACGCTGATGATCGGCAAGGTCCTGTGGGAGGAGTTCTTCAACAACCGCGATTGGCCCGTAGCGTCCGCCGTCGCCGTTGTCCTCCTGCTGATCCTCGTCATCCCGATCGTCCTCTTTCAGCGCAACGAACAGCGCGCCCGCGAGGCCGGCCAATGAGGAATATGAGCTGGTTCAACGTCTCGGCGCTGACCTTAGGCTTTGCCTTCCTCTATCTGCCGATGGTCATCCTGATCATCTATTCGTTCAACGAATCCCGCCTCGTCACCGTCTGGGCCGGCTTCTCCACGAAATGGTACGGCGAGCTTCTGGGCAACGAGCAGTTCCTCGATGCCGCCTGGGTCACCGTCCGCGTCGCCATTTTCTCCTCCACCATCGCGACGGTCCTCGGCACGATGGCCGCCTATGTCCTCGTGCGCGGCGGGCGCTTTTTCGGCCGCAACCTCTTTTCCGGCATGATCTACGCCCCCCTCGTCATGCCCGAGGTGATCACCGGCCTCTCCCTCCTTTTGCTCTTCATCGCCATCAGCCTCGACCGCGGCATCCTGACCATCGTCCTCGCCCATACGACCTTCTCGATGTGCTACGTCTCCGTCGTCGTCTCCTCGCGCCTCGTCTCCTTCGACCGCTCGGTCGAAGAGGCGGCATTGGACCTCGGCGCCACGCCCTTCGACGCCTTCCGCTCGGTCACGCTCCCGCTGATCATGCCCGCCGTCGTTTCGGGCTGGCTTCTCGCCTTCACCCTCTCGCTCGACGACCTCGTGATCGCGAGCTTCACCGCGGGCCCCGCCGCCACGACGCTGCCGATCCAGATCTACTCGTCGGTCCGCCTCGGCGTCAGCCCCGAGATCAACGCCCTCTCCACCATCCTGATCGCCATCGTCACGCTTGGCGTCATCACCGCCTCCCTCATCACCAAGCGCTCTCTGGCCCGCCAGGCCGAAGACGCGCGCCGCGCCCTGGCCGAAGAATGACCCCCCGCGACGCCACCCCCGACTTCACCGCCGAGTTCGCCGCCTACACCGCCCAACACGGCACGCCGTCCCGCATCGAATGCATGCTGTGCGACCTCAACGGCGTGCTGCGCGGCAAATGGCTCCCGGGCGAGGCGGCCGACAAGCTCACCAAGGGCGCCGTCCGCCTGCCGCTCTCCACCTACGCCCCCAACATCCTCGGCGAAGAGGTCCCCGAAAGCGGCCTCGGCATCGTCGTGGGCGACCCCGACGGCGTTCTCACCCCGATCCCCGGCACGCTCAAACCCGTCCCCTGGTTCAAGGGCGCGGCCCAGGTGCTGGTCGAGATGAACGAGGTCGACGGCTCCGCCTTCCCCTATTCTCCGCGCCGCGTCCTGCAGGCCGTGCTCGACCGCTTTGCCGACCGTGGCCTTCACCCCGTCGTCGCCACCGAGCTCGAGTTCTACGTCGTCCAGCGCCGCGCCGCGCCGGACGAGCCGCCAAAGCCGCCCGACCCCTCGCCGACGGCGCAGAACTACTGCCTCGAGGTGCTCGCCCGCCACGACGAGATGCTGACCGAGATCCTCGCCGCCTGCGCCGCACAGGGCCTCGACACCGACACGCTCATCGCCGAGTACGGCCCCGGCCAGTTCGAGATCAACTTTCACCACACCGCCGACGTCCAGGCCGCCGCCGAAACCGCCGTCCTCTTCCGCCGCCTCGTCCGCGGCGTGACCGACGATTACGGGCTCGAGGCCACCTTCATGGCCAAGCCCTACGCCGACAGCCCAGGCAACGGTATGCATGCCCATGTCTCGGTGATCGACGATCAGGGGGCCAATGTATTCTCGGCCGAGAGCGGTCTGGGGCCCGAACTCGCCGGCGCGCTCGCCGGCTGCATCGTCACCGCGCCCGACCTGCAGGCAGTGTTCGCCCCGCACCTCAACAGTTACCGCCGGTTTCAGCCCATGTCGTTCGCGCCCTCCGCGCCCGACTGGGGCTTCGACAACCGCGCCGCAGGCCTGCGCCTGCCCGCCACCGCTGGCCCGGCCGCCCGGCTCGAACACCGCATCGCCGGCGCCGACGTCAACCCCTACCTCATGCTGACGGCGGTCCTCGGTGGCATGCTCTGGGGGCTCGAGCACCGGCCGCCGCTGCCACCCGCGCTCGACGCGCCCGATGCCACGCCGGCCGAGCCCCTGACCGCCGACTGGGCCACCGCCGTCGACCGCCTGGCCACCAGCCCGATCGCCGCCGACATCCTCGGGACGCGCTACCGCGATGCCTATGTCGCCGTCCGCCGCGACGAGATCATGAAGCTCACCAGCCAGATCACCCGGCTCGAATACCGCACCTACCTCACCCGCCTCTGACCGGCGGCACAGGCCAACCTTCCTGACATGACCGCCCCGTCCCCAGACCACATCCTGTCGGAAACTCCGAGCGGCCTCGCCCCGCCGCCGCACCCCTTCAACCTGGCGGCCCACGCCCTGGCCCGGGCCGACGCGCTGGCGGGCAAAACGGCGCTGGCCATCGTGTCGCCCCAGGGGGCCGAGCGCTGGCGCTATGGTCAGCTTCTGCGCACCGTTCAGGGCATCGCCACCGGCCTCCTGTCGGAGGGCCTCTCACCGGGGGACCGCGTCCTCATGCGCCTCGGCAACGAGGTCGAATTCCCGCTGGCCTATCTCGGCGCCATCTGGGCGGGCCTTGTGCCTGTCCCCACGTCGTCGCAGCTCACAACGCCGGAAATCTCACGGATAGCGGCCGACCTGCAGCCGCGCCTCACCATCGCGGCCCCCGGCATCGCACTGCCCGTGCCCGCGCCCTGCCCCGTGATCCTCGACAGCGCCTTGCGCAAGATGGCCTCGCGTCCCGCCGCACCGCCCGACATGGGCGACCCCGACCGCCCCGGCTACATCGTCTATACCTCGGGCACATCCGGTCGCCCGCGGGGCGTCGTTCATGCCCACCGCGCGCTCTGGGCGCGCCGGTCGATGGTCGAGGGGTGGTACGGTCTCACAGCCTCCGACCGCCTTCTCCACGCCGGCGCCTTCAACTGGACCTACACGCTCGGCACGGGGCTCCTAGACCCCTGGGCGATCGGCGCCACCGCCCTGATCCCGGCGGCCGGCACCAATGCCGCACAGCTCCCGCTCCTCCTCAAGCGGTTCGACGCCACCATCTTCGCCGCCGCACCCGGCGTCTATCGTCAGATGCTCCGCGACGTTGACCGCCTTGATGTGCCAAAGCTCCGCCACGGCCTGTCGGCCGGCGAGGCCCTGCCAGAGGTCACGCGCACCGCCTGGGCCGCCGCCACCGGCCGCCCGGTGCATGAGGCCCTTGGCATGTCGGAATGCTCCACCTTCGTGTCCGGCAGCCCGGAGCGCCCCGCGCCAAATGGCACAACCGGATTTCCCCAATCCGGCCGACGCGTCGCGGTCCTGGGCGCCGACGGCACCGCCGTGCGCCGTGGCACTCCCGGCACGCTCGCCATTCACCGGTCCGATCCCGGTCTGATGCTCGGCTATCTCGACGCGCCTGCCGAAACCGAGGCGCGGTTCGCCGGCGACTGGTTTCTCACGGGCGACAGCGTCGCGATGGCCGACGACGGCGCGCTCACCTATCTCGGCCGCAACGACGATATGATGAACGCGGGCGGCTATCGCGTCTCACCTCTCGAGGTCGAGGCGGCGCTCAGTGCGCATCCCGGCATCGCCGAGGTCGCCTGCGCCGAGGTGGCGGTCAAGTCCGGGGTCACCGTCATCGCCGCCTTCTACACCGGCGCTGCCCCCGTGCCCGATGACGCGCTCGCCGCGTTCGTCGCGGGCCGCCTCGCACGCTACAAATGCCCCCGCATCTTCGAGCACGTCGCCGAACTGCCCCGGTCCGGAAACGGCAAACTCAACCGCCAAGCCCTGCGCCGCACCGCGCCACCTCGGACGCCGCCTGACCGTTCATAGCCGGTCGATCTGAACGCGGCGTTAGCGCACCGAACGCTGACTCATATAAGGCTCATATGGAAGTAATATGGTTCTCATATGGTACTCATACGCGAGTCATATTGAGTTCATATGCTTTTAATATGCGCTCCCTTGGCATTTGGCGTGAACCTGTTACTGCAGTCGGGTGATCAAGCTCGACATCCTCTCCGACCCGATCTGCCCCTGGTGTTACATCGGCAAATCGCGCCTCGACGCGGCTCTCGCAGAGCGTCCCGACCACCCATTTGTCCTTGAATATCATCCGTTTCAGCTGAACCCGGACATGCCCGCGGGCGGTATGGACCGGCGCACCTATCTCGAGGCCAAGTTCGGCGGAAAGGCCGAGGCGGCAAGGGTTTACGCGAATATCGATGCCGCCGCGCGCGAAAACGGCCTCGCCATCGACTTTGGGAAAATATCTCGTACTCCCAATACTTTAGACGCCCATCGCCTGATCCATTGGGCCGGGATCGAGGGGCGCCAGCTGCCCGTAGTCGATGCCCTCTTCCGCGCATATTTCGAGGAATATCAAGACATTGGCGACCATGACATGCTGGTGTCCATCGCCGTGGGGGCCGGGCTCGACGGCGCCGCCATTCGCATGCTCCTCGACGGCGACGCCGACCGTACCGAAACCGCCGAGCGCGACGCCCACGCCCGCGCCCGCGGCGTCACCGGGGTGCCAACCCACGTGATCGCCTCGCGCCATGTCATCCCCGGCGCGCAACCCACTGAAATGTGGGTGAAAGTCATCGACGATATCACAGAGGAGTTCGCCGCCGGAGCACCGGAATGAGCCAGTCCGAGACGCCGGATGCGGGGCTTCTGACCCCAAAGCGGCGTCTCTCGCAGACCGAGTTCATCGCGATGACGGCGTTCCTTTTCTCGATCATCGCCTTCTCCACCGACGCGATGCTTCCCGCCCTTGACGAGATCGCCAATCAGCTCTCACCCGGCGCCCCGAACCGCGCGCAACTCATTGTAACCTCTTTCATTCTTGGGATGGGCCTTGGCACGATCGTCGTTGGCCCCCTGTCCGACGCGTACGGGCGCAAGCCCCTCGCGATGGGCGGCGCGGCGCTCTACATCGTCGGTTCGGCCGTTGCCTGGCACGCCCAATCCCTCGAAACCATGCTTGCCGCCCGAGTCCTGCAGGGCCTCGGCGCCGCCGGCCCCCGCGTCGTCGCCCTCGCCATGGTCCGCGACCTCTATGCCGGCCGTACCATGGCGCGGATCATGTCGTTCGTGATCCTCATTTTCACCCTCATTCCAGCCTTCGCGCCGACGCTCGGTGCCGGAATAATCTGGCTTGCGGGCTGGCGCGGGATCTTTGCGGCCTTCGCGATCTTCGCCATCGCCGGGGCCCTTTGGCTCGGACTGCGGCAGGGCGAAACGCTCGATCCAAAGAACCGCCGCCCCTTCAATCCGGCACTTTTGCTGAGCGGTATCAAGGAGATAATCGGAACGCCGTCGGTCGCGCGCTCAATCGCCACCCAAGCTCTTTGCTTCGCGATGCTGTTTGCGACGCTTTCGACCACGCAACCGATCTTCGACGTCACCTTCGGCCAGGGCGACCATTTTCATTTGTGGTTCGGCCTCATCGCCTTGCTCGCAGGCACGGCCAACCTTCTGAATGCGGCCCTCGTCGAACGGCTCGGCATGCAGCGGATCATCACTGCGATGCTCGCGGCGCAGATCGTTATATCCCTGATCGTAAACGTTCTTTTCTGGGTAGACGTCGTGAGCGGCCCGGTTGCCCTCGGCATCTACGTGGCGTGGACCGTCGGGATCTTCTTCCAGGCCGGTATGACGCTCGGCAATCTCAATGCGCTGGCGATGGAGCCGATGGGGCACCTCGCGGGCCTGACGGCCTCGGTCGCGGGATCAGTCGGCACCGTGGTCGCCGTGATGATCGCCGCGCCCATCGGGCTTCTCTTCGACGGAACGCCTAAGCCCTTGATGCTGGCGACGCTGATCCTGGCCATTGCCGCACTCGCCTTGGCCCGTTCCATCGACCGAAGCGCCTAGGCGCTCGGAACCGGGACGGCCTTGGCTTTCTCGGCGAGGTCTCGCGCGATGGCGAACGCACCTTGGATCTTGTCCTTGGTCTTGGTCCAGTCGCGCCGAACCACGATGCGGTTGTCCTTCACCTTGGCCAAGCCTTTCTGATCATGGACGAATTCCACAAGGCCCGCCGGGTTCGGGAACTTGTCCTCGTGGAACTGGATCGTGGCCCCCTTCGGACCGGCGTCGAACTTGCCGATATGGGCGCGCTTGCACATCGCTTTGATCCGAACAATGAGAAGCAAGGTGTTGACTTCCTTTGGCAATTCTCCGAACCGGTCGATCAGTTCGGCGGCGAACCCTTCCAGCTCGACCTTTGTCGAAAGGCCCGAGAGCCGACGATAGAGCCCAAGACGCACATCGAGGTCTGGCACGTAATCCTCTGGAATCAATACAGGAACGCCGAGGTTGATCTGCGGCGCCCATTGCTCGTCGGCCTCCGAAAGGCCCTCGAGTTCGCCCGCCTTGATCTTGGCAATCGCCTCCTCGAGCATCGACTGATAGAGTTCATACCCCACCTCGCGGACATGGCCCGATTGCTCCTCGCCAATCAGGTTGCCGGCCCCGCGAATGTCGAGATCCTGGCTGGCCAGTGTGAAGCCGGCACCCAAAGAATCCAATGATCCCAAAACCCTAAGGCGTTTCTCAGCCTGCGGCGTGAGCTTGGCGCGGGGCTTGGTTGTCAGATAGGCGTAGGCCCGCGTTTTGGAGCGGCCGACGCGGCCTCGGATCTGATAAAGCTGAGCCAAGCCAAACATGTCGGCTCGGTGCACGACCATTGTGTTCGCCGTGGGGATGTCGAGGCCGGACTCAACGATGGTGGTGGCGAGCAGGACGTCGAACTTGCCATCGTAGAACGCGTTCATTCGGCTATCGAGCTCACCGGCCGCCATTTGACCATGGGCCGTGACGTAAGTCACTTCAGGGACTTCGTTTTTCAGGAACTCTTCGATCTCGGGCAGGTCCGAGATGCGCGGCACGACAAAGAAGCTCTGCCCGCCCCTGTAATGCTCTCGCAGCAGTGCTTCGCGGAGTGTGACCGTGTCGAACTCGGAGACGTAGGTCCGGATTGCGAGCCGGTCGACCGGAGGCGTGCCGATGATCGAAAGATCCCGCACACCGGTCAGCGACAGCTGCAGCGTCCGCGGAATCGGCGTGGCGGTCAGGGTCAACACATGGATCTCGGAGCGCATCTCCTTCAGGCGCTCCTTGTGAACCACCCCAAAATGCTGCTCTTCGTCAATAACGAGGAGCCCCAAATCTCTGAACTTTATGCCTTTTGCCAAAACAGCGTGCGTCCCGATGACGATGTCGACCGACCCGTCCGCCATGCCGGCTTTCGTGGTCGCGGCGTCCTTCGACGAGACGAACCGCGACAGCTGACGGACCTTGATCGGGAATCCGCGGAACCGTTCTGCGAAGCTGTTGTAGTGCTGCCGGGCCAGCAGGGTCGTGGGCGCGATCACGGCCACTTGGCGGCCCTGCATCGCGGCGACAAAGGCCGCCCGCATGGCGACCTCGGTCTTGCCGAAACCGACATCGCCGCACACGAGCCGATCCATGGGAATGCCGGCCTCGAGATCGTTCAGGACGTCCTCGATGGCCGAAAGCTGATCTTCGGTCTCCTGATAGGGGAAGCGGGCCGAGAACTCCTCCCAGGCATGGGCGACCGGTTCGAGCACGGGGGCTTTGCGGAGCGCCCGCTCGGCCGCAATCCGGATCAGGCGGTCGGCGATCTGGCGCAGGCGCTCCTTGAGGCGGGCCTTCTTGGCCTGCCAGGCGCCGCCGCCGAGCCGGTCGAGCAGACCCTCCTCGTGGCCATAGCGCGAGAGCAGTTCGATATTCTCGACTGGCAAATAGAGCCTTGATTTCTCGGCATATTCGAGATGGATCATCTCGTGCGCCGCGCCTAGGGCCGTGACGACTTCGAGGCCCTTGTAGCGGCCGACGCCGTGGTCGACATGCACGACCAGATCGCCCGGCGAGAGCGACTGCGCCTCGGTCAGGAAATTCTCGGCCCGCCGGCGCGCCTTGGGCCGGCGGATCAGGCGGTCGCCCAGGACGTCCTGCTCGGAGACGACGGCAAGCCCCTGGGCTTCGAACCCGTGTTCGAGCGACCAGACGGCCAGGTGCAGCCCGCCGCCCCCGGCCGGCACGCTGTCTGGAATGTCGCGGACATTGTCGATTAGGGTCAAGCCGTCGACGCCCTCGTCCTCCATAAGGCCTTTCAAGCGCTCGCGCGCGCCCTCGGAGTAGCTAACGACCACGACATTGCGATCTTCACGCAGCGCTTTCACATGATCGGCCAGGGCACCGAAAAGGCTGAGCTTTTCCTGTTGTCTCTCCGGGGCGAAATCGCGCCCGATGCGACCCCCTGCATCGACCACACCGGGGCCAGGCGGGCGCGGCAACGGGGCCAGATCGAGCACGCGGTGGCCGGCGAGGGCGTCCTCCCACGTGGCGGCGTCGAGATAAAGGAGGCCCGGTGCAACCGGCTTGTAGACGCTGTCGAGCCGACCCTTGGCGGACAGCGCTTCGCGGCGATTGTCGTAGCTGTCGGCGATGCCGTCCCAACGGGCGACGCGGGCGGGCTCGACCTGGTCGTCGAGCATCACGGCGGCGCCGGGCAGATAGTCGAAGAGGGTCTCGAGCCGGTCGTGGAAGAACGGCAGCCAGTGCTCCATCCCGGCATGCTTGCGCCCGGCCGACACGGCCTCGTAGAGCGGGTCGTCCGTGCCCGCCGAGCCGAACTCAATCCGGTAGGATTGGCGGAACCGGGTGATCGCGGGCTCGTCTAGGATGATCTCGGAGACCGGCGCCAACTCTACTCTGGTCAGTTTTTCGATGGTGCGCTGGGTGGCGGCATCGAAGCGGCGGGCGCCGTCGAGGACGTCGCCGAAAAGGTCGAGCCGGACGGGGCCGTCATGCCCCGGTGGGAAGATGTCGAAAATGCCGCCGCGGATGGCGTAGTCGCCCGGTTCGGTCACCGTAGGCGCCTGGGAAAAGCCCATGCGCACCAGAAAGGACCGAAGCGCGTCCTCGTTGAGCCGCGCGCCCACTTCGGCGACGAAGGAGGATTGCTGCAGAATGGCTCGTGCCGGCACCCGCTGCGTTGCCGCCGACAGGGTGGTCAGCAGCACGAATGGGCCGGGAACAGCGGCTTTGGCCAGGGCAGCCAAGGTGGCCATGCGTCGGGCTGAGATGTCGGGGTTTGGAGAGACCCGGTCGTAGGGCAGGCAATCCCAGGCGGGAAAGTCTAGCACCACCGCGTTTGGCGCAAAAAAGGCGAGGGCCGCCCGCATGGCCGCGAGGCGCTTATCGTCTCGCGCGACGTGCACGACAGGCTTCCCCCGCCCGAGCTCGTCGGCCAGAAGTTGGGCGTCGAACCCCTCGGGGGCGCCGGACACTGTGATGTGGGCAGGAGCGCTCATGGCGCGCCTCACCTAACCGGCAGAGGCCCCATGTCAACGGCGAAAGGGCCGCTTAGAGCGAGCCGATGGAAATGTTCTGCCACATGCCCCAGACGGCCGTGCCAAAGATCGACAGCATGCCGATGGCCTGCACCGTGAACCGGTGGCGGCCGAGCATGCGGTAGAGCCCCGCACCGTCAGCCTCATGGATCCGTTTTGCGGTCCGCAGCGACAGGCCGAAGACAATCGACATGGGCATCATCAGGAGAAAGACGGCCTGCGCAAATTCGAGGTCATAAACGAAGCCCAGCGTGCCAAGCGTAGTGAGCAGGAAGCAGGTGAGACCCAGCAGGAACAGTCCCCCGGTGTCGGCGATGTAAAGCAGGCGGTTGACCTGAACCCGAACAAGGTCGTGCAGGTCCGCCTCGGCCTCGCCTCCCCGACGGCGGGCGCGCACCACCATGTCGTAGGGCACGCCAAGGACATAGTGGCTGGCCAGCGACCACATGACGGCGAGCGCGATCCAGAACCACAAGTTGGAGAAGGACCGCATGTCGATCAGCTCGAATACGATCTCGTACCAGTCCTGCACGGCGGCGTCGCCTCTCCCCTTGTGCCGGGCCGACGCGGACAGGCGCGCTCCCGATCTTGGCCCGGGCGCAAATCGGTGCCGCCCGGCGCGGGGACCCTAGCGGCGGCATCGGCGGATTGTAAGCCTTGAGACAGCTCGAAAACCGTGCAAGCTGCCGCCACTTCAGCCCCTTTGCGAACCGCAACCGCCAACGAGAGTCCCGATGCGCCCAACCCAAGCCCCCTACCCCGCCACCCGCTTGCGCCGGACCAGGCGCACCGCGCCGCTGCGCGCGCTGGTGCGCGAGTGCCGGCTGGGAGTGGAGGACCTGATTTGGCCGCTCTTTGTGCGCGATGGGACGGGCATGCGGGAACCGGTCGCCTCGATGCCTGGCGTGGAACGCCGCTCGGTCGATCTGATCGTCGAGGCGGCGGCGGAGGCGGCGGAGCTCGGCATTCCGGCGGTGTGCCTTTTCCCCTACACCGACCCGGCCCTGAAGACGCCGGAATGCGAGGAAGCGTGGAACCCCGAAAACCTCGCCAACCGGGCGATCCGGGCTGTCAAGGCCGAGGTGCCCGATGTGGCGGTGATGACGGATGTCGCGCTCGACCCCTACAATGCGCACGGCCATGACGGGATCGTGCGCGACGGCGAGATCCTGAATGACGAGTCGGTCGAGGCCCTTGTGCGAATGGCACTGGCGCAGGCAGAGGCGGGGGCGGATATCCTCGGCCCGTCCGACATGATGGACGGTCGGATTGGGGCGATCCGCACCGCACTGGAGGATGCCGGCCACCACCACGTGGCGATCCTGTCCTACGCCGCGAAATACGCCTCGGCCTTCTACGGGCCGTTTCGCGATGCCGTCGGAGCGTCCGGTGCGCTGAAAGGCGACAAGAAGACCTATCAGATGGACCCAGGCAACGGCGCCGAGGCGCTGAAGCTGATCGAGCGCGACCTGACGGAAGGGGCGGATATGGTGATGGTGAAGCCCGGGCTCGCCTATCTCGACATCTGCCGGCGGGTCAAAGAGACCTTTCACGCGCCGACCTATGCCTATCAAGTGTCGGGCGAGTACGCGATGGTGCAAGCGGCGGCGCAAGCGGGCTGGATCGATGGTGAGGCCGTCATGATGGAAACCCTCACCGCGTTCAAACGCTCGGGATGCGACGGCATTCTTACCTACTTCGCGCCGGCCGCCGCCCGGCGACTGAAGGCCGGCTGAGCCGCAACTTGGTCTCGGCGGAAGACCGCCGACGCGCCAAGGGCCGCATCGCGATTGTGCGGAAAGGCACAACATGGCGTGACACCGGCGCCACGTGCCGCTATAAACGTGTCAACCGGTCGACACAGGCCGGAAGTGTGGCAGTCAGGCAAATCGAGGCAGACTATGGGATCTTCCACCCTTTTCACACCGTCGCTTTCGCGGCGGCGTTTTATGGCAAGCGCCGGAGCAAGCGCGGCGGCGCTTACGCTCGCTGGATGCAACAACGGCGTAGGTTCGAACGGCGGCGCCCGGATCGACCAGCGCGTGGGCGCGTCGCGCGACTTTCTCATCAGTCGCTATCCCGGCGCGGCGGATCTTGAGAGCCGATCCACCGGGCAACTCTATATGCCACTGGTGACCAAGGGCGGCTTTGGCTTCGGCGGGAGCTATGGCAGCGGGGCCCTCCGGATCAACGAGGCGACCGTCGACTATTATGCAGCGGTGTCTGCCAACTTTGGCTTTCAAGCCGGGGTGCAGCAGTATTCGCACGCGCTGTTTTTCATGACGCCCGAGGCACTGCGTGACTTCCGGACCTCCGCCGGCTGGTCGGTTGGCGGCGATGCCGAATACGCGCTGATCGATCAGGGCGGCAACATTTCGGCCGAAACACTAACAGCGCTCGATCCGGTTGTGGCGCTCGTCTATGGCCAGACCGGGCTGATCGTTGGCGCGACCCTCGAAGGCACGAAGTACCAGCGCATTATCCCCTGACGACCCAGTCTCGGTGCTGCGCCTGACCCGTGTCGGCCCGGGGTGCCCGGAGAGGTCTTTCGGTTGGCTGCGCGCCGCTGGCTTAGCCTCGGTCAGGGTGCGAGCATCCATGTCCCGTCCGGGTGGAAGGCATGGAAGGCGAAGGCAAACATGACGTCGTGGGCGACATCGCGACCGTCGGTGGTTTTGGTCCGAATGGCGCCGATGTCGCGGCCACGACCAATGGATTGCGTGTCGAGCGCGCTGGCCATGCCGGCGCGCCAGGTCAGAACCAGCCCGGCCTCGCGCACCTCTCCCGCTGCACGCAACCGTTCCAGCGGCCAGGCCCGTTGGCCGACGCGTACGACGCGCGCAAGAGGGTCGATGCCGTGCGGCGGTGTCTCGCCCGAATAGAGAAACGGCCAGCGTGACGTGTCGTAACCGCCATAGGGGTTGCGGCCGTAGGCGCGATTGTGGCGCGGCTCGTCCATCACTAACCCCTCAGGGTGGCGCGCGCGGAAGTCCTCCCAGCTTTCCATCCAGGTTGGCAGGGTTGCGAGATCGGTGCCGGTATGGTGGCCGACGATCCCTTGCCCGATGGCCTGCTGCCACCAGCTTTCGGTCTCGCGGTCATACATGATCATGTCGGAATGGCGGAGCTTGCCGGAGACCCCGAAGCTGAGCGTTTGCCCTCCGACCCGGCGGTCGAACGTCATGGCCGAGTTGCAGAGCGGACAGTACGTGACGGCGATGGGTCGGCCACCGACCGCGTCATTCACGATCTCATGCCATGTGAGATAGCGGATCGGGTAGGCGCGGGGCGTGGCGCCCGCGATATCGACGGTGATCACCGGCTCGCGTGGGGCAAGCCGGGTCTCCTTGGCGACGGGTCGGAAGGCGGGATCCGAGATCGCAGGGATGCCATCCTTCGGGGGTCCGCCGGAGATGATTTCGGACCAGTTCGAAACGGTCGAGGTGCCGAAATCTGTCCGGGGCCATTCGGCCTGCCATTGACTTGGATTTGCCAGAGACGCGGTCGCGAGGCCGAGACCAAGCGCAGCGATGGCAAGCAGTCGGATCATGGAACATCTCCGCAGGCGGTGCGGCAAGAGTGTCCCTCGGCGGGCGGCCCTTGGCTAGGCCGCCTCACCGGGTTGTTAGGGCGCGTGCCCGGCTCAGTCGGTGACCGTGACCGTTTCCATAACGTCGGGCTGGCCGATGACGGCGCCGTTCTGTCCCTCGCCGCGTTTGATCGCGTCAAGTATCTCGAGGCCCTCGGTCACACGGCCCACGACGGTGTATTGGCCATTCAGGAACGCACCCGGCTCGAACATGATGAAGAATTGCGAGTTGGCGCTGTTGGGGTTCTGCGACCGCGCCATGCCGACCACGCCGCGCTCGAACGGCTCCTGCGAGAACTCGGCAGGCAAGTCGGGCAGATCGGAGCCGCCGAATCCGGCGCGCGAGAGGTCTTCGCCGATGCGACCGTACTGCACGTCTCCGGTCTGGGCCATGAAGCCCTCAATGACGCGGTGGAACACCACGCCGTTATAGGCGCCGTCCGCCGCAAGCGCGGTGATCCGCTCGACATGCAGCGGCGCGACCTCTTCGAGAAGATCGATCACAATTGTGCCGTTGGCCTCGCCCGCGACCTGAATCTCGAGGCCAGAGGCAAGGGCGGGCACGGCGGACGTCGCCAGAACGACGGCGAGGGCGTTACGAAGCATCGGCGGCCACCTTTACGCTGATCATGTGGTCGGGGCTTGCAGGCGGTTCTCCCCGTGTGATCGCGTCGACATGCTCCATGCCTTCGATCACGCGGCCATAGACGGTGTATTGGCCGTTGAGGAAGTGGTTGTCCTTGAAGTTGATGAAGAACTGGGAGTTGGCCGAGTTCGGGTTCGACGACCGAGCGGCGCCCAGCGTGCCCCGATCGTGCGGAATGCGCGAAAACTCGGCCGGCAGATCGGGCAAGTCCGAGCCGCCGGTGCCGGCACGGCGCAAATCGCCGCCGCTCTTGCCGTGGGCCACGTCGCCGGTTTGGGCCATGAAGTCGTCAATCACGCGGTGAAACACGACGTTGTCGTATGAGCCTGCGCGGGCCAATTCCTTCATCCGCGTGCAGTGCTCGGGGGCGATGTCGCTCAACAATTCAATGGTCACAATACCCCCTTCGAGCTCGATGAGAATCGTGTTCTCAGGGTCCTTGATCTCGGCCATGCGGCTCTCCTTGCGTCCAGTCGGACGCGACCCTAAACCGGGCGCGACATGAGAAAAAGGGGGGGCGGCCCGTGACGTGGAAAACGCTGGACGAAGTGGAGCTCGACGGTCGAACCGCGCTTATCCGCGTGGATATCAACGTTCCCGTGGACGACGGCCAAGTCACCGACGCCACCCGGATCGAGCGGATCGTGCCGACTGTAAGGGACATTATGGCCAAGGGCGGTCTGCCGGTCCTTATCGCTCATTTCGGCCGCCCCAAGGGCAAAGTGGTCCCCGAGATGAGCCTTGCGGTAACCCTGCCCGCCCTGGAAGACGCATTGGGTGTCGCGGTGGAGCTGGTGACGGAGGACGCGCCCGAGCGCATCGGCCGGCAGGAACCCGGCGAAGTTCTTCTCCTGGAGAACGTCCGCTTCAACCCGGGCGAGGAAAAGAACGACCCTGTCTTTGCGGCCGAACTTGCGGGGCTGGGCGACGTGTTCGTGAACGATGCCTTTTCTGCCGCGCACCGGGCCCATGCCTCGACCGAGGCGCTGGCGCATCTGCTGCCCTCTTGCGCGGGGCGCCTGATGGAAGCGGAGCTCCGCGCACTGGAGGCGGCGCTCGGCCGTCCCGAGCGGCCGGTTGTGGCCGTTGTCGGCGGGGCGAAGGTGTCGACCAAGATCGAGCTCTTGGCGAACCTTGTCGAGAAGGTGGATCACCTTGTGATCGGCGGCGGCATGGCCAACACGTTTCTCGCCGCTCAGGGGCGCGAGATCGGCACATCGCTGGCCGAGCGCGAGATGACCGACACCGCCGAAGAGATTCTGGGTAAGGCCGAGCAAACCGGGTGCGCCATTCACCTGCCCGTCGATCTTGTGATTGCGCGGGAATTCAAGGCAGGCGCACCTCACGAGACCGTCGCTTCGGATGCCTGCCCCGCAGACGCGATGATCCTCGATGCCGGGCCGGAAACCGTTGAGCGGCTGGAGACGCTGTTTGAGGATTGCCGGACGCTGGTGTGGAATGGCCCGCTTGGCGCGTTCGAGTTGCGCCCGTTCGATGCGGCGACCGTGGCGGCGGCGCGGGCGGCGGCGGAGGCGACCGACGCGGGCCTTGTCAGCGTCGCAGGCGGGGGCGACACGGTGGCGGCCCTGCATCATGCGGGCGTGGCCGAGAAATTCACCTATGTCTCGACCGCCGGCGGTGCCTTTCTGGAGTGGATGGAAGGCAAAACCCTTCCCGGCGTCGCCGCGCTGGACGCGTGAAGCGCCGCCGAGGTTGCGGCACCCGCTGGCACGACAGAACGGGGCCCCTCTCGCCTGCGGCTTAGGGCCTGCTATCTTCCAGCTGGGTTGCACAACGGGAGGACGCGACATGGCGGATGGCTTCGAGGCGCTGATTGGCGAGGCGAACGCATTCTTCGCCGAGTTGAAGAAGAACAATTCGAAGGACTGGTTTGAGCCGCGCAAGGGTCACTATACCGACCGGATCAAGAAGCCGGCCGAGTTGCTGGCCGATGTGATGGGCGACGAGCTTGGACGTATCACAGGGTCGTCGTTCAAGCCGAAGCTCTTTCGGATTTATCGCGATGTCCGGTTCTCGAAGGACAAGACGCCCTACAACACCCACCTCCATCTGTCGTGGTTTCCGCCCGAGGGGGAGGCGCGGCCGGGCTGGTTCTTTGGGTCGGCGCCCGACTATTTGCTGCTGGGATGTGGCGTGCCGGGATTGAAAGGGGCTGACCTGACCCAGTTCCGTGCGGCCATTGACCGGGATGGCGCGGCCCTGCAGGCCAGCCTGACCGAGGCAGGCCGAACGTGCGGCGCGGAGCTTTCGGGCTGGGGCGCCGAGCCGCTCAAGCGGGTGCCCAAACCCTATGATGAAGGCCACCCCAGCGCCGAACTTCTGAAGCGCAAGTCGCTGGTCCTGCATGCTGATCTGCCCCAGGACTGGGCCAAGGCGGGCCTGATTGCGGCGCTCCGGGCACGAGCCGAGGCGATGCTGCCGGTCTGGCGCTGGCTCGACGAGGCGATGCGCACCGCGATGGTATGAGCAGTGGGGACGGTTTAGCCCGTGTCGAGATTGCCTCGGACGCGGAGCTTTGGACCTGGCTCAGCGACCATCATCGACAGGGCGAGAGCGTCTGGCTCGTGACATGGAAGGCCCATGCGGCCGAAAAGCATGTGGGACGCGAGGCCGTGCTCGATGCGCTGATCGCCCACGGCTGGATCGACGGACGGCGCATGAAGCTCGATGCCGACCGGACGATGCAGCTCATTGCGCCCCGCAAGCAGCAGGCCTGGGCCCAGAGCTACAAGGACCGGGCGGCCCGATTGATCGAAGAGGGGCGGATGCAGGCGGCCGGTCTGGCTTCGGTCGAGGCAGGAAAGGCGAGCGGCTTGTGGGACTTCTATGCCGATGTGGATACGCTGATCGTGCCCGAGGACCTGCAGGCGGCGCTCGATGCGCGGCCGCCGGCCGCCGGCGCGTTTGCCGAGATGGCGCCGTCGGTGCGCCGCAACGTGCTGCGCTGGATCAAGAACGCCAAGACCGAGGGCACACGGGCCAAGCGGATCGCCGAGACCGCGACACTGGCGCAACGGGGCGAGAAGGTGCCGCAGATGTAGGACACGGGCGCCCAGGCCCGGCTGCAGGGTGGCCAGACGGTCGCGTTAGCGATATCGCCCTTGCGCAGGGGGGGTGCGGCTCTTACCCCGCCTGCAAGCATTTCGACCAATCAAGGACGTGACCATGAAAGCCACCCGCACCGTTCAGCGCATTCTGTCGAACTACGAGGGCGAGAACCCGGGCGTGAAGGGCAAGCTCTGCCAGATCATGATGCAGGGCAAGCTCGGCGGAACGGGCAAGATGATCATCCTGCCGGTCGACCAGGGATTTGAGCACGGGCCTGCCCGCAGCTTTGCGCCCAACCCGGCCGGGTATGATCCGCACTACCACTATCAGCTGGCCATCGATGCAGGGCTCAACGCCTATGCCGCACCGCTGGGCCCGCTTGAGGCGGGGGCCGATACGTTCGCCGGCCAGATCCCGACGATCCTGAAGGTGAACTCCGCCAATTCGCTGATGGGTCCGGGCGCGGGCAAGAACCAGGCGGTGACCGCGGGCGTTGATGATGCGCTGCGGCTGGGCTGTGCGGCAATCGGATTTACCATCTATCCGGGCTCCGACATGTCGCTCGACATGTTCGAGGAGATCGTCGAGATGCGGCGCGAGGCGGCGGCTTGCGGCGTGGCAACGGTGATCTGGTCGTACCCGCGGGGCGAGGCGCTGACCAAGGAGGGCGAAACGGCCGCCGATGTGACGGCCTATGCGGCCCATATCGCGGCTCTGCTCGGCGCCCACATCATCAAGGTGAAATTGTCGGCCGAGCACCTGGAACAGAAGGAAGCCCAAAAGGCGTTTGAAGACGGCGGGATCGACATCTCGACCCAGGCCGCGCGGGTGGCCGAGTGCGTGCGCTCGTCATTCGACGGCCGCCGCCTGATCGTGTTCTCGGGCGGCGCCTCGAAGGGGGCGGATGCGGTGTTCGACGATGCGCGCGCGATCCGCGACGGCGGCGGCAACGGGTCGATCATCGGGCGGAACAGTTTTCAGCGCAGCAAGGACGACGCGCTGGCGATGCTCGGCAAGCTGATCGATATCTATAAGGGCAAGGCCTGAAGCGGAGGAAACAAGGGCGCCCGGCCATCGGCCCGGCGCGCCATTGTTTCAGTCTCTACACGGGCGCTCAACTGCACGTTAAGCGGCAGAACCCTGTTCTATCCTGGCGCGACCAACGGTCACGAAACCCAACCAGGATAGGAAAACCCTATGTGCCTTTTCGTGATCTGTGACAACCTCACTGGCGTCGGCGAGTGGAACAGCTGCCTAGACTATATCGCCGAAATGAAGCCTTCCGTTATCTGTTTCGCCCCTCAAAGGTCGAACCCTCTTCTTACCGACAAGGTCCAGACTTGGGCGCAGGTCGTCGGGTCGGGCAAGACGTTCGACAAGATTGTTTTTCAGGGACACGGCAACATCCAAAACGTCGGAGGGTTCAACAGCAGTATGCTTGCGACCATGACAAATGAGGTGAAGAAGGAGAAGGGCACCGAAGTGTTGCTGCTGTCCTGTTCGACGGCAGACGAGGAGAAACAACTTCTCGAGAACAGTAAGGGCGAAGTGGGATTCCAGGCCCAAAACCTCGTCGGCAACCTTCACAAGCAAGCGAACGTCACGGTGACCGGATACACCGTGCCCCTCCCTTTCGATCCCCGTGCGCCCCTGCAGTGGAACCCGGCACAGGGTGAGAAGGTCACGAAGGTCTCCAAGGAATAGTCTCTGCGTCTCCGTTGACGGTGCCGAGAATCCCGTCAGCGTCGAGCGCGGCCGTTCCCGGAGTGAGGCCGCGCTCGCTCTGCCCCAATCGCGTTGCGGCATAGCCGTCTGCCACGGGGCCGGGGAGGTGGCGCAGGAGGACAGCGGCTGTCAGGAGACAGGCCATGCGCTCGGCAAAGGCCCGCGCCTCGACCTCGGGCGGCACGCCAGGCCATCGCGCCCGGGCCGAGGCAAGCGCTGCATCATAATCGGTGTGGCTGCCACGGGCCGCGTCAAGCTCGGCATATAGCGCCTCGGACGCTGCAGGATCTCGCGAGAGCGCACGCAGAATATCGAGGCAGATGACGTTGCCCGACCCTTCCCAGATCCCGTTCAGCGGAGCCTCGCGATAGAGCATGGGGAGCGGCGTATCCTCGACATAGCCCATGCCGCCCATGGCCTCCATGGCCTCGGCGATGACGGTCGGGCACCGCTTGTTCGAGAGGTACTTGGCCAGGGCCACAGCGACGCGCGCAAATGCGGCCTCCTCCTCCGTGCCGGCATCGGTGGCCGCAGCCACACGGAGCGCCAACGCCAGAGCCCCGGTTGCGTCAAGGGTAAGGTCGGCGAGGACGGCACGCATCAGAGGCTGATCGATCAGGCGGCGCTGAAAGGCGGTGCGCCCGGCACACCAGCGAAGCGCCTCGTCGAGCGCGGCGCGCATCAGGCCGGCGGGGGCCATCGCCGTGTCGAGGCGCGTGTGGTGCACCATCCGGATGATCGTGCGCACGCCGTCGCCGTCCGCTCCGAGCCGGTGCGCGTGTGCCCCGTGGTACTCGATCTCGGCGGAGGCGTTGGCGGTGTTCCCGACCTTGTCCTTCAGCCGCATCAGGTGGATGGCGTTGCGCCCGTCGGGCAGCCAGCGTGGCACGAGAAAGCACGTGAGCCCGCCCGGCGCCTGCGCCAACGTGAGGAAGCCGTCAGACATCGGCGCCGAACAGAACCATTTGTGGCCGGTGAGGCGGAAGGCGTCGCCGTCGGGCTCGGCGCGCGTAGTGTTGGCACGCACGTCGGAACCGCCCTGCTTTTCGGTCATCGCCATACCGAGAGTGAGGGCCCGCTTCTCGGCGGCGGGTCGGATCGCGGGATCGTATTCTGAGATTGAGGCCTTGGCCGCCCACAGCTCGGCCAAGGCAGGGTCGGTCGCCAGGGCCGGGACGGCCGCGTAGGTCATCGTCATCGGGCAGCACACACCGGGCTCTACCTGGGACCAGAGATACACATGCGCGGCATGGGTGGTGTGGCGCCCGTCGGTCCAGGGCCCCGCCGCATAGCCCGCGCCGAGGCCGTGAGTCAGAAGTTCGTGATAGGCCGGGTGAAACTGCACTTCGTCGAGCCGGCGGCCGGATCGATCGAACGTTACAAGCTCGGGCTTGCTACGTTGGGCGGCGCGGGCCTTTTGGCGCATCTCAGCGCGGCCGAGGGACGCGCCCAGCGCGGCGAGGTTGCCCATGTCGGCCTGAAAGGCGCGAGCCAACGCGACCAGCGCCGGGTCATCGACCCAGAGGTCGCGGTCGGCGCCGAACTCGGGCTGATTGGCGACACTGTGGGTGTCGAGATCGGCGGTCGGAGGAAGCGGGGCTCTGTCGGTCATGGCGCGAGGATACCGCACTGTCGGGCCATCTCGAAGGGGCGGGCGGGTCGCCCCGAGACCTTGCCGTGCTTGGGCTACTCGAGCCAGATCGCACGCCTCACGCGGCCACACGCGCCCAGCGTTGCGCATTTGCCATGGCCACAGATCGTCGCGGACGCGGCGGCTTGCGGGGATTCACACTGGCGAATCGCTATGCCATGCTCGTGCCAAGGCCCACGAAACAAGGGCCAAGAGGCAGAGACCCGCGTATGCGCACCCAATCCGGACGGCTCGCCCTCGGCGGCCCCATCGCCTTCGTGATATGCTTGACGCTGGCGGGGTATTTCACGTTTGCCGCCGTGCAGGGCGACTATGGTCTCTTCCGCCGTATCGAGATCGAGGCCGAAGCGCGGGTTCTGGCCGCTGAGCGTGATGAGATCGCCCAAGACGTGGCCCGGATGGAGAACCTGAGCCGCCGATTGTCGGACGATTACTTGGATCTCGACCTTCTCGACGAGCGATCGCGCGATGTGCTCGGTCTGCTCCGCGCCGAGGAAATCGTTATTCGCTAGAACGGCGCTCGGCATCGCCCTTTTGTGGCGAGCCTTCACCCGAGCCGTGAACGCCTACCCGCCGTATCGGTTGCGCTGGACGCGCGACAGGTCTTGAGGCCTGCGCCTGGCTCATACCATTGCGGCGATTTTTGAGGGTGCGCGTCTCCCACCCCTCTGCTAGGCACCGGTTCAACGTTAAACCATTTCTGGCGAGGGAGGCCCGGCGATGGCGACACGCTCGACGACGCGGCGCAGCACCAAAAAGCCCAACGTCTCGAAGGACGAACTTCTCCATTTTTACAGAGAGATGCTGCTGATCCGGCGGTTCGAGGAGAAGGCCGGCCAGCTTTACGGGATGGGTCTGATCGGCGGCTTCTGCCACCTCTACATCGGACAGGAAGCGGTGGTCGTTGGCCTCGAGGCCGCGGCCGAAGAGGGCGACAAGCGCGTCACCTCGTATCGAGACCACGGACATATGTTGGCCTGTGGGATGGATCCCAAAGGTGTGATGGCCGAGCTGACGGGCCGCGAGGGGGGCTATTCCAAGGGCAAGGGCGGCTCGATGCACATGTTCTCGAAGGAGAAGCATTTCTACGGAGGCCACGGCATCGTCGGCGCTCAGGTGCCCATCGGGGCGGGCCTCGCCTTTGCCGACAAATATCTCGGCAATGACCGGGTGACCTTCACCTATTTCGGGGATGGCGCAGCCAACCAGGGCCAGGTGGCCGAGACCTACAACATGGCAGAGCTTTGGGACCTGCCCGTTGTCTTCGTTATCGAGAACAACCAGTACGCCATGGGCACCAGCGTGAAACGCGCCACCAAGAGCCCCGACTTCTGGGAACGCGGCGCGGCCTACGGCATCGAGGGCGAAGCGGTCGACGGTATGGATGTGCTGGCCGTGAAGGCCGCCGGGGAGAAGGCCGTCGCGCACTGTCGAGCCGGTAAAGGCCCCTTCATTCTTGAGGTAATGACCTACCGCTACCGCGGTCACTCGATGTCGGACCCGGCCAAGTATCGGACCCGCGACGAGGTGCAGAAAATGCGCGAGGAGCGGGATGCGATCGAGCATGTGCGCCAGCTTCTGCTGACGGGCAAGCACGCGACCGAGGACGATTTGAAGGCCATCGACAAGGACATCAAGAACGTCGTGAACGAAGCGGCGGAGTTCTCAAAGGAGAGCCCCGAGCCTGCCGTCGACGAGCTCTGGACCGACATCTACGCCGACTTGGCGCCGCAGAACGCTTGAGGGGGAACGTTCGAAGATGGCAACCGAAGTACTGATGCCCGCGCTCTCTCCGACGATGGAGGAAGGGACCCTCGCCAAGTGGATCGTGAAAGAGGGCGATACTGTCAGTTCCGGCGACGTCCTCGCCGAGATCGAGACCGACAAGGCGACAATGGAGTTCGAGGCGGTCGATGAGGGGGTGGTTGGGCGCATCCTGATCGCGGAAGGCACCGAAGGCGTGAAAGTGAACACACCGATCGCAGTCTTGGTGGAAGATAGCGAAAGCGCCGATGCCGCGCCGGCCGCTGCCCCTGCCCCGGCGGGTGAAGCCCCCGCGGCGCCAGTCCCGTCCGCGCCCGCCGCCCCGGTCACGCCGATGACCGCGCCCGCGCAGGAGCCAGACGTGCCCGAAGGCACTGAGATGCGTGGCCAAACTGTCCGCGAGGCCCTGCGCGACGCGATGGCCGAAGAGATGCGGCGCGACGAGACAGTGTTCGTGATGGGCGAAGAGGTGGCCGAGTATCAGGGCGCCTATAAGGTCACCCAAGGCTTGCTTGACGAGTTCGGCGCCCGCCGGGTGATCGACACGCCAATCACCGAGCACGGCTTTGCCGGCGTCGGCGTCGGCGCTGCCTTTGGCGGGCTGCGACCGATCGTGGAGTTTATGACCTTCAACTTCGCGATGCAGGCGATCGACCAGATCATCAACTCCGCCGCAAAGACCCTGTATATGTCTGGCGGGCAGATGGGCGCACCGATGGTGTTCCGCGGCCCGAACGGCGCCGCCGCCCGGGTCGCCGCGCAGCACAGCCAGGACTTCGCGGCATGGTATGCCTCGGTCCCCGGGCTCAAGGTTGCGATGCCCTACACGGCCGCAGATGCGAAGGGCCTGCTGAAAACGGCGATCCGGGATCCCAACCCCGTGATCTTCCTCGAAAACGAGATCCTCTATGGCCGGTCTTTCGACGTTCCGGTTCTCGACGACTTCACGATCCCGTTCGGCAAGGCCCGCATCGCGCGGAGCGGCACCGATCTGACCATCGTAAGCTGGGGCATCGGCATGGCGCACAGCCTGGCCGCCGCGGAAGAGCTGGCCGGCGCCGGGATCGATGCGGAGGTTATCGACCTCCGCACCCTACGGCCTCTCGACTACGAGACGGTCATCGCCAGCGTTCAGAAGACCAACCGCTGTATCACGGTTGAGGAGGGCTTCCCCGTGGCGTCGATGTCAAACCATCTGTCGGCCTACATCATGACGCATGCGTTCGACTGGCTCGACGCGCCAGTTCTGAACTGCACCGGCAAGGACGTTCCGATGCCCTACGCCGCAAATCTCGAGAAGCTGGCGCTGGTCACGGTTCCAGAAATCGTCGAAGCGGCCAGGGCCGTCTGCTATCGGTGAGGTCTGGCATGATCGCGAGCGTTGAGCACGGGTTCTGCTTCCTGCACATCCCCAAATGCGGCGGGTCGAGTGTTTACGATCAACTCGGCGGTATCGATACTTTTGGGGGAAGTTTCCGCGGCAGTACCGACAAAGTACCTGGCGGCGTGCAGCAAAAGGCACATCTGCCGCTCGCAGACATTCGGGAACATTTTCCTGATGTATTCGAACAGATCCGCCCGCTCGAAAAGATCGCGCTGATCCGCGATCCGGAAAGCCGGTTCCTGTCGGCCTTCTCGCAGCGGGCCCGCGAGGTCCACGGGCTGAACATGGACGAGATGAGCGATACCGCGATCCGCGACGACTATTACACCATCGTCGCGCACCTGACCGAGCGGCCAAGGCTCCCCGCTTACCCGTTCCGGCACTTCATCCGCCAGGTGGAATTCACCCATATCGATGGCGAACGGGTGGTCGAACATCTGGTTCCGATTGAGCGCCTGCCGGACTTGCTTGATTACCTGTCCGAGCGGATCGGGGTGCCGTTGGAGCGCGCGTTCCATTCCAACAAGACGGTTGCCTTCCGCCATCGCGCGCTCAAGGGGCCGCTCCTGCGCGTCAAGGACCGTGTAAAGAAGCACGCGCCGCTGGGCGTCTACAATCGTCTGAAAGAGGCCGGTCTGCGCGTGTTCACCAATCAGGGCGTCGCGCCCCGCGCTCGGACCATCCTAGAAGAGGCCGGCTTTCCCGCCTTCGTCGCACAGCACTATGCGGCCGACCAGGAACTGCGCGCCCTTGCCCAGACTCACAACACGCTGAAGGTTGCCTCCCATGCCCATTGAAATCCTGATGCCGGCGCTCTCTCCGACGATGGAGGAAGGAACGCTCGCGAAATGGCTGGTGAACGAAGGCGACGCGGTCTCGTCGGGCGATCTGTTGGCCGAGATTGAAACGGACAAGGCGACGATGGAGTTCGAGGCGGTCGATGAGGGGACGA
This sequence comes from Pseudomonadota bacterium, assembly GCA_039822045.1. GTDB lineage: Bacteria > Pseudomonadota > Alphaproteobacteria > Rhodobacterales > Rhodobacteraceae > HLUCCA09. Next base: position 116,753 of record JBCBMY010000001.1, on the reverse strand, counting down.
TCGGAAAGATCCTCGTGGCCGAAGGAACCGAGGGTGTGAAAGTCAACAGCCCCATTGCAGTGCTGCTTGGCGATGGTGAGAGCGCGGCCGATGTGACGGAGGCGTCGGCGGCGCGGGCACCTGCCACCACCGATGCGGCCCCTGCTGCCCCTACGGCCGCTCCCTCCGCCGCGCCGTCCCCCGCGCCCGTGGCACCAGCCGCGTCGAACGGCGGACGGATCTTTGCCTCACCGCTCGCCCGCCGGATCGCGGCCCAAAAGGGGCTCGATCTTTCCCACGTCAAGGGTACCGGACCTCACGGCCGGATCGTCAAGGCCGATGTCGAGGCCGCGCAGCCCCAGGCAACTTCCGCCGCCCCAACCTCGGCGGCGGTGCCGAAGGCAACACAGACGGCGGCCGCCCTTGCAACCGGACCTTCCACCGAAGCCGTCCTGAAAATGTACGAAGGTCGTGCCTACGAGGAGAAGCCGCTCGACGGGATGCGCAAGACCATTGCCGCTCGGCTGACGGAGGCCAAGCAGACGATCCCTCATTTCTATCTGCGGCGTGACATCCGCCTCGATGCGCTCTTGAAGTTCCGGTCAGAGTTGAACGCGCAACTGGCTGATCGCGGCGTAAAGCTCTCGGTCAACGACTTCATCATCAAGGCCTGCGCGCTGGCGCTTCAGTCCGTGCCCTCAGCGAATGCCGTCTGGGCCGGAGACCGGGTGCTGCAGCTCAGGCCATCCGACGTCGCCGTGGCCGTCGCAATCGAAGGCGGTCTCTTCACGCCGGTGCTGCAGGATGCAGAGATGAAGTCGCTCTCGGCGCTCTCCGCCGAGATGAAGGACCTTGCGGCACGCGCGCGCGAACGAAAGCTGGCTCCGCACGAATACCAAGGCGGCACCTTCGCGATCTCGAATCTGGGGATGTTTGGGATCGACAATTTCGACGCGGTCATCAACCCGCCCCACGGTGCAATCCTGGCCGTTGGGGCCGGCGTGAAGAAACCGGTGGTGGGCTCAGATGGCGAGCTGATGGTGGCGACGGTAATGTCGGTCACCCTGTCGGTGGATCACCGGGTGATCGACGGGGCCCTTGGCGCGCAACTGCTGCAGGCCATCGTCGACAACCTGGAAAGCCCGATGCTCATGCTTGCCTAAGACAGGCGAACTAGGCGCTGGTCAATCCTTCGACGGCCGAAGCTGTCTTTGTCGGGTTATAGCTGAACTCTGCCAGGATCATTCTGCGTTCCTCGGGCGGAAGAACATGGTGCCTCATGTACTCCTGCTTTCCCGCCGCACGGCCATGCAGAACGCTCGTATTGCTGCCGTGATTGAACAAGTAAAGAGCAGCGGGAAACGGAACCGGGTCAAGGGGATACCCATGAGCCTCGGCCATCCGTCCGAACACGTGGTGATGGGCCACAAATCTGGAGAGATAACGCGCATGCAGCCATTGCCGTTCCGTGTCGACGGCAACGATGGCGCACGTTCCGCAATACTCCCAGAAGGCGTAATGTCCCGGCTCAGGCGTCAGCGGCGCGACGCCGCCCTTGGGCCCGACCATCCACCCACGGTCGATCAGGTAGCCCCTTCCATTGTTGTCGCGCGCGATGTAGGCGCATAGGTCCGGATGCAGGATATCGTCAGCATCCATGATCACGACATACGAAAAGCCCGGCACGAGCGCATGCAATGCACGCGCAATTTGTCGGCTCTTGCGGGCCCTGTCCGTCTTGCTTCTTCCCACCGGGCTGAACGCGCTCGCCTGCAAGAACATGTCCCGTTGGTCCCGCGGGAATCCGGCCGGCTTGTCCTGTCCGCAGATGACCACGCGGCGATCGGCACAGCTTTGTGCGTCGATCGACGCAAGCGTGTCGCGCAAGCGGTCCACCACAACGTCCCAGTCACCCGCTTGCTTGCGACCGACGAGGGGAATCAGGAACACAAAGCGCGGAGCCTCAGGGGGCAAGAGCGGTCGATGCAGAAACACCCGATAGAACGCCGCGAAGACCTCCTGCGTCAGCGGCAGCGGATACCAGGCTTTCCCGTCCCGAATCTCTCGCTTCATGACCCTCGCGGGAAGCGATGATCCATGCTCACCGACGGCTGCGGACACCCGCTCTCTCCCACGACGCGGGCGGGAATGCCGGCCACTGTCTTGCGCGGCTCAACAGTCTCGAGAACGACCGATCCGGCCGCGATGCGAGAGCACTCTCCGACGGTAATGTTGCCGAGCACCTTGGCCCCAGCGCCGATCAATACGCCACGGCCGATCTTGGGATGGCGATCACCATCCTCCTTGCCCGTGCCACCAAGCGTCACGGAATGCAGCATCGATACGTTGTCGCCGACCTGAGCCGTTTCCCCGATCACGATGGAGTGCGCATGGTCGATCATGATCCCACAGCCCACGATTGCCGCGGGATGGATGTCGACGCCAAAGACTTCCGAGATGCGCGACTGCATGAACCGCGCCATGTCCCGACGGTTCTGCGTCCAGAGCCAGTGGGCGACCCGATACGCCTGAAGCGCCTGATATCCCTTGAAGTACAGCAAGGGCTGCATAAACCGGTCGCAGGCCGGATCGCGCTCATGCGTCGCCACCAGATCGGCGCGGGCCGAGCGCACGATCTCCGGATCAGCCCTCATCGCCTCTTCGGCGATCTCGCGCAGAATCTGCTCCGACATATCCGGCGAGACAAGCTTAACCGAGATCCGATAAGCCAATGCATGGTCCATCGTCGAGTGGTGCAGGATCGACATATGAAAGAGCCCGCCCAGCAGCGGCTCATCGAGGATCGCAGCCTCGGCCTCGCTTCTGATCCGGCTCCAAACGGGATCAACGCTTGCCAGGGGCGTACTCAGGTGTTCGGTCGGATTCGACATCGCTGTGCCCTCCATGGGATCGGTTGACAGATACCGCAGATAGGCCTTCGCTGTCATTCTCCAATGTCAAAGGGCGACCATGGCGCCAGAACTGCTTGCCGTCTACCGCGGCCGTCTCCTTCAGCTGAAGCAGGAATTGGCCGATGCCGATGCGCTCGGGCAGCAGGGCCAAGCTATCGTGGCGCTCGATCAGCAGTCGGTCGGTCGGCTCGCTCGAATGGATGCGCTGCAGAACCAGGCCATGGCCCAGGCGGGCGGGCGCCGACGAAACGTCATGGCACAGCGGATCGGCGCGGCATTGCTGCGTATCGACGTAGGAACCTTTGGCGAGTGCGTGGAATGTGGTGAAGACATCGCCCTCAAGCGACTCGACCTCGACCCTACGACTCCCTGCTGCATCTCCTGCGCCTCTGGCTAGGCCGTGCGCGCCCGTCGCTCGACCAGCGCCAGGAGCACCATCACCCAGCACTGGCAATATTCATCGTCGTCGAAGTCGGGCTCCGCCCCACGCCGATGAGACGTAGCAGCCGACATCAGGCTGCCCGTCCCCCAAACGGGGTGCGCGCCTCCGGTGGCACGGGCATGGGCGTGGGCGACGTCTGCCCCGGCGATGAGCGCTGTGATCAGTGCCTGCCGCTCAGTCGCCGGGCGGGCGTACAGAACGCGCGCTGCCGTCGCCACATCGCCGTGGAGGACCCGGCGCATTGCCTCAAAGGTCCGGAAGGTCGAATGCGATATAGTGCAGCGCTAGCCTCACCGTTCCGCCGCTCAGATCGCCACCCTCGCCCGAAATCACCAGGGCTGTATCGCTGTAGTAGGTCTGCGGTGTTCCGAGGATTCCGTCAGCAAAGCCGCCCTGCCCCATCCCGAGACCTGAGCCGAACCGGTCCGTCGCTCCCGCAACCCCAAGAGACCACGTAGGTGCAGACCCCGTGATGTCGCTCGTCACGCGCGCGGAGGCCGCAAAGACCATGCTCTTGGCCGGAATGACCAGCGCAGTTGTGTTGTCGGTACCGGCGGTCACGCTGTGCAGAGCTTCCTGCGTCACGAACCGAGCCCCGGCACCCGACGGTGCGGTCGCCAAGCCCTCGACGCGCCAGCCGGAGCCGTCATGGACAAGACCGCGCACCGAAGCCCGGTCCCATGCCCGCCACCCCTCGCGAGGAGAAAGGAACGACCAGCCCCCGTTGTCCTCGACGGCAACCTCGCCCTCGTGCCCTTGCCAAGCCCCCGTGGCCCCAACCGGAACGCCATAGCAGACGCCCTCATCAGGGCTTCCCGGCGGCACCGATATGCCCGTGTCGGCCAAGACCAGCTGGGCGCCGGCATCAAGCCGAACGAGTGCCTCGTTCACGGTGACATGCTTCTGTGCCTGGCTCGGCTGCACCAGCGGCAGCGCCAGATTGGGCGTCTCATCCATCGATTTCGATCCTTTTGTAGGGGCCTGCCCCGAACTGAGTTGAAACCTGCGCCACCTCGACGACCGCGGCGGCGCCCCCGTCCGCGATGCGATCGCCCGCGGAGTAGGTCCATTGCGGTTCGCTCAACTCGGCCTCCCGCAGGACCGCCCCATCGCCATCCAAGACACGCAGCCGATAGCGCTCTTGCTCCTCGCCAAGGGGGACATCTTCCCCAAGCCAGCTGTCTCCATCGAACCGCGTCCGCCTGATCCAAGAAATGGCGAGATCACCCTCGTCTTCGCGGGCCTTCAGATGGGCGGGCGCATAGGGCCGCAGGCCGATCCCGCTGAACGCCGCTTCCAGATGGGTGTATGCGGGATCGTCCAGCGCCAGTCCCGACGGCCCCACGCGATAGTGGCGCGTCAGCCCTCGTGCGGACGCCGGCACAGTGATCTGGCCGGGGGCTCCGTCAAGCATCACAATGAGCGATCCGGCGGGCCAGCTCTCTGGCATCTCGGCATCCGTGCCTGCCTGACCTCTGAGGCGCAGCGACACTGCGTAGGTGTCGGGTTCGACCAGTTCAGCATCGACGAACTGCACGATCTCCCATCCGGCGACGCTCCCTGTCCCGATGGCAAACGCATTAGCTCCGGCAAAAACCGCGGCGCGATCTGCAGCGGCAAGCGGTCCCTCGGTGGACAAGCGGATCCGAATGGACGGCCCCCTGTCCCAGCGCCCGGGCGCGGCAGCCGGCAGATCGTCGAGTGTGATCCCGATGGCCGCAGGCGTCTCCAACACGGTGTTAAGCGCATACCCCGCATCTTCTGTAGAGGCATAGACAGACACCTGCCCGGGCCAAGGTTCGGCGGCGACGGCAAGGTGAGGTGCAATCGGATCTTCGCTGCCCGTAAGAAGCGGCAGGTCCATGAAGATGGGCTCGACCGGAACAGGCACCATGAAGGCCTGTGTAACCAGATCCTCTGCGACCTGCTCCCCGGGCGCATAGATGCCCGCCTCGATCCGAACCGCATCGATGAGTTGCCCCGCGCCCTGCTCAACACGGTCGATCCGATAGGTTCCGCGATGCCCCTCTGCGTCGATCGACACCGTGTCTCCTGCTCCCACCCATAGAGCTGAAGGCGGCAGAGACAGACGAACACTGTCTCTGGAAACGCGCGCCTCGGCGAGCCAGCGGTCTGCGACCGACTGCGCCTCGCCCTGGGTCATTACGAGCGGCAACTCGCTCTGCGCTGTTGTTTGGACGGTCTCCCCTGGAAACACCGCCTCAACCGCCTGCGCGGAGAAATCCGAGCCGGATTTGACGCTGTTGAGCTGCACGCGGTCGGGGATTTCTGGTGCCGATTCCCGCAGGCGCTCCAGATCGCCCTCGAACTCTGTCGATACGGCCAGCATATCAGCCCCGATTTCCACAGTTACAGGTGTCCCGCGCATCGAGAAGACAAGCGATCCTTCGCGTTCCGAGGCATCCAGGCCATAAGCGAGCATCAGCGGTTGCAGCGCCGCTCGCGCGCCCTGCCCGGTCTCCATCTCGAACCCACGGACATTACCGATCACACTGGACACATCGATGTCCGTCATTCCTGACCGGGCACAAATGTCAGAGATCACCGCAGCGAGCGCCTCGTTGCTCGTCCGCCCGTTCAGCCAGTGCCCGCGATCATAGTTCGCCCCGTCACTCCACAAGTCGCTGCGCGCCGGGAATGCCGGATAGGGCCGCACATCCCATGCCCAGACATGGGCCTTCGACATATCCACCATCGGCCCGCCATAGACGGGGCTCACCGGGTTCTGCGCGGCATCCGCCCAATGCAGCGTGACGGCCCGAAGGTACTGCGCCTGAATGAACTCGTCCCGACGACCGTTCGAGTAATGAGCGAGGCGCGACTCCGAAGATTTCGGGTCGAGGAACTTGTTGGGCTGGTTGGTCGACTTGTCCAATGCCGCGCAGCCGAATTCCGTGAACCAGAACGGCTTCGATTGCGGCGCCCAGTCGGTCGGATCTGCCTGCCGCACTCCACCTTTTCGGTTGTGGTGCGGGTTCTCCCACCAGCCGCGCAGGTCCTTGTAGCGAAAGACCCAGGGCTCTCCATAGGCGCCATCCGTTATTGGCGCACGCGTCTGCGTATCCCTTGCCGCCTGGTCGGGGTAATACCAGTCAAAGCCTTCGCCCCCGGCCACGCCGCCCCTGAGGTAGTCCATGTCATAAACTGAGGGCCATCCTTCGATCGCATCGAGATGGTCTGTTCCGTCCCGCCAGTCGGAGAGCGGCATGTAATTATCGATGCCGATGAAATCGATTTCCGGCGCCGACCAGAGCGGATCAAGGTGGAAGAACACATCCCCCGACCCGTCCTGCGGCTGATACCCGAAGTATTCCGACCAATCGGCCGCGTAGCCGATCTTGACGTTCGGCCCGAGCACGGCGCGAACGTCCTGGGCGAGCGCAATCAGGGCCGAAACTGCCGGAAAGGTGTCGTCTTCCCCGCGGATCTGCGTCAGCGCCCGCATCTCCGATCCGATACAAAACGCGTCAACGCCCCCCGCAAGCGCGCACAGACGCGCATAGTGCAAGATGAACCGCCGGTAGGACCACTCGGTCGGACCCGTGTAGAAGATCGACTTCCCGTCCGGTGTGAAGTTCGAAACCTCCGCGTCACCAAAGAAGTCGGCAACCTCGCTTGCCGCAGCCGCGGTCCCGTCAGGGCTTCCCGCGACGCCGGGAGCGAGCGACGTCGTGATGCGCCCACGCCAGGGCAGATGCGGCTGCCCTGTGGCACCCGTCCAGGGGTTGGGCAGCGTGTTGCCCTCCATCTGGTCCATCAGAATGAAGGGATAGAACGTCACGTGCTTGCCCTGCGCCTTAAGGGCCTGGATCGCTTCAATCACCGATTCATCAGCTGGTGTGCCGCCATAAATCGGACGGCCGTCCACGTACGGCACCACCTCGGCCACATCGCGAGTCGCGGCACTGACGATCCACGGCATGCTGTCGATCATCGTCTGCTTCTGTTCGACCTTCGGCTTCAGGAAGCAATGCCCCGCACGCAGATCGTTGCCGAACCACGATACGACAAGCGATACCGCTTCGCAGGACGGGACCTCTTCCTCCAGCTGACGCATGGAGACTAGAAAGTCGGTTTCGCCCGCATTTGTGCTCACATTCACAAGGCTGGTGCGCCCAGGAGCCGTGCGCTTGCGCACCTGTGAAGTCGCTAGCGAGTATTCGCCCGACCCCGGCACCAGAGCCACGCCTCTAACGATTGAGCCAATGGGTTGGACGTCGTCCGGGACCTTGGACCCGTCCGTTGGTCGGATCACTTCGAATGACAGCTGCGGCACGCGGTTTCCATAGTCGGCCAGCTGCATGTTTTCGAGAACAACGTAGGCGAGCCCTCGGTAGGCGGGCACATTGCCCGCGCCCTCGATCGCCTCCATCAAAGGATCAGGCAGTTGATCTTCCGTTCCGGAATAGACCCGCATGTCGAGCTTGTTGCGCGGCACTTCCACCCCGTCGGCCCAAACCCGACCGATGCTTGAAATCTCGCCCTCACCCAATGCCACGGCAAGGCTCACCGAGTAGCTGTAGGTCCGAACCTCGCCGCCACCGCCGCCGCCCTTGCCACCGGCGCTCTTTTTGCTGACCCGTTCCTTAAAGCGCGTGGTCCAGATGATCTGGCCGCCAACCCGGGTGCGGCCATAGCTCCGCCCGACCGGAGAGCCCTCACTCGCGCCAAGCACCCGGAATCGGTTCAGCCGCGGTCCCTCGACGACCTCACTGCCCGAGCCCAAGAGCTTCTGGTCGATCACTCGGCCAACTGTGGCACCAATCGCACGGCCGATCACGACCGAGGACAGGCCGAAGACCGAGCCGCCCACCGCACCGCCAAGCGCCGCGCCGGCCGCCGCGAACAAGATCGTCGCCATGGATCACTCCTTTTCGGGGAAGACGAACCGCGCAACCACCCGGCGCGCCCACGGCGTACTCAGGGGGCTTTCGATCACGCCGTGTCCGCTCATTGCATGGATGAAGGCAGGCCGGTCCCCAATGCAGGACAGGATGCCAAGATGCTTCGCCACCCGCCCCTCGCGCATGCGAAAGAGCAGAAGGTCGCCGGGGCGCAGCTCCTCGCTTGCATCGCGCTGCCGCAGGTGCCGCCGCGCCGCGCGCCATAGGGCCTCATCCCCACTCGGCTCGGTCCAATCAGGGGTGTAGGCTGGCACCGTCACGGGTTCGCGACCATAGACTTCGCGCCAAATCCCGCGCACCAGGCCCAGGCAATCGGCTCCGGCGCCAGCCCGCGAGGCTTGATGCCGATAGGGCGTCCCAATCCAGTTCCTGGCCGCGGATACGATCGCGTCGCGACCGGCCGCCGTCATGACGTCGTTCCTTGCGGATTGACGTAGCTACCCCCGTCGTTGAGCGTCGTGGAATTGGGATACCCCGTTACCCAGTCTTCACCCGGCACATGGGGAAATCCCCTGAAGTTCATGACGTTCGCGAACTTGGCCCGACAGGTTGCAAGCCGCTTGTCGCACCCCGCCTCCAGGCGAACGCGATCCCCCGGCACAATCTCGGCGCGCAGCGATTGCCAAAGTCCGATCGAACGGCCCGAGGCATCCTCCCGATCCACTTTGATCTGACCGACTAGCCCCGCGGCCGCGCCCGTCTGCACCCGGAACCGGCCGCGTGCGAACCAACCGTTCTCAAAGCCCGAGAGCGAGGTGAAGGTGAAGGCGCGCCCTTCGTCGACGGTTTCGACATCGCGCTCGGCAAACATGCCGGGGGCGTTCAGATCGACCCCGCATGTCGCATCACCAAGAACCGCGGAGCACTGCTTCTGAAACACGCGCCCCTGCGGCTGGTTCAATGCCTCGGACAGTCCACGCAGCTCCGCCCGAAAGGCCCCGCCACCCCGCGTCACCTCACCGATGCTGCCCCGGAACAGAACGATGCGTTCGGACACGTCCTGCCAGTTCACAAGCCAGCAGGTTACCGCGGCCCCGTCAAACCGACCCGCGGCAATGTCCTCTTCCGTCACGGCGGCATCACTCAGGGCGCCCGCCGCCTCTGTGTTGTCAACCGAGAGGCCCGTCGCCTGCGCCAAGGCTTGCGCGGTCAGGCCCGTCCCCGCGCGGCACGTCACGCCGTCGATCACGAGGTTTCGGTCATGGTCGGTGAAACCCAGAACCTGCCCGTCGCGCCGCTCCAGCTTCCAGGCCCTGCAGGTCGTCGTGACACCGGTCGACAGATGCGTCAGCAGCGCCTCGCGATCCCCGCTCATGTCCGCACCTCGACCACAGGCACGCTCGGGACTTCGCCTGCGGCGAACGACGCCATCGAGATCTCCAGGCGATCCGTGTCGAAGCGAACCGGAACGTCGAACTCATAGCCCGCGGTGACAGCCAGGCCCGCCGCCGGGGCCGCCACAAGCGTCACAGCGCCAGACGCCGCGTCGAGGGTCCAATCCGCACCCTCGGTCAACTCAGCCCCGTCAACGGCTAGCTTGACTGTGCCGTCCACAGGTTTGGTGATCGGGCGGGTGTAGCCCTCCAAGCCCGAAGTGTAGTGCTTGCACAGCTCGAACCCGGTATTCACCCCGTCGCCGGTGCCGAGGGTCTGATCGGTGCACGCGACCGCGACCGAAGGCGCACATGACCGAAAGTCGGTCCAGTCCTTCCAGCGAAACCCGTGCAGTCGCCCACGGCGTGCCTCGAAGAAAGCAATCAGAAGCTCGACATCATCGAGCGAGCGCATCCCCAGCCCCGCATCGAACCGCCGAAGGGAGTGGGCCCACGGCGTATTCCGCTCCTCATTGCCGTTCGACAGCGTAACGATTTCGGTCCGCCGCTCGGGCCCGCCAGCCGAGCCAAAGCTCAGCGTGGTCGGAAAACGTACATCGTGAAAGGTCATGGCTGCTCCCTCAGCGGTTGCGTTGACCGCGCGCGATCGCCCGGCTGGCCATCGCGGCGATCTGGCCCTGGCTCCGCCGAAAGCCCTCGGCGTCGGGCGTCGAGATGTTCATAACGACAGTCACCCCGCCACCACCGCCGCCCTTGGCGCGCACGCCCAGGCTCCCATCGGCCCCGCGTTCGAGCGGCAGGATCGCTTCCGGCCCCGCCTCCCCCATAAGTCCGGTGCCGTTGCGCATCGGAAACGTGGTTGGCCCAGTGACGACACCGCCCCGCGCAAAGGGCGTCACACGGCCTTGGGTGAATGCGCCGCCCTTTGCAAAGCCGGTCGCGCCGATACCGGCGAGCCCCGCCCCGATCAGTCCACCCAGGTGGCTCGTGATCGGGTTGATCGCGGCCGAATAGGTCGAGTTGCCAATCTGTTGGCCCACAAGGTTCAGCGCGTCGCTGAGCTTGAGCCCATCGAACACCAGCCCGTCGAAGGCCCGTCTCAGACCCCGCCCGATGCTGTTGGACAACGACGACACGCTCGAGGACGTGCGCGTCAGGCTCGTCCGCATCCGAACAAGCTCCCTGTCGAACGCGGCGACCATCTCGCCCGCCCCGCTCAGGCTGCCTTCCAGACGTTCGATCTGCGTCTCCAGCGCCTCGCTGCGCGTCTCGAAATCATCGGCCATCCTCGGCCCCTCCCATCTTGTCCGGGTAGCTCTGCGCGAGCTCCATCAACGCTTGCCGGGTCATCGGACCCCGATCCGGTCCCTGTCCCGGCTCCCGGCCCGCGATCATCGCAAGCTCCAGGGGTGTCAGAGACCAAAAGACGGCGGGGCTAAGCCTCAGCTCCGATAGGCCAAGCCGCATCAACCCCGCCCAATCCATCTCGACGCTCCTGCTCTCGCGACGAAACTCAGGCATCCGGCAGCGCGAAGGCATGCACCAGAAGCGCCGCCGCCACACGCGACGCCTCGATCGGTCCACCCTCGATCTCGGCGGTCAGCAAGTCCTTGGCCTCGCCCGTCCAGCCACCACCGCGCAAACCTGCCACTACCAATGCCAGCACATCGCGCGTCGAATGCCGACCGGCCTCGAACCGTTCGATCAGAGCGATCAGGCTCTCCCCGCCAAGCTCGGTCTCCAGCTCGGCCAACGCGCCAAGGGTCAGCTTCGCCACCCGCCGCTCGCCGTCCAGGACAAGCGCCACCTCACCACGCCAGGGGTTCGCCATCGGATCAGGCGCCGGTGAACGTGAGCGCGCCAGCCGAGGCCATCGCAACCTCATAGGTCGCCTCTCCATCGTAGCTTCCGGAATACTCGATTGCCGTGATCTGGAACGCCCCTTCCATCGTGCCAAAGTCCGGCACGATCACTTGGAAGAGCGGCGCCTCGCTGGCGAAAAATACCTCCCGCGCCCGCGCGTCCGACGTGGCATCCTTGAATACGCCCGAGCCAGAAATGGCGGCACTGCGCACGCCAGCCCCCACCAGTAGCTCGCGCCACCCGCCCTGGCTCTCCACCGTGGTCACGTCCACCGTATCCGCGTTCAGGCTCAGCCGCGTCGCACGCAGGCCCGCGAAGGTCTCGAAGGTGCCGCCTTCCGACACTTCGATCTTGATCAGCACATCCTTGCCGGATTGAGCGCCCATGGCTCACCTCCTATGAGTAGAAACTTGCCTGGCCGGGGATCAGTCCTCGGCCACGAGCGCCGCAAAGCGCAGATCAATGCGGCGCCGCGTGGCCTTGCCCACCCGCCGCGCCGTCGCGCGCAAAAAGTCGAGCCGCACGACCCGACCCCGCGCGAGCGGCGGCCGGGTGTCGACCAGTGCATCCGAGATGGCGCCCGCCACCTCCTTGGCCGCCTGAAACCCGCCGCCTTCGGCGACGACACTCACGGTGAAATCGTGCCGCGCCGCATGACCGGTCCCGTCGCCCCGATCACGCACCGTCTCCGGCCCGAGCGCCACGTAGAGCGCGGGCACCTCGCCCGGCGGCGCAGCGTCATACACCCGGCCCCCGGTCATCGACGACACCGTCGGATCTGCCACCAGCGCCTGATAGATCGCCGCCTGAAGCGCGGCTGCCGCGCCATAGCTCATGCCGCGATCTCCTCTTCCCGCGTGTGGCAGGTCAGATACCGTCCGTCGGTTCCCGCATCGGCAACCGCAAGGATGCGATAGACCCGCGTCTCATCGCGAAATCGCTGCTCGGGCCGAGGGCGCGACGGCCAGCCGACCGGGCGGGCGCGCACTGTGATGCGGTAGGGGACAGACGCGACCGACAGCACGTCGAGCTCCGCATCCGTCCCGGTGCCCGCCTTCACCTCGGCCCAGATTTGGCCAAGCGCCACCCAGGTCTCGGCAAAGCCCCCGGCACCATCGGGCACCTGCTGCCGCGTCTCCAACGTCAGCAAGCGGTTAAGGTAGGGCTGCGCTTTCGCCATCAGTCCAGCCCCCCGCCGCGCAGCCGCATGACGCGCCAGCCAGCGATCAGGCACGACACGCCATAGGGGATCTGCGCGGCCCCGATGCGGGCCTCGTGGCGATACTCGTGATAATAGGCCGCGAGCATGATCACCGCATGGGCCAGATCCGCGGGCACATCCGTCCAGACCGAGCCGAAGCCGGCATAGAAGTGCACACGCGCCGACCCATTCGTCGGAATTGTCGGCAAACACGCCGACGACGCTCGGACGAATGGCCGATGCGTGTCCTTCACCAGACGGTAGCGGTCGGCCGGCACCACCGTCTCGGCGCCCTCACTGTCCACCGCCGCCACGCTAAGGATCTGCGTCACAGGCGCCACGGGCAAAGCCTGGGCATCCGCCTGCCGCCATTCCGTCAACTCAAACATGAAATCCCGCGTGATCAGCGCCTTGCCGGTCCACGCCTCGACCGCCGCAATCGCAGCACGCAGGTAGGTCTCGAGCAGCCCGTCCTCCGCGCCGTCGTCGGCAAATCCCGTGCCCAGTTTCAGGTGGTCGCGAAACTGGAACACCGGCAGGGCCACCGTCGGCACCGCCGTCAACTCCGTCAGCATCATAGGCCGCATCCTTCCTGGTCGCCTTCGCCGCGGGCGCCAATTCGCCCGCGGCACACCTCACCCCAGCGATCAGGAGGCCGAGAACTTCAGGACCTTGATGGCCGCGAAGTCGGACACGTCGCCGCCAACCCGCTTCGTGGCATAGAACAGGACGTGCGGCTTGGCCGAGAACGGGTCGCGCAGCACGCGCAGGTCTGGGCGCTCGGCCACGGTGTAGCCGGCACCGAAGTCGCCAAATGCAATGGCGGCCTCGTCGGTCGCGATATCGGGCATGTCCTCGGCGATCAGAACAGGATAGCCAAGCAGGCGCGCGGGCTCGGCAGCGGCCAGACCGTCGGCCCAGAGGAAGCGGCCGTCCACGTCCTTCATCTTGCGCACGGCACCAGCGGTCTTGGAGTTCATCACGAACGTCCCGTTCGCGCGGTACTGAGCCCCGAGCGCATAGACGAGGTCCACCAGCGCATCGGCCGAGCCAAAGCCACCGTCGACACCGGTCGGAACATAGCCGATCTCACCCCAGGACCAGGTCGCATTGTCGGCAATCGTGTGAGACAGGAAACCCATCGGCTGGCCGTTGCCCGTGCCGGACACAAAGGCGGCAGCTTCAGCGCGCGAGAACTTCTCGGCGATCCGCGTGGCGAGCCACGTGTCGATGTCGAAGGCGCTGTCATCCAGCAGACGCTGGCTTGCCTTCGGCATGGCCGACAGCTCGTGCAGCGCAATCGAGATCCGCTCGATCGTCGGCGTATCGGTCTCGCCCTGCGGGCCAGCTTCGGTCGCCCAACCGGTGGCCAGATCGCCGCGGTCGATCAGAACGTCATACGTCCCGGCTTCCACATTGACGACATTCGCCACAGCGCGGATCGAAGCCGAGCTGTCCAGAACCGTGCGGATGATGTCCGAGGTCTGGGGATCGACGAGATAGCCGCCGTCGCCGGGAACCGACGTCGACAGGGCCTTGGTCTCCATCGCCAGATCGCGCAGCGGTGCCTCGTCGCCCGAGCGCAGGTAGGCCTCGAAAGCCTTGGCATGGGGCGCGCCGAGATCCTGTTCGGCGGGCACAGCGAGGGCGGGGCGCCCAAGCGGCGCAGTCTTGGCATTCAGCATGGTCAGCTTCTCTTCATGGTTGTCGATCTTTGAAAGGGTTTCGGCGCGGAACGATTTGAAATCGCTCAAAAAGCCGGTCAGCGCGGTGCGGATGTCCGCTGCCGCACCGTCCCCGGCCCCGGGCACAGCGCCGCCGCGCCCGGCCTTGGTCTCGGTCGTGCTCATGGAGTCCTCGGAGGTTGAAGGTGTCCGTTCAGGAGCCGGCGACGGGTCAGTCCGCGCCCATCTCGCGGCGGGCCGCGTCAAGCGCCTCCGCCAGTTCGCGCATCAGGTGATCTTCGGGCTCGTCTCCCTTTGCCCCCACCCGCGCCTCGGCGAGCATCGGGAAGGTGACCAGTGACACCTCCCAAAGCTCGAGTTCATGCAGCAGGCGCCGTCCGCGCCCATCGCGCTCGGCGCGCTTGGTGCGATAACCGATCGACAGCCCGTCGATCGCGCCAGCTTCGACCAGGGCCGCTGCTTCGCGCCCCTTCCCCACCTCGGTTAGAAGGCGCCCCTTTACGAAAAGGCCCTTCCCGTCCTCGCGCACCTCATCCCAAACGCCGATGGGCTGGGCCGGGTCGTGCTGCCAGAGCATCTTCACCTTGCGGCCCTTGGCCTCTAGCGATTGAAGAGATCCCACATAGGCGCCCGGCTGCACCACGTCGCCACCACGGTCTGGCAGCCCAAAGAGCGACGCATAGCCCTCGACATGGCACCCGTCCTCGAGGCTCAGATGCGCCTCCAACTGGCAGAACTTCGTCTCGAGTCCCTGCCCCTGATCAGCACCCATCATGCATCCCCTTCCATGTCGGCGGGCAGGCCCAGAAGGCTCCGCTTTTCCGCATCGCTCAGAAACTCTGCCTCGCCGATCCGGCGCCACGCGGCCTCGCGCTCTGGCGCCAGCGCCGAAACCTGGTCGAGATCCGGCCGGAGCTCGACCACCCCCTCGGGCGCGTGGCGTCCCAACCAATCGGACAAGGCCGCCAGCACCCGCGTCGCCAATGGCAGCACTGTCAGCCGATAGAAGGCCCGGTTGGCCTCCTGATAGTTGGCGTAGGTCGCGTCGCCCGGGATCCCCAGCATCATCGGCGGCACGCCGATGGCGGTCGCGATCTCACGGGCCGCGGCCTCCTTGGTCTTCTGAAATTCCATGTCGGAGGGCGAGAACCCCATGGGCTTCCAGTCCAGTCCGCCCTCCAGGAGCATCGGCCGCCCCGCATTTCGGGCGCCCTGGTGATGATGCTCCATCTCAGACAGGAGCCGCTCATACTGCTCCGCCGTCATGCCCATGCCGTCCTCGCCGCGATAGACGATCGCTCCGGAGGGCCGTGCCGCATTGTCCAATAGGCCCTTCGACCAGCGCGAGGCCGCATTGTGCACCTCCACCGCTTGGGCCGCGGCAACGAGAGGCGACAGCCCGTAATGGTCGTCCTGCGGATGGAAGCTGCGCAGATGGCAGATCGCCGGCGCCTCGCCCGTCACCACAAAGCGGTGTTTCCGGCTGCCTACGGTGTAGTCATAGGCCACCGGCCAGCCATCGGCTCCCGGCACGATGCTCATCCGGTCCGACCGCAACACATGCAATTCTACGGGCAGGCCCATCTCGCCCACCGCCTCGACGAACCCGTTGCCGCTCAGAAGGATCTGGGCATAGAGGGCTTCCAGGAGGTCAGCCCGGCCCTGCGCTCCGTTGGGTCGCTGCAGCAGATCTAGAACCGGGTGCGCCTCATAGCGCCGGTCCCGATCCTGGCAGACCACGGGCAGTGCTGCGGCTGCCTCGGCAACCAGCTTCACCGCGCGATGGCCCACCGGGTTGCTCAGGAACCCGTCCCGCGTGAGGGTGAGCGTGTCCCGCGGCCCCCAAATCGCGCGGGCCGCCCCCACTGGCGCGGTCACCGGCCCTGTTGCCGACGCCTTGCGCCCCGCAAAGGGCACCGCCCGCACCGGCACAGGCGGCGCCGCATCCTGGGCGATCGCCTCGTCGCGCAGCTCTGCCGTCTCCGGCGCTCGTCCGCGCCGCAGGATCTGCCATACCATGCTGTCTTGCTCCTTCTCGGCGGGCGTCTTGGCCCAGTCAGTTTGTCGGCGTCCGCACGGCCCCGACGCCCCGCCCCCCTGCCAAATGGCAGGGGGCGGGCCTGAAGGCGGGCCGCGGGCCCTCGGGCCTCCTCCGGCGCTGCGCCTTCGCTGCTCTTTGGTCCCTAGCGACCGAGGTCCCGGATCTGCGGGCGCGCCCCGTGTTGCACCGGCCGGATCATCAACTCGCGGAGCGCCCAAACGAGCGCGTCCACCCGGTCGGGGCTCCCGGCCCCGTCATATCCCTGGGGCGTCATCCGACACATCTGGTCCTCCAGATCCGCTAGGCCGCGCACATGGCGCACCCGCCCCTGTTCATAGAGCGCGGCCACCGGCTCAGCCCGGCTACCCTTGCTCCGCACCGCATGAATCGCCTTGTAGGGCAGCGTCGGGTCGATCTGATCGAGCACCTGCTTGACCATGTCGCCGCCCTGGTTGACCTCGGCCACCAACCGGTCGGCGCTGTGCCGCTCCATTGCACTCACCGCCGCTTCGGCCCAGGTCAACGGCGACGCCCCCGCGATGCTCGCATCCTCCAGCACCCAGGCTGTCCAGTCCCGCGGCGGCCCGTCCATGAGGACACCGGCCACGACAATCCCGCACATGTCCGACGTCCGCCGCCCCGTTGCCGGCGGGTCGACGGCCACAACAATCCGGTCCAGCTCCGACGGGGCCTCGCCCTGCGCGCGCTCCAACATGTCGAGCGACCAGAGCGCTCCGTCGGCTACGCTCAACAGCTCGCCGTCAAGCTCCTGGCGGCCGAGCCGCGTCCCACCATAGCGCGCCGTCACCTCTTCAACGAAGGAGGCCGCCAGGTTGGCCCGGTTCGCCTCGGTCGGCGCCCGTGTCATCACCGTCGACGGCAGCGCGATAAGGTCTCGCAGTTCCTTCACATTGCGCGGCGTCGTCGTCACACAGACCCGCGGATCGTCCCCAAGCCGCAAGGCGAACTGCAGCATGTCCCACGCCTCGCCCACCCGTGGCCATTTCGCCAACTCGTCCGCCCAGGCCGCGTCGAATTGCGGGCCCCGCAAGCTTTCGGGGTCGAAGGCCGAGAACAATCGAGCCTCCGCCCCGTTCGGCCATTCCAACCGGCGTCGCGACGCCTGCCAGGCGGGCCGCCGGTCTGGCGGAGTGCAGGCCAGAATCCCGCTATCGCCAAACACCATCACTTCGCGCACCTGATCGATCGTCTCGCCCACCAGCGCGATCCGCCGTGCCCGGCCCGGGTCTTGCGGCCCCGCTCCTTCGATCATCGCGCGGATCCATTCCGCGCCTGCCCGGGTTTTCCCCGCGCCCCGTCCCCCCATAATGACCCAGGTTCGCCAAAACCCGGGCGGGGCCAGCTGATGCTCAAGCGCCCAAACCTCCCAGATCCATGGCAACGCCGCGATCGCGCGGTCGCTGAGCGCGGCGAGAAAGTCGTCTTGCCTAGATTGTGGCCCGGAGCTGATCCAGGCGGCGCTTGACTTCAGCGCGGGCGGCGTCGAGATCGAGCGCGGCCTCCGCACCGGCGTAGCCGTCCTTGTCGCCGCTGCGTCGCGCGTCATCCACCATCTCCCCCGCCCGCGCGAGAACCCCGATGGTGCGCGCAAGCTCAACGATCATCGGAGCGAGCTTTTTTGCGCGCCCCGTCTCGCCCGCGCGCACTTCGTGCAGCAGGTCCGCCACTTCGGTTCGAATGACGTCGAAGGCCGCCGTCGCGGCGGCAAGCTCGCGCTCGGCCGCACCCTTCGTGCGCCGGTTCCGCGTGCGGTGTTTGTTGGTGATGCTCATCTGGCCAAAGCCCCAGCGCCCCCCAAGGCCCGCGGCCCCGACGGTGTCAGGCAAGAAAATGGGTGAGAGGGAAAAGAAAAGGCGGCCAAGCAAACGCTTGCCGCCGACGCACTGTTCCCAGTATGCCTTCTATCTACCCTAGAGCGTTCGCAGAGTCAAGGCCTAAATTCCAGGTTGTGCTCTACTCGGTAACGGTACTCTCCTGAGCCCGCTGAGCCTCGATCTCCCGCCACCGCGCAACGTTCTCGTTGTGCTCTTGAAGGGTACGCGCAAAGGCATGACCGCCGTCGCCGTCGGCCACAAAGAACAGGTAGTCGCTGCCATCCGGATTCAGCGCGGCCGCAATGCTTTCCCGGCCAGGATTGGCAATGGGCGTCGGAGGAAGACCCAGAATAACGTAGGTGTTCCACGGCGTGGCCGCGCGCAACTCGCTCCGCCGAAGCCCGCGGCCCAGCGTACCCTGCCCCTCTGTGATGCCATAGATGACCGTCGGGTCCGTCTGCAGCCGCATGTTCTCGTTCAACCGGTTCACAAACACCGCCGCCACCGTGGGCCGCTCTTCAGCAAGCGCGGTCTCCTTCTCCACGATCGAGGCCAGGATCAGCGCCTCATCGGGCGTCTCTATCGGCAGATCCGGCGCTCTCGTGGCCCAGAGGTCCGAGAGAATCGTGTCCTGACGGCTGGCCATACTCGCCACCAACTCAGACCGCGCCGTCCCCGGCCGCACCTCATAGCTGTCCGGTGCCAATGACCCCTCAGGCGGAAGCTCGGCCACTTCACCCTCGAGGATGTCGAGCGCCTTGAGACTCTCCAGCACCTGCCAGCTTGTCACGCCTTCGGCCAGTGTCACCCGATAGCGCGTGCCCGTTGCCTGCTTCACACGCGCATAAGCGTCCGGAGCCGCGTCCTCCGACGGCGCAAATCGCGCGATCTCGGTGTATCTCTGCGTCTGGGGATCAAGATCGCGGATCACCACGTCGGCTGACGTGACGCCGATCCGATAGTTCACCTCGGTCCCGCACGTGCTGCGCCCGCTCGATGTGACCGCAACGAGAATCTCTTCCATCGAGGCGCCGGGCTGCACCACGAAACTGCCCGCCTTCAGATCGTCCGACAGTTCGCTGTAGTCGGCGCCAAGTCGGAAGATGCTCGCATTTCTTATGGCGCCCTCCTCGACCAGCCGTTCCGACAAGGCCTGCACCGTGGAGCCGGAAGGAACCTGCACACACATCGCCTCCGCGAGCGGGCCGGGGCCTCGATACTCCGTCTGTCCCCAGTAGAGAACGCCCGCCACGATCACCAGAACAGGGATCAGGAGCGTCAGCGCATTGGAGGCGAGCGACCGAGCCATCAGCCGTGCCACCGACCAAGTACCAGGCTTGCGTTCGTCCCGCCAAACCCAAAGCTGTTTGACAAAGCAATGTCGATCTTCCGCTCGCGCGCCGCGTTGGGCGCAAGGTCAAGTCGAGCATCAATCGCCGGCTCATCCAGATTGATCGTCGGCGGCGCCACCTGGTCGCGCATCGCCAGGATCGAAAAAATCGCCTCAACCGATCCGGCCGCCCCGAGCAGATGGCCGATCGAGCTCTTGGTCGACGACATTGTCGCCGATCCGGCCGCATCCCCCAACATGCGCTCCACGGCGGCCAGTTCGATCACATCGGCCATCGTCGAGGTGCCATGCGCATTGATGTAATCCACCTTCTCCGGTCCGATCTTGGCCCGCTTGAGCGCCGCCCGCATCGCGCGCTCCCCGCCCTCTCCATCTTCCGACGGCGCGGTGATGTGATAGGCATCGCCCGACAGGCCATAGCCAAGGATCTCTGCATAGATGCGGGCGCCTCGGGCCTTGGCGTGCTCAAGTTCTTCCAGCACCACGATACCCGCACCTTCCCCCATGACAAACCCGTCCCGGTCGACATCGTAGGGCCTGCTCGCCGTCTCCGGCGCATTGCCACGCTTTGTCGAAAGGGCCTTGCAGGCGTTGAAGCCCGCGATCCCGATCTCACTGATCGCGCTCTCAGCACCGCCCGCAACCATGACATCGGCATCGTCGTCCACAATCAGGCGCGCCGCGTCCCCTATCGCGTGCGCTCCCGTCGAACACGCCGTAACCACAGCGTGGTTCGGCCCCTTGAAACCAAAGCGGATGCTGACCTGACCGCTGGCAAGGTTGATCAGCGATCCCGGGATGAAGAACGGCGAGACTCGGCGGGGGCCCTTCTCCTTAATCAGGACGGCCGTGTCGGCAATCGAGTTCAGCCCGCCAATGCCCGAGCCGATCATGACGCCGGTGCGCAGTCGGTCCTCCTCGTCTTCGGGCGTCCATTCGGCATCTTCCACGGCCTGAACGGCCGCGGCCACCGCGTATAGGATGAAATCGTCGACCTTGCGCGCCTCTTTGGGCGTCATCCAGTCATCGGGATTGAAGGTGCCGTCGGTCCCATCGCCGTGCGTCACTTCGCAGGCGTAAGTGGTCGCAAGGTGCGATGCATCGAACTTCGAGATCGTGCCGCCGCCAGACTTTCCCGCGATGAGTCGCGACCAGGTTTCCTCGATCCCTGTCGCCAGCGGAGAGACCATTCCAAGACCTGTCACCACAACTCGACGCATGCCCGCCCCCAGCTTTTGCTGCCGCTGATTATTGATCGCCTGTTACACGGAGCGCGCGGCACGTGCAATGCAACCGGGTGTGGCTGGCTTGGGGGCGGCGACGGTGCGCGCGGCTACAAATCTGACAACGCGGGACGCACAAAGGTCGGCAAGCCCAGTTCATCGGCCTGCCATAGGTCGCAAGGACATCGCGAGGGAGCGCTGCAACCGCTCCGACAATGGACCCACACACGCCGCCATGCCGGAAACAAGTTCAGTGGCGACAATGCAAACTTTCACGGTCGCAACGAAGAACGGCGCCCCCATGGGAGCGCCGCCGGTTACGTCAGAAATCCGTCCGGATTACTGCTTTTCGGTAATGAACTTCACCGCATCGCCAAAGGTCTGGATGGTCTCAGCTGCGTCGTCGGGGATCTCGATGCCGAACTCTTCCTCGAAGGCCATAACCAACTCGACCGTGTCCAGGCTGTCTGCCCCGAGATCGTCAATGAACGAGGCGCCGTCGGTCACCTTGTCTTCCTCGACGCTCAGATGGTCGACCACAATCTTCTTCACGCGGTCCGCGATGTCGCTCATATCCGTTCCTCACTTCCGCAGGGCGTGCTCGACGCCCCAATTATGCTTGTTGTGTGCCCCTCAGCGGAGCGGTTTGTTGCGCAGGGTCTGTCTCCCACTCGCGCGTTTTTGCCCCGTTTCGCGCGGGCATCGACGGGAGCGCAAACAGAGCCAATCCGCCGCACCCCTGCCGAAAGTTGCGCCCCATTAGCATAGCGTACAGGGAAAGCAAACGCTTTCCCAAACTCCGAAAAACGCCGATCGAACACCGGCGCAAGCGGTCTCAGATCATCGCCAAACCGCCATTTACGTGGAGCACGGTCCCGGTCGTATAGGCCGCCTCGGAGCTGGCAAGATAGAGAACAGCGGCTCCGATTTCGCCCGGGTCGCCCATGCGCCCCGCCGGCACCTGCTTGAGGATCGCGTCCTTCTGCTCATCTGTCAGCTTGTCGGTCATGGCGGTCGCCACAAAGCCCGGCGCCACGACATTCACCGTCACGCCCCGGCTGGCAACTTCATAGGCGAGGCTCTTGGACATGCCGACAAGACCGGCCTTGGCCGCAGCATAGTTGCCCTGACCCGGATTGCCGGTCGCTCCGACCACCGACCCGACATTCACAATCCGTCCCCAGCGGGCTTTCATCATGCCGCGCAGCACCGCCTTGGTCAGCCGGAAGGCAGAGGTCAGGTTGACCTCAAGCACCTGCGCCCATTCCTCGTCCGACATCCGCATGAACAGGTTGTCTCGCGTGATGCCAGCATTGTTCACCAGGATGTCGACCGCGCCCATCGCCTCTGCCGCCTGCTTCGGCAGCGCCGCGACCGCCTCAGCATCGCTCAGGTTGCAGGGCAGAACGTGGGCCCGATCTCCCAAATCCGCAGCAAGTGCATGCAGCGGATCCTCCCGCGTGCCGGACAGGCCAACCGTTGCTCCCGCGCCATGGAGCGCCCGGGCCACCTCGCCCCCAATCCCACCGGACGCGCCGGTGACCAGCGCCGCCTTTCCGCTCAAATCGAACATCTCTCGTCCTTTCCCTAGGCCTGCAGGCTCGCGGCCGCCGCGCGCACCTGCTCAACGGTCCCGACCGCGACGACGCCAAGACCCTTGTCGATCCGCCGCGCCATTCCCGAGAGAGCTTTGCCTGCGCCAATCTCCCACAGCTCGGCTACACCCTGCTCCGCCATCCACATCACCGACTCCCGCCAGCGGACAACGCCGGTAACCTGCTCCACCAAAAGCGCGCGGATCTCGTCGGGCGCGCTCACTGCCGCGGCACGCAAATTTGCAACCAAAGGCACCCGGGGCTCGGCGATGGCCACCTCTGCCAGCGCCTCTGCCATCTCATCGGCGGCCGGCTGCATCAAGGAGCAATGAAAGGGGGCCGAGACCGGCAACATCACCGCTCGTTTGGCGCCCCGACCTTTTGCAATCTCGACGGCGCGTTCCACGGCCGTCCGATGCCCCGAAACGACCACTTGAGCCGGATCATTGTCGTTGGCGGCCGTACAGACCTCGCCCTCGGCCGCCTCTGCCGCCACCTCGCGCACCGTCGCAAGGTCAAGGCCCAGAAGGGCGGCCATGGCACCCACGCCCACCGGAACGGCCGCCTGCATCGCCCGCCCGCGCCGCCGGAGCAGCCGCGCAGCATCTCCCACTGAAAATGCACCGGCCGCACAGAGCGCGGAATACTCACCAAGGGAATGGCCAGCGACGAACCCTGCCTGCTCGACCGTCACGCCCTCGGCGTTGAGCGCGGCCATCGACGCCATCGACATGGCCATCAGTGCGGGCTGAGCATTCTGCGTCAGCGTCAGTTCCTCTGCCTCGCCCTCCCAGATCAGGGCCGAAAGCCGTTCGCTCAGCGCGTCATCCACCTCCTCGAAAACCCGTGCCGCCGCGGGCCATGTCGTGGCAAGGTCCCGACCCATCCCGATGGATTGCGCCCCCTGCCCCGGGAACACGAATGCGCGCGCCATGCTCGCCCCCACTTCTCCAACGCCCCGTTCGTCACCGCGTCTCCCGCGGCCTGCTCGCCTGACTAGCGCCCTGCGCAG
Source organism: Pseudomonadota bacterium (assembly GCA_039822045.1). GTDB lineage: Bacteria > Pseudomonadota > Alphaproteobacteria > Rhodobacterales > Rhodobacteraceae > HLUCCA09. Next base: position 93,355 of record JBCBMY010000001.1, on the reverse strand, counting down.
CGGTCCACAACCGGCTGGCGCGTGCGCGGACCCGCGCGCATACGATGACATCGCTGTGCGCATCTCGCGCTTGAGACCTGCGACCGGTACAGTAGGTCAAGGAGCATCCCAGCCCGGAGCCCGTCATGCCCCTCCAAAACACCGCCTCGTCCTTCGGAAGCCTCGCCAAGCTCTTTCACTGGACGATCGCCGTCCTCGTCATCGCGCTGATTCCCCTCGGCATTGTCGCCAACGGCCTGCCCGCCGACACGTCCGAGGAGATCGCCCAAAAGGCCACCTTGTTCTCCATCCACAAGACCTTCGGTGTGCTGGTCTTCCTCCTGGCGCTGGCGCGCATCGTCTGGGCGATCATTCAGCCGCGTCCGGTCCACCTTCATCCCCACCGCACCGCCGAAACCCTTGCGGCAAGCATTGCCCACTGGCTTCTTTATGGCGCGCTCGTCCTCGTTCCGCTTTCGGGATGGCTCCACCATTCGGCAACCGAGGGCTTCGCCCCCATCTGGTGGCCCTTCGGCCAATCGCTCCCCTTCGTCCCGAAAGACGCTGAGCTTGCAGAACTCTTCGCCGGGCTGCACATCGTCTTCGAGCGAGTTTTGGCGATCACCGTGCTCCTGCACATTGCCGGCGCCCTGAAGCACCACTTCATCGACCGCGACGACACGCTCCGCCGCATGCTGCCCGGAATGACCGAGGCCGCTCCCGAGACCGACGCCGAGCCGCCCAAGGCCTGGATCGCTCCCAGCGCTGCCGTCGCCGTGTTCGCGGGGGCAATCGTGCTGGGCGGCGTCCTCGGGGTCTACCACAAAGGCGAAGCCGTCGCAGCGCAGGCCCCTCTCGAGGAGGTTGTGTCCGATTGGACCGTCGAGACCGGCGACATCTCGATCACCATCCGCCAGCTTGGGTCCGACGTGACGGGCAGCTTTGCCGACTGGACCGCCGCGATTGCCTTCTCCGAAACGCCCGTCGACGGCAGTCATGGCACGGTCGAGGTCACGATTGCGATCCCGTCGCTGACGCTCGGGTCCGTCACCGGACAAGCCATGGGTGCCGACTTCTTCGATGCCGAAAACCACCCGACCGCGACCTTTACGGCCGACCTGCTTTCGGGCGAGGCGGAGGGGCTGTACCGCGCCGTGGGCAGCCTCGACATCCGCGACGCCAGCGTTCCTCAAGACATCCCGTTCGAGCTAACCCTTGAAGGCGACACCGCCACAGCAACCCTCTCAACGAGCGTCGACCGGCGCGACTTCTCCATCGGCATGGGACAGTCGGATGAGGGGTCGCTTGGGTTCAGCGTGGGCATTGCCGCAACTGTGACCGCGACCCGCGCGTCGAACTAGTCGGACAAAAAAAAGGCCGCCGGCGAATTCGCCGGCGGCTACTCATTCTTTTCCTGGAAGGCAGGGTTTAGCCTTCGGAGCCCGATGCCTTCATCTCGGTGTTGATCACGATCTCGAGTTCATCTGATCCCACGGGGATCATAGCGGCGAGCCCCCAGTCGGAGCGGTTGATCGTGGCCGTGGCTGTAAAGCCCAGCCATTCGCCCTGGTAGAAGTCGAAGAACGCCCCCACCGGATGCTCGCCCAGGCTGTGCACCGTGACTTCGAACGTTGCGGGGTTCGTGACGCCCTTGATCGTCATTTCGCCCGTGACTTCAACGGTCATATCACCCGTCTGCACGACGCCTGTCGACACGAAGGTGATCTGGGGGTGATTGGCAACGTCGAGGAACGTTTCGCCCTTCAGATGCCCGTCAAACATCTCGACGCCGGAATCGACGCTGTCCGCGATGATTGCAAAGTTTGCAGAGGCGCCTTCTACGTTGTCGGGCTCAAAGGTCAGCGCGCCTTCGAAGGCATGGAATTTCAGCGATTGACGCGAAAACCCGGCGTGATCCCAAGACACCAGCACTTCGGTGTGTGACGGATCGGCGGTCCAGGTCTCGGCGTGGGCGGCCGGGGCCAGGACGAGCGCGCCGGCAAGCCCGGCGGCAGTAAGAAGCGATTTCATGGGGAGGAAGCTCCACTGGTTGGGTTGGCGTGAGGTGTGTGACCTATAGGTGCGACACTCTGTGCAACTTTCCATTACTGGTTTTCGCACAGGGGGTGCCGCAGGGGCGCAAATCGCTGCGCTTGCATTGCAGTTCGGGCCGTGTATAAGCGCCAAACTTCCGCACATCGCCATCCGGCGCGGCCTCTCGTGGACGGGGCGCGGAAGCCCCTACCCGTCCTTTGAAGCGCGCCCTGAAAAATTGGAGTGATCATGCCGCTTTATGAGCATGTCTTCATTGCGCGTCAGGACCTGTCCAACGCGCAGGCCGAAGGTCTGATCGACCATTTCGGCGCCGTTCTCGCCGACAACGGAGGCCAAGTCGCCCACCAGGAATACTGGGGGGTCAAGACCATGGCCTATAAGATCAACAAGAACCGCAAGGGCCACTACTCCTTCCTACGCACGAGTGCGCCCGCCGAGGCGGTTCAGGAGATGGAGCGTCTTATGCGGCTTCACGACGACGTGATGCGCGTGCTGACCGTCAAGGTCGACGCCCATGCCGAGGGTCCCTCGATCCAGATGCAGAAACGCGACGAGCGCGACAGCCGCCGCGAGCGCCGCTGAGCTTTAGGAACGGAGGATAAATCATGGCAGCAAAACCGTTTTTCCGCCGCCGCAAGGTCTGCCCGTTCTCGGGGGACAATGCGCCCAAGATCGACTATAAGGACACCCGGCTCCTGCAGCGCTACATCTCGGAGCGCGGCAAGATCGTGCCGTCGCGCATCACCGCGGTGTCGGCCAAGAAGCAGCGTGAACTTGCCCGGGCCATCAAGCGGGCGCGTTTTCTGGCGCTCCTGCCCTACGCCGTGAAGTAAGGAGACACCGATATGGAAGTGATCCTGCTGGAACGCGTGGCCAAGCTCGGCCAGATGGGAGAAGTCGTCTCCGTGAAGGAGGGCTATGCCCGCAACTTCCTGCTGCCGCAGGGAAAGGCGCTGCGCGCCAATGAGGCGAACATCGCCCGGTTCGAATCCGACAAGGCGCAACTCGAAGCGCGGAACCTCGAGACCAAGAAAGAGGCCGAAAGCCTTGCGTCATCGCTTGAGGGCCAGAGCTTTGTCATTATCCGCCAAGCCTCAGATTCTGGGTCGCTTTATGGCTCCGTCACCCCGCGTGACGCGGCCGAGGCGGCAACTGAGGCCGGCGTCACGGTCGATAAGGGACAGGTGCAGCTTGGCAAGCCGATCAAAGAGCTCGGCCTCCACGAGGTGCTGGTTGTCCTGCACCCCGAGGTCGAGGTTGGCATCACGCTGAACGTGGCCCGCTCGGAAGAAGAGGCCGTTCTGCAAGCGTCGGGCAAGTCGATTCAGGAGCTTGCGGCCGAAGAGGAAGCGGCGGCGGAGTTCGAAATTGCCGAGCTCTTCGACGATATCGGAGGCGCGGCCCTGGACGATCTGGGCGAGGGCGCCCCGGACACGACGCGGGTCGAGGAAGGCAATTCGACGGACGGAGAGGCGCAGCCCTGACGGCGCAACACCCCATATGAAAAGCATATGAATCTCGTATGAGAAACGTATGACTTTCGTATGAGAACCATATGAATTCCATATGAGCATCATATGAATCTGGGCGCGCCGCCGGGCGCGCCCTTTTCCTTTCGTTCACACTCTGGCCGTGCAACCAATTGCCGAGACCAAACACCTGGCTCCGGGGAAGCATGTCCATCGACCGAACTCGACGCCGCCGCGTTGCCGTTGCCTTGCTCCTGACCGCGGCGGTCGCGACCGGAGGCGCGTGGGCGATTGCCCTCCGCGCGCCGCAAGTGGTCGTTCTTGCGGACGAGGGCTTTCCAAGCGCCGTCTGGCCGGTTTCGGGTCGCTTTGAACGTGTCGAAGGCGCCCACCCGCAGCCGGCGCCCCCCGCCGGGACCGCGGCATCACCGCAAGCACAAGCGCGCTTTTCGGCTGCAGGTGGCCGCGCGTTGCTTGTCGACCAGGGCGGGACACTTCTGGTGGAGCAGTATGGGCCAGACGCCTCTCGCGAGACCAAGCTGAACTCCTACTCGCTGATCAAGAGCCTTGTCGGCACGCTCGTTCTGCTGGCCGTCTCGGAAGGCCGCATCGACGGGCTCGCTGCCTCGCTGCAATCGATCCTCGGACCGGATGCGCCTGACATCACGGTTAAGCAAGCCCTGACTATGACGAGCGGGCTTGAGATGGAGCCGGAGCCGCCGAAGACGGATGCGCGGCCGATGGACGATCTGGACTTCTCGCCGTTTGGCCCGCTTGCGCGCCTGCATGCCTTTGGCCCAGAGGCCATTTTGCAGGATCTTGAGGTCAACTTGGCCGATCGGGGGACCTTCCACTACCAGAGCGCCAATACCGCCCTCCTCGGTCTCGTGCTGGAGCGCGTCTATGGCCAACCGCTTCAGGAGCTTCTGGCCGACAAGATCTGGCGACCATCCGGCGCTGCACCTGCCGACTGGCGGGTCTACCCGAAAGCCGACCGTGTGACCGCTTATTGCTGCCTCTATGCCCGAGCCATCGATTGGGCGCGGGTCGGGCGGTTTGTGATGAAAAACGGAACCGACGGCGCGCCGTTGCTACCCCCCGAGCTCTGGCGCAGCTTTGTGCTGCCCAACCTGTCGGCGGCCGAGCGGCGGAATGGGGCCTATGGCATGCATCTTCGCCACGACGTGCTGGATCGCGACGGAGCCGCCCCCCATGGCCCGTTTGCCTACTTAATGGGTCACAGCGGGCAAGTCGTATACCTTTTGCCCGAACAGGACATTGTGGTCGTTCGCTTCGGTGCCGAAGCCCAACTCCTGCATTCGACCCTCTACGAGCTGCTTGCGGAGTAGGCCGGGCGACCGGGGCCGATCCCGTTGGCCCAGATCAGCGCAATGCGCTCAATCAAAAAAGAGGGCCGCCCGAAGCGGACGGCCCGGTGTCGGCGGCTGGTTGGCGGCTCACTCCTCGTCGAGAGCCTCGACCGCCTCCTTCAGGGCGTCCTTGTCGACTTCCTTTTCTTCGACCTGTGCAAGCTCGAAGATGAAATCGACGACCTTGTCTTCGAAGATCGGCGCGCGCAGTTGCTGCTGCGCCTGGGGGTTGTTCTGCACGAACTCGAAGAACTGCCGCTCCTGGCCGGGATATTGCCGGGCCTGCGCCATGACGGCCTGGCTCATCTCAGCGTCGGTCACCTCGATAGACTTCTGGCGACCCAGCTCGGCAAGGAGCAGACCGAGCTTGACCCGGCGTTCGGCCAGCGAGGTGTGCTCCTCGGTCGTCTCGATCTCGGGTTGGTCTTGGTCCTTGGCCTCGGGATTCTCTTCGTGCCAGAGCTGGTGGGCGATCTGTTTGGCCTCGGCATCGACGAGCGTCGGAGGCAGGTCGAACGCCACCGTTTCGTCGAGCGTGTCGAGGAGCGCCCGCTTCATGACGGCCCGTGCGGCACCGGAATACTCGGCCTCAAGCCGCTCGGAGATCTGGCCCTTCAGCGCCTCAAGATCGTCGGCACCGAACTGGGTGGCAAGCTCGTCGTCGATCTCGGCTTTGGTCGCGGCCTTCACGGCCTTGATCGTGCAGTCGAACTCGGCGTCCTTACCGGCCAGATGTTCGGCCCCGTACTCGTCGGGGAACGTGACCTGAACGGTGCGCTCTTCGCCAGCGGTCACCCCGATCAGCTTTTCCTCGAAGCCGGGGATGAACTGACCAGAGCCGAGTTCCAGCGGAAAGTCCTCGGCCGAGCCGCCATCGAAGGTTTCCCCGTCGACTTTGCCGACGAAATCCATGACGACCTGATCGCCATCTTCTGCGGCGCCCTCTTTGTCTTCGAACCGCTTGGCCTGATCGGCCAGCCCGTCGAGCGCCTCGGTAATCGCGGCGTCGTCGGCCTTGACCACGAGCTTTTCGAGGCTGATCGAGGCGAGATCGGGCTCGGAAATCTCGGGCAGTGCCTCATAGTCCATCTGGACGACGACGTCGTCGCCCTCCTTCCAGTCTTCGCCGATCATCTTGACCTGGGGCTGCAGCGCCGGACGGTCGCCGGTGCTTTCCAGATGCTCCGACATCGCGCCGTCGACGGCTTCCTGCATGGCTTCGCCGAGGATTCGCGTGCCGAACTGCTTTTTCAGAAGCGGCAGTGGCACCTTCCCCTTGCGAAAGCCCTTCATCTCAATCTCGGGCTGGGCCTCGCGGAGCTTGGCGTCGACCTTGGCATCCAGCTCGGCGGCCGGAATAGTGATCTGGTAGCCGCGCTTCAGACCCTCGTTAAGGGTTTCGGTGACCTGCATCGCTCGTCGTCCTTCTCGTCTCGTATATCCTGGTGCGGGTGGAGGGACTCGAACCCCCACGCCTTGCGGCGCTTGGACCTAAACCAAGTGCGTCTACCAATTCCGCCACACCCGCGAACGGCTAGGGGCGGCGCGTACCGCACCGCCCCGATTGGCGCGCCTCTTACCAAGGCAGACAGGGGGATGCGAGGGGAAAAGCGCTTAATCCACCGCTGTCGGGTCGTGTCGGTAAATCCAGTCGTAGCGGGCGAGCATGGCCTGCGGAGCGGCCGCATCGATGGCGCGGAGGATGGCGTGCGCGAGCGGCTGGAGCGGCGGGCGGAGATGGTAGTTGCGCGCGTTCGCCGTGGCCGCGTCGACAATGGCCTTGGCCCTGGGGCGGCGCGTGGCCTGATAGGCGGCGAGCGCGGCCGCGTCGCCGTCGTGGCTGGCGAGCGCATGGGTGAGCGCCCATGCGTCCTCGAGCGCCAAGCATGCGCCTTGGGCCAGAAAGGGGAGCGTGGGGTGCGCAGCATCCCCGATCAGGGCGACCGACGGGCCATGCCAGGTGGGCGCGACCGGGTGGCGGAAGAGGCCCCAGACCATGGGCTGTTCGACCATCGCAAGCCAGCTGCGGACCGGCTCGCCGAACTGCGCGAAGGCAGCGCGCAGGGCGTCAGCGTCGCCCGCATGGTGCCAACCCTCTGCGTGCCAACCTGTCCGCTCCTCGACGCATACGAGATTGAGCAGCGCACCGTGCCGGAGCGGATAGGCCACGACATGGGCGCCCGGCCCCATGAAGACCTGCGCCTCGTCCGGGATGCCCCGGGGGGCGGGGATCAGCGCACGCCAGGCAACGTGGCCCGTGAAGGTGGGTTTGGCCTCGCCGAGGAGCGCGGCGCGTGCGCGGGAATGGAGGCCGTCTGCCCCGATGGCGAGTGACGTGCGGCGTGCAGTGCCGTCAGACAGGCGCAGCGTGGCGCTGCCGTCGCCCGGGTCGACAGTCGCCACCTCGATGCCTGTTTCAATGGCGACGCCGGCTCTGCGGGCACCGGCCTCGAGCAGCGCGATCAGGTCGGCCCGATGGGTGAGCGAAAAACGCGCGTGCCGCGAGAGAGACATGCGAAGGACGCGCCGCCCCCGATGGTTGCGCAAGGTGACGGCCTTCGAGGCGGTTGTGGCGGCCTCAAGGTCCGACGTCAGGCCGAGCGCATCGAGAACACGGGCGCCATTGGGCGAGATCTGCAGGCCGGCGCCCACCTCCGCGATCGCGGGCGCGCGCTCAAGAACCGTAACGGAAGCGCCCCGCATCGCCAGAGCCTGAGCCGCGGCAAGGCCCGCAATGCCGGCGCCGACGATCGTGATCTCGCGTCCGATCAGGGACATGGGGCCTCCAACGCGAAAAACGCCGAGGCTTGGCCCCGGCGCTTCGATACCAGTTGATTGATCTTGGGCCGAGCCGCCCGCGGATCAATCGTCGCGATGGACCTTTTCGCGGCGCTCGTGACGCTCCTGCGCTTCAAGGCTGAGCGTCGCGATTGGGCGGGCGTCGAGGCGTTTGAGCGAGATCGGCTCGCCCGTGACCTCGCAATACCCGTACTCGCCATTCTCGATCCGACGGAGCGCCGAGTCGATCTTGGCCACGAGCTTGCGTTGTCGGTCCCTTGTGCGCAGCTCCAGCGCACGATCGGTTTCCTCGGAGGCGCGGTCGGCGAGATCGGGGATGTTGCGCGCAGCTTCCTGCAACCCCTCGATCGTTTCCCGGCTTTCCTCCAACAAATCGGCCCGCCATGCCAGGAGCTTGCGTCGGAAATACTCAACCTGACGTTCGTTCATGAAGGGCTCGTCCTCGGCCGGACGATAATCGTCCGGTAGGAAGACTTCCTGTTTCATCCCGTTTCCCTCTCGCTCGCTCGCCCGCTCGGCCTCCGTTAGGGCGTCTGCAGCGATCCCATCCGGCGCTCGATTAATTTCTGCGGGCATCTGGCCTCCCATGGCGCGGCTCATACTGCATGCCCCCCGCCTTGTCACGCCCGTTTCGCCCCTAAATCATCACCTTATGTTAGGGTCCTGAAGCAGTTGCGGCGCCGCGCCGCAGCGTGCAGTGTCAGGCGGAAACAATCGCCAGGGCAGCCATGCAATTTACCTCGACCGACAGCTATATCGTCCCCGACGACCTTGCCATAGCTGTCGACGCCGCCGTCACGCTGGAGCGCCCGCTTCTCGTGAAGGGCGAGCCTGGTACCGGCAAGACCGAGCTTGCACGGCAGGTGGCACAGTCGCTCGGACTGCCGCTGATCGAGTGGCATATCAAGTCGACGACGCGAGCCCAGCAGGGGCTTTATGAGTACGATGCGGTGAGCCGGCTGCGCGACAGCCAACTCGGCGACGCGCGGGTTCACGACATCGCCAACTACATCAAGCGCGGCAAACTGTGGGAGGCGTTCACGGCTGAGGGCCGAGTCGTTTTGCTGATCGACGAGATCGACAAGGCCGATATCGAGTTCCCCAACGACCTGCTGCAGGAGCTCGACCGGATGGAGTTCCACGTCTACGAGACCGGCGAGACGGTGCGCGCGCTGAACCGCCCCGTGGTGATCATCACGTCGAACAATGAAAAGGAATTGCCCGACGCCTTCCTGCGACGGTGCTTTTTTCACTACATCCGGTTTCCCGATCCAGAGACGATGCAGCGGATCGTCGAGGTCCACCACCCCGGCATCAAAGGCCAGCTTCTGCACGCCGCCCTGACGCAGTTCTATGAGATCCGCGAGCAGCCGGGGTTGAAGAAAAAGCCCTCGACGTCGGAGGTGCTCGACTGGCTGAAGCTTCTCCTGGCCGAGGATCTGTCGGCGGAAGAGTTGCGCGGCGACCCCTCGAACGCCCTGCCCCGGCTCCATGGCGCGCTCTTGAAGAACGAGCAGGACGTGGCGCTGTTCGAGCGCCTGGCATTCATGGCGCGGAGCGAACGGCGCTAGGTTCGTCAAGACCGGGAAGTGGATAGAAGCGCCATGCCGATTGCCCCTGGCTTCGATCCCCGGTGGACCGACATTCCCGATTACATTCTCGGCATCACGCGGGCGATTTGGGAGGATCGAGGGATCGACACGCTGACCCGGTACTATGCCGAGGATCTGGTGGTGCGGTCTCCGGCCTCGGTATTGGTCGGCAACGGCGGGATCATCGCTGCAACGCAGGCGACGCTGGCAGAGTTTCCGGATCGGGAGTTGCCCGGAGAGGATGTGATCTGGTGCTGGGCGGATGCGGATCGCACGGCGTTTCTGTCGTCCCATCGGCTGATCTGCCAGGCCACGCATACCGGACCCGGTGCCTACGGCGCGCCGACGGGCCGGCGGCTGACTTACCGAATCCTTGCCGATTGCTACTGCGCAATGGATCAGGTGAGTGACGAATGGCTGGTGCGCGACCAGGCCGCCATTGTGCGCCAGATGGGGGCTGACATCGTGGATTGGACGCGCGACCTGATCGCGCGCGAGGGCGGGCCCGAGGCATGCGTGCGCCCGTTCACGCCCGAGACGGACGTGCCCGGCCCCTATGCCGGGCGGGGCGACAACAATCCCTGGGGGATGCGGTTGGAGGACATTCTGACGGCTCTCTTCGATGCGGCATTCTCAATCATCCCTGCCTCCTATGATCCGGCCGCGGAACTCAACTATCCCGGCCACCAGCTTGGACATGGGCACTTCGAGGTCGACCGGTTCTGGATGGGGCTGCGCGCGGCCTTCCCGTCGGCCCGCGCCGAGGTGCACCACCGGATCGGACGGGAAGACGAAGGCATGCCACCGCGTGCGGCCATGCGTTGGTCGCTCACCGGCCGCCATGATGGCTGGGGCCGTTTCGGCGCACCCACCGGCGCCCCGGTTCACGTGATGGGGATCACGCAGGCCGAGTTCGGTCCGCGCGGCCTGCGCCGGGAGTGGACCTTGATCGACGAGACGGCGATCTGGAAACAGATCCTGCTCCACACTGGCGCCGTCTGACCTTTCCCCGCGCGCCCCGATCCGGTACCACCCGGAGACGCAACCGAGGAGCGCGGCCCCCGATGCCCGACAGCCTGCTCGACCGGCTCGAAGCGAAAGGCCTTCGGCTGACCGAACAGCGGCGTGTGATCGCCGAGGTGCTCGAAGGGAGCACCGACCACCCCGATGTAGAAGAGCTGTATGCCCGGGCCACGGCGCGGGACGAGCGGATCTCGCTTGCCACGGTCTATCGCACCGTGAAGCTCTTCGAAGAGGCCGGCCTACTGGATAAGCTCGAGTTCGGCGACGGCCGGGCGCGCTATGAGGATGCCGAGCGCGACCATCACGACCACCTGATCGACATGAAGACCGGCGAAGTGATCGAGTTCGTCGACCCCGAGATTGAGGCGCTTCAGGAAAAGATCGCGCGGCGGCTGGGCTACCGGCTCATGGGCCACCGGCTTGAGCTTTACGCCGTGCGGCTCAACCGCACCCGAGACTGACATGGCCAATGCCCGCGGCATCGCGCTTATGGTGGTGGCCATGGCGTTTTTCGCCCTTGCCGACCTGGCCATCAAACTGAGCGCCGGGTCGCTCGACCAGGCGCAGGTGATCTTCATCCTCGGGGCGAGCGGGTTTGTCACCTTTGCCGGTTTGGCGATGCTCCGAGGGGAGCGATTGCTGACGCCCCTCGCGCTTCACCCGGCCGTCCTGGCCCGCAATGTCTCGGAAATTCTTGGGTCAACGATGATGGTGATCGCGCTGGCCACGACGCCGCTGATCATCGTGGGGGCCATCCTGCAGGCCGCGCCGTTGACGGTAATGGCCGGCGCCGCCCTGCTCTTGAAGGAGCCTGTGGGCTGGCGGCGCTGGCTGGCGGCGAGCGTCGGGTTTGCCGGTGTGCTCGTGGTGCTGCGGCCGTGGGAGGCCGGGATCGCGCCCGGTGCGCTTCTGGCCGTCGGCGCGATGGTGTGCTTGTCCGGGCGGGACCTGTTCAACCGGATGGCGCCGCGCGAGTTGCCGACACTGGTGCTGGCGGCCCACGGGCTTGCCTTCATCGGGGCGCTCGGCGTGATCTGGTCGCTGGCCGGGCCCGGGCAGTTGCTGCCGCCCGATCCGCCCTGGGGCATCATCGCGATGCTGATGATCTGTGGCACCGTGGCGTACTTCACGATCACGGCTTCGGTGCGCGCAGCCCCCGTATCGGTCGTGGCCCCGTTTCGGTATTCGCGCCTTCTGTTCCTGGCCGCCCTCGGCATTCTGGTGCTGGGCGAGCGGCCCGACTGGTCGCTGGCCGCCGGGGCCACGCTGATCATCGGATCGGGGCTCTACGTGCTGCACCGGGAACGGCGGTTGAGCAGCCTTCACACGGTGCCCAAGGCCCCGTAAAGAGCCCGTGGAACCGGCAGAGAGGGACGGACCATGACGACAATCATCGACATTCACGCCCGCGAAATTCTAGACAGCCGCGGCAACCCGACCGTTGAGGTCGACGTCACCCTCGACGACGGCACGATGGGCCGGGCCGCGGTGCCCTCGGGCGCCTCGACCGGCGCGCACGAGGCGGTCGAAAAGCGCGATGGCGACAAGGGCCGCTACAAGGGCAAGGGCGTGCAGAACGCCATTGGTTCGGTGAATGGCGAGATCGCCGAGGCGCTCGTCGGGTTCGATGTGACCGAACAGGTGGCGCTCGACCAAATGATGATCGAGCTCGATGGGACCGAGAATAAGGGCCGGCTGGGCGCCAATGCCATCCTCGGCGTGTCGCTCGCCTGTGCCAAGGCCGCGGCAGACTATTCCGGGCAGGCGCTCTACCGTTATGTCGGCGGGACATCGGCGCGCATCCTTCCGGTTCCGATGATGAATATCCTGAACGGGGGCGAGCACGCCGACAACCCGATCGACATTCAGGAGTTCATGATCATGCCCGTCTCCGCGCCCTCGATCTCGGAGGCGGTCCGGATGGGCTCGGAGGTGTTCCACACGCTGAAATCGAAGCTTTCGGCCGCCGGCCTGTCCACCGGCATCGGCGATGAGGGTGGATTTGCGCCCAACATCAACTCCGCACGAGAAGCGCTTGATTTCATTCTCGCATCCGTCGAAGCGGCTGGTTACAATCCGGGCGAGGACATCCACCTCGCACTCGACTGCGCAGCGACCGAGTACTTCAAGGACGGTCGCTATGAGCTTGAGGGCGAGGGCAAATCCCTGACCGGCGCTGAGAATGTGTCCTATCTTGAGGGCTTGGTGAACGACTACCCGATCATCTCGATCGAAGACGGCTGCTCGGAAGATGATTGGGACGGGTGGCAGGCGCTCACGGCCGCAATCGGCGACCGGGTTCAGCTGGTCGGCGACGACCTGTTCGTGACCAACCCCAAGCGGTTGTCGCGCGGAATCGCCGAGGGCGCGGCCAACTCGCTGTTGGTCAAGGTCAACCAGATTGGCACGCTCACCGAGACGCTCGCCGCGGTCGACATGGCGCATCGCGCCCGCATGACCTGCGTGATGTCGCACCGCTCGGGCGAGACCGAGGATTCAACGATTGCGGATCTTGCCGTGGCCACCAATTGCGGGCAGATCAAGACGGGCTCACTGGCCCGGTCGGACCGGCTGGCCAAATACAATCAGCTGATCCGGATAGAGGAAGCGCTCGGCGAAGTCGCCAGCTATGCCGGCGCGTCGATCCTGAGGGGATGAGCCAGCCCGCGGCCACGTGGACGGCGGAGCAGGTGATCGAGGCCTTGGGCCTCGCCCCACACCCCGAAGGCGGCTGGTACCGGCAGACCTGGGTGGAGGCGCGCGCAGACGACGCGCGCCCTGCCGGCACGGCGATCTACTACCTTCTCGCCGAGGGCCAACGCAGCCACTGGCATCGCGTCGACGCCACCGAGATCTGGCACTTTTATGCCGGCGCCCCGCTGGTGCTGTCCCGGGCGGCCGAAGCGGACGGTCCGGCCAGCGAAGCAGTGCTGGGCCCGGATCTCGCTTCCGGTCAGAGCCCGCAACTGATCGTGGCGACGGGGCATTGGCAGGCGGCGCGGACAACGGGCGCGTGGTCTCTTGTTGGCTGCACCGTGTCGCCGGGCTTTCGCTTTGAGGGCTTTGAGCTTGCCCCGGCGGGCTTCGACATTCCGGTGGGATCAGGCGGGGCGTGAGATCTCGCCGCCGCCCACCGCGGCGGCCACGCCCGTTGTCCCGGGAAAGGACGTCGGCAGGCCGGCGACCACGCGCGCGGCCAGGAATGCAAACGCCTCGGCCTCCAGCATGTCGCCGTCGAAACCCACATCCTCGACCGGCATCACCTGCGCCGCCAGGCCCTCGGCCACCATCGCCATCATCACCGGGTTGTTCCGCCCGCCGCCTGTGACGAGGACCTGGGCCACAGGGCTTGGAAAATGCTCGGCGCCCCGCATTACGGCCGCGGCAACAGCCGCCGTCAGCGTCGCGGCGGCGTCGGCATCAGCCAGGCCCTCGACCCGCGACAGGAGGTCGGAGAACGCATCGCGGTCGAGCGACTTCGGCGGCGCGATGTCGAAATAGCCGTGGCTGGCGAAGGTCTCTAAGATGGCCGGGTCAACCTGGCCCTGTCGGGCCAGCGCGCCGTCTGTGTCGCACGGGCGCCCGAGCCGCCCCTGCATCAGATCGTTGAGCGGTGCGTTGGCGGGCCCGGTGTCGAAAGCCAGAATGGCACCGTCCGCCTCCGGCGCCTCTTTGGTCGGATCGATCCAGGTGAGATTGCCAACACCGCCGAGGTTCAGCACCGCAAGCGGGGCCTGCACCTCGAGCTGCCGCGCCATGGCAAAGTGGTAGGCGGGCGCAAGCGGGGCCCCCTGCCCGCCCAGCCGGACATCGGCGCTGCGGAAATCCCAAACGACCGGCAGCCCAAGCGCCCTGGCGAGCCGGGCGCCGTCGCCGGCCTGATGGGTGCCGCGCCCGCCGGGTTCATGGGCCAGCGTCTGGCCGTGAAATCCGATCAGGGCCACCGGGCCCGCCGCGTCGTCGGCAAGAAGGTCAGCGAAGACCTCGCCGTGCGCGGCTTCGACCACGCGGGACGCGGCCTCGGCCTCGGGGGCGCCGTGCCACGTGCCGAGCGCGGCCTTGAGCGTAGCGCGTTCTTCCTCGCTGTAGGCGCGATACCGGCTCGGACCTCGGGCCGCAATCGTGTGCCCGTTCGTCTGGATGATTGCGGCGTCGACCCCGTCGAGCGAGGTGCCCGACATCGCGCCCGCCACGTGGACCGGTTCATCTGGTAGATCGCGCCGTTTCATACCCTTCCCCTTGCCCCGCTGCGTCTCTATAGCGTGGCGCACCATCGAGGGACCAGTGGCCGATGACATACCACCCGAAATCAGACTTTCTTGCCGCGCTGATCGAGCGTGGCTTTCTCGCGGACTGCACCGATCTGCAGGGCCTTGACGAAGTGCTGAAGGCGGGACCGGTGACGGCCTATATCGGGTATGACGCGACGGCGGCCTCGCTCCATGTCGGCCACCTGTTGAATATCATGCTGTTGCGGCTTCTGCAGAAGACCGGCCACCAGCCGATCACGCTCATGGGCGGCGGGACGACCAAGGTGGGGGACCCGTCGTTTCGTGCCGACGAGCGTCCGCTCCTCGATGCGGCCGCGATCGAGGCCAACATTGCCGGCATGCAGAAGGTGTTCGCGCGCTTTCTCGATTACGGGGCCGACACGCAGCCTGCCCTCATGTTGAACAACGCGGAGTGGCTCGACGAGCTGAACTACCTCGATTTCCTGCGGGATATCGGGCGGCATTTCTCGGTCAACCGGATGCTGAGTTTCGAGAGCGTGAAGTCGCGGCTCGACCGGGAACAGTCGCTCAGCTTTCTCGAGTTCAACTACATGATCCTTCAGGCCTACGACTACCTTGAGCTCAACCGGCGCTATGGCTGCCGTTTGCAAATGGGCGGGTCGGATCAGTGGGGGAATATCGTCAACGGGATCGACCTGACGCGGCGGGTGCTCGACCGCGAGATCTTTGGCCTGACGACGCCCCTCCTGACCACGTCGGACGGGCGCAAGATGGGCAAGAGCCAGGGCGGCGCGGTGTGGCTCGATGACGGGATGCTGTCGCCCTATGAGTTCTGGCAGTTCTGGCGCAACACCACCGACGTGGATGTGGGGCGGTTCATGAAGCTGTTCACCGAAGTGCCGGTGGACGAGTGCGAGCGGCTGGGGAGCCTGGGCGGGGCCGAGATCAACGAAGCAAAGATCCGTCTGGCCAATGAAGTGACGACGCTGCTGCATGGGCCGGAGGCGGCCGCGGCTGCGGAGGCGACGGCGCGCGAGGTGTTTGAGCGGGGTGGCACGGGCGACGATCTTCCGACGCTTGAGCTTGGTGCTGACGAGGTGGGCGACGGGATTTCCGTCGTTCAGTTGATCGTGCGCACGGGGCTTGCGAAGTCTGGCAAGGAGGCCAAGCGGCTGATCGCGGACAATGGCGCACGGCTGGATGACGGCGCGCTCACCGATCCAGGCCTCATGCTGGATGCCAACGCCCTGGGTGCCCCGGTCAAGCTGTCGGCCGGAAAGAAGCGGCATGCCCTGGTGGTGCTGCGTTCCAGTTGACCTGTGCGTCCGGCGGGGAGCATGGCGCGCCGTCGGCCCTTCCCGCCGCGCGCATCCTCAGTGGATCTGGTCGTGGACGGTTGCGGCCAGATCGGAGAGGGAAAAGGGCTTGGGCAGGAATACCGAGTTGGGAATGCGCTGTTGGGCGTCGGAGAAGCTCTCCTCGGCATAGCCCGAGACGAAGACGACCTTCGCGTCGGGCCGGTCTTCCAGCGCTTTGCGTACCCAGCTGGGCCCGTCCATGCCGGGCATGATGACGTCGGTCACGAAGACGTCGACCTTGAGGTCCTCGTCCTCAAGCGCCAAAAGGGCGTCCTCGGCACATTCGGCCTCGATCACAGTGTAGCCGCGCATGCGCAGCGCGCGTGAGGCAAAGGCCCGGACCGGCGCCTCGTCTTCCACCAAGAGTACCACGCCCTCGCCCTGTCCGATCGGGCCGCTGCGTTCGACCTCGGCCGTCGGACCGGGCGCTGTGGGCGGCGGGTTGTAGACGGGAAAGAAGAGCGTGAAGGTCGTCCCTTCGCCGATCACGGAATCGGCGAAGATGAACCCGCCTGTCTGCTTGACGATGCCATAGGCCGTTGAGAGGCCGAGGCCCGTTCCCTCACCCACCTTCTTGGTCGAGAAGAAGGGTTCGAAGATCTTCGGCAGGTTCTCGGCGGGGATGCCCTTGCCCTCGTCGGTCACACGAACGAGGACATAGTCGCCGGCCGGCACCTCGGCCCGGTCCCGCCGGAACGCCTCGGACAGCCGGCGCGTCTGGGTTTCGATCCGCACTTCGCCCCCATCGGGCATGGCGTCGCGCGCATTCACCACGAGGTTCATGATGACCTGTTCGAGCTGGCGCTTGTCGGCGCGGATAGGCTTCAGTTCGGGATCGTGGTGCACGGTCAGATGGATCTTCTCGCCAACCAGCCGGTTGAGCAGATGCGCCAGCTCGCCCATTGAGTCGCTCAGATCCACCGCCTCGAGCTGCAACGTCTGCTTGCGCGAGAACGCCAGAAGCTGGCCGACGAGGCTCGCCGCGCGATTGGCATTCTGGTTGATCTGAACAAGGTCGGCATAGTCCGGGTCATCGGGCGCATGGCGCAGGAGCAGCAGATCGCAATGGCCGGAGATCGCCGTGAGTAGGTTGTTGAAATCGTGGGCGACACCACCGGCGAGTTGGCCAATTGCCTGCATCTTCTGGCTCTGGACGAACTGCGCTTCGAGCGTCTTGAGTTCGGTGGCATCGTTCAAAACGGCCAGAAGCAGCGTCTCGCCCCCCTCAGCGATCCGTTCGAACGTCACCTGCACAAACGTTTCGCGGTCGCGACGCTTGGCGCGGGCGGTCTCTGCCTTGTGCAGGCCGCGGCCGTTGGCGGCATCGGCAAGCCATTCGGGGATCGGGCGCCCGACCCCCTCGACAAGGGCGGGAAGGCGTTTGCCGATGCATTCCTCTTCTCCCAAAAGCTCCCGCGCCAGCCGATTGGCCATGCGCACCTCGCCGTCGCCGGTGAGTTTGACCAGCGCAACCGGAAGGCTCTCGAGCAGATCTGATGCGGCAGCCTCGGGGGTGGGTGACGTCCCGCCCAAGGGAGGTGGAGCGCCCGGCGCGGACGCGGTATCGTCCGCTGTCGGCACCAGGAACACCTCGCGCCGCCCCGCAGCCCCTTCGACCTGAACGACCCGCGCCCGCACTTTCCCGTCCACGCCGTTGATGTCGTGCTCGCCATAGGGGCGAAGGGGCAGATCGTCGAAAATCCGGTCGAGCGTCTTGGCTCGCCCGCCCACGATCCGCCGCAGCGCTTCGTTCATGAAGAGGACAGCACCCGACTTGCCCACAGTCAGCATCGGCAGGCTCAGCCCGTCGACGCCCCGCCCCGCAGCAGAACGGTCGGCCAGGTCCTCAAGCCGCCAGACGAACACGCCCTCCGACGCAAGGTGGACCGACAAGCGCATGTGCCCGCGATGGGTGACCACATCTTCGCGCGCGGCCCCGCGCGCCTCGGCCCGGGTCTGCAGCCGTGCCAACAGGGCCGATGGGTTGGCCATGAGATCCCGCAGGGTGCGCGCGAGCGTGTCGCCCACATGCTCGCTGAACCGTTCGCGGGCCGCGGCATTGGCCCCGCGCACCACTCCGTCGGCATCGGCAATCAGGCTGGGTGATGCATCACGCTCGATCACCCCGGCCACCGGGTCGGTCGGGGGCGCGGCATTGCCGCGCCGGCGCCATGCCGACATGCCCTGAACAAGGCCAACGGTTGCGATGCTCGCCCCTGCGGCCAGGGGCAACACGGCCGGCCAAGGCTGCTGCAGGAGGAGGGAAGAGCCGCACAGGACGACTGATAGCCCGATAAGAACCCATGGCCAGCCCGCCTGTGCCTCGGACACGTGGTCGAGGCTGTCGGTCGTCCGGGCGGCGGTCGGCACGGCGTCTCCCTTCACGTCGAATCGGTCTTACACATTCCGGCCAGAACTCGTTAAGGAGCCCTTAAACACGCTGGTCGAAACAAGTTTAGCGTGTGCCCAACGTCACGCATTCGCCCGCATCAGGCAAAGGAAAAATCCATCACCGCCGTCGCCAGGCAGAAAGCGTCGCGAAAGTGTCGGGGTGAAGCCTTTGCCCTGTGCCGCAAGGAAGCGATCGATCTGGCCCGTGTTCTCGGGCGGCAGGATCGAGCATGTGATGTAGGCCAGGTGCCCGCCCGGCGTGACGTAGCCTGATGCCGCGTTAAGGATCTCGGTCTGAATCTCGGTCAGGGCCGCGAGCCGCTCGGGGGTCAGCCGCCATTTTGCGTCGGGCTGGCGGCGCCACGCGCCCGACCCCGAGCAGGGCACATCGAGAACCACAAGTTCGAAGGGCGCGCGGTACGGGACCTCGGCGGTGGCAAGCGTCTCAACCGGCGTGCCCGCCCGCGCGGCCCGCGGAGCGAGGTCGGCCATGCGGCGGGGATCGGCGTCGTGAGCCACAACGCGCGCGCCCCGGGCGGCCAGCGCAAGCGCCTTGCCGCCGCCCCCGGCGCAATAGTCCAGCACGGTCACTCCGGGTGGAACGGGAAGCGCCTCCGCCACGGCCTGGCTCGCGACGTCCTGAATCTCGACAAGGCCATCGCGATAGGCGCGGGCCAAGTGCACGCGACGCGCACCCTCGGTGACGCGCAGCGCGGTGCGGGCCATGGGATGTGGCTCGGCGACCACGCCATCCTCGGCGAGGGCCGCGATGGCGCGGGCGGCATCGGTGCGTCCGGCATGCCAGCGCAGGAAGAGATCGGCCCGCGCGGCAAGGGCGGCGGCGACCGAGCCGAGGGCATCGCCCAGGCTGTCGCGCAGCATCGGAAGAAGCCATTCAGGCAAGTCGAGCGCTTCTTCCGCGGTGGGCGCGCGGCCGGTGGCGCGCTCGGCGTCGCTCAAGGTGTGCGGCGCGTGGCCGACGCCGGTGAACCAGGCGTCCGGGTCTTCGCCAGAGGCGCGCAGAAGGCCGAGGGTCAGGGCGCGCCCGCTTTCGCCGCCACCGCGCGCGGCGAGGGATCGCCACTGGCGGATGACGTCGTACACGTGGTCGCGGATCGCCGCCCTGTCCTTGGAGCCGGCATAGCGGTTTTGGCGGGCCCAGGTGGTCAGGACCTGCTCGGCCGCCTTGCTACCGGCAATGGCGTCGAGGATGTCTGCAGCCGCAGCGAGGCGCGCGGGCGGCGTCATCGCCCCAAACCGGCGGGTTGGTCCGGCGTGGTATGCCTGAGTTGCTCCGTCGCGCTCTTGCGGGCGCGCGCCGAGATCTCGTGCAGGGTCAGATCGCCGCCGCACACTCCGAGGCCCCGATCAGCCCATCCGGTAATTGGGCGCCTCGCGCGTGATCTGAACGTCGTGGACATGGCTTTCCTTGAGCCCGGCATTGGTGATGCGCACGAAGTCGCAATTGCGGCGCATATCCTCGACCGTTTCGCAGCCGGTATAGCCCATGGCGGCGCGAAGCCCGCCGACGAGCTGGTGGATGACGGCCGTTGCAGGGCCCTTGTACGGCACTTGGCCCTCGATGCCTTCGGGCACGAGCTTGTCGGAGGCCGCGTCTTTCTGGAAATAGCGGTCGGCCGAGCCGCGCGCCATTGCACCCATCGACCCCATCCCGCGATAGGCTTTGAAACTCCGGCCCTGGTAGAGGATGACCTCACCCGGGCTCTCGTCGGTGCCTGCGATCATCGAGCCGACCATCGCGCAGGACGCACCGGCGGCGATGGCCTTGGCAAAATCGCCCGAAAACTTGATCCCGCCATCGGCGATGACCGGCACGTCGCCCCGGTCGTGCGCGGCCGCCGCGCAATCCATGATCGCGGTGAGCTGCGGCACGCCCACGCCGGCCACCATGCGCGTGGTGCAGATCGAGCCCGGCCCGATGCCCACTTTGACCCCGTCGGCGCCCGCATCGATGAGGGCCCGGGTGGCCTCGCCCGTCGCCACGTTGCCAGCCAGAACCTGCACTTCGTTCGACGCGCGCTTGATCCGCTCGACCGCGCGCGCGACGCCCTCGGAATGGCCGTGGGCGGTGTCCACCACGATCAGGTCGCAGCCGGCGTCGATCAGCGCCTCGGAGCGCTCGAAGCCGGCATCGCCCACCGTCGTTGCCGCGGCCACGCGCAGGCGGCCCAGTTCGTCTTTGCAGGCGCCGGGGTTCAGCACCGCCATCTCGATGTCCTTCAGGGTGAGAAGGCCGGTCAGCTTGCCCTCCTTGCTGACGACGAGGAGTTTCTCGATCCGGCGCGCCTCCATCAGGCTCTTGGCCTCGGCATGGTCGGCGGGCTCTTCTAGCATCGCCAGATTGTCGGACGTCATCATCGTGCGGATCGGCGTGGCATCGTTGTGAGCAAAGCGCATGTCGCGGTTCGTCACGATCCCCACAACGCGCTCTGCATCGTCGACCACCGGAAAGCCCGTGATGCGGTAGCGTTCCTGAAGAGCCTTGGCATCGGCCAGAGTCTGATCGGGGTGCAGCGTGACGGGGTTGTAGACGATACCGCTCTCGAAGCGCTTGACCCGTCGCACCTCTTTTTGCTGGGCGTCCACGTCGAGATTGCGATGGATCACACCCATCCCGCCGGCCTGGGCCATGGCGATCGCCATCCGCGCTTCGGTCACCGTATCCATGGCCGACGAGAGCAAGGGGATGTTGAGCGCGATGGAGCGGGTGACGCGCGTCCGTGTGTCGGCCTCTGCCGGCAGCACCTGGCTTCTGGCGGGAACCAGAAGGACGTCGTCGAAGGTGAGCGCCTCGCGAATCTCCATGGCCTTCTCCTCGGGCAGATCGGTTGGCGGTGGCTTCTTGCACGGATCGCGGGAGGGGGAAAGGGCGTGCAAACATGGCGCGGCGGGTGCCGCCGTTCGGCACATTGTGTGGGGAGTGCGGGGCTCTGTGCACTCCATGTCGCGCGGATTGAGGGGATGCGCGCGGCGGCCCGTGGGACGGCCGAGAGCGTTGCGGATCGGTGCGGCCCCTACATCGGCCGGCGCTTGCCCAGGGCGCCATGCTTTGAAAGGCTCATGGCCGGCGCAGGCGGCAATAGGTGAAGTGAGCGATGGTGGGCAACACGTACGATACCGGGCGGCTCAACCTGCCTTTTGTGGGGCTGCCGACCTTCGCCAAGCGCCCCTACGCGCCCGACTGGGACGCTCTCGATGCTGACGTTGCGGTGCTCGGCGCGCCCTTCGACTTCGGCACCCAGTATCGCGCGGGCGCACGGTTCGGGCCGCGGGCGGTGCGCGAGGCGTCGACGCTCTTCAGCTTCGGCCATGCGGGCGCCTATGACCACGAGGACGACCGGACCTACCTGCCCGGCACTGTGCGGATCGTGGATATGGGCGACGCCGACATCGTTCATACCGACACCGAAGCGAGCCATGCCAATATCGAGACCGGCGTGCGGGCCGCGCTGGCGGCCGGCGCGCTGCCGGTGGTGATCGGCGGCGATCACTCGGTCAACATTCCTTGCCTTCGCGCCTTTGAAGGGGCGGCACCGTTCCATGTCCTTCAAATCGACGCGCATCTCGACTTCGTGGATGTGCGGCACAGGGTGCGGCACGGGCATGGCAACCCGATGCGGCGCGCCTCGGAACTGCCCTGGGTGTCGGGCCTGACGCAGGTGGGCATCCGCAATGTGAGCTCGACCACGCGGGAAGGGTATCAGGACGCACGCGCCCGGGGCTCCGACATCCTTTCGGTCCGGCAGGCGCGGGCGCTGGGCCCCGTGGGCGTGGGGGCGCGCCTGCCTGCGGGCGCGCCGGTCTACATCACACTCGACATCGACGCCTTCTGCCCCTCGATTGCGCCAGGGACCGGCACGCCCTCGCACGGCGGGTTTCACTATTACGAGGTGCTAGAGCTCTTGCAGGCGGTTGCCCAGGCGCATCCGATTATCGGGGTCGATCTGGTCGAGGTCGCGCCCGACTACGATCCGGCCGGGGTCACGGCGATCCTCGCCGCTCAGATCCTTCTGAACCTTCTTGGGTTCGTCTTCGACGCGCGACGCTAGACCAAAGGCGGAGGCGCACGCGGTACGACAATGGCCCCTTAGGGCAGCTAAGCTACCGGGCCGCGATCAGCAGGATCGGACGCGCCGGGAGGCGCCGACGAAGCCGCAGCGCCCGGGCGCGGGCCCGGTCCATCCGCAGGCGCGCGGCCGCAAACCGACGCAGCGCGCGCTCGCGCTCCTCCCACAGCCGGCGCAGAGCCGAGCCCGGGTCGCCGATGGGCGGCACGGCCGGGCGGCTTTCGGCAGGAAACCAGCTGAGCGCGGCTTCTGCGGCGGCAGCCCAGGCCGCGTCGGCCTGCGCGTAGCGGGTCTGGGCCACCACGAGAAGTCTTCGGCGCAGGGCAAATTCGGTATTCATGTCTTTCCCCTCCCGTGCCCAATTGTACCGCAGGACGCGTGCGCTGTGAATGCTGCGCTCGGAACGTACCGCTGCAGGACCGACCCTCGCGGGGCGCGGTTGGGGCCGGCTGCCCTAGCGATAGAGCAAAGACGCGCCGTTGGAGAACAGGTGCACCTTGGACGGTTCGGCGCCCATGTGGAGCGTCTTGCCGCGCACGCCTGTGTGAATGCCTGGAAGCTTGGCGATCACCTGGCCGTCGATGCCGGGCGTCTGCCGGAAGTAGAGCACCGTCACTTCGCCGAGGTTTTCCGCGATCTCGACCTCGCCCGAATAGGCGTAGTCCTCGCCCTCAACGGCGTGCATGTCTTCGGGGCGGATGCCGACATTGACCTTCATGCCCTTGTCGCTGTCTCGCGTGGGATAGTCCGACAGGATGGCCCCGTGGCCTCCGTCGAGATGCACCTTGGTTTGGGAGCCTGTCTCGACGATTTCGCCGGGCAAAAGGTTCATCGCGGGCGAACCGATGAACTGGGCGACGAACTCGTTGGCGGGCTTCTCGTAGAGCTCCAGAGGCGCGCCGACCTGGCTGATGCCACCGCCGGCCAGCACCACAATGCGCGACGCGAGCGTCATCGCCTCCACCTGGTCGTGGGTGACGTAGATCATCGTGCTGTCGGGCATCGACTCTTTGAGCTGCGCGATCTCGATCCGCGTGGCAACCCGGAGCGCCGCATCGAGGTTCGAGAGCGGCTCGTCGAACAGGTAGACCTTGGGGTCACGCACAATGGAGCGCCCGATCGCAACCCGTTGCCGCTGGCCGCCCGAGAGGGCCTTGGGCAACCGGTCGAGATAGGGCTCGAGTTGTAGGATCCGGGCCGCGTTGGCGACCGCATCGTCGATCTCCTGCTTCGACTTCTTGGCGAGCTTCAACGAGAAGGCCATGTTGTCGCGCACGGTCATGTGTGGGTAGAGCGCGTAAGACTGGAACACCATCGCGATGCCCCGCTGGGCCGGTGGCATGTCGTTGACGCGCAGCCCGTCAATCTCGAGCGTGCCGCCGGTGATCCGTTCGAGCCCCGCGATCATCCGCAGAAGCGTGGACTTGCCGCAGCCCGAAGGGCCGACGAACACCACCAACTCGCCCTTCTCGATATCGAGGTTGATGTTGGAGAGGACACGCACCTCTCCATAGGCCTTTTCGACATCCGTAAGTTTGAGATCGGCCATGTGGTTCGTCCTCCCGTTGTGCTGCCTCAGGCGTCTTCGGCCACGGCGAAGAAGGCCTGGTAGGGCGGCAGCGCGATGCCCCGCTCGTTGGCGATGGTCGTAAACGGCGCCCCCTTGTCCTGGCGCCATGCCCCGTCCGGCAACGCGACGGTCTGGGTGTCGGAGCCGAGATTGAAGCTGCCGAAGACGCGCTGGCCGCCATGGCTTCGGATCAGCGCGAGGCGGTCGTCTTCGGCCGCGAAGATCTGTTGATCGCCCTTCGCAAGAGCCGGATAGGCTTTGCGGAAGCCGATCATACGCCGGTAGAAGGCAAGCGTGCTCGTCTCGTCATTCTCCTGTCGGGAGACGGAGCGCTCCATATGCTCCATTGCGAGCGGCAGCCATGGCCGCGCCTCGGAGAAGCCGCCATGGGCGCTCTCGGTCGTCCAGGGCATCGGCGTGCGCGCCCCGTCACGGCCCTTGAACTTTGGCCAGAAGCGCTTGCCGTAGGGATCCTGCAGATCCTCGAAGGCGACATAGGCTTCGGTCAGGCCAAGCTCTTCGCCCTGATAGAGGCAGACTGAGCCACGCATCGACATCAGAAGGGCGGCATAAACCCGGCGGGCCTCTTCGCCCAAGCCCCATCGGGACGCGTGGCGGACCACGTCGTGGTTCGAGTAGGCCCAGCAGGCCCAACCCTCGGAGACGATGTCCTGGAACCGGTTGAGAACGCGTGCCACCTGCGTTCCCGTGGGATAGACGTTCGACAGAAAGTCGAAGTCGTAGCACATATGCAGGCGGCCGTCGCCCTTGGTGTACTCCGCCTGCACTTGGGGCCCGCGCTGGCTCTCTCCGACTTCGCCGACCGACGTGATCGCGGGATACTCGTTCATCAGCGCCCGCAACGCTTCAATGAAGCCCAGGTTTTCGGGCTGGGTCTTGTCGTAGAGGTGGTCCTGAAAATTGTAGGGGTTGACCGCCGGCGCGGTGTTCTCATTGCGCTCTTCCAGGGCGAGGGGCGGATTGTCCCTGAGTTCCTTGTCGTGGAAGTAGAAGTTCACCGTGTCGAGACGGAAGCCGTCGACGCCGCGATCGAGCCAATAGCGCGCGACATCGAGCAGTTCAGATCTGACGTCGGGATTGTGGAAGTTGAGGTCGGGCTGTTCGGTCAGGAAGTTATGCAGGAAGTACTGCATACGCTCGCCATCCCACTCCCAGGCCGAGCCGCCGAAGACCGACAGCCAGTTGTTGGGGGGCGTCCCGTCGGGCTTGGCGTCAGCCCAGACGTACCAGTCGGCCTTGGCATTGTCGCGCGATGCACGGCTTTCCTTGAACCAGGGATGCTCTGATGACGTGTGCGACAGGACGAGATCGATCAGAACCCTCAGCCCCAGTTCGTGCGCCCGGTGCACCAGCGCGTCGAAGTCTCCCAGGGTGCCGAAGAGCGGATCGACGTCGCGATAGTCCGACACGTCGTAGCCATAGTCGAGCATCGGCGAACGAAAGAAGGGCGAGATCCAGATCGCATCGACCCCGAGCGCCGCGACATGCGGGAGCCGGTGAATGATGCCGGCGAGATCGCCGACGCCATCGTTGTTGCTGTCCTGAAACGAGCGCGGATAGATCTGATAGATTACGGCTCCGCGCCACCAATCGGGGTCGTGCCCGATGGCCAGGTGCTCTTGTGCGACGGCGGCTGAGGGATCGAAGAAGCTCATGCGCGCGCCCTCCCGCTACTTCACCGAGCCGGCCAGCAGGCCGCGCACGAGGTATTTCTGCATCGCGAAGAACACGATGAGAGGCACCGCGATCGAGACGAAGGCCGCCGTCGCCAGGATCTCCCAGTTCCCGCCGCGGGTGCCCAAGAGCTCGACGATCTGCCGCGTCATCACGGTTGTGTCGCCGGTCGCGTCGATCAGGAAGACGAGCGCGACGAGCAGGTCGTTCCATGTCCACAGGAACTGAAAGATCGCAAAGCTCGCAAGCGCGGGGAACGACAGCGGCAGGATGATTCTGACGAAGATCTGGAAATCGGTCGCACCATCGACCTTGGCATTCTCGATGATGTCGCGCGGCAGACCGACCATGTAGTTGCGTAAGAGATAGATCGCGAGCGGCATGCCAAAGCCGGTATGCGCCAGCCATGTGCCGAGGTAGCCCTTGCCGATGCCGATGTCGTTGTGGAGCTTCAGAAGCGGAATGAGCGCCAGTTGCAATGGCACGACGAGGAGGGCCACGACGGCCGCGATCAGAAGCGCCCGGCCGGGGAAATCCATCCAGGCCAAAGCATAGGCCGCAAAGGCCGCGATCAGGATCGGGATGACGGTCGCCGGGATCGTCACCGTCAGCGTATTGAAGAACGCCCGCGCCATCCCCTCGCGATTGTCCGGGCCGAGGATGTTGCGGTAATTGTCGAGTGTGAACTCGGGCGGCGTTGTGGCGGTCACAAAGACGCGCTCGCCGCGGCGCCCCTCGAACTCTACATCGTTTTCAAGCCGGTACGCGCCGTCGGCCTCGACCGTGAGGCGCCCGTCTTCCTCCATGTCCGCAGTCTCGCCGGGCTGATAGGCCGAAATGTCCCGCGCGCTCACGCCCCAGGCCGAGATCTCGCCTGCATTGGTCGGTTCCGCGCCCTCGACGGCAAAGACATTGCCCTCGATCACCCAGAGCGCGCCCTCCTGCACCTGGGCGTCGGGCGGTGCCGTCCGCAACTGGATCGATTGTTCGGTGGGGAACATCGACGCCCACCAGCCGGATGAGGCGATCTGATCGGCCGTCCGGAACGACGACACCAAGAGGCCGAGGGTCGGGAAGAGCCAGAGCGCAACGAGAACGACGACCGAGATGTGGACCGTCCACATCAGGCCAGATTTGGTGCCCGCGATATTGTCCATGTCCCTGCCCCCTCAGCGCATTTCTTTGCGCGCGTTGTAGACGTTCCAGACGAGGATCGGCGTGACGAGCAGCATGATGATCATGGCTGCCGCTGAGCCCACACCCCAGTCGCTGGCGCGGAAGAGCTTGTCGTACATGTAATTCGCCAAGACCTGCGTCTCCCATTGGCCGTTGGTCATGGCGAACACGATGTCGAAGACCTTGAGCACGACGATGGTGATGGTCGTCCAGACCACCACGATCGTGCCCATGATCTGCGGCACCTTGATCTTGAAGAAGATCTGCATCGGGCCTGCGCCGTCGATCAGCGCGGCCTCGATGGTGTCTTCGGGGATGCCGCGGAGCGCCGCCGACAGGATCACCATGGCAAAGCCGGTCTGGATCCAGATCAGCACGATCATCAGGAAGAAGTTGTTCCAGAACGGGATCGTGAGGAAGGTGACCGGCTCCTCACGCCCGAGCCCCAGCAGGATAGCATTGAGAATGCCGATCTGGTCCTGGTCGATGGGGCGGACATCGTAGACCAGCTTCCAGATCACCGCCGCTCCGACAAAGGAGATGGCCATCGGCATGAAGATCAAAGACTTCGCGATGTTGCCCCAGACGATGCGGTCGGTCAGCTGCGCCGCCAACAGCCCGAAGGCTGTCGAGAAGGCCGGCACGACGATGAGCCACAGCATGTTGTTGCGCATCGCTTCCCAGAATTTCGGCTCGCTCGCCATCTGGGCGTAGTTTTGGAACCCGACCCATTCATAGCCGCCGCCCGGCACCCGGTCGGTCAGCGAAAGCCGCAGCGTCTCGACAACCGGATAGGCCAAGTAGAGGCCGAGCACAAAGATCGCGGGAAACAGAAAAAGCCACGGCCGGATCTGATTGGCGCGGTTGATGTTGCGACCCGCGTTCTCGCCCCGCGCAGGATAGAGGACCTTATCGAGAAACTGGTTAGAGAAGTAAAAGTATCCGACGCATCCGGCCACGCCGAGGACAATGGTAATTAGGCCTTGTAGGGCTGGATGCATGGACTTCCCCTCCCCTGAGTTCTCCCGGTGGGTCCGGGATGTTTGGCGTGCCCCAGCGCCGCCCTCGGGCGCCGGAGGCGTTTGGTATGGCGGCGCCTACTTCAGCGAGTCCCAGGAGGACTGGATCTCGGTGGCGATGGTCGCCGCGTCTTTGGCCCCCGAAGAATAGTCCACCATGCCGGTCCAGAAGGTGCCCGCGCCAACACCACCCGGCATCAGGTCGGACCCGTCAAAGCGGAACGTGGTCGCATTGAGCAGGATGTCACCGAGCGCCTTCCGGACGTCCGAGACGTAGACGTCGGTGTTGACCGAGGTCAGCGGCGTCAGGAACCCGCCGCCCTCCTGGCTCATCCACAATTCATGCGCGATCGGCGTCTGCAGGAATTCGATGAAACCGTGCGCGGCCGAGCTGTCGTTGGTGATCGCAAAGAGCGTGCCGGCGCCGAGCACAGGGCTGCCCAGATCCTTTTCCTCGAAGGCGGGGAAGTAGAAGAAGTCGACATCCTCGCCAACCACCGTGCCTTCGGGGAAGAAGGCCGGGATGAATGAGGCCTGGCGGTGCATCATGCACTGGGCCGGGCTGTCGAAAAGGCCCTTGGGGCTGTCGCGGAAATCGACCGCCGCGGTATCGGCGGCATTGCCGGCCACGTAGTCGTCGTTGCCGGTGAACTCGGCATAGAGCTCGAGGACCTCGATCACCTGCGGATCGTTGAACGGCATCTCGTTGGTGACCCAGGCGTCGTAGACCTCGGGCGGATGGATGCGGAGCATTAGGTCTTCCACCCAATCGGTGGCCGGCCAGCCCGTGGCCCCGCCCGAGCCAAGGCCAACGCAAAGCGGGGTTTCGCCGTCGTCCACGATCTGATCCATCAGCGCGCGGAAGTCTTCCATCGTTTCAGGCACTTCGTAGTCGAAGTCTTCAAAGTTCTCGGGGATGTACCACACGAGCGACTTCACGTCCGCCTTGTAGGGGAAGGCGTAGAACGACTCGCTTCCGTCGGCGCCGGCATAGGTGCCAAGGGCCACCCAGCTCGGGCCGGCGGCGTAGTTCTCGCTCATCCAATCGGCCGCGCCCGCCCCGAGCGGCGTCAGAAAGCCCCGGCTCGCCATGTCCGCGGCCAGGCCCGGCTGCGGGAAGACGGCGATGTTCGGGGCCGAACCGGCCTCGGCGTCGACCATGATCTGCTGTTCGAAGCTGTCCGAGCCGGTGTAGCGCGCATCTGCGCCCGTCGCCTCGCGGAAGTAGGCCAGCACGTTCTCCAGCGCCTCGGCATCCGGGCCGAGCCAGGGGCCAAAGATCGTCAGCTGCTCGCCGGCAAAGTCATGCCCGTCCGCGAAGGCGGAATAGCTGTCCCAGTTGAACCCGCCCTCGCCGACCGGCACCATCAGGTCCTGCGCCTGCACAGCGCCAGCACAAAGGGCGAGGCCGGCGACGCCGGCCATCAAATGACGGTTCATTGCTTTCCTCCCGTTGACGCATCCGGCCCCGCTGCCGACCGCGCAATCGATTTGTTGTCAGGGCCGTGCCCCAAACCGCTTTGGATATCCGCCACGATAAACGGGTCCTTAAAGCTGTCAATCCAATGGCTTCATAAATCCGCCCTTGGATTGCGCAGAAATGTGGAGGAACGGGCGAAAGATAGGCGCACTCGGGCCGGCTTTGACCAGGGGGGGCCGATTTGCTAAGCCAAGCGTTTCGGGAGGAGCGTTAACGGTGAAGACATGAACCTCAAGTCGCTGGCTGAGAGCCTCGGGTTGAGCACGACCACGGTGAGCCGCGCGCTGAACGGCTATCCCGATGTCAGCGCTGCCACCCGGGAGCGGGTGTGCGCCGCAGCCCAGGCGCAGGGCTATGCGCCCAATACGCGTGCCCTGTCGCTCGCGACGGGCCGCGCGATGGCGATCGGGCATGTCATTCCGGGCGCGTCACGCCATGAGATTGTCAATCCGATCTTTGCGGACTTCGTCGCAGGCGCCGGCGAGACCTATGGCCCGGCGGGCTATGAGATCCTCTTGAGCGTTATGCCCGAAGGCACCGAGGAAGAGGGCTATCGTCGCCTCGCGCGGTCGGGTCGGGTGGACGGGCTGGTCCTCCAGGCTCCGCGCCCGGCGGACCGGCGGATCGACCTGCTGACGGAGTTGAACCTGCCCTTCGTCGTCCACGGCCGCGCCACCGAGGCGGAGGCCGACTATAGCTGGCTCGATATGGACAACCGCCGGGCCTTCGCGCGCGCCACGCGCCACCTGACGGATCTTGGCCATCGGCGCATCGCGCTGCTGAATGGCCCGGCCGACATGGACTTTGCCATCCGCCGGGCCGCGGGGTTCCACGAGGCGATGGAGGCGGCCGGCCTTGCCGTCGCGCCGGAGCACATCCGCCATGACCAAATGACCGAGTTCTTCGGCTATGCGGCGGCGCGCGAGATGCTGGCGGCGGACCCGGCGCCGACAGCCTTCGTCACGGCGGCCCTTCTGATCGCGCTGGGCGTCCGACGCGCGGTCGAGGAGCAGGGATTACGCATGGGGCGCGATGTGTCGGTCGTGACCCATGACGACGGACTGAGCTACCTCACAAACGGGGCCGAGGGCGCCCCGCTCTTCACCGCGACGCACGCGCCCGTGCGCGAGATGGGCCGCGCAACGGCAGCCATGCTGCTGACCCGGATCGCCGCGCCCGACGCGCCGCCCGCACACCGGATGATGCCCGCCGATTTCGTGCTCGGGCCGTCGAGCGGCCCGGCGCCGGCATAGGATCGGACCATGGACCGGCTGTTGCCGTGGCCGGGCCACGCCTGTAGGAGAGTGAGGAACAGCCGTTAGCGCAATCAAGCCGGGGGCCGGCCATGCAACTCAAACGCTCGGACTTTCCCGAGGGGTTCCTATTCGGCACGGCCACCTCGGCCTACCAGATCGAGGACCATGAGACCGGCGGCGCCGGACGCACCCATTGGGACGATTTTGCCGAGACGCCGGGCAACGTCATGGGCGCTGCGACGGGCCAACGCGCCTGCGGTCATTATGCCCGCTATGCCGAGGATCTGGACCTTGTGAAGGGGGCCGGCCTCGACGTCTACCGCTTCTCCACCTCGTGGGCGCGGGTTCTGCCCGACGGGCACGGGATGCCCAATATGGACGGGCTCGACTTCTACGATCGCCTCGTCGATGCGCTTCTGGACCGCGGACTGAAGCCGGCCGTGACCCTCTATCACTGGGAGTTGCCAAGCCCGTTGGCCGATCTGGGCGGCTGGCGGAACCGCGATATCGGAGACTGGTTTGCCGAGTTCACGACGACCGTCATGTCTCGGATCGGCGACCGGGTGTGGTCGGCGGCCCCAATCAACGAACCCTGGTGTGTGGGATGGCTCAGCCACTTCCTCGGCGATCATGCCCCCGGCCTGCGCGACATCCGGGCGACCGCCCGCGCGATGCATCACATCCTCTATGCCCATGGCCGGTCGATCCAGGCGATGCGCGCCCTGGGCATGGAGAACCTCGGGGGCGTGTTCAATTTCGAGTATGCCAACCCTGCCGACGAGAGCCCCGAGGCCACCCGCGCGGCGTCGGTCTATGACGGGATATACAACCGGTTCTTCCTGTCGGGCGTGTTTCGCCGCAGCTATCCTGAGACGGTGCTCGAGGGACTTGGCCCCCACCTGCCCCGCGGATGGGAGGCCGACTTCGACACGATTGCACAGCCCCTCGATTGGGTCGGCCTGAACTACTACACCCGCAAGAACATCGCGCACGGGAGCGGCGCCTGGCCCGCGCTCGAAGAGGTCGACGGTCCCCTCCCGAAAACCCAGGTTGGCTGGGAGATCTACCCTGAAGGCCTGTATCACTTCCTCAACATGATCGACCGCGACTATGCTCGGGGTTTGCCGATTTATGTTACGGAGAACGGCATGGCTCGGGCGGATATGGTGGGCGCCGACGGCGCAGTGGATGACCCGGAGCGGATCGCCTATCTCGACGCGCATCTCGAGCAGGTGAGGCGGGCGGCCGCCGACGGCGTGCCCGTGAAGGGCTATTTTGTCTGGTCCTTGATGGACAATTTCGAATGGGCGCTTGGCTATGACCCGCGGTTTGGCCTCGTTCACATCGACTATGCCGACTTGAAGCGTACGCCCAAGGCGTCCTACCACGCGCTGGCCGCTGCCCTCGCCTCGTGAGGGCGGCCCTGCCCTGACCGACCGTCGACCGGAGCTCTGCCATGGCCGATCCCGCCAACGCCCGTTCCATCGTCGCCGATATCGGCGGAACCAACACCCGCGTGGCGCTCGCAGCCGGCGGACAGTTGCTTCCCGGCAGCGCGCGGCGCTACCGCAATGCCGAGTTCGATGCCCTGGAGCCGGTGCTGCGCCGCTTCATGGAGGAGAGCGGCACGGCGCGGGCCGAAGCGGCATGCCTGGCCATGGCGGGCCCGGTGCATGACGGCAAGGGCAGCCTGACCAATCTCGATTGGACGCTCGACACCCATGTGCTTGCGGACGCCACCGGCGCGGGGACCGTGGCGCTCCTGAACGACCTGCAGGCGCAGGGCTATGCGCTTGGCCATCTTCCGGCGAAGGCGCTCCAGGCCATCATTCCGGGGCCTCCGCCCAACCTGCGCGCCGCGCAACTCGTCGTGGGTCTCGGCACCGGGTTCAACGCGGCCCCTGTCTTCAACACCGCCGCAGGCCGCCTGGTGCCGCCGTCCGAGGCGGGTCATGCAAGCCTGCCGGCCCGGACAGAAGACGCCTTAGCCCTGTCGCGCTTCATCACGGCCCGGCACGGGTTTTGCTCGGTGGAGGACGCGCTCTCCGGCCGCGGCCTTGCCTCGATCTATGCATATCTGGCCGACCGTGATGGCGTGGCCGGTGGCCTCGACTCCGGCCGCATCATGGCGCTGTGCAACGCCGACGACGCGGGCCCAGAAGCAGATCGCGCACGCGAGGCCCTGCGCATGTTCGTTCGGCTGGCGGGCGAGGTTTGCGGAGATCTCGCGCTGACATTGCTTCCGTTTGGCGGCGTGTTCCTCATCGGAGGGATGGCGCGCGCCGTTGCTCCCCATACCGGGGCCATGGGCTTTACTGAGGCTTTTCGCGACAAGGGCCGCTTTGGCCCGTTCATGGAGCGCTTCACCGTCACGCTCGTCTCTGACGACGACGCAGCCCTGATGGGCTCGGCCATGCACCTTCATACGCTTCTCGCTCAAGGGTAGCTGTCTGACATAGCGGCCTGGCCGGTTCGTCGAGCCGCCAGAAACCAAGGCGCAGCTAAGCCAATCTTAACCGCTGAGGCCCTACACCCGCTCGGAACAAAGCCGAGAGGAGGGCGCTCCGTGACCGTTCCGTATCAATTCAGGCCCCCGATGCGCCCCTGTCGTGGAGGCGTGAGTTGAGCGACATCGCCCGTCTCAAGCTGCCGTCTCGCCTCGTTCTCACCTCCGCGGCCGAACTCGCACGCGCGCTTCTCGAAAGGGCTGACGCCGACCTTGAGCTCGACGCGGCCGGCACCCG
Organism: Pseudomonadota bacterium; assembly: GCA_039822045.1. Classification (GTDB taxonomy): domain Bacteria; phylum Pseudomonadota; class Alphaproteobacteria; order Rhodobacterales; family Rhodobacteraceae; genus HLUCCA09. Next base: position 60,059 of record JBCBMY010000001.1, on the reverse strand, counting down.
CCAGATCGGCACACCCGGCCTTCAAGTCCTTCTTTCTGCGCGCAAAACCTGGGAATCAGAGGGGAACGACCTGACGCTGGTGAACTTCGGCAAGGAGCTGGAAGACCAGCTCGCTCAGTTCGGGCTCGCGCCGATCGACCTTCAAACCGGCTTCGGCGCGCTGCCCGGGGACGACGCAACGATGGACGAGGAGTAGGCGCATGGGCCTCCAGATCCTGGCGGTGGACGACAGCCGCACCATTCGCGACATGCTCAAGCTTGCGCTCCTGCAGGCCGGCTTCGAGCCGAGGCTTGCCGAAGACGGGATGCACGGCCTCGAGGTGCTCGAGCGCATGGTGCCCGACGCTATCATCACCGACATCAACATGCCGCGGATGGATGGCTTCGGCTTCATCGAAGCCGTGCGCGGGCAGGAGAGGCACCGGGCGACGCCAATCCTCGTGCTTACGACGGAAAGCGCGCCCGAGCTGAAGGCGCGCGCTCGGGCAGCCGGGGCTACGGGCTGGATCGTCAAACCGTTCGATCCCGAAAAGCTTGTGAAGGCCCTGCGCACCGTCGCCGGGCCGGGAGCCGCGTAATGTCGGACCCGATGGCAGAAATCCGCGCCTCGTTCTTCATCGAGTGTGAAGAGCTTCTGGAGGCCTTGCAGGATGGTCTGGCTGCCATGGAGGGGGGCGATACCGACAGCGAAACGATCAATGTCTGCTTCCGCGCCGTCCATTCGATCAAGGGCGGCGCCGGCGCCTTCGGCCTCGAAAGCCTTGTCCGCTTCGCCCATCGCTATGAAACGGTGATGGACGAGGTACGCGCCGGCAAACTGAGCCCCGACCACGACGCGATGATGCTGTTCTTCCGGGCAGCCGACGTCCTGTCGGACATCGTGCGCGCCAGCCGCGACGGAGAGACGGTCGACGAATCAGAGGTCGAAACGACCCTGTCTCAGCTCGAGGCGCTGGCCGGCGACCCGCCGGAAGAAGACGATGAGGCCGAAGTCTCCGACTTTCAGCCCATGTCGCTGGCGATCGATCTCGACGTCTCCTCTGACACAGACGACCTGCCCGCGCTCGACGAGGCAGACGCCCCCGGAAAAACCTTCGTTCGCTTTGCCCCCCATGCCGCACTCTTCGCCTCGGGAAATGAGCCCCAGCACCTGCTCCGCTCGGTTTCCGCGCTTGGAGCGGCCGAGATCACTTGCGACGAGAGCGCGATACCCTCCCTCAAGGATCTCGACCCGGAAGCCGCCCATCTGTCCTGGACGATCGCATTGGAGACCGACGCGTCCGAGACTGACATCCGCGACGTCTTCGACTTTGTGGATGGCATCTGCGATCTCGAGATCAACGCCGCGTCGGCGCCATCCGCTCCACCTTTGCTCGATCTCGGCGATCTGCCCTCGACCATCGATGATGGAGGCGAAGCGGCCCCTTTTCCTGAGGCGGCCACGGACGAGGCATCCACCATGGATGACGCTCAAGACGCGCAGAACGGCGCGCGCCGTGGTCGCCTGACCCTCAGCATCTCCGAGCCTGCGGAACCCGACGCGGCATCTGGTGCTATGTCGCAGCCTCCGATCGAAGATACGCCAGACCCCGAGCCTTCCGACGCCGGCGAAGCGGCGCCGACCTTGCCGACAGCCAAATCCGATGCAGCTGCACCTGTCGCCGACACCCCTCCTGTCGCCGCGGTGCCCACCCCAAGCGGGGCCGCTGGCGGTCAGGACGCGCCAGCCAAGCCCGCAAGCGCCGCATCGCAGCCCAAGCCGACGGTCCGGGTCGACCTCGAACGCATCGACCGGCTGGTCAATCTGGTCGGTGAACTGGTCATCAACCAGGCCATGCTCTCACAGAGCGTTCAGGAGGCGGGCTTACCCTCCAACTCACCCGTCTCGCAGGGCCTCGAAGAGTTCATGCAACTGACGCGCGACATCCAAGACAGCGTGATGATGATCCGCGCCCAGCCGGTTAAGCCCCTGTTCCAACGCATGTCGCGTATCGTGCGCGAGGCGTCCGTCGCCGTCGGCAAACGTGTGCGTCTTGTGACTGAGGGTGAAGGAACCGAAGTCGACAAGACCGTGATCGAACGGCTCGCCGATCCGCTCACGCATATGATCCGCAATGCCGTCGACCATGGGCTGGAGAGCCGCGAGAAGCGGGTGGAGGCCGGCAAATCCGAGGAAGGCAAAGTGACCTTGACGGCGGCCCACCGCTCGGGCCGGGTCGTACTTGAGATCAGCGACGACGGCGGTGGCATCAATCGCCCCAAGGTCCGAGAGATCGCCGAGAGCAAGGGACTGATTGCAGAAGGCCTGACCCTGTCGGACAGCGAGATCGACAACCTTCTGTTCTTGCCGGGGTTCTCCACAGCAAGCCAAGTGTCCGATCTTTCCGGTCGCGGCGTCGGCATGGATGTTGTGCGCAGCGCGATCCAGGGGCTCGGGGGGCGCATCAACATTGCGTCGGAGCCCGGCAGCGGCACCACCTTTTCGATCTCGCTGCCCCTCACCCTCGCCGTGCTCGACGGCATGGTCGTAAAGGCCGCTGGGGAAACGCTGGTCGTGCCGCTCGGCGCGATAGTAGAGACCTTGTCGCTTCAGGACACCGAGATCCGGTCTGTCGGAAATGGCGGCAACGTTTTGCACATACGCGACAGCTTTGTTCCGCTTCTCGATCTGGGTACGGAACTCGGATACCGCGAGGCTCCGACGAGCTACGACGGAAGCGTCGTTTTGTTGATTACCCAGGAAGACGGAACCCGCGCCGCACTGGTCGTCGACTCGATCGAAGAACAGCGCCAGGTCGTCATCAAGGGCCTGCAGGAGAGCTATGGGCACGTCCCCGGGATCGCAGCTGCCACCATTCTCGGCGACGGTCAGATCGCGCTGATCCTCGATCCTGTTGACCTGATGTCCAATATCGCCGGCCGCGGTCGCGCCAGTGCGCCGCCGCTCGAACTCGCAGGATAGTCCGACATGACCGATCAGACCATGACGAAGCACAGCGACGACTCCGAGCTGGAACTGCTCTCGTTCCGCGTCGGCGAGCAAGAATACTCGGTGGACATCATGTCGGTACGCGAAATCAGGGGCTGGACCCGCGCGACGCCCCTGCCCCACTCGGCCGGCTACATGCGCGGCGTGATAAATCTGCGCGGCGCCGTGTTGCCAATCATCGATCTCGCCTGCCGGTTGAGCATCGGGGTCACCGAAACGACGGAGCGGAACGTCATAATCGTCGTGCAGATTGGTGAGACGTCGGTCGGTCTGCTGGTGGACGCGGTGTCTGACATCCTGTCGATCCCTCTGACCGAGCTTCAACCCCCGCCGGACATGCTCTCCGACGCAAGTGCGTCCTTCGTGCGAGCCTTGACTGTGGTGGAAGGTCGAATGTTGAGGGTTCTCGATCTCGATGCCGTGCATCCGCAAAAAGAGGGAACGGCGGCATGACACAAGCAACGGCACGCGCGCCTGACGCAGAACCTCCGCCCAAGATGGGCGCGACAGAAGCTGAGCAATTCCGCACAATCGCCGAGATCGCGCATCGGGATGCCGGGCTCGTTCTGCCGCAAGACAAAGCGCCCATGGTTTTGGCGCGCATTGCCAAAAGGATGCGCAGCCTCGGCATGCGCGACCTGGCGCAGTATTGTAAGCTCCTTGCGGATCCCGATGCTGCGGCAGAGCGCCACGAGCTCATCTTCGTGCTGACGACCAACGTCACGAGCTTCATGCGCGAAGCGCATCATTTTGAGACCCTGCGCGAACAGCTGCTGCCTGACCTAGTGGAAACCGCGCGAAAAGGCGGCAAGGTGCGCCTTTGGTCGGCGGGCTGCTCCAGCGGGCAGGAACCCTACTCCCTGGCGATGATCTTGCTCGATCTGATGCCCGATGCGGCGCGCCACGACGTGCGCATTCTTGCCACCGACATCGACCCGTATGTTTTGCGTACCGCCCGCGAGGGCGTCTATTCCGACAGCCAAATAGATAGCCTTCCAGGCAATCGCCGGGCCCAGCATTTCCATGCGTCGCCGCTTGGACACTCGGCGTCGCCGGCCCTGCGGGACCTGATCTCCTTTCGCGAACTCAACCTCATCGGCTCTTGGCCGATGCGGGGCACGTTCGACGTGATCTTCTGTCGAAACGTCGTGATTTACTTCGATCGTGAAACTCAATCGCGCCTGTGGTCGCGGCTCCATGCTGCGCTGTCGCCCGGCGGACACCTCTTTCTCGGCCATTCCGAACGCATCGATGCCCGCCACGCCGAGCTCTTCACGACCGTGGGCACGACGACCTACCGGAAGAGCGAACGGACCGCCAAGCCCCAGAAAGGACCGGCCCAATGGCCCTAAGAGACAAGCTACATGTGATGGTCGTCGACGACATGTCGACAAGTCGCGGCCTAATCTTGCAGGCCCTTGACGGGTTCGGTGTCCGCAACGTCCAGCACGCGGCGGACGGGCCGTCGGCCTTGTCCAGCCTCAACAGGCAACCCGTGCACCTTGTCATTTCGGACTACAACATGCCCGGTATGGATGGACTGCACCTCCTTCATGCCTTGCGCAGCGATGCGAAGCTGAAGGGCGTAGGTTTCATCCTGATCACCGGCAAGGCTGATCGCCAGATCATCGAGACGGGCAAAAAGCTTGGTATGAACAACTTCATCAAGAAGCCGTTCGACCCAAAGGACCTGCTCGCCTGCATAGAGGCGGTGGTAGGCCGTTTGTGACCGTGCCGTCCGACTCGCAGGACACCCATACGATCGCTAATGACGTGCTCGCCAGTAGAGTTGCGCGCGAGCTCGCGGCGGCGGAGTGCATGCTGGCTGAACTTCAGGCCGTGCTGTCGGCTGTTCTGGCAAGTGGTGATATTGAGGCCAGCGCGCTGCGCGACATTCAACACCTCGATCTTGCAACCCAGACACTTGGAGGCCTCTCGCGCCTTGTCGACCGAATGGCCGAGAGCGGGCGAGCAGGTATACCGGCGGCGGACATTGCCGCGCTCGTGACCCTTGGGGATCTTGGGGCGCGGCTGACCGGCCCAGGTGAACATACTGCCCCAGCCCTGAGGACAAAGGCGATGGCTGAGAGCCAGAGCGAACCAGCGGACGGCGCGGCCGACTTCGGGGATGTCGCGTGGCTTTGAGAGCGGATCGCTGCTGGCACCGGGCCGACGGCCTCTGAGATTTCAGCCGCTCCAGCTGGCGCCGTTTGCTGATCCTGCGGTCCGCGCTGCCAGACCTGTTCGGCCGCTTCGAAAGGGCACGAACTCGGCGAGACGCCCTTCGTGGATCTCGGCGGTCGCTCCCAGACCTCACCCAGGCTCCACACGACACGCGCCGCAAAAAAGAGAGCCCGCCATCACACATAAGCGCTCGAAGGTGCCGCGGAGCGTCCCGCTAAAACAGCTCGATGTCGCTGCCTCCAATCGGACCCGGGTCGGCGGGCACGATCTCCTCGCTGGGAACCTGGGCATGTGTCAGCATCATCTGACGGGCGCGTCCCGACGCCGGCCAGAACTGGATCCGCCGACCAAGCGTGCCGCCCAGACTGGTCGAGACCGTTTCGATCCCTTCGGCCGACAGGAACTCAACCGCAAATCGCCCATTGCGGTCACCGACATCGCTGAGCCCGGCGATCATCTTGGCGCCGCCGAAGAGCTTTGCCTTCAGCCGGCCGCGCTCACCGCCGCGGCGAATGATGCCGTTGATCAGCAGTTCCATCGCGTTGGCCCCTGCCGAAGCACGGCGTAGATCGTTTTCCGGCGCGTCGGGCAGAACGATGTGGTTCATCCCCCCGACCCCCGCCTCCGCATCCCAAAGGCAGGCCGAAACGCAAGAGCCCAGAATGGTGGTCAACACCGCATCGGGCTCGGCCGCCACCAGAAACTCGCCTTGCGCCACATGGGCGGCTCGGACAGCCGCATCGCGCCGCGCAAAAACGGCTCGATCAGGAAACGCTGTCATCCCAGGCGCGCCGACGGTTGCCCCACGCCTGGACGCTCCATGCCGGCTCGAGCACCGGAGCCCGCGCCTCGGCAAGTTGCAGCCAATATAGCGCCGGCGATCAAGTCGATCGGTTTGCTCTCCCGCACCGCGCCCAGTTCCACGGCAACCCGAGGCATTCCGTAGACGACGCAGGTCGCCGCATCTTGCGCAATGGTATGCGCCCCGCCGGCGCGAAGCTGTACCATCCCCTCGGCGCCATCCCTCCCCATTCCGGTGAGCAGGACCGCGACCATGCGGCTTGCCTGCTGCACGGCAGATTGGAACAGGACATCAACCGACGGGCGGTGCCCGCTGACCTTGTCCCCTGTCGCCAGACCACACCGCAGACGATCGTCGCGCCCCTCCAAGATGAGATGGTGGGCACCACCCGGGGCAAGATACACGTGACCCTGGGCAATCGGCGACCCCGGCGCGGCCAATGAAACGCGCGGCCGAATGATCGGGCGAAGCCGGTCGGCAAAGCTGGCAAGAAAGCTCTCTGGCATGTGCTGCGTGATCAGCACCGGCGGACCGTTCTCGGGCATCCCCGTAAGCACACGCTCAAGCGCGTCCACCCCACCAGTCGATGCCCCGATCAGCACGGTCTTTCCATTCCAGATGAAGCTCGCGCCGCTTTGGGCCGCGACCTTGGGCCGGCGCCCCGCCACCGAGGCCCCCGCCGCCACGAAAACCCTGTCAGCGAGCGCCGACAGCACGGCCGGATCCGCGGTTGTCGGTTTGCCCACGCAGTCGATTGCGCCAAGCGACAGCGCCTCAATCGCGGCCCGGCTGCCCTTGTGGGTTTCGGACGAAAACATCACGACGGGCATCGGCCGAAGCTTCATGATCTTCTCGAGAAACGAGATGCCGTCCATCCGCGGCATTTCGACATCGAGCGTGAGGACGTCAGGGTTGGTTTGCTTGATGATATCCCGGGCGGCGAAGGGATCTTCGGCCTCGCCCACCACGTCGAACCGTCCGTCGTCAGAGAGGGCTCGCGCGATCATGGCCCGCATCGTCATGGAGTCGTCTACGATCACCACTCGTTTACGCGTCATCGCAACTCCTTCCGTCGGGCGGAACCGGACAGCCCTTGGACGGTTTGACATCGAGGCGTAAATTCCGGCTTAACTCGCGCCTGCGCCGCCGGCCGGCAGGGCAAGCCAAGGCGTGCGCCCCCGCCCCTCCAGCTCCCACGCCGCGCGCCACCGGCCGACAGTACGGTCGAGGACCAGAAAGTTGCGTTCGGCCTCAAACCTCCGACGGCCGCCCGGCAACGGGAGCAACCTGATCGGGTGGTTGGCGAGAGGCGCGTCGCCCAGTGCACCAAGGACGCCAAGGGCGCGTGCAAAGCCACGCGGCGGCGGAGGGTGAGAGATGCCGGACGCGATCAGCTGGTGCAGCACCGTTCCGGATGGCGTTGTCATCTCACCGCGTGCCGCAAGGTGGATCTCGCCCGACACAAAGGTGACGGGCGCACCGGTCTCGGCCCGTTCCGCAAAAATCGAAAGAAACCGTCGCCATTCGGCCCGATGCGCCCGGCTCTGCCACTGATCGCGCAGATCGTCCTCATATTTCTGCATGCCCGGCACCACGCGGTGGAGCCCTTCGAGGAGGCTCAGGCGCGGCCCGAGCGCGGGCACCGTCGACACCACTAGGAGCGGCTCATGCGGCGGGAGCGCTGCGACGTGCCGCTTGGTTTCCGCCCACCCATCGGGCCCCATAACGCGCCGACGGCCCCGCTCGCTGCGCAGGTCAGGCAGCAGCACCGAGAAACCAGGCTGGCGGAGCCCAAACGTCTCGGTGCCCGAAAGCGCGGGCTGGCGGCCACCTGCCTGAAAAAGGCGGAAGAACCGGCGCGCCACGCGGAAGAGCATCTCGCCGGTCGGACTGTCTTCAACCCCCTCGGGTTGCGAGCCGTAGCCATCGAAGATGTCATGGTCATCCCACATTGCCACGCTTGGCACCTCGGCGAGAAGCTGAGCGGTGCCGAGGGCCGTCACGTTGCGGCGCCAGCGATCGAAGAAGAACCGTGTGACGGCGGCCTCAACCTCGGGTGTCGGCACAATCTCGTGGCGATGGCGGGGTGGCAGATCCTGCCAGCGCTCAAGGTCCGGATACGCATAGAGGGCGCCGTCTGCATAGATCTGATCGCCGCCATGGATCAAAAGGCTTAGGGGCGTGTTGCGGTGGGTCTCGGCCAGTCGCACCCACATGACTTGACGCACGGCCTCGGGCCGGTCGAAGTCCCCGTCTTCCTTTCCGTTGCACGACACGAAGCCGACACGCAGATCGGCCCCAGGTGCGCCCAGATGCACCGGATAGGGTCGTCCCGCGACTGTGTACTCCCCACCCCCCTCGGGAAGCACGAACGCAAACCGCCAGAACTCGTATCCCTCGATGCAATCGATCCGCGTGGGCACGACCGCGCTGCCCTGGACTGTTACGTCGGGAGGCGGCTCGGCCGATCCGAGCACCACGGCAAGGCGGTGGCGCGCGCGGTCGCTGTAATACCCTTCGGAAAAGAGGAGGGGGCCAATGTCGGGCTCTGCCTTCGTCATTTCGCGCCACGTAGAGCGGTTGCGCCCCGGGCCGAGCGCTATCGACCGGGAAGCCAGAGCGCCAGCGAGGGATAGAAGATCAAAAGCGCCACAAGTACCAGGGAACAGCCGATGAACGGCAGGGCCGCAGCATAGATGTCGCGCATTGTCGTGCCCGGCGGAGCGACCCCCTTCATGACAAAGAGCAACAGGCCAAAGGGCGGCGTGGTGAAGCTGATCTCCAGCGCCAGCAGCATCACCAAGCCAAACCAGATCGGATCAAATCCCAGCTGCGTGGCGAGCGGGAAGAAGATCGGCACGGTGAGCAACATGATCGAGATCTGCTCCATGAACATGCCCAGGACCAAGAGCACCGCGAACATCACCAGAAGCATCGCGATGGGATCGAGCTCGAACCCGGTCGCCCAGGTGATCAGCCCCCGCGAGGCCCCCGAGAACGCCAGGAGCTGGCTGAACGTGGCCGATCCAAACACAATGAGATACGCCATCAACGTCACCTTCAGCGCTCCGGTGACCGACCGCACGACCGCCTCCCACGTCAGGCAGCGAAAGAGGGCGGCCAGGATCAGGACGCCAAGCGCGCCAAAGGCCGCCGCCTCGGACGGTGTGACGACGCCGCCGATCATCAGCGCCACGATCACAACCATCACGCCGACCATGGGAACGACATCGCGCAGAAACAGGCCAAGTCGGGCGAACGCGGTAATCGGCGCCACGTCGTAGGCGGGCGCCGCGCGCGGATCCATCCGGCATTGCAGCCAGATCGTGCCGATATAGAGAAACGCGAGGACGAGCCCCGGCACGATTCCCGCGATCAGGAGTGCCCCGACATCGATCTGTGCCAGCGTCGCCAAAAGGACCGCCAAAGCCGAGGGTGGTATGATGATGGCGAGCCCGCCGGTCCCCAGGATCGGCCCGATGGACATGCGCCGCGCATAGCCCCGCGCTGTCATCTCGGGCACCATCAGGCTTCCGAGCAACGCCGTCGAGCCCATCGACGAGCCCGAGAGCGTCGAGAACCCCGTCCCGCCGAGTACCGTAACGTAGCTGAGCCGCCCCGGCAGCCGGCCAAGGAGCGCATCGATGGCGTTGAACATTCGCCGCCCCAGCCCGGTATGGAAAAAGATCTCCCCCATCAGCAGGAACAAGGGGATCGGCACCAGCGCATAGGACGTGAGCGCGCCAAGGCCGTTGTTCAGAAGCTGCACGACCCCGCGCTCGCCCCCCATAAACACCCAGGCCCCGAGGATGTTCGCGGCCAGAAAGGCCAGCGCAACGGGCGTGCCCAGCGCCATCAGCGCCATGATTGCGCCGAGGAGCAGCACAAGCGCCTCCACCCAGCTCACGCCACGCTCCTCGGTCGCGATATGCAGGTCGATGGCCACTCGCACACAGGCCGTCGGCGCGGCCGAGCGCCCGGCTCAACGCGCCCGGATCCGGCCCACCCCATCATCTTGACCGAAACACGCCCGTCGGAGGCATCGGCCGCACACCCCGCCGCATCAGGCCAAAGCTGGGCGCCCGTCATTCGCCGTGGATCCCGGCGGTTCCGTCATGCAGAAGGTCAGGGCCGACAACGAACCGCGCGAATTCCACTGCCATCAGTCCGAAAGACAACGGAAACGACACGGTCAACAGCCAGCGCGGATAGAAATAGGCGCGCACATCGAAATCGTTACGCTCGATGTTGGTCGCCACCAGCTCCGCGCCTTTCCAGGCCAGGAGAGCGCAGATCAAAACGCAGCCCACCGCGATGGCCCGGCTCACGACCACGCGGGCCCCTTCCGGCAGCGCCGCCGTCACCAGTTCGATGTGCACATGCCCCTTCTTGCGCACGAGCCACGGCGCACCGAGCATCGTCATATAAAGGATCCCGTATTCCGACGAAGTGAAGAGCCAAGCAAAGGGCTGGATGCCGGCGTTGCGCATGGCGACAGACAGGACCGTCGCCACCATCAGCCAGACAAGCGTCAGCCCGGCCAGCAGCGCCATGGCGTGGATCAGGAGATCATAGGCGCGGAAAGCCAGTCGCATGGGCAAAGCCTTGTGCGAGTCGCGGCACAGGCTCGGGCCCGCGCCGCGGCACTGCGTGTCAGTCGAGGGCCGGATCGTAGAAGAGCTCAATCAGCCGATCGTAGTTGTCGACGCCCTGGGGGCTTTCCTCCATCAGGCCGCGCATCCGGTCCCATGTTTTCTGGCGAGCGGCGGCCAGATAGTTGGCAGCCGCGTCCCCCTCCAGTTCGACGGTGGTCATCCCCGCCTCGCCCAGCGAAGCCAGCTGCTCGGCGGCGAGCGCGCCCAGCTTCTCGGCACTCTCGGCCTCATGTTCGACCGCCGCCTGCTGCACGATCTCGCGGGCCTCGTCCGACAGCGACTCCCACCTTTCGAGGTTCACGATGACGCCGAGATCGGTCGAGAAGAAGCAGGGCTCGATCCGATAGTTCAGGAATTCGTTCCACTTCAGATCCTGCAGGCCGATCTGGGTCCAGCCCGTGGCATCCACCACCCCCCGCTCGAGCGCGGCATAGACATCGGTCGTGGGCAGGTCGATCACCTGGGCGCCGAGATACTCGGTGAAGAACGCATTGTAGACGGCATTGCCGCGCAGCTTGATGCCGTCGACCGACAGGTTGCCGTCGGCATCGAACTCGGGCTCGTTGATGGTCCAGAGATTGTAGCAGACGTTGGAGTCGAACCAGCCGAGATACTTAAGGCCCATCTTCTCCTGGTGGATTTCGTCGATCAGGGCGATGCCGCCGTTCTCCCGCGCCTGGGGGCCGGTGAGGTTCGAGGCCACCATCGCGTCCTTCTCCGGAAGCGCGCCGCCATAGAAGGAGCCCGGCGTATAGACCATGTCGACAATGCCATCACGCACGGCGTCGGGCTGCTGGAACATGCCGATTGCTTCGGGGCCGCCGCGCACCTCGATCTGCACCACGCCCTCGCCGGCCGCATTCACCCGCTTCACGAAGTCCAGGAAAGACTGTGTGTAGATCAGCGTCGTGGGAAAGGCGTGGACAGCCGTGATCGTCTCTTGCGCCTGCGCCGCGCCGGCCACGAGCGCAGCGGCGGCGACACCTCCGAGAAGGTTGGATTTCATAGTAAGTCTCCCTGTGTGGTGGGGCACGGCGCCCCCCTTTTGTTGGCGGGCGGCGCGCCCGGTGTTGACGGATTGGCTCATGTCCCGGCCCCGGCGGGCCAGGCCCCCGGCACGGCCCGCCGGGCGGCCCGGAAAGCCGCGATCTCGGTGGCATGGGCGCGTGTCAGGTCGATATCGTCCCAGCCCTGCATCAGCTTGGTCCGGTCGATATCGGAGAGCGCAAAGCGGGCCGTCGTGTCTTGCACACGCAACCTGCCCGCCTTGATGTCGACGCGGGCCTGGGCCCCGCCCGCCGCCATCCCATCCTCGGCGGCCTGGGCCAGCACGCGGGCCTCCGCCTCGCTCACGATGGCGGGCAGAAGCCCATTGTTGACCGCGTTGGCCGCAAAGATGTCCCCAAACGACGGGGCGACGACGACCCGAAAACCGAAATCGACGAGCGCATAGACCGCGGCCTCCCGCGAGGACCCTGAGCCGAAATTCCGACCCGCAATCAGGACACTCGCCCCGGGCACCGCATCGAGGGCGAGGCCGGTGGACGCGCCGGTGTCGTCAAAGCGCAGATCGTGCAGCAGGAACTGACCGTAGCCCTCGGACCGGGGCACCGACATAAAGCGCGCCGGGATCAACTGATCGGTGTCGATATTGTCGGCCATCAGCGCAACCGCGCGGCCACTATGCACCGTCCAGCCGCTCACGCCGCGCCCTCACCGGCGGCAACTTCGATCGTTGCAGCGTTTGCTTGGAGCGCTCGGACATCCGAGAGACGACCGGTCACCGCTGCTGCCGCCGCCATTGCGGGCGACATCAGGTGCGTGCGTGCGCCTCGGCCCTGCCGCCCCCGGAAGTTGCGGTTGGTGGTCGACGCGACGCGCTCGCCGGCCTTTGCCAGATCGCCGTTCATCCCGACACACATGGAGCAGCCTGAATCGACCCATTCGAGCCCTGCCTCGCGAAACACCCGGTCGAGCCCCTCGGCCTCGGCCATTGACTTCACAACGCTCGACCCGGGCGACACCAAACCGGGCACGCGCGCTTTGCGACCACGCAGTATGCCCGCCGCCGCACGCAGGTCCTCAAGCCGGCCATTGGTGCAGGACCCGATGAAGACCCGGTCGACCCGCACGCTCTCCAATGGGTCGCCCGGCTTCAGACCCATATAGTCGAGCGCCGCCAACGCGGCTTCGGGGTGGCGGGTGTCGCTTGGATGCGGCACGGACGCATCAATCGGCAATGCCTGTTCGGGCGAGATGCCCCACGTCACCGTGGGCGCCACCGTCGCGGCATCGATCTCTTCCTCGCGGTCGAACCGCGCATCGGGGTCAGAGCGAAGCACACCCCATGTCGCCACCGCATCGTCCCATTTCGCCCCGCCCGGTGCATGGGCTCGACCATCGACATAGGCGATGGTTTTGGCGTCCGGCGGGATCAGGCCAAAGCGCGCTCCGCCTTCGATGGAGAGGTTGCAGAGCGTCATGCGCCCTTCCATTGAAAGTGCCTCAACCGCTTCGCCTGCGTATTCAACAGCATGGCCCAGCGCCGCATCGGCGCCAAAGCGCGCGATCCACCCAAGCGCCATGTCCTTGGCGGTGACACCCGGCGCAAGCTTGCCCCGGAAGGTCAGCCGCATCGCGCGCGGTTTGGCTGCCCAAACACATTGCGTTGCCAGCACATGCGCGACGTCGGTGGCCCCGATCCCAAACGCAAGAGCGCCGAAGGCCCCGTGGGTCGAGGTGTGACTGTCCCCGCAGACGATGGAAAGGCCGGGCAAGGTCAGGCCCTGCTCGGGTCCCAGCACATGGACGATCCCCTGGCGCGGGTCGCGCAGCCCGTAGAGGCGGATGCCGTGGGCCTCGGCGTTGCGGGTGAGGCGGGCGATCATCTCGCGGGCCTGGTCCGGGCCACCGGCGCGGTCGCGCGTCGGCGCGTAGTGATCGGCGACGGCGAAGGTCAGCCCCGGCTCGGCAACGTGCAGGCCCCGGTCCGCGAGCTTTGCAAACGCGTGGTGCGAGCCCTCATGCACGAGATGTCGGTCGACCCAGAGGAGCGACGCGCCGTCCTCGCGCCGGGCCACCTCGTGGTCGCGCCAGAGCCGGTCGAGGAGTGTCAGTGGCTCGGTTGGTATGGCGCCGGTCATGCCGTGTCCTCGGCCGATCCGATCACGGGCTCCCAATGGCGCGCGCCGCCCTCACCCACACGGCTCAGCTCCATCTCCAGTCGAAACCGGTCGGGCCGGTAGAGGGCCGAGAGATGCTCGACACCCCGTCCATCGGCATCCCGGACCACGCGGATCAATGACAAGAGCGCCGAGCCCACGGCCACGTCCAGCGCCTCAGCGACGTCCGGCGTGGCCAGCGTTGCGCTGACCGACTGGTCGGCCGACGCGATGCGCACCCCGCCCCGCTCCAACAGGCGAAAGAGCGGCGCCATCGCGAGATCGGCCTCGTCATAGCCCCGCGCGATCTCGGCCGGGACGCGCGTTGTCAGGTGTGAAAACGGCCGACCCTCGGCGCTGCGCACCCGGATCGCGGTTTGCACCAGGGCGCCCTCGGTCAAGCCAAGGTCGGCGGCAATCTGTGGCGGCGCGCTCTCATAGGAGAAGGACAGAAGCTGCGCCGACGACCGTGCCCCCATCTCGACCAGCTGCGGCATCAGCGTGGCGACATCGGCGCGCAAGGGCGCGGCCGCCCCTCCGCGCACCACCGATCCCGCCCCGACGCGCTTTTCAATAAGCCCGTCCTCCACCAGCGCCTGCAGCGCGCGGCGCACGGTAACCCGGCTGACGCTGAACGCATCGGCCAGCCGCAGCTCGCTGGGAAGACGGGAGCCAAGGGGATAGGCGCCACTGGATATGTCCTGCTTCAGCAACAGATACAGCTCACGGGCCTTGCCGCCGTCGCGGGCCGACGGCAACGGGCGCGGGCCGCTCTGCGGTGCGGTGTCGGTGTGAATGCGGTCTGTCACACCGGAAAGACGTAGCCGATTCGCGGCGGAATTCAAGAAATCTGTCTGCACTCCGCACTGCAAGAACCTAGTTGATGAAAGCAATATCTGTATCATATATGGACAGATCGGCGCATTCGCAGGGGACAGAATATGCCAGTGATCAATGTGCACGTAATGGCAGGGTACCCGCCCGAGGTGCTTTCGCGGCTGGCTGACATCCTTAGCGACGCGGTCCAGCAGGTCGTGCCCGCACCGTCCGAGGCCATCACCGTGATGGTCAATGAAGTATCGCCGGCCGGCTACCGGCGCGGCGGCGTCGCGCGGTCCCCCGCGCCTGCTCTTCCCGATCCGCGCGCCGTCGTTGAAGGGTTTCTGGAGGCCATGGCGGCGCGCGACCTGACAACGGCGCAGAGCTTTCTTGGCGACGAGTTTCGCATGGTCTTTCCCGGCGGCGTCGAGATGACCCGACTGGAGGACCTTATCGACTGGTCCAAGCCGCGCTACGCCACAATCGCTAAGAGATTTGCCGGTTGGGATCTGAGCCAGGACGGCGCGCGCACCATCGTCTATTGCCGCGGGACCCTCTCGGGCACCTGGACCGACGGGTCGGCCTTTGCCGACATCAGCTTTGTCGACCGGTTCGAACTGGAAGGCGGCCTGATCGTTCGGCAGAATGTCTGGAACGACATGGCCGAGGCCAAGCGCGGCTCCGATGCCCCCAAAGCCTCGCAGGCGCAGGCATGAGCCTCGATCCCGTTACCCTGGCCGTGCTCGCCGGACGGATGGAGCAGATCGCCGACGAGATGGACGCGACGCTCTTTCGCGCCGCCTTCAACCCGATCATCGCCGAGGCGCACGATGCGTCTCACGGGCTCTATCACGCCACCACAGGCGAGACGCTTGTGCAGGGCAAGTCCGGCCTGCCCATCTTCGTGGGCGTTATGGCCTTTGCCGTGCAAGCCGTGATCTCCGAAGTCGAGCGGCGCGGCGACGGCGCCGAGGGGGACATCTGGATCTTCAACGACGCGCATCTTGGCGGCACCCATCTGAACGATATGCGCCTCATCCGCCCGGTTTATCGCGATGGCGAAGTGTTCTGCTGGCTGGCATCCGTGGGCCACTGGCACGATCTCGGCGGCGGGGTGCCCGGCAACTACAACCCCGCGGCCACCGATGCCTTTCAGGAGGCTTTCGTGCTGCCCCCGGTGCGGCTGTCAAAGGCGGGAATCTGGCAGGACGACATCGAAGCCATCGTGATGCGCAACACGCGCCTGCCGCAATCCGCACGGGGCGATCTCAATGGCCAGTTGAGCGCGCTCGACCTTGGCGCTTCGCGTCTCGACGCCCTGATCGACGAATACGGCACAGATACGATCCGCGAGGCGCTTGATGCGCTACAGGATCGGGCGGAACGGCTGATGCGCGCAGAGATTGCCGCGCTGCCCGATGGGCGCTGGTCGGCCGAGGACTTCCTAGACAATGACGGGATCAGTGAGGACGCCCTCCCGATCCGCGCCGACCTGGTCATCGACGGCGACCGCCTGACGCTCGATTTCACGGGCACTGCGCCGCGCACCGCGGGCCCCGTGAACATCGCACGTCCCACCGCCATCGCCACAGCCTACGTCGCGATCAAGCACATCTTCCCCGATCTGCCCGCCAATGCCGGCGTCATGCGCCCCGTGACGGTCACTATCCCTGAAGGGTCGCTGCTCTCTGCCGAGTTTCCCGCCCCGGTCGGCGGCTACACGGAAACGATCCTGCGCATGATCGACGTCGTTTTCTCCGCCGCTGCGCAGGCCGTTCCAGAGCGCGTTCCCGCCAACGCCTACGGCACGATCAACGCCCTGTCGATCGCCGGGCGACGCGCGGATGGGTCGCCCTGGGTGATGTTCTCCTTCTATGGCGGCGGGCATGGCGGCAGTGCCGAAAGCGACGGCTTGAACCATGGCAACGCGCCGATCTCGACGGCCACGATCCCGCCCATGGAGATCCTCGAGGCGGCCTATCCCGTGATGTTCCGGCAATGGGCGCTTCGGCCCGACAGCGCCGGCGCCGGGCAGCACCGGGGCGGACTTGGCGCGATCTACGAGATCGAACTCTTGTCCGACGAGGCCGAGGCATTCCTCTTCGGCGAGCGCGGCCGGTTCCCGCCCAAGGGCATCGCGGGCGGCGCCGATGCTGCAACCAACACGTTTCGGTGGGATACGATGGAGGGGACCGCCGCGCCACCCCTTGTCTCCAAGATGCGCGGCATCCGGTTGGCCCGCGGCCAGGCCGTCCTCCTGCAAACGCCCGGCGGCGGCGGCTTTGGCCCGCCCGCCGAGCGCGCGCCCGGCGCCGTCGCGTCCGACGTATCGCTCGGCTACCTGACCGCCGACAACGCCACGCGCCTCTACGGCCCGGCCTGGCAGCAGGCTGCACAATGAGCCTTCTCATCGGTGTCGACGTGGGCGGCACGTTCACGGATATATTTGCCCTCGATCCAGTGTCGGGCGCAGCGCAGGTCGCGAAGGTCCCGACCTCGCGCCCTGACCAGGCGGCGGGCTTTCTGGCCGGCCTGGCGGAGGTCGCCAGCGCGCCCGGCATGGTCGCAACCGTCGTCCACGGCACCACCGCCGGAACCAACGCGTTGCTGGAGCGGCGCGGCGCCAAGACAGGAGTTATCACCTCCGAAGGGCTCCGCGACGTGCTTGAGATGCGCCGCCGCGACCGGCCCCGCACCTGGGGCCTCCGTGGCGACTTCCAGCCCCCCGTCCCCCGCGACCTTCGCCATGAGATCCCAGAGCGCACGCTGGCCGACGGGACCGTGCGAACCCCCGTCGATCAGGGCGCGCTGCGAACCGCCGCCGACGCGCTGAAGGCCCAGGGGTGCACCGCCGTCGCGCTCCTTTTCGCTCATAGCTACGCCAATGCCGCACCCGAGCAGGCCGCGGCGGACACACTCCGCGCCCTTTGGCCCACGCCCCATGTCTCGGTCTCTCACGAGATCCTGCCCGAGATCCGCGAGTTCGAACGGTTCTCAACCACCGCCCTCAATGCGTATCTGCAGCCCGAGGTCGCCGGATATCTCTCGCGGCTCGACGCCGCCCTCCGAGACGGCGGGTTCGCCGGCGAGTTCCTCATTGTCCAGTCCAACGGCGGCGTAATCGACGCCGCCACAGCCGCTCGCTTCCCGATCCGAACCGCTCTCTCCGGCCCTGCCGCTGGGGTCCAGGCCGCGGCCCGCATCGCCGAGGCCGCGGGCTTTGCCGACGTCATCACCGGCGATATCGGCGGCACGAGCTTTGACGTATCGCTGATCGCTGGCGGCAAAAGCGCGATCGCGGCCCAAACCGAGATCGATTTCGGCATGGTGATCCGCCAGCCGATGATCGAGATCACCACCATTGGCGCCGGCGGCGGCTCCATCGCATGGGTCGACAAGGGTGGCCTGCTGCGGGTGGGCCCCGAAAGCGCGGGTTCCACTCCCGGGCCAGTCGCCTATGGCTTGGGCAACGATCGTCCGACGGTGACCGACGCGAACGTCGTGCTCGGCCGGATCGATGCAGAGGCCCCCATCGGTGGCGCGCTCACGCGTCTCGACGTGGACGCCGCTCGCGCGGCCATCGACGCCCACGTGGGCCATCCCCTCGGTCTCAACATCGAAGCCGCCGCCGAAGCCGTCCTTCGCGTCGCAAACGCCGCCATGGCGGGCGCAATCCGGCTGGTCTCGATCGAGCGCGGTCACGACCCGGCGCGCTTCACCTTCATGCCCTTCGGCGGCGGCGGCGCCCTTCACGCCGGCGCGCTGATGGCCGAGGTCGGCCTTGCCCGGGCGCTGATACCCCGCTATCCCGGGGTGACATCGGCGCTCGGCTGCGTCATCGCCGACATGCGCCAGGACTTCGTGCAAACGGTGAACCAGACGCTTGATGCGCTCGATCCGACGGCACTGGCCGCGCGCATGCAGGCCCATCTCGAAGCGGGCCACGCCACGCTCGACCGCGCCGCCACGGCGTTCGACGCCCGTGAAGCCACCTTCGCGCTCGACATGGCCTATGCCGGGCAGACCCACACCGTGGCCGTGCCCATCGTCATAGAGGTTCGAGACGGCCATGTCGCCCCGACGACCCAAGCTGCAATCGCACACGCCTTCGACACGACCTATCGCGCCGCCTTCTCGCGCCTCCTACAGGATGGTGTCCGGCGTGTCGTGAACCTGCGCAGCACCGTCACCGGCAAGCGCCCCCGCTTTGATCTGACCACCCTCGCCCCCGACGGCGGATCGGTGGCAACGGCGCTGAGGGGCCACCGCCCGGTCCATTTCGGCGATGCCTGGCACGAGACGGCAATCTACGACCGCCTCGCCCTGCTCACCGGCGCGCGGATCGACGGCCCTGCCATTCTCGCCCAACCGGATACGACGGTCCTCGTCGAGCCCGGCCTCGTGGCGGAACAGGACGCGTTCGGCAACACCCGCCTCAGCGCCAAGGAGCGCCTATGAGCATCGACCCTCTCGATCCGGCGCGCACCGCGCTTCTCACCATCGATCTGCAGAACGACTTCCTGCACCCCGAGGGTGCCTATGGCCGCGCGGGCCAAACCGCCGCCGCGATCGGCGCGCTGCCGGGCCGGATCGCCCCACTCGCGAACGCGCTCAGGGCCCGGGGCGGCACGTATATCTCGGCGCAGTTCACGCTCGTGCCACGCCCCGACGACACGCCCCTGATCTCGGCCCATCTGAGGGCGTTGCGCCCCTTTCTCGGCCCCGGCGATTTCGCACCGGGCGCGTGGGGCCATACCCTGGTCGATGCTCTCGCGCCCGCCGACTACGTGATCGAGAAGGTCGCCTATTCGGCCTTCTATCAGACCCGGCTTGAGTTTCTGATGCGTGCATTGGAGCTCGACACCCTGATCGTGGGCGGCATCGTCACCAATGGTGGCGTCGCCTCTACCCTGCGCGACGCCCACCTGCGCGACATCCCCACGATCATGCTGACCGACGGATGCGCCGCGTTCCGCGACGACGTCCACGCATCCACGCTCATGTCCCTTGCCACTGTCACCCGCCAGGTGACCTGCGCCGAGGCGCTCGCTTTGATCGGAGACACAGAATGACTGGCCTCAGGGCCCGGCTTTCCCGCAAGCCGATCCTCACCGCCCCGGGTGTCTACGATGCCCTGACCGCCGCGCTCGCCGAGAAGGCGGGGTTCGAGGCGCTCTATGTCTCGGGTGCCGCCGTCGCCTACACCCATCTGGGACGGCCCGATATCGGTCTGACCTCGGTCACCGAAATGGCCGCCGCGATTGCCCGCATCGCCGACCGGACGACGCTGCCCCTCATTGTTGACGCCGATACGGGCTTCGGCAACGCGCTGAACGCCGAGCGCACGATGCAGCTCTACGAGCGCGCGGGTGCCACGGCCCTTCAGATCGAGGACCAGACAGCCCCGAAGCGCTGCGGCCACCTCGCCGACAAGTCCGTCATCCCGGCGCTGGAGATGGCCGGGAAGATCCGCGCCATGGTCGATGCCCGTCGCAGCCCTGAGACATTGGTGATCGCACGGACCGATGCCATTGCCGTGGAAGGGCTCGACGCCGCCTTGGACCGGGCCGAGACCTATCTGGAGGCGGGTGCCGACGCGCTTTTCGTCGAGGCGCCGCCCACCGATGAAGCGCTTGCAGCCATCGCCGACCGGCTGGCCCAGCGCGCGCCGCTCATGGCCAACATGGTCGAGGGCGGCGCGACGCCCCAGCGCAGTGCCGCCGATCTTGAGGCTCTGGGATACGCGCTGGTCATCTTTCCAGGCGGGATCGTGCGCGCCCTCGCCCGCACGGCCGAAGACTACTACGCCAGCCTTCAGGCAAATGGAACCAACCAACCTTTCGCCGATCGCATGCACGATTTGCAGGGCCTGAACGCCCTTCTGGGCACCGAGGACATGCTCGCCCGCGGCAGACGCTTCGAGCAGGGCTGATGCCGCCGCCACCCATCGCGCCGACGCCCCAGGGCGGCTATCCCCTAACGGTGGAGACCGTGATTGTTGGCGGCGGCGCGGCGGGCCTCACGGCCGCGCTCGCCGCGCACGAGGCTGGCCAAGAGGTGCTGGTGATCGAGGCCGACCCGGTGCCGCGCGGCTCGACAGCCCTCTCCGCAGGGCTCATCCCGGCCGCCGGCACAACCATTCAGCGGGCCACCGGCATCTCCGGCGATAGCCCCGCCGCTTTCGCCAGAGACATCCAGAGCAAGGCGCTGGGCGAGAACGACCCAGCGCTCGTTGATGCGCTTGCACAAGGTGCCGCCCCGGTCATCGATTGGCTAACAGATGTCCATGCTCTGCCCTTCTCGCTGGTGACCGACTTCGACTATCCCGGGCACACGCACCGCCGCATGCATGGCCTGCCCAGCCGCTCGGGTGCTGAGTTGATCGATGCGCTGCGCGCGGCCGCCGAAGGGGCGGGGATCGACATCCTCTGCGGTGCCCGAGCAGAGACGCTTCACCACCAGGGGCGCGTCGTCACCGGTCTCACCGTCCGTCGCGCCGATGGCGACGCCGAGCAGGTCGGCTGCACGCGCCTGATTCTCGCCTGCAACGGCTTCGGCGGGAACCGCGGAATGGTGGCTACCCACATGCCCGACATCGCCGATGCGCTCTGGTTCGGGCACGATGGCAACCGCGGCGAGGCCTTGATCTGGGGCGAGGCGCTGGGCGCCGCCACCGGCCATCTCGGCGCCTATCAGGGCCATGGCAACGTCGCCCATCCCCACGGCATCCTAATCACCTGGGCCGTCATCACTGAGGGCGGCGTTCAGGTGAACTCCGCGGGCCACCGCTTCTGGAACGAGGCCCAGGGCTACTCCGAGGCCGCCCGCGCCGTTCTGGCCCAACCCGGCGACAGGGCCTGGACCATCTTCGATACGCGGATCGCTGCCGTCGCCCGCCAGTTCGCCGATTTCCGCGATGCCGAAGCGCAAGGCGCGGTCATCGTGGCCGACAGCGTTGACGGGCTCGCCATGGCCACAAGACTGCCAGGGGCGGCCCTTGCCAACACCCTCGCCGCACTCCCCGCTGAGGGGGTCACCGACGCATTTGGCCGCCGTTGGACCGGCCGTTCCCTGTCGCCGCCCTACTGCGCCGTCCGCGTGACGGGCGCGCTCTTTCACACGCAGGGTGGCCTGGTGACGGACGGGGCAGCGCGCGTCCTCGATCTGACCGGTCAGCCCTTTCCCAACCTCTTTGCGGCCGGCGGGGCGGCCTGCGGTGTTTCCGGTGCGGGCGATGCCGGATACCTCTCGGGCAACGGCCTCCTGAGCGCGGTGGTTCTCGGCTATGCGGCAGGGCGTGGGCGGGTATGACGTTGCGCGCGCACGGCACCGCTTGAAGCGCGCGGCTCGAAGTGCAACAGCGCTCCCATGACGACATCACTGGTCGACCGGGCCCGCGCCCTCGTCCCCTCGCCCGAGTCGCGGCCGCGGATCGCTCTGGCGCTGGCCATCGGCACAACGGGTGGCTTCTGCGCCACCTGGGCGGGCCTGCCCCTGCCGTGGATGCTCGGCCCAATGGGGCTTTGCGCCGTCGCCGCGCTGGCCGGCGCGCCGCTTGAGGGCCCCGCGGCCTGGCGCGCGATCTTCATCCCCGTCATCGGCGTGATGCTGGGCGCCGGCTTCTCGCCCGACATTCTTGGCCAGCTCGGCGCCTGGGCCGGCACCTTTGTGCTCCTCCCGCCGTTTCTCGCCATAGCCGGCGCCGCCGCCTGGCTCTTCTTCCGCCGGATCGGCGGGTACGACCGGCGCACCGCGTTCTTCTGCGCAGCGCCCGGAGGGCTGAACGAGATGATCATACTCGGCGCCGCCCACGGTGCCGACGAGCGCCGCATCGCGCTTGCCCACGCCGTGCGCATCTTCGTTGTGATCACCGTGATCGCGCTCGGCTTTGCCCTGATCGGCGGCACAACGACAGCGGGCCTCGACACTGCCGATACGTACTTCTCCGATCTGACGGCCCTCGACGCCCTGCTCCTTCTGGCCGCTGCCATCGCGGGCGGACCGCTTGCGCGGCTTGGCCGGCTGCCTGCGCCCCCGCTCTTCGGGCCGATGGTGCTGTCGGCCGCGCTGCACTTGACCGCGGTCGTCGAAACGCCGCCCCCCACCCTGCTCGTCATCATCGCGCAACTGATGATCGGCACGATCCTCGGCTGCCGGTTCGTCGGCGCCCGTCTGAGCGAGACCGGGCGCGACATCGCGCTTGGCGCTGGCGCGAGCCTCGTCTTGGTGGCGGTGACCCTGGTCTTCGCCGCCCTCGCCGCGGCGCTCACCACGGCGCCTTGGAGCCAGGCCGTCTTGGCCTACGCCCCTGGCGGCCTGACTGAGATGAGCCTCCTGGCCCTCGCCAAGGAGCAAGACGTCGCTTACGTCGCCACGGCCCATGTGGCCCGAATCATGGTGGTGCTCTTTGCCGTGCCCATCATCTTCCGCAGATTCGACCGCGCGGAGAGCGACAATGACATGCCTCCCGACTAGCGCCGTGGGAGGATCGGACTAGGGACCTTGGGCAACACACGTCGCGCGATCGGCCCAGGCCGGGCCGCGACGGCGGCATTCCCTTGTGTACCTTGGCGCACCATGGCCCACTGGCCTCAGGCGGTGGGTCACACGCCGCCACACAAATGAGGCGAGCAGAGAATGACCACCCAACTTTCGGGCCCCAATGCGGCCCAACCGGTCGGCCGCGCCGATCCGAAACCCGACATTGCCAGCGCCATGGCGGAGGCGCCAAGCCGAGAACCGCGCGAAGCCCTGCCGGGCCGCGTGGTGAAACCCGGCCAGATCTTCACCGACTGGGCCAGTATCTGAACCCAAATCAGGAATTGCCCGCCCTGGTCCTGTCAGGATCCTTGGGCGGCACGGCGCCAGACCCCTTCCGGAAGCCACGACCCCTGTCCTAGGCTTTCGCTATGACATCGCGCGATACACGCCCTGTGACGGCTCTCCGCAATCTCGGCCCGGCCATGCAACAGGTCTGTGCCCGAGCCGATCTGCACACCGTGGCCGACCTGGTCGAGATTGGCGCTGACGCCGCCTATGCCCGCATGATGGATGCCGGCCACCGCCCCCACTTCATGGCCTATGTCGCGCTCGTCCTGGCCCTGCAGGACCGCCGGTTCCAGAGCTACGCGGCCTCCGAGAAACCTGCTCTGCGCGACCGCTTCGACGCCATCGTGAACAACACCAAAGCCCCCCCGGGCATCGAGGCGGAACTCGACAAGCTGGGCGTTGGCGCGCCACGAAAAAGGCCGCCGGCCTAGGGGGGGCGGCCCGGACTTGCTGGCGACAGTGGTGGCCCCGAACGTGGCGCCGTGTCAGCCGACGATCTCGGTGCCCGCAAAGAAGAAGGCGATCTCATCGGCGGCGGTGTCGGGCGCATCGGACCCGTGGACCGAGTTCTCGCCCACCGACTCGGCGAACTCCGCGCGAATGGTGCCGGGCTCGGCATCGGCGGGGTTTGTCGCCCCCATCACTTCGCGGTTCTTCAGGATCGCGCCCTCGCCCTCGAGCACCTGCAGCACCACCGGGCCCGACGACATGAACTCGCACAGTTCGTCATAGAACGGGCGTTCCGCATGCACCTTGTAGAACTCACCCGCCTGCGCCTTGGTCAGCTGCACACGTTTCTGGGCGACGATCCGCAATCCCGCCTCCTCAAACTTGGCATTGATCTTGCCGGTCAGGTTGCGCTTGGTCGCATCGGGCTTGATGATGCTGAAGGTGCGTTCGAGTGCCATGTCGGTCTCTCTTCCCTTGCGGGCCACCTGCGCGGCCCTCGTGACTTTGCGCGCCCGCCTAGCACGGCGCCCAACCGGGGAAAAGCTGGTTTCACCAGGGCGCCCGGCCCGGCATTCTTGTCGCGAAATCGCCTGATGGAGCCCCTCCGATGCGACTTGCTCTGATCCTGCTCGCTTGCCTTTGCCCCATGACGCTTCTCGCCGACACCGCGCCACCCATCATCTCGCCCGAGCCAACCGTCGATGGCAGCCCGCCTGCGTCGCCTCCGGCGCCCGAGAGCCTCGGCTTGCCCGCCCGCACCTGGCAGGCGGACCCCGCGCATGCGTCCCTCACCTTCTCTGTCAGCCATCTGGGCTTTTCCAGGTTCAGCGCCGGCTTCGACACATTTGCGGCGACCCTCGTGCTCGACCCCGCCGCTCCGGAAGAGGCAACGCTCACCGTGACGGTCGATGTCGCGTCTATCGACCTGCCGACACCACCCGAGGGCTTCTATGAGACGATGCTCGGCCTCGACTGGTTCGACGCCGCCACCTATCCCGACATGGTCTACACCTCCTCCTCGATCACCCGCACGGGGCCGGACACGGCTCGGATCGATGGCATGTTGTCGGCTAGAGGCACAGAAGTGCCCGTCACGCTGCAGGCCCGTTTTAATGGCGGCTACCCGTCGAGCCCCTTCGAACCCTTCGCGCGGATCGGCTTCTCGGCTACCGGCACGGTCTCTCGGTCGGCCCTCGGCATGGGCTTTGGCGTCCCGGCTCCGGGCACAACTTTTGGCGTTGGCGATGCCGTCAGGATCAGCACCGAAGTGGAGTTCATTGCCGAGCCCGTGGAATAGACGCATGGCGTTGACAGTTCCGCATATGGGGTGCCAAACGCGGCCATGCTCCGGATCAGCGACATTGTCTATTCGGTCGAGGGCCGCCCCCTCTTCGACCAGGCTTCGGCCCAGATCCCGACGGGCCACAAGGTGGGCCTTGTCGGCCGCAACGGTGCCGGCAAGACCACGCTCTTTCGTCTGATCCGGGGGGAGCTGACCCTGGAAGGCGGCTCGATCCAGTTGCCTTCTCGCGCCCGCGTCGGCGGCGTTGCGCAGGAGGTGCCGGGCAACGAGGTGTCGCTGATCGACACAGTGCTCGCCGCCGACACCGAACGTGCCTCGCTTCTCGCAGAGGCCGACACGGCGGCCGACCCCGCCCGCATCGCCGATATCCAGACCCGGCTCGCCGATATCGACGCCTGGTCGGCTGAGGCGCGCGCCTCTTCGATCCTCCGCGGCCTCGGTTTCACGGCCGAAGAACAAGCCATGCCCTGCTCGGCCTTCTCGGGCGGCTGGCGCATGCGCGTGGCCCTCGCCGCCGTTCTCTTCGCCGCGCCGGACCTGCTGCTGCTCGACGAACCGACCAACTATCTCGATCTCGAGGGCGCGCTCTGGCTGGAAAGCTATCTGGCCCGCTATCCCCACACGGTCATCGTGATCAGCCACGACCGCGGCCTTTTGAATCGTGCCGTCAGCCACATCCTCCATCTCGAGGACCGCAAGCTGACCCTTTATTCCGGCGCGTATGACACGTTTGCTGAGACGCGCGCTGCCCGCATCGCCGTGGCCGAAGCCGAGCGGCGAAAGCAGGAGGCACGCCGCGCGCACCTGCAAAGCTTCGTCGACCGCTTCCGCTATAAGGCGTCGAAGGCCGTCCAGGCCCAGAGCCGGCTGAAGATGATCGAAAAAATGAAGCCGATCACCACTCCGCAGGAGGCAGCCCTCAAGGCCTTCACCTTTCCCGAACCAGAGGAGCTCTCGCCGCCCATTGTGGTGTCCGAGTCGGCGTCCGTCGGCTATGGCGGCGCCCCGGTCCTGAAACGGCTCGACCTGCGCATCGATCAGGACGACCGGATCGCCCTTCTCGGCCGCAACGGCGAGGGCAAGTCGACCTTGTCGAAGCTCTTGTCTCACCGGCTTGAGCCGATGGGCGGCCGCCTCACGTTTACGTCGAAGCTGAGGATCGGGTTCTTCGCTCAGCACCAGGTCGACGAGCTGCGCATCGAGGAAACGCCACTGGAGCATATCGCCCGCACCCGCCCCGGCGAAGCTCCAGCCAAGCTGCGGGCGCGCCTGGCAGGGTTCGGGCTCGGCGCCGACCAGGTGGACACGGAGGTCGGGCGCCTGTCTGGGGGCCAGAAGGCGCGGCTGTCGCTCCTCCTCGCCACGATCGACGCGCCGCATCTCCTGATCCTCGACGAGCCTACGAACCACCTCGATATCGAGAGCCGAGAGGCCCTCGTCGAAGCGCTGACGGCCTATACAGGCGCCGTTATTCTCGTCAGCCACGACATGCACCTTCTGTCGCTCGTGGCCGACCGGCTATGGCTCGTGAAGGGCGGCCGCGTGGCGCCCTACGAGGGTGACCTGGAAAGCTATCGGCGCATGCTCCTGGGCCAGGACGGGTCGGGCGGCGAGAAACGGGACAAGCCCAAGCCGGCTAAGCGCGTCAGCCAGGCTCAGGTTCTCGAACTCCGCTCGGAGGTGCGCAAGTGCGAGGCACGGATGGAAAAGCTCGAGGGGATGCGCGAGGAACTGGCGCGGCGTCTTGGCGACCCGGCCGTCTATGAAGACGACATGGTGGGCAAGCGAAATGCCTGGCAGGCCAAGTATGCCGAGGTCATGGACGCCATCGAAAAGGCCGAGGCACTGTGGCTTCGGGCAGCCGAGAGACTCGAAGCAGCCGAGAAGACTGTCGCCTGAGCGATTGGTCTGTCCAGCCGGGCGTTGGCGGAGGCGCAGGGACTCAGGACTCAATTGTCCACCCTCGATCTACATTAAGAACGTGCCGCAGCGCTCTGTAAAATAATCCCTCCCTCCCAGATTCGGGTGATCTCTTGTGAAGACGCGCGAGTCACAGGTCCTCAGCTGCGAAGTGACCGTGGCGTCGTTCGGCTTTCGCCCTTCTCGATGTCGGGCCGGCTTGCCGATGACGGCGCTTGCAGCGCGGCATGCGACCTGCTTTCTCGCCACCATGGATCCTGCTTTCGCGCTGTCCGCCTTCGTCACCCTCTTTGTGGTGATCGACCCGATCGGTCTGGCGCCGCTCTTCGTTGCGCTGACCGCCGGCGACAGCGTCGATCGCCGGCGCAGGATCGCCCTGCGCGCCTGCGTGATTGCGTTTGCCGTCCTCACGCTCTTCGGCCTTGCGGGCGAGGCGGTCTTGAGCTTCGTCGGCATCTCGATGCCCGCCTTTCGGATCGCCGGCGGCCTCCTGTTGTTTCTGACCGCGCTCGACATGCTCTTCGAGCGCCGCACCGAGCGCCGCCAGAAGAACGCCCAAGAAGAGGAGAACCGCCCCGATCCCTCCGTTTTCCCGCTCGCCATTCCCCTGATCGCGGGCCCCGGCGCCATCGCCTCGATGATCCTGCTGGCGGGCGGAGCACCCGAGGGCGGGGTACTGATCCACCTTCTGACGGTTCACGGCGTCATGGCAGTTGTGGTGGCGATGGTGCTTGCCCTCGCACTGGTCGCCGGCCCAATCGAACGTGTGCTAGGCCAAACCGGGGTGCTCGTCGTCACCCGGCTTCTCGGGATGCTCCTTGCGGCGCTCTCGGTCCAGTTCGTTCTGGATGGTCTGGCCGGCGCTGGCTATGCGCCGGGCTGATCCCTCTGGCATCCGCCGGGCCAGCGCCTATTTGTAAGGCCCGCGATACGGAGCCCCTCATGCCCTTCTCAGCCGACGACACAGCGTCCCTCATCTACCTTGTCCTGTTGGGCTCGGTGATTGCGGGGTCGCTCTTTCTGACCGGCCGCTCGAACATGGGCCAGGGCCTTCGGAATGCAGGGATCTGGGCCCTAATCTTCATCGGGGTCGTCGCCGCCTACGGCCTGTGGTCGGACATTCAGGACACGGTGATGCCCCGTCAGTCGGTCTTCGCCGAGGAGGGCCGGGTCGAGATCCCGATGAGCCCGGACGGCCACTACCACATGACGGCCAGCGTCAACGGCACGCCGATCCGCTTTGTCGTGGACACCGGGGCCACCGACCTCGTGCTCTCCTCGGGCGATGCCCGACGGGTCGGCCTCGACCCCGACGGTATGCCCTATGACGGCGTGGCCCGGACGGCCAACGGCACGGTTCGAACGGCTCGAGTGTGGCTCGACGAGGTGGCAATTGGCGGGATTGTGGAGCGCGGCGTTCCGGCACTCGTCAATGGCGGCGAGATGTCGGGGTCACTCCTTGGCATGTCCTATCTCAGCCGGTTCGCCGAGGTGCGGATCGGTCAGGGCACAATGACCCTGATCCGCTAAGCGCTGCGCCCCCTCACGCGCCCGAGGCCGCCTCGGCCCGTTCCTCAAGCGAAAGCCATTCTTCCTCGGCCGCGGCGAGCTTCTCCTGCCGCTCCGTCAGCGCCGCGGTGGCCTTGGCGAACTTCACCGGCTCGCGGGAATAAAGGTCGGGATCGGCGAGAAGGCCCTCTAGCTTGCCGATCTCGGCCTCAAGCCGGGCAATCTCGTCTGGCAACTCCTCCAGCCTGTGCTTCTCAGTGAAGCTCAGCCCGGTCTTCACGGGTTTCGGAGCCAATTTCTCGCGCGGGACAGGCTTCGACCCGGGTTTGTCCTTGGCAGCAGCAGGCGCCCCCTGCCCCGACGCGGCGCGCTGCGCCTCCATGTCCGACCATCCGCCAGCGTAGATCGTGGCCCGTCCACCCCCCTCCAGCTCCAGCGCCACCGTCGTCGTTGCAGTGCGGTCGAGGAAATCCCGGTCGTGACTGACCAGGATCACCGTTCCATCAAAGTCCGAGACCAGCTCCTGCAACAGATCGAGCGTCTCGATGTCGAGGTCGTTGGTGGGTTCGTCGAGCACCAGCAGGTTGGATGGCTGCGCCATCAGCCGCGCGAGCAGAAGCCGCGCCCGCTCGCCCCCGGAAAGCGCGCGCACCGGCGCGCGGGCCTGCTCGTCGGTGAAGAGGAAATCCTTGAGGTAGCTCACCACATGGCGTGGCTCGCCGCGCACCATCACCTGATCTGCCCGCCCCGAGATGCGCATCGCGCTGTCGCCTGTCAGGCTTTCCCAGAGCGTGGCGTCGGGATCGAGTGCCGAGCGGGTCTGATCGAACACCGCGATCTCGAGGTTCGTGCCGTGTCGGATCTCGCCCGTATCGGGCACCATCTCGCCCGTGAGCATTTTCAGAAGCGTCGTCTTGCCCGATCCGTTCGGGCCGACCAGGGCCAATCGCTCGCCGCGCGCCAGCCGGATCGAGAAATCGCGGATCACCGCGCTGTCGCCAAAGCGCTTGCCGATCCCCTTGGCCTCGGCCACCAGCTTGCCAGTTGGCTTGGCACCTTCCAGCGCCATCGCGGCCACGCCTTGTCGATTGATCTGCGATGCCCGCTCGGCCCGCATCTGCTGCAGCCGCCGCACCCGGCCCTGGTTGCGCTTGCGCCGGGCGCTGATGCCTTCAACGGCCCAGCGGGCTTCGGCCTTGATCCGGCGGTCGAGCTTGTGGCGCGCGGCGTCCTCCTCGTCCCAGACCTTTTCACGCCAGACCTCGAAGGCGTCGAACCCGCGCTCCTGCCGGCGCACCATGCCCCTGTCGAGCCACAGCGTTGCCCGCGACAGCCGGCTCAGAAACGCACGGTCGTGAGAAATCAGAACGAAGGCCCGCGATGTCGCGGCCAGTCGATCCTCAAGCCACCGGATCGCCGTGATGTCGAGATGGTTGGTGGGCTCGTCGAGGAGGAGCAGTTGCGCCTCCTCGGCCAGCAGGCGCGCAAGGGCCGCCCGCCGCCGCTCGCCCCCCGAGGCCGTGGCCGGATCCGCTTCGAGCTTCAGCCCAAGCCCCTCCGCCGCCGCCTCGACACGCCACAGGTCGGAGGGCCCCAGGGCGTCGGCGGCAAAATCGCCCAGCGTCGCATAGCCCGCAAGGTCAGGCTCCTGCTCCATATATCCTACCGAGACGCCCTGTGGGACGGTCCGGGCGCCACCGTCGGGCTCAACCCGCCCGGCCATCACCTTCATCAGGGTCGACTTGCCCGACCCGTTGCGTCCCACAAGCGCGATCCGGTCGCCCGGATGCACCACAAGATCGAGCGCGTCGAACAGCCGGTCGGCGCCAAAGCCAAGCGAGAGGTCGGAAAGCTGCAAAAGGGGCGCGCCGGACATGGCCGGGAGCTAGCCCCGCGCATCCCGATGCGCAAGGGCCAGGGGCTAGCCGGCCACCCCGCGCAGGAGACGGGCGCGCGCCGGCGGGATCGCCGCGATTTCCAGGCCGGTGAAGACGTGAAGCGTGCCCAAATCGCGATCCACAACCGCATGGTCGCTGACCCATCCGCCCATCAACAGATAGGTCCGCAGGAGCGGCGGCATGCCGAGCATGGCGCGCTTTGCGTCCGGCGTCTTCGGGGCTGCCCGTCCGCGCGCGAACCGGAACACGTTCGGCGCCTTGACCCGCGGCAGCCACCGCTTCGGCGCCAGATGCCGGTCCCGGAGCAGCGCAAACGCGTCGAGATAGCCGTCCGCCTCGGTCCCGTGGAACGACGAGCAGCCAAACAGCATCGCGACACCGGCCTCATCGACAAAGCGGGTCATCGCGCCCCAGGCGACGCGCAGAACGTCGGCGTCCTTCACGTCAGGATGGATGCAGAACCGCCCCATTTCCACCATCGGCCCTTCGAATGTCTCGAGCCGGGCCAGGTCGTAGTGCTGGGCAGAATAGCTCTGGCCGATCTCGGTGCCGCCAGCGAGCGGGAGCATGCGGAAGGTGCAGACGAGCCGGCCCGTCCTGACCTCCTCCACCAGCGCGTGATGACAGACCTTGTCGAATTCGTCCCCGTCGGGCGCGCCGCCCCGAAAACACAGGGCCCGCAGCGCCAACGCCGCGTCCAGATCTTCGGCCGTCGAGACGAACCGTGCCGCATAGCGGCCCTTGCGCAGGTTCAACATGGGCACTCTCTCCGCCATCACAGGGCTGCGTTCGATGTAAGGTTGGCGGATCGCCCGGCCAAGCTTACATCTGGGGCAACCCAGAACGTCGCGACCCTAAAGCCGCACTTCGTGACGTTTCGTTGACAAGGAGAAGCCAAACATGACCGACCAGAGCTTGACCGGCATGCAAGCCACCGCCGCCCTCGCAGACGACAAGGTCACCAAGACGGACGCGGAGTGGAAGGCGCAGCTGGGCGATCTCGGCTACAAGGTGATGCGCCGGCATGGAACCGAGCGGGCCGGAACCCATGACAACTTCCCCAAAGGGCCGGGCATCTTCGCCTGTGCTGCCTGCGGAGCGCCGCTCTTCGATCAGAAGACCAAGTTCGAGAGCGGCACGGGCTGGCCCAGCTTCTATGCCCCCAAAGAGGGCGCGCGGGTGGGCGAGAGTGAAGACAACAGCTGGTTCATGCGCCGGACCGAGGTGCATTGTGACCGCTGCGACGGGCATCTCGGCCATGTCTTTCCCGACGGGCCGGCGCCGACCGGCCTGCGCTATTGCATCAACGGTGTGGCGCTGAAGTTCGAGCCCGAAGAGAGCAGCGAGGCCTGACCGACCGCACCGTTGCGCGGCGGCCCGATCGGGCGGTCGCGCCCGCCCTATTGCGGCGTGGTCGTCGTGGGCGCAATCCGCCCGAGGTTACCGGCCAGCTGACGCAGGAAACCGACGCCCTCGACATTGCTGTCGGTCACGCGGCGCGACAGAGCGACAACATTGCCGTCTTGCAGCGAATAGCGCTCGATGTTGCGCACCACGCCCTGCCCGTCAAACGTGATGGCTACGATCTGACGGTCCACCACCTCGTCTTCACGGATTCCGTAGCTGCGCACCCGCTGGGACACGTAGTAATAGCCGGTATCCTGCAGCACGCCGCCAGAAGTGGGCGTGCCCACCGCACTGGCCACCGTTTCGCGGGTGTCGCGGCCGACCACAATCTCGGCAAGCTCGGCCTCGGAGGGCGTGTAACCGTGGTTGCGAAACTGGGCTGTACAGGCGGACAGGGCCGAGACGAGGGCGACCGCACCGATGGCACGACGGAGAGCCGGGCGCCGTCGCCCGCCCGCATCCGGGTGTCGTGCCCTCATTCGCAACTCCGTCCCTCACCACCGCGACCGGGGCTTGACCCCAGGCCACCGATTGCATGAGGGCTTACACTACCACACTGAAGCTGTTCAAGCGAAGGAACGCCCCGATGGCTCGCGCGCCCGAGACCGTGATCCGCCTCACATCCCTTCCGCCGGGCAAGTCTGCCACAATCTCGTACCGGCCAAATCCAAGCGCGGTCGACGAAATCCGAGGGCGGCTCGATCTGCTTGGATTGCGCAAGATGCGTCTGGAGGGGACACTCACCCCGCTCGGCCGCCGCGACTGGCAACTCGATGCAGAGCTCGGGGCAACCGTGGTGCAACCCTGTGCCATCACGCTCGATCCCGTAACGACCCGGATCGACGAGACGCTCACGCGCCGCTACCTGGCGGACTGGGCTCCGCCAGCTGAAGCCGAAGCCGAAATCCCCGAGGATGATAGCGCCGAGGCGCTGCCGGATGTCCTCGACATTGCGGCCCTTGCAGAAGAAGCGCTGGCGCTTGCCCTGCCACCCTTTCCCCGAGCCGACGGCGCCGCACTCGGCGAGATGTCCGCCACCCCACCGGGCGCTGCGCCCATCGGCGAGGAGGAGGCCGAGAAACCCTTCGCCGGCCTCGCAGACTTGAAGAAGCGGCTCGAAGGGCC
This sequence comes from Pseudomonadota bacterium, assembly GCA_039822045.1. GTDB lineage: Bacteria > Pseudomonadota > Alphaproteobacteria > Rhodobacterales > Rhodobacteraceae > HLUCCA09. Next base: position 27,008 of record JBCBMY010000001.1, on the reverse strand, counting down.
GAATGGCGAATAAGAAGGCTTGCACGCGCGACAAATATGCGTATGTTCCGCCGCTCATTCCCGACACGGCACGGCCATTACGGCTTGAATGACGAACACCAGCGGCCTACGACGCGCCGCACCGCGAATCCTTCGCCGGCAGAGCCTCGATCGGCCCGGCCCGGCCCAGACCCGAGGTTGAGACATGGCTGTCCCTCAGAACAAGGTTACGAGATCTCGTCGCAACATGCGCCGTGCCCATCACGCGTTGACGGCGGGCAATCCCGGCGAATGCTCGAATTGCGGTGAGCTGAAGCGCCCGCACCATGTCTGCCCCGCTTGCGGCCACTATGACGACCGCGAAGTGGTGGCGATGGTCGACGAGATCGACATCGACGACGACGCGGCCTGAGCCACCCGTGACGCCGCGCGCGGGCCGAGACCCCACGGGCGGCGCCGCGCCCATGCAGCCCGTACCCGCCATGGACCCGTCTGCCCCGGCTGACCCGACCCGCGCCCTGCCCGCTGAACTGGCCGGTAAAATCGTGATCAGCGTTGACGCGATGGGGGGAGACGAAGGCCCGTCGGCCATTGTGGCCGGCATGGCCAAATCTGCCCAGAAGAATCCCGAGATCGCCTTCGTCGTGCACGGCCGCAAGGACGAGCTGACGCCGCTTGTGGCCCGCCGCAAGCTGACCGACCGGTGCGTCATCCGCCACGCCGACGATGTGGTGACGATGGACGAGAAACCCTCGACCGTCATGCGCCAGGGCCAGGGCTCTTCCATGTGGTCGGCAATCGAAAGCGTGCGCGCCGGCGAAGCCACCGTCGCGGTGTCTTGCGGCAATACGGGCGCGCTGATGCTCCTCAGCATGGTCCGGCTGCGCAAGCTGCCCGGGGTCAACCGCCCGGCCATCGCCTGCCTTTGGCCGACCCGGTCCGAGAGCGGCTTCTCAGTCATGCTCGATGTGGGCGCCGACATCCGCGCCGATCAGGAGGACCTGCTGCAATACGCGCTGATGGGCACCTCGTATGCGCGCAATGGCATCGGCATCGAGCGGCCCCGCGTCGGCCTTCTGAATGTCGGAACCGAAGAGCATAAGGGCCGGGCCGAATTGAAGGCGGCCCACGCGCTGTTGGCCGAAGCCGCGCTTCGGGCCGACTTCGATTTCGTGGGGTTCGTCGAGGGCGGTGACATTCCCTCGGGACGGGTCGACGTGATCGTCACCGACGGCTTCACCGGAAACGTTGCGCTGAAGACCGCCGAAGGCACGGCCTCGCTGATCCGCGCGTTTCTGAGCGAGGCATTCCGGCACTCGCCGCTCTCACGGATTGCGGCGCTCCTGGCCTACACTTCGCTGCGCCGCCTCTCCAAACGGATCGACCCGCGGCGCGTGAATGGCGGGGTCTTTCTGGGTCTCAACGGCACAATCGTGAAATCCCATGGCGGTGCAGACGCAACGGGCGTCTCGGCAGCCATCAAGCTTGCCTTCCAGCTCGCGCAGGCGGGCTTCTCCGATCGTCTGGCGGCCCGCGTTGCGTCGACGGTCGACATCCGTCGGGCCGCCGAGCAAGAGGGGTTTGGCGGCGCCGTGCCCGGTCACGAGGCCGCGAACGGCGCCGGTGCGACCGGCGAAAGCGGCGGCTGAGGCTGGCATCCCGCGCTCAAGGATGACACAACGTTGCCCACAGAAGAAACGAAAGGCAGGCGGGGCACATGACGATCAGAGCGTTGGTGCGGGGCGTGGGTCACTACCTGCCCGAACGCGTTGTCGAAAACTCTGAATTCGAGGCCTCGCTCGACACGAGCGACGAGTGGATCCGCTCACGCTCGGGCATCGAGCGGCGGCATTTCGCGGCCGACGGGCAGACCACGTCTGATCTTGCCGCCCGGGCCGCCCACGCCGCCCTGGCCGATGCCGGAATGACGGCCGGCGATATCGACGCCATGGTGGTTGCCACGTCCACCGCCGACCTGACCTTCCCGTCGGCCGCCACGATGGTGCAAGCCCAGATCGGGATGCAGGGTGGCTATGCGTTCGACGTGCAGGCGGTGTGTGCAGGCTTCATTTTTGCACTCGCCAATGCCCAGGCGCTGATCGTCTCCGGCCAAGCCGAGCGCGTCCTCGTGATCGGCGCCGAAACCTTCTCGCGTATTCTCGATTTCTCCGACCGGGCGACCTGTGTGCTCTTTGGCGACGGCGCTGGCGCGCTGGTGCTGGAAGGCGCCTCAGGCAAGGGTACGGCCGAGGATCGCGGCGTCCTCGCAACTGATCTGCATTCCGACGGCCGGCACCGCGACATCCTCTATGTCGATGGCGGGGTCTCCACCGGCTCTGCAGGTGTCGTGAAAATGCAGGGCCGAGAGGTGTTTCGGCACGCCGTCGAGAAGCTCGCCGAAACGGCCCACACGGCGCTCGCCAAGACTGGCCTTGGGGCCGACGATGTCGACTGGATCGTGCCCCACCAGGCCAATCTGCGCATCATCAAGGCCACGGCCCAACGGATGGACGTGCCGCTCGACCGCGTGATTCTGACCGTGCAGGACCACGGCAACACCTCGGCCGCGTCGATCCCGCTGGCCCTGTCGGTCGGCAAGGCGTCGGGGCGAATCAAGCCCGGCGATCTGATCGTCACCGAGGCGATTGGCGGCGGGCTGGCCTGGGGCTCCGTCGTCCTGCGCTGGTGATCGGAGGTTTCCCGCCGGTTAAGCCGCCCCAGGGCGTGAATTCAGGCCGTTTCAGGCGATGCGTGAGACCTATGGCTCAACCCATTGATATTGACTGCTTTCCAGAGCTACCCTACCGTCGACCCAATTTTGGTGGAGGAGCGTATCATGGGCGAGCGGACATTGACTCGAATGGACTTGAGCGAAGCCGTGTTTCGCGAGGTCGGGCTGTCGAGGAACGAATCGGCGCAACTCGTCGAAAGCGTTCTGCAGCACATGTCGGACGCGCTGGTGAAGGGCGAGCAGGTCAAGATCAGCTCGTTCGGCACGTTTTCGGTCCGTCAGAAGGCCGCGCGCGTGGGTCGAAATCCCAAAACCGGCGAAGAAGTGCCGATCCATCCAAGGCGTGTGCTCACGTTCCGTCCGTCTCACCTGATGAAGGACAGGGTGGCCGCGGGCAACCGCCGAGCCCCCGCCTAAAGGAAGGCGCCGAGGCGCATGGCTCCGCGAAAATCACCTGACGCGTTCCGCACGATCTCTGAGGTGGCGGACTGGCTTGGGGTCAGTGCCCATGTCCTGCGCTTCTGGGAGAGCAAGTTCTCGCAGGTGAGACCGGTAAAGCGCGCCGGCGGACGTCGATACTACCGCGTCTCCGACATGGAACTGCTGGGCGGCATCAAGAAGCTCCTGCACGAAGACGGGATGACCATCAAAGGCGCGCAGAAGATTTTGCGCGAGAAAGGCGTGAAGGCGGTTGCGGCGATGTCGCGCCCCGTGTCGCCCCCCGGCTTGGCGGAGGCGCTCACAGGCGCTGACGCCGACGCCATGCCGATGGAGCCCGCAGAGATCTCCGACGAGACGCCTGCCGTTGCCGAGGGTGCCCATCCGGTGGGCGCGCAGGGAACCGGTCAAGGGCGTGCTGCGCCCCCCGCCGACGCCCAAAACCTGCTGCCAGGTCTCGCAGAGGCCGCTGCACCGCTCTCCGCCAGCCCCGATGCGCCCGCAACGCCGGAGCCCCCATCAGCGCCCGGCGACCCTGCACCAGCGGAGGACGCCGCCCGTCTTCCAACGGACGAACAGGACGCCGCGGCGTCACACGAGGAGGAGCCGCTCGACAACCTGTTCGTCGAGCCGACCCCGGCTCACATACCGGACCCGGTCGGCCCCCGCGCATCCGACCCGGGGCTCGGGTCAGACGTGCCCTCAGGCGACAGAGATCTTGCCGTGTCGGCCCGGTCGCTGGAGACCGTTGCGCCTGGCTCCTCCGACGCAAACACGCCGATGCGCGAGGCGCACGAGCCCGGTCCCGAGATCGCACCTCTCCCCGGCGAAGACCTGTCCCTCACCGAGATCCTCCAGCGCCTGCAGCCCGGACAGATCCCACGCTCGGAGATCATTCCGCTCCTCGCCCGCGCCCGCGCCCTGCGCCGCCGGATGGGCGAGCGACGTCCCTGACGGTCGGTCCGCGACGGAGCCAAAGCCTGCCGACAAGCGAGCGGCTTTCGCGCTTGCGCCCGTCCGCGAATCCGCTATGACCGCCGAACGTCGGGCTATAGCGCAGTCTGGTAGCGCGTCCGTCTGGGGGACGGGAGGTCGTAGGTTCGAATCCTGCTAGCCCGACCACCTCCACCCTGCCCCCACAGTCAGAAGATGCTCGCTGCTGCGCGGGCGATGAGGTGAGCAGTGAGCGAGCAACCGGGTGTCCTTCCCTGCCAGGCGATCGAAGCGCTGGCCGAGGCCGGTGCGATCTCCGCCGACGCGCCCTTCGAAGAGGGACAGGTTCAGCCGGCCAGCGTCGACCTGCGCCTTGGCGCCACCGCCTATCGCATCCGCGCATCGTTCCTCGCGGGTCATGGGCGTCCCGTGGCAGACCGCCTGCATGAATTCGAGATGCACAGGATCGAACTCGCCGACGGCGCGGTGCTGGAAAAGGGCTGCGTCTATCTGGTGCCCCTCATGGAGCGGCTCGACCTGCCCGCTGGCCTGTCGGCTGTCGCCAATGCCAAAAGCTCGACCGGCCGGCTCGACCTCCTGACCCGGGTGATCACCGATGGCGGAGAGGAGTTCGACCGCGTGGCGGAGGGCTATACCGGGCCCTTGTACGCCGAGGTCTGTCCGCGCTCCTTCTCGGTGCTCGTGCGCCCGAGCATGCGGTTGACCCAGCTGCGGCTTCGCCGCGGCGGCGCGACGCTCACCGATGACGAACTGGCCGCACTCCATGCCCGTGCCCGGCTCGTCGACACTCAGCCCCTGATCGCCGGGGGCCTGGGCTTTTCGGTCGACCTGAAGCCCACGAACGGCACACTCGTGGGCTGGCGGGCCAAGCCCCATACCGGGCTGATCGATCTCGACCGGATCGGGCACTATCCCGTCGAGGCGTTCTGGGAGCCGGTCCATGCCGAACAGGGCCGCATCGTCCTCGATCCCGGCGCCTTCTACATCCTTGTCAGCCGCGAGGCCGTCCACATCCCGCCCGACCACGCCGCCGAGATGGCGCCCTATCTCGCCATGGTCGGCGAGTTCCGGGTGCACTATGCGGGCTTCTTCGACCCGGGCTTCGGCCATGCCGAGGTGGGTGGCGACGGGGCGCGCGGTGTGCTGGAAGTGCGCTGCCACGAAGCACCTTTCGCCCTCGAGCACGGCCAGGTCGTGGGCCGCCTGGTGTATGAGCGCATGGCGGACATTCCGACCCGGCTCTACGGCGCAGGGATCGCCTCGAACTACCAGGGACAGGGCCTGAAGCTTTCCAAGCACTTCAAGGCGCCTGCCCATCGCTAGGCCGTGCGGCCATGAGTGGTGGGCGCCTACTCTGCCGCCAGCCTTCGGTTCAGCGCCCACGCGCCCCACGCCGCCGCAATCGCTACAAGGCCGGCCACGATGAACGCGCCCGGGCTCGTCCCCAGCCGCTCGAAGTACTGCGTGTAGAAGTGGATCGCGCCAAAGGTGGCCGCCACGTTGAAGAGGCCCCGACGCGCGGTCAGCGCGGACCACAGCCCCACGCCCACCAGCGCGACAGCCCACAGCGCCGAGAACACATCCGGTGAAATCGAGAGCGCGCCTGCCTCCCACGCGTCTTGAGCGGCGCGCCACGCCTCATAGTCCACCACGCCGTCGTCAGCGCGGAAGGCCGATGTCATCGGGCCCCAGAGCGTCTCGCCGACAACGTCGCCCCAGAGCGACCCGATCCAGAGCGCCATGTTGCCCCAGATCACGCAGATCAACGCAAGAAGGCGCAGGTGCCCGGCGACCCGCTCGCTCTGGCGTGCCGCAATCCACCATGCCACGCCCGCCACCAGCGCCATCTGCACCAGCGTCAGCGTCACTTCATAGATCGCCACCGAGTAGGACGCGTGGGAGTAAAACGTGCGAGATGTCAGCGCACCTGCCAGCGGCACCAGCGACAATCCCGTCAGGACGCGCACATCAAGGGAAAGGCCGCAGCCCAACACCACCGCAAAGGCATAGTGCCAAATCAACCAGGGCGGCAGGGTCTCGCCTAGCCCGTAGAGCACGCCGCCGAGGTGCACCGCCGCTCCGAGTACAACGATCCAGCCCGCCAGAAACCGCAGTGTGCTTGGCCCCGAGCGCCAGAGCCAAGCCCCCGGCACAACGAAGATCAGGCCAAGCCAGGCCGCATGAACGGGCCGGTCCCACTGCTCCATCATAAGGGCCCACAGCCCGCCGCCGGTCATCACGGTTCCGATGACGGCTGCCGCGTTTGCGGGCAGGCGCACGAGATCCCCACCGCGCATCAATCCGAGTGCCCCGAGTGCGGTCACGATCAGGCCCAAGCCAGCGATCTGGGCGGGCTCTTGCACAAGCGACACTGCCCCGGCGATCACGGCGAGGATGCCGGCAAAGAGCGCTGCATTGATGCCTGCCCCGGCGAGCGCCCCACGGGCCTCGGCCCGCATTGCCTCGGCCTGATCCGCCGTGACGATGCCGGCCTTCACGAGCGCGTCGGGGTCCACCAATATGCGCATCACCCGGCTCTTTCCGCTCGTCCCAGCACCCTGCGCCTTGGGATCAGAAGCGCCCCATGCGCTTGGCCATCCGGGCCGCGCGGCGGGCGCCCTGGGCCTGCTTGCGCATCGCCCGCGCACGTTTGCGCTCCTCGGGTGTCATGTCGGCCGGGTCTTGCCCGCCGCGCGCAACATGGTCGATCCCGGCCCGCATGCCCTTGTTCACGGCCCGCCGGGTAAACATCCGGATCAGCCGATTGATCATCTGGTCGGCGTTCATGTCGTGTCCTCCGATTGGCCGAGCGCATCGCTGCCCGGTCCCAAACCATCCGCCCCCGCACTCGCCCCCGTCCCATTGGCGTCGGGCTCGAACAACTCGCTCTGCCCGTCCTCGCCCTCGTCGTCCTCGCTGCCCGGAACCGGCCGACTGTCCAGCAACCCGGCCGAGCGCAGCTCGCTCAGCCCCGGCAGGTCTCGCGCGCTCTCGAGCCCGAAGTGATCGAGAAACACTTGCGTCACTACATAGGTAACGGGTCGCCCCGGCGTCATCCGTCTGCGGCCAAATTTTATCCACTCCAGTTCGAGAAGCTGGTCGACGGTGCCGCGCGACACCGACACACCGCGGATCTCTTCGATCTCGGCGCGCGTCACTGGCTGGTGATAGGCCACGATGGCCAGGGTCTCGATCGCCGCGCGCGAGAGCTTGCGCGTCTCGACCGTCTCCTTCTGCATCAGAAAGCCCAGATCGGCGGCCGTCCGCATCGCCCAGGCGTCGCCCACGCGCACCACCTGCACACCGCGCCCGTCATACCGCTTTCGCAAGAGCGCCAGCGCCTGCACCGCGTCACCGCCGTGGGGCATGCGCGCATTGAGCTCCGCCACCGTCACCGGCTCTGACGAGGCAAAGAGGATCGCCTCGACCATCCTCTCCTGTTCGGCAAGCGGAGGCGCCTCAAAGAGGCTTGCCGCCTCTGGGCCGAGCGGCGCATCCGCCTCGTCCTCAGCCATCTGCGCCCTCCCCGCGCTCGGACCGGCGCAGCTGAATGGGCCCGAACGTGTCGGACTGGCGGATCACGACCTTTCCTTCCTTCGCGAGTTCCAGCGAGGCCGCAAAGGTGGCCGCCGTGGCCGATCGGCGCTTGGCCGGCTCCAGTTCCCAACCTTCGGGCAGATAGCTCATCAGATCCGTCCACTCTCCGGCAAACCCGATCAGGCCGCGCATCCGGTCGAGCGCCTGTTCCAACGTGAACACGCTCTCGCGGTCCATAACGAACGGGCGGAACTCGTCTTTCGTGCGAGTCCTGGCATAGGCCCGCATCAGGTCGACGAGCGTGGCGGTATAGGTGACCCGGCGCACCCGCTCCACCGTTTCCGGTAGGCCGCGCGCAAAGAAATCGCGCCCTAACTGGTCGCGCGCCATCAACTTGGCCGCTGCATCCCGCATCGCTTCCAGCCTCTGCAGCTGAAAGGCCAGATGCGCGGCCAGTTCATCGCCCGTCGGGCCGTCTTCGGTCGGGTCCGGGGGCAACAGGAGACGCGACTTCAGAAAGGCCAGCCACGCCGCCATCACCAGGTAGTCGGCGGCCAGCTCGATACGCAGCGCCTTGGCCTCTTCCACGAAGAGCAGATACTGCTCGGCCAGCGCCAAAACCGAGATCTGCCGCAGATCCACTTTCTGCGTGCGCGCCAGCGTCAGGAGCAGATCGAGCGGCCCCTCGAACCCATCGACATCGACGATCAGCGCTTCGGCAGCCAGCCGTTCGGCCACGCCGTCGCGCGCGCCCCTGCCAAGGGGAACGATTTCGGCGCCCTGCCCGGTGCCTGCCTGCTCGTCGTCTGCCATACCGCTCAACCGCTCAGAAGGGCTTCAAGCTCTGCCTCCGTGGCGGGGATGTCAACGGGCTCTGCCCCGCCACGGCGGGCCAGCGCTGCGTCGGAGCGCGCGTGCGCCTCGGCCGTCATCGGGGGCAGACCGCACGCCAGCATTTCCATCTCCGCCAGCACACCATTGCAGTGCAAAACGATGTCGCAGCCCGCGGCAAGGGCTGCGTTTCCTCGCTCGACCACGTCCCCCGACAATGCCTGCATCGAGATGTCGTCGGTGGTGAGAAGCCCGTCAAAGCCGATCTCGCGGCGGATGAGCCGGATGACTTGCGGCGACACTGTCGCCGGACGGACGGGGTCGATGGCATCGAAGATCAGATGCGCCGTCATCCCCATCGGCAGGTCGGCCAATGCTCGGAACGCCGCGAAGTCCTGCGCCTCGAGCGCCTCACGCGAACTTGAAACGCGCGGCGGTTCGAGATGGCTGTCGCGCGTGCCGAGGCCATGACCCGGGATATGTTTCACAACCGGCAGGACGCCTCCCGCCAACAGGCCTTCGGCCACCGCGCGCGCCGCGCCGATCACCGTGACGGCGTCTTCGCCGTAGCAGCGGTTGCGCAGAATGGGGTGGGTGTCGGGGCGTGCGATGTCGCCGAGCGGCGCGCAATTCACATCGATCCCAACAGCCCCCAGTTCTTCAGCAATAAGGCGATATCTCAGGTGCATCGCCCGCGCCGCGGTGCCGGCATCCTTGATCGCGGCCATCTGGTCTAGCGGCGGCCACCAGGCCCGCCAGTGGGGCGGCCCCATGCGCTGCACCCGGCCCCCTTCCTGGTCGATCAGGATCGGGGCGTCGCGCCCCACCGCGCTGCGCAACTCAGAGGTCAGACGCAAAAGCTGCTGCGGCGTCTCCACATTGCGCGCGAACAGGATGAAGCCCCAGGGCTGCGCCTCGGCGATCAGATCGCGTTCTGCATCCAAAAGGATGGGGCCGGAAAGACCGAAGGTCGCCGGAAGCAGCGCCACCTCCCTACCGCGCCACGACCGGGATGCAATCGGCGCGCTCGGCCACAAGGGCCGCGCAGAACCGTCGCGCCTGGCTCAGATCCTCAAAGCCCGCCGCGCGCAGGCGGAAGAAGCTGCGCCCGCCGGCCTGCGCCTCCTGCACCACAAGGCCCTTTCCCTCCATCAGCGCCTCGAACCGGCCCGAGATCTCGGCCCAGGCGGCACGCGCCTCGTCGGCCGTGTCGAAGGCGCCAAGCTGAACAAGCCGCATCCCCGGCTCCACCACAACGGGCGTCGCGCCCGCGGCCCCAGCCTCCGGCTCAAGCGGGGCAACGGCCGTGGGTTGCAGTGCCGCGCGCGAGGCGACGCCGGCGTCCAGCGCCTGGCTCGAGCCCGCGGGCCGCGGCATCGGGCGCAGCGACCGGGCCGGCCCCTGCCCTTCGACCACGGCCTCGACTCCGCCATCCGAGGCATCGGCCACCTCGTCGCCTGTGGCCTGCGGCGCGCCATCGAGCGGCGCAAGTCCCTCGGTCAGCGCTTCGGCCACGGCCTCGGCGACTGCCGCAGTGGTTGCAGAGTCCGCGGCGTCTGAAGCCAGGGCCTCAGGCGTGCCCGGCTGCTCGGGCGCTGCGTTAAGATCAAGCCGTGCCTCGATCACCCCGTCTCCCGCCTCGGTCACGGCGGGTGCGGGTGCGGGCGCGGGCGCGGCGGGAGGTGGTGCTTCGGTGGCGCCGGTTACGGCGTCGGGCATCGGGCGCGGTTCAAGATCCGTAAGGGGCACGTCCTCTTCGGCCAGCGCGGGCGCTTCCGGAGCCAGGCGCACTTCTTCGCTCGCCGGAGCAGCCGTGCCCTCGGCCTTGACCTGGTTGACGGCAAATCCCGTCATGTCAGAGACCTGCCCACCGGGATCATCGGGTGCCGCCCGCATGGGCCCGTCCAATGCCTCCACGACCGGAACCCCCGCCACGTCGCGCATCACCTGGCCATAGCCCCACACGGCGACCCAGACCACGAGCGCCAAGGAGCCCAGCGCCGAGACGGCATGCACGGTCGCGGTGAAGCCCTCGCCCCATTTCGGCGCCGTGCTGTAGGCCGTTTCGCCCATGCCGTCGTGAAACGCGCTGTCCTCGTCGATCTCGGAATATGCACGGACGGTTGCCGCCGGGTCCGGAGCGGCGACCCACTGCCCCGGCGCGCGTCCTCGCGCTGCCACGGGCCCGAAGCCTGCGGTTGATGTCATGCTCTGCCTCATCTGCCCGGCCGCGCGGCCCCTCTCACTGGGAGCCTTCTGCGCATGGCCTGTTGCTCTTGCCTGTCCCCGAGCTGCGGGATGTCTAGCGCATCTCGTCCACCGGAGTGACGCCAAGGATAGCCAGGCCCGTCCCGATCACAACGGCGACAGCCTCGGCAAGGGCAAGTTTTGCTTGACTTGTGGCCGCGTTGCCCTCCTGCACAAAGCGCAGCTCCGGCTCTTCGTTGCCCCGGTTGTAGAGCGCGTGAAACGCCCCCGCGAGGTCGTAGAGATAGAACGCAACCCGGTGCGGCTCGCCGGTCCGCGCCGCGATCTCCACTAGCCGCGGCCATTCGGCGATCTTGGCCGCGACCGTCCGCTCAGCCGCATGAGCGCAAAGCCCTGCATCCGACGCGCCAAGGGTCGCCGGCGACACGTCGATCCCGGAAGCGGTCGCCTTGCGCAGAGCCGACTTCACCCGTGCGTGGGCGTACTGGACATAAAAGACCGGGTTGTCCTTGGTCTGCTCCAGCACCGCGTCGAAGTCGAAATCCAAGGGCGCATCCGACTTCCGGGTGAGCATCACGAACCGGGTCACGTCCGCGCCCACCTCGTCGACCACGTCCGCCAGCGTGATGAACGTCCCCGCCCGCTTCGACATCTTGAAGGGTTGGCCGCCCTTGTAGAGCTTCACAAGCTGCGTCAGCCGGATATCCAGCGGCACCTGCCCGTCGCTCAGCGCGCTTACCGCCGCCTTCATCCGTTTGACATAGCCGCCATGGTCGGCCCCGAGCACGTCGATCAGCCAGTCATAGCCCCGCTCGACCTTGTCGAAATGATAGGCAATGTCGGGGGCGAAGTAGGTCCAGGCCCCGTCCGATTTCTTCACCGGCCGGTCGACATCGTCGCCATGGGCGGTCGAACGGAAAAGCATCTGCTCGCGCGGCTCCCAATCCTCGGGCACCTTGCCCTTGGGTGGCTCCAGGACGCCCTCATAAAGCAGACCCTTCGTCGCCAGGTTCTCCAGCGCCGCCTCGATCCGCCCCGTGCCATAGAGCGACTTTTCGGAGAAGAACTGATCCATCCGAACGCCCAAGCGCGCCAGATCGGCCCGGATCAGATCCATCATTGCGTCGGTCGCAAACACCCGCACGTCAGCCAGCCAGACATCCTCACCCCGGCCGACATAGGCATCGCCAACCTTGTCCTTCAGCGCCGCACCGACCGGCACGAGATAGTCGCCAGGATAGGTGCCCTCCGGAAAGGCGACCTCCTGCCCATGGGCCTCAAGATACCGTAGATAGACCGACCGGGCCAGCGTATCGACCTGTGCACCGCCGTCGTTGATGTAGTATTCGCGCGTCACCTCGTAGCCGGCAAAGGCCAGAAGGCTGGCCAGGGCGTCGCCGACGACTGCACCACGCGTGTGGCCAACATGGAGGGGGCCGGTCGGGTTCGCCGAGACATATTCCACGTTCACCCGTTTGCCCTCGCCCATCGCAGACCGCCCGAAGCTGTCGCCCATCTCAAGCGCGCTCCGCACAACCTGTTGCCAGGCGCCCTGCGCAAGCCGCAGATTGATGAAGCCGGGCCCGGCCACATCGGCCGTCTCAACACGTGGGTCCTCGGCAAGCCGGGGTGCGAGCGCGTCGGCGATGTCGCGCGGTTTCTGGCCAGCCGTCTTGGCCAGCACCATCGCCGCGTTCGTGGCCATGTCGCCATGGGCGGCGTCCCGCGGCGGCTCGACCGTGACGTTTCCCAGGTCGAGACCGGTTGGCAGGGCGCCCTCGCGCGCCAACGCCTCTAGCACGTCGATCACGAGCGAGCGGATGTCGGCATAGAGGTTCATGGCGTGCCCCGGCTGGATGCGTAGGTGTCTGGAAGCCCGGGCGTCTCTATCACCGGGGGCCGTGCGGTCAACCGTGGTGCCCCGTGCCGGCCGTGCTGGGCGGGCATGGTTCTGTCGGCCCTACGCCTCCGCGCGGTCTCCAAGCAGGCGGGCATGGGCCTGAAGCGCGAAACGGTCGGTCATGCCGGCGATATAGTCGGCCACGATCCGAGCGAGCGCAGTCTGGCCCGCCGCAGCGGCGATTTCGGGCTGCCAAGCCGCCGGCATCAGGTTGGGCCGGCGCATGTAGAGCGGGAACAGATCCGTGATGACGCGGGTGACTTGAGACCGCTCATCCATCACACGAGGAGCGCGGTACATCCGGCTGAACAGAAATGCCCTAATCTCTTCAATCTCGGCCCATACGCCATCGGAGAACGCGATAACTGCACGGCCGAGGCGGCGCACGTCGTCCGGCGTGTCCGGGGCCGCATTGGCCAGTGTGGCACGGGCTGTGTCGATCACATCGCCCACCATAGCCCCAAAGACCCGGCGCAGCGCCTCGTGCCGCCGCCGCTTGTGCGCCAGCTCGGGCCAGCGTGCATCGACGGCGGCGTAGGCCGGCCCGACAATGGGCAGCGCGGCGATGTCGGCGTCCGAGAAGAGGCCTGCGCGCAGCCCGTCATGCAGGTCGTGATTGTTATAGGCGATGTCATCCGACACCGCGGCCGCCTGCGCTTCGGCGCTGGCATGGGTGTCGAGTTCGAGGTCATGCACCGCGTTGTACTCCGCCAGCCCATAGGGCAGCGCGCCAGTCACGGGACCATTGTGTTTGGCAATGCCTTCAAGGGTTTCCCACGTGAGGTTCAACCCGTCGAAAGCCGCGTAATGGCGCTCGAGCGACGTCACGATCCGGATTGCCTGTGCGTTGTGGTCGAACCCGCCATGCGGCGCCATGAGGTCGTGCAGCGCGTCCTCGCCGGTATGGCCGAAGGGCGTGTGGCCCAGATCGTGGGCGAGCGCCACCGCCTCGGTCAGTTCCTGGCAGAGGCCCAGCGCGCCCGCGATCGTGCGCGCAACCTGCGCCACCTCGATCGAGTGGGTTAACCGCGTGCGATAATGGTCGCCTTCATGCTCGACGAACACCTGGGTCTTGTGCTTCAGCCGGCGAAACGCGGTGGAATGGATGATCCGGTCTCTATCCCGCTGAAACGGAGAGCGAAACTCCGGTTCGTCTTCGGGATGGAGCCGCCCGCGGCTTGCCTCGGGGCGGCAGGCATAAGGGGCCAGAACCGGCCCGACTGGCACGAAGGGAAGAGACATGGCCCGCCTTGCTGCATTCGCTCCGACCCCATATATCTGAGCCAACCGAGAAACGCGACGGGGGGACCCCCATGACCTTGACCATGACTTTGCCGCCCAAGGTGACACCGCGCGCCTTTGCCCGGCTCGCCGAAATTGATGCCGCCCCGCAGGCGTTGCGCGTGGCGGTTAAGGGCGGAGGCTGTTCCGGCTTCGAGTATGAGATCACGCTCGACGCGCCAGCTCAGGACGATCTGGTGCTCGAGGGCGAGGGCCAGAAGGTGGTGGTGGACGAGGTCTCCCTGCCGTTTCTGGAGAACGCCACAATCGATTTCTCGGAAGAGCTCATCGGTGCGCGGTTCGTGATCGACAATCCGAATGCCACATCAAGCTGCGGCTGCGGCACGTCGTTCTCGATCTGAGAACAGACGGGGCCGATTGTTTCTGCGCCTTGCGGCGCATATGAATTCCGTATGAATTTCATATGACTCGCATGTGAGAAGTATATGAGAACCATATGACTTTCATATGAGTCTTGGCTTTGCACCGTGCGCTCCGACACAGTCGAGGCAACGCGTTTCCGCGCGACCCGACGTGAGTCGATCCCGCATGCGCCACCTGGCCCGGAGCGTCGTTGCGTAAGCTTTTCGCCACCCGCCTGCATTTACGACCGAGGTCAGCCGTCGGCGGTGGCCCGGCAGGGACAGCCCGAGATCGCGCCGCCATTGCAATTGCCGGACGGACCACAACAGCGGACGCCGTTGTCCATCGTGCAGCAGCATGTCTGCGCGGTGAGACACAAGCCGGTTGGCGCCGCGCCAGACCTGCCGGGGCCAGATTGCGCCGCCGCCCCGGCGAGCGGCAGAAGCATCAGGACCAGGAAGAGGACTCGCATCGGGCTACTCCTGCACACGCACATCGGGGGTTTCGTGGAAGAACGCCGCAGTCAGCAGGAGATGCGCGAAGAAGTCCCGCGCGGCGACTTGCTCGGCCTGAGTCGGCTGGGCGCGGACGAACTTGCCGAGATCGCCGCGATCCGTAGCGACGAAGGTCCGCAAGGTGTCGCGCCACAAAAAGTAGCTGAGATAATCGGTGATCTCCCAGAACTGGCCGAAGCGCAGGTTGTCGGGCACCCCTTCGATGGGGCTGAGCGAGCGCTCGCGCCAGTCGGCGAAGTAGGTCTGCTGCAGGGCACTCGCGACGTCCTCGCCCGCTTCCTCGGCGGCCAACTCGAACGGTGCTCGGCGGGCAAGGATCTCGGTCCGACCGTCGCGCAACCCGTCGTAATAGAGAACGATAGACTTCGCCGTTGCGGCCACCGAGCCCTCGCAATCGGACTTCATCAGGATGCCGAAGCGCTTGCCCTCGCTCAGGAGTTGGTCGTCGCCGCGCTCCATCACATAGTAGCTGGTAAAGCGGATCAGCTCTTCCTTGCGGAGCGTCCGGCTGACGGTGGCCTCATGCTCATGATCGACGCCGAGGGCAAACTCGAGCCAGCCGGCATCAAGCTTGGCCCCGAGGGAGGCGCCGAGCGTCCAGGAGCCGACATTGGCGATCTCTTCGTCGCAATCCTTCAGCGCGATGGCTGCGACATCCCCGAATTCCGCCCGAATGGCGCGCTCGATCCCCTCGGGCACGGGCCGGCGGAAGAACGCGCCGACGACACGCTCGTCGAAGAGGGCACGTACTCCGGCGGCGTCGACAACGCGCAGACCGCCAACCGAGACCCCGTCACCGCTGCGGGCGCGGCAGAGCGACAGCCAGTCGGTGCCGTAGGGCATGTGTGCTTCGCCGCCGGGCCGCATCGGGCGCACTTCGAGCGGCGTGCAGAAATCGCCCTCGACCACGTCGCCGGCGCGCACGCGGGTGTAGCGCTCGAGCACCTCTTGCACGCCGGCATCGGTCAGGTCGGCATAGGCGTAGCCATAGAACGGGTTCAGCGAGAAACGGCAGGGCGCGTCGGGCCCGGAGCCGGCGCAGACCTCCTCACCCCAGCCGGGGCACGGGCTGGTGTCGCGGCAGATCCACGCGACCCCGGCATGGTCGGAGAAAAGGTAGGCGCGGTCGGGCTCGATCGGGCTGACATCGCGGGCGAGCACGATCTTCTGCTGGCCGTATTCCGTGAGCACCACCATCGCGAGCGCGTCACCCGCGGCGGGCAGGCGCACCTCCTCGAGTTTCCGGACGACCACGCCGATAGGATACATCTCCTGCTCTTCGAGCGCGTCGTCGGAGCAGCTTGCCTTGAAGAAGACACCCGCGCGGTGGGTGAAGAGGTATTCCTCCTGGGGAGCCTCGGCCGTCACTTCTTCGGCCTCAATGCGGAACGCGCCGTCGAACAGGGACCCGATGCTCCAGCGCACGCGTTGTTCGGCCGGGTCGACCACTTCGACCAGATCGCGGCATTCGGTGAAGCGGGCCTCGGCGGGAGACGCGGGGGCAAGCCACGCCACAGACGCCAGAAGGAGGGTCAGCGCGCTGCCGATGTGGGTCGAATTTCGAAGGCGGCGCCGGGCAGACATCGGTCCAATGCGAAAGCGATGCACGAACTCCATGGGGCAACTCCATGTGTTTTCGTAACTTTCACCAGACTATCCACAGCGCTGACCCAAGTCGACGTAACGTCAGGCGGTCGACAGATTTGGTGAGCACTTCTCACGCATGGCTCACGTTTTACGTGTGGGAGGGCACGCGCGAGACAAGGTGGACCCGGGCAACACTCGCCATGCGGCGCGGTCGGGGCGCGGAGGGTGGGCACAGCATGGCTCGACGGTCGCGCCGTTCCGGAGTAGCAGAAAGGTCTGGCGCGGACAGGGGGATGGCATGCGGATCGCCACGTTCAACATCAACGGGATCAAGGCGCGGCATGCGGCGCTGTGTGCGTGGCTCGATGAGGCCAAGCCCGATGTGGCGCTGCTCCAGGAGATCAAAAGCGTCGACGAGGGCTTTCCGGGCGAGCTGTTCGAGGAGCGGGGCTACAACGTGGCGACCCACGGGCAAAAGGGCTTCAACGGGGTCGCGATCCTGTCGAAGCTGCCCCTGGAGGATGTGAGCCGCGGCCTGCCCGGCGACGAGAGCGATGAGCAGGCGCGCTGGATCGAGGCGACCGTGTCGGGCGACAGGGGCGCGGTGCGGCTCTGCGGGCTCTATCTGCCGAACGGCAACCCGGCGCCGGGGCCGAAGTTCGACTACAAGCTCGCCTGGATGGCGCGATTGAAGACGCGGGCCGCGGCGTTGCTGGCCACCGAGATGCCGGCGGTGATGGCGGGCGACTACAACGTCATCCCGCAGGACGAGGATGCCGCCCGGCCCGAGGTCTGGCAGGAGGACGCGCTGGCGCGGCCCGAGAGCCGGCGCGCGTTCCGCGAGATCCTGCATCTGGGCTTCACCGAGGCGTTTCGTGCCCGCAGGCAGGGGCCGGGGCATTACTCTTTCTGGGATTACCAGGCCGGCGCGTGGGATCGGAATGACGGGATCCGGATCGACCACCTGCTCCTGACGCCGCAGGCCGCCGACCTGATGACCGATGCCGGGATCGACCGCGAGGTGCGTGGCCGCGAGAAGCCTTCGGATCATGTGCCGGTCTGGATCGACCTGGACCTCTAGGCGTTCGTCTCTGGATTCTCCCGGCGCCGTAAGGTCTTAGCCGGTCATCTTGAAGCACTGGCGCAGGAAGGCCACGGCCTGGCCAAGCCCGTCGGGCGCGATGCCGTGGGGGGTGCCCTGCATCGTGTAGGTGTAGGTCTCGAAGCCAGCGGCCGTCAGATGCTCGGCGGCATGCGCCATGCTGTCATAGGGCACGACATCGTCCCGGTCGCCATGGAGGAGAAGGACGGGCGGCTTCGACACGACCTCGTCGAGGCGCTCGGGCTGCAGGAGCCGACCCGAGAAGGCGGCGATGCCCGCAATCGGGTCGGCCCGGCGCGGGGCCACGTGGAGGCTCATCATCGTGCCCTGGGAGAAGCCGAGAAGAGCCAAACGGTCGGGCGTCAGGCCTTCGGCCGCGAGCGTCTCGTCGAGGAAGGCGTCGAGGTCGTCGGCGGCGCGGGCGAGGCCCTCCATCGCGACAACCTCCGACGAGCCGTCGATCCAGGGGATCGGAAACCATTGCCGGCCCATCGGTGCGGCGGCGGAGGGCTCTGGCGCGTCGGGGGCGAGAAAGACCGTGTCGGGCAAGTGCGGCGCGAGCGGATCTGCCAGGCCCAGCAGGTCGTTGCCATCGGCACCGTAGCCGTGGACCAGGACCAACGCCTGGCGCGCCTCTCCCTGAGCGGGGCCGCGGCGGCCGGCCTCGAGCTTGCGTATCATCGGATCCCCTCGCGCGATGTTTCGACCCGGAAGTAGGCCCAGAGGAGCCGGGCCGCAACCGCACGCCAGGGCGACCAGGCCTCGGCCATCTCGCGCAGGGCCTTTTCGCGGGGCCGGTCCTCGAGATCGAAGAGGCGCCGCGCCGCCTCCTGCAGCGCGAGATCGCCCGGCGCGAACACATCGGCCCGCGCGAGCGAGAACATCGCATAGATCTCGGCCGTCCACTGCCCGATGCCAGGGATCGCCGTCAGGGTCTCGATCACCTCGTCCTCGGGCGCGGCGCGGAGGGCCGGATAGTCGAGCCCGGCCTCGGCCAGGGCGCGGGCATAGCGGATCTTCTGGCGCGACAGGCCGCAGGCGCGCAGGGCGTCGTCATCGGCGGAGGCAACGGGCGCGGCATCGGTCAGGCCTGCCCCGGTAAGCCGGCCCCAGATCGCGTCGGCCGAGGCCACCGAGACCTGCTGCGACACGATGGCCGACAGGAGTGAGGCAAACCCGTCGGGGCGGAGCCGCAGGGGGAGCGGGCCGGTGAGATCAAGGGCGTGGGCGAAACGGGGCTCGGCCCGGACGAGCCATTCGGCGCCCTCTGCGACGCACGTGTCGCCGTGGATCAGCCGGCCGGTGATCTCGGTCTGCGCGAGCCTGGGCCGGGGCGCGGCGCGTGGGTCTGACGGGCCTGGCGCTTCGGCCGTCGGTGTGCGGGTCTGATCAGAGGTTTGGGTCATGCCCGCTCACCTGTTTCAACGGACCAAGGGCTATGGTAGGTTGGCCGTGAAAGGAAGGCCTGTCATGGCGTTCGATGCGCTCCCACAGGGGGTGAGGCTCATCCCCGACCTGATTAGCGATTGCCTCGAGGATCGCCTCGTGGAGGCGTTGAGCGCTGGCGCGTGGCAGGAAGATGCCGCCGGACACCGGGCGCAGCAGTTCGGCTGGTGGCGGCCGCGCACGCATGACGATGTCGGCACGCCCGAGCGCTTTCTCGGCCCCCTGCCCGACTGGGCCGCGCCGATCGTGAGTCGGCTCCACGTGCTCGCACCGTTCGATCTGGCGCCCGATCACCTTGTGGTGCGGGATTTCTCGGCGGGCGCCGTGCCGGACCTGCGCCGCGGCGAGGGCCGGGTTGTTGCGACGGTGGCGCTTCTGGGCGACCTGCCGATGCAGTTTCGCCGTCGCGAGGCCCAGGGCGCCTGGCACCTGACCCTGCCGCGCCAGGGGGCGCTGGTGCTGACGGAGCGGTTCGATGCCGGCTGGGACCGGGCGCTCTTGCCCACCGGGACGCCGGTGCCGGACCGCCTGATGACCCTCACCTTCCGCCGCGGCGCCTGAGCGTCGGGCCAAGCACCAGGCTGTGCATCGGGCTGAGCGGCTGGCTGAGCGGCGGGCGCGCGTCGGGACAGCGCGTCCACTTGTGGCGGCACCCGCCCCGCGCTAGAGGGCGAGGATGACCGCAACCGCCGATCTTGACCCCGCGCGCGGCGCGGACAGGGACAAAACCGCCCGCCGGAACGTGGCGGTGCTGGTGGCTGCGCAGGCGATCCTCGGGGCGCAGATGCCGATGATCTTTACCGTCGGCGGGCTGGCCGGCGGGATGCTGGCGCCGAACCCGTGTTTTGCCACCATGCCGATCTCGCTGATCGTGTTCGGCTCGATGACGACGGCACCGTGGCTGTCGATGCTGATGCAGCGGTTCGGGCGGACGGCGGGCTTCATCGTGGGCGCGCTCGGCGGCGCGGCCGGAGCGCTTTTGGGAGCGCTCGGGCTCTGGACCGGGGACTTCCTGATGTTCCTGGCCGGCTCGTATCTGACGGGTGTCTATATGTCGGCCCAGGGGTTCTATCGCTTCGCCGCGGCCGATACTGCGTCGGAAAGCTACCGGCCCCGTGCGATCAGCTATGTAATGGCCGGCGGCCTGCTGTCAGCCCTGATCGGCCCCGTTCTCGGGACATCGATGGTCGATGCCGTCGCCGTGCCGTTCGTTGGCACGTATCTGGTGGTCGCCGTGATCAACCTCGCGGGTCTCTTCCTGTTCTTCCTGCTCGACATTCCAAAACCGCCGCCGCCCCAGACCGGCACGGCGGGGGGACGGTCGCGCCGGGAGCTGTTGTCGGAGCCGCGGATCGCGGTGGCGGTGATCTGCGGGATGGTCGCCTATGCGCTGATGAACCTTGTGATGACGTCGGCCCCGCTGGCCGTCGTGGGGTGCGGATTCGCAACCGAGACGGCGGGCTGGGTGGTGTCGGCCCACGTGGTGGCGATGTTTGCGCCCTCGTTTTTCACGGGTCACCTGATCGCCCGGTTCGGGGTGGAGCGGATCGTGTGGGCCGGTCTTTTGATCCTGGCGGGCGCCGGGGCGGTGGCTTTGCAGGGCGTGGATCTGGCGAATTTCTTCGGTGCGCTGATCCTGCTTGGTATCGGTTGGAACTTCGCCTTTATCGGCGCGACAACGATGCTCGCGTCGGCCCACACGCCGCAAGAGCAAGGTCGCGTGCAGGGGATGAACGACGCGCTGGTGTTCGGCTGCGTGACCGTCGCCTCGCTCGCATCGGGCGGGTTGATGAACTGCTCGGGGGGCGACGCGGTGGCGGGCTGGTCGGCGGTCAACATCGCGATGGCCCCGTTTCTTGCCCTCGCCGGGGGCGCGCTGATCTGGATGTCTCTGCGCCCCAAAACGGCCTGATGCCCCGATGGCCGAGGATTGCTCAGAGCCGCATGGGATCAGACGGCGCAGAGACCCGTTGGCCTGATTGGAGCGCACCTTGTGATGCGGTCCGACGGCAAGTTCCTTGGAACAAGGAACTTGCAAAAGTCTTGGACCAAGACTTTTGCGTCGCGCCTACCACCGACCGGTCAGGGCTTTGAAGGTCAGGCTGGCGCGACGCGCGAACTCGCTCTCGCCCAACCGCCCTTCGGCCACGGCGGAGGGGTCTCGGGCCGCCTGACGCAACGTGGTGCGGGTTCGCCAGCCGGCCCTCAGCGCCGGGCGGATGGCGACAGGCATCGGGCCGCGCGCCTCATCGAGCCGGGCCAGGCCCAGGCGCGCGAGCTTTGCAACCGTTTCAGAACGTCCGTCCGGCAGGGGTTGGCGGCCACGGGCCTCAAGCTCGGGGATGGCCCGCAACCAGCTTGCAAGGCCGGCCGCCCAGCCGAGGGACCGGATGGAGGGCGCTGCATCCTCGGATGCGCCGAGGGCGGCCGCCGCGCTCCACATGAGACCCCCGCCAGTGGCCGCGAGGAAGGCGTCGAGGGCCTCGGTATCGGCTAAGGGCGTGGTCTCAAGCACCGCCCGGTGGTGCTCGACCAGGGCGTCAAGCGCCTTGAGCGGCATGGGCGTCCGGCGCGCGACCTCCGCCAGCGGGGCCGCAACTTCATGGGCGCGGGGCGGGTCGCCCCGTCCGATCTCGGCCAGAACGTCGCGCCACCATTGCAGGCGCATCTCGCCGATCATCGGCTCTGGCGAGACCCAGGGCGCGCGCGCAACCTCGAGGTTGAAGGCGTAGATCGGGAAGAGAACCGCCCGGGCCGAAACTGGCGCCGTCATTGTGGCCAGGAACCGGTCGGGATCGCCGCTGGCGACGAGCGCGGCGCAGGCGGCCACGGGATCGGCCCGGCTCGGCGTTCCAGGCGCCGGCCCGACCATCACTCGGCGGCGGGCTTCAGTGCCGCGGCCCCGTCGCGGACCAGCTTCCAGCGGATCGCGTCGGTGAGCGCCTCGAAGCTCGCATCGACGATGTTGGCCGAGACGCCGACCGTCTGCCAGCGCCGCCCCTCGCCGTCCTCGCTGTCGATGATCACTCGGGTCACGGCCTCGGTGCCGCCATCGGTGATGCGCACCTTGAAGTCGACGAGCCTTATGTCTTCGATCACGGGCTGGTAGGGGCCGAGATCCTTGGCCAGCGCCTTGGCCAGCGCATTGACGGGGCCGCGATCCTGACCCGCCTCGTCCATCGACTCGCTGACAGAGAGCTTCTTCTCGCCGCCGATCTTCACGACGACGACAGCCTCGGACAGGCTGACCGTCCGGTTATACTTGTTCTTGCGGCGCTCGACCGTGACCCGGTAGCGCTTGACCTCGAAGAACTCCTCCATCAGGCCAAGCTCACGCCGGGCCAGGATCTCAAAGCTCGCCTGCGCGGTATCGTAGGCATAGCCCTCGGCCTCGCGCGCCTTGACGGCGCCAAGGAGGCCCGCGAGGCGTGGATCGCCCTTCGGCACATCGATCCCCGCCTCCGACAGGCGGCGGCGCAGGTTCGACTGGCCCGCCTGGTTCGACATCGGAACGATGCGGGTGTTGCCGACGCGGGCCGGGTCGATGTGCTCGTAGGTCGTCGGGTCCTTCACAATCGCGGAGGCGTGCAGGCCGGCCTTATGGGCAAAGGCCGAGGCCCCGACATAGGCCGCCGACTTCAGCGGCACCCGGTTGAGGATGTCGTCGAGCTGGCGCGCCGTGCGGGTCAGATGCGCCAGCGCCTCGCGGCCGACGCCGGTCTGGAAGCGGCTCGCGAACGGCTCTTTGAGCAAGAGCGTCGGGATGAGCGCCGTGAGATTTGCGTTTCCGCAGCGCTCGCCAAGACCGTTGAGCGTGCCCTGGATCTGGCGCGCCCCTGCCAAGACCGCCGCAAGCGTGCCGGCCACGGCCATCTCGGTGTCGTTGTGGGTGTGGATGCCCAGCCGGTCGCCGGGAATACCCGCCGCGATCACGTTCGACACCGCGCGCCCGATCTCGTCGGGCAGCCGCCCGCCATTGGTGTCGCAAAGAACAACCCAGCGCGCGCCCGCATCGTGGGCGGCGCCAAGACAGTCCAGCGCATAAGGCGGATCGGCGGCGTAGCCGTCGAAAAAGTGCTCGGCATCAAAGAGCGCCTCGCGACCGAGCGAAACGAGATGGGCGACGCTGTCGCGAATCGCGTCGAGGTTCTCGTTGCGACTGATCCCAAGCGCGGTCTCCACGTGGAAGGGATGGGTCTTGCCGACCAGACACACCGCCGGCGTTCCCGCATTCACGACCGCCGCGAGCACATCGTCGTTCTCCGCCGAGCGCCCGGCGCGCTTGGTCATCCCGAAAGCCGTCAGACGCGCGGTCGAGAGCGCGGGCGCCTGATCGAAAAAGGCGCTGTCGGTCGGGTTGGCGCCCGGCCAGCCCCCTTCGATGTAGTCGACGCCAAGGGCATCGAGCATCGCCGCGATCTGGCGCTTCTCCTCCAGGCTGAACTGGACGCCCTGGGTCTGCTGCCCGTCGCGCAGCGTCGTGTCGTAGAGCCAAAGCCGCTCGCGCCCGTCCGTCGCACTCATTCCACCGCCTCCAGCATGGCGACGTCGAAGCCCGCGCCCGGAACGAGCTCCACCCCGGCTTTCGACATGCGCACCTCGACCCCGGCCGCAATGAGCGCGGCCTTCACGCGGTCGACCTCCGAGAAATCCTTCGACGCCATTGCAGCCTCGCGCAACTCCGCCAGCTGGGTGCCGATGGCCCGAAGCCGCGTCTCGGCCCCGCCCGGCGCGGCCTCCCACCCGCCAAGCTCGGGCGTCAGTAGACCCAGGAGCCGCGCCGATGCCAAAAGCACAGCCCGCTCTCCGTCCTGCGCCAGACGGTGGAGTTCGGCGATCGCGCCCGGGCTGTTCAGGTCATCGGCCAGCGCATCGGCGACGGCGGGCGCGGCGCGCGCGGAGGGTTCGATGCCCTCCGTGAGCGCACGCCACTTGCGAAGCGTCGTGGTCGCTTGCGCCGCCTTCTCCACCGTCCAGTCCATCGGCTTGCGGTAATGAGTCGACAGAAACACGAAGCGGATCACCTCGCCCGGCACGCCCTGATCCAGCAGATCGCGGACGGTGAAGAAGTTGCCGAGCGATTTCGACATCTTCTTGCCGCCGACCTGCAGCATCTCGTTGTGCATCCAGATCCGGGCGAACCCGCCCTCGGGATGGGCGCATCTCGACTGCGCGACCTCGTTCTCGTGATGGGGGAACTGCAGATCGTTGCCGCCCCCATGGATGTCGAAGCTCGCGCCGAGGAGCGCGCGGCTCATGGCCGAGCACTCGATATGCCAGCCCGGCCGGCCAAAGCCCCAGGGGCTCTCCCAGCCGGGATCCGCGCCGACCGACGGCTTCCAGAGCACGAAATCCATCGGGTCGCGCTTGTAGGGCGCGACCTCGACCCGCGCGCCCGCGATCATGTCCTCCACCGAGCGGCCCGAAAGCGCCCCGTAATCGGGATAGCTCGCCACCGAAAACAGGACATGCCCGTCGGCCGCATAGGCGTGACCACGTTCGATCAGTGCCTCGATCATCGCGATCATCTCGTCGATATAGCCCGTGGCCCGCGGCTCATGGCTGGGCGGCAAGACGCCAAGGGCGGCCATATCCTCGTGCCACCAGCCGATCGTCTCCTCGGTGATGTCCGCAATCGTCCGCCCCGTCTCGGCGGCGCGCGCGTTGATCTTGTCTTCGACATCCGTGAGGTTGCGCACATAGGTGACGTTCGCCGCCCCGTAGGCCTCGTTCAGCAGACGAAACAGCACGTCGAACACGATCGCGGGGCGTGCATTGCCCAGATGCGCGCGGTCATACACCGTCGGCCCACAGACATAGAGGCCCACCCCGCGGTCAGGATTGACAAGCGGTTCAAGCGCCTCGCGCGCCTTGGTCTTGCTGTTCCAGAGCCGGATCTCGGCCATGTCGTTCTCCTTCGCGCACTGCCCGCAGCGACGCCGAGGCGGGCGAAGGGTTCGAAATTGTTGGGTAAAGGAACCGGCCCGCCTGACGTTGTCAGCGGGGAATGCAGATGCCGATGATGGTGGTCGATCTGTGCATGAAGGTGCTCTACCCCGAATCGCACGGCCCGCCAACCCCCTGGGCGACAGGCAACCCACGTCCGTCGCGCCGGGCCTTCACGGCACCGATTGACAAGGCGCGGCCGACGAGGCCCTGTCGGCCCATGCGGATATCGGATCGATTGAATCATGTGGTGCCCGGGGGCGATGACGGCTGGGCCGTCTACTATCGCGCGCGGACGATGCAGGCGGCGGGCGCGCAGGTGACGATGCTCGCCATCGGGGAGCATGACCGGCCGACGCCGGCCCCCATACTCGATGCCATCGACAGGGCGGCACGGCGCGGCGATCTTCTGGGCTATGCGCCGGTGCCGGGCCTCCCGGCGCTCCGTGAGGCGGTCGCCGCCTGGGTCGCGGCGCGCACCGGCGTGGCAACCGGGCCCGACAACGTGCTGATCACCGCCGGCGGCCAGGCGGCCCTCTTTGCCGCCCATATGCTGGCACTCGAGCCCGGCCAGACCGGCCTCTATCTCGACCCGTTCTATGCGACCTACCCGGGAACGGTTCGCGCGGCCGGCGGTCGGGCCGTGGCCGTGCCGACCCGGGCCGACCATGGCTTTGCCCCCGAGCCCGAGGCGGTTGCGGCTGCGGCGCGCGCGACCGGCGCCCGATCGCTTCTGATCAACACGCCGAACAACCCGACAGGCGCCGTCTACAGCCGCCAGGCGCTCGACGGGCTGGCGCGGGTCTGTCTCGAGGCGGATCTGCTCCTCATCTCCGACGAGGTCTATGACGGGCAGGTCTGGGACGGCGCGCATCTGAGCCCGCGCGCCCTGCCCGGCATGGCCGATCGGGTGCTCGTGGCGGGCTCGATGTCGAAGAGCTTTGCCATGACCGGCAGCCGGATCGGGTGGCTCGTCGGCCCCGAGGACGCGATTGCCGCGCTCATCAAACTGATGACCCACACGACCTATGGATTGCCCGGCTATCTGCAGGCCGGGGCGCTCTGGGCGCTCACCGAGGGCGGGCTGGCGCTCGAGGCCGAGGTCGCGGCTCCGTTTGCACGGCGGCGCGCCCTGCTCGCCGAGGCGCTGGCTGCGACGCCGGTTCTGCGCGCGCCCCCGATTGCGGGCGCGATGTACGGCTTCGTCGATGTCCGTGGAACAGGCATGTCGGGCATCTCGTTCGCCGAGGGCCTACTGGCGCAGGAGCGGATCGCCGTGATGCCCGGCGAAAGCTTCGGCGCCGGCGGTGCAGGCCATATCAGGCTGAGCCTGACGGCGGACGACGACGTGCTGCGCGCGGCGTTGGACCGGCTCGTGGCCTTTGCCGAGAGCCAGGCGGCGCTGGCCTAGCGGGCCGCCCGCCTGATGCGCCGGCGCTCAGCCAGGAGCCACAGCTCGACCAGCACCAGATAGGGCAGGAAGAAGGCCAGCGTCTGCACCCGGTCGAAGGCGCCGGTAAAGGCCTCGTTGGAAGCGACCCCGCCGGTGGCCGCATACCAGATCCCGTAATGCACCCGGTAGAGCCACGAGGCGATGGCCAACACGAAGAGGCGGAGCGCCCATGCCCGGTGGCGCGAGATCTCTCCCGCCCGAGCAAAGCGGAACGTCTGGACGGCGGCGAGCGCCATCAAGGCACCGTAGAGCGCGAAGCCCGCACTCATCAGCGGGCCGCCGATGGTGCCCTGCGTGGCGATCCAGCCGAGCCCCGCAAGCGCGGTGAGCAGCGCCAGCGTGACGATCGCCCGACCGGACCAGCGATGCACGAACGGCCACCGGCGTCGGAGGGGCCGGACAAGCTGCAGCGGCGCCAGCACCGTGATGATCCCGCCGGCGACCATGTGCAGGAAGATCGCGGCGCTCATGGCCACGCCGGGCGGGTCGAACCGGCTCTCGGGCCAGAGGTCGGCCCAAAGCCCGGCCCAGCCCAGTTCGGCCGCATAGCGCGCGAAGGGAAACGCCGCGAGAGCCAACAGAACGGCCAGCCCGCCGCCGATCCAGCCGCCCTTCCCGACCTTCACCTGAGACATGCTGGCTCCATCATCTTGATCGAAATACTCTCGGGGGGGCGCCGCAGGCGTGGGGGGCAGACAGCCCCCCGCCCCAGGCCCCAACGCCGGGCCCCCGCCCCC